>JBBSEI010000034.1:0-41162 GCA_038239865.1 Chthoniobacterales bacterium
GTTCCAGCGGTTGAGGCTGAAGAACGGGAGGCGCTTCGCGAGTGCCGGCACTTCATCAAGATCGAGCGCGAACATGAAGATGCGGTAGTTGAAATGATGCTCCTTCGGCTCAAGCCGGTGGTGCATGACGGAGCACTCGTAAAGGCAGGAGTTCATGACCAGATGGGCTCGCCGGTGACTGCGCGTGCGCATTCGAGCGCGCTGGTGAAGCCGTCCTCGTGGAAGCCGTATTTGAACCACGCACCGGCATAATAAGTGGTCTGCTCGGGTGCGATGCGATTGAGTTGCGGCAGTTCGCGCTGCGCGGCGATGGCGGCGAGATTGAAAAGCGGATGCTCGTATTCGATGCGGCGCAACACGCGATCGGGCGCGATGCGCTCGTGGCAGTTGAGCGAGACGAAATAGTCCGCGCGATCGGAGACGCCTTGGAGACGGTTCATCCAATAGTGTGTGCTCGGCGTGCCGTCGGCGGCGATGCGGTAGTTCCACGAAGCCCAGCAGCGGCGCGTGCGCGGCATGAAGGACGTGTCGGTGTGCAGCGTCGCGGTGTTCGGCTGATACTCGAAATTGCGCAGCAGCCGCGTCTCCCTCCCGGTCGGATCGGCGAGCAATGCGAGCGCCTGATCGGCGTGGCACGCGAGGATGACTTTGTCGAACTCCCGCGAGGTTCCGTCCGCTGTGAAGACCTTCGCTTTTCCCTCGGCACGCTGCACGCGGACGGCTTTCTGTTTCAGCGCGACGCGGTCGCGGAAGGGCGCGGTGATTTTTTCCACATACGACTTCGAACCGCCGGTGACGGTGAGCCACGGGTGCTGCGTGTGCAGGCCGAGGAAGCCGTGATTGTGCCAGAAGCGCAGCAGCGTCGCCGCCGGAAATTCGAGCATGCGCTCGGGCGGCGTGCTCCACACGGCGCTGCTCATCGGCACGAGGTAGCGTGCGAGGAAGTCGCCGCCGTAGCCGCGCGCGGTGACGTAATCGCGCAGGTTCATTTCGGCAAAGCGCGGATCGTCGAGCGCGGCGATGGCTTCGCTGTTGAAGCGATTGATCTGCATCAGCATCCGCCAGTGGCGGACGTTCACAAGATTGCGCCGCTGGCCGAAAAGCAGGTTCAGGCTGCCGCCGTTGTATTCGAGGCCGCTCGGCGTATGCTGCACGCTGAAGGACATCTCGGCCGGCTTCGTCGCCACGCCGAGGTCGCGGAAAAGCCGCGTGAGATTCGGATACGTCACGTGATTGAACACCATGAAGCCCGTGTCGATCGGCACGGCGCGACCGGCTTCATCCACGGTGATCGTGTTCGTGTGACCGCCCGCATAGTCGTTCTGCTCGAAGAGCGAGATGTCGTAGCGCGCGTGGAGAAAATGCGCGCAGCCGAGGCCGGCGATTCCGGTCCCGATGATGGCGAGCGTCTTCACGCTACGCGGCTTTTTTCGCCGCCGCCTCGGCGTAGATGCTGGCAGGCACGGGTTTCAAATCCCAGATGAGGCCGGTCCACGAGAGCATTTTCAGCACGTAGAAACTCACGTCTATTTCCCACCAGTAAAAGCCCTGCCGCGCGGTGCTCATGTAGCGGTGGTGATTGTTGTGCCAGCCTTCGCCGAGCGTGACGAGCGCGAGTGCCAGGCTGTTGCGGCTGTCGTCGCCCGTTTGGAAACGGCGGGTGCCGACGACGTGCGCGAGCGAATTCACGAAGAGCGTCGCGTGGAGCAGGACCACGGTGCTGATGAAAAATCCCCAGACAAAAATCTGCGCGCCCGATGTGCCGAGCTGCGGCCAGAGCGCATTGAGCAATGCGCCGAATCCGTAGAGCGCACCGCCGAAAAGCGCGGGCACAATGAGATCGAAACGATTCAAAAAAACCAGCTCTGGAAATTTTCCGAGGTCGCTCACGCTTTTGTAGTCGGTTGGGAAATTTTTGCTCGTCGTCATCCACCCGATGTGCGCCCACCAGAAGCCGCGGAGTCCCGGCGAGTGCGCGTCTTCTTCCTGATCGGAATGCTTGTGATGATGCCGGTGGACCGACGCCCACCAAAGCGCCCCGCGTTGGATCGCTGTATTGCCGACCACCGCAAAAATGAACTGCACTGCGCGGCTCGTGCGAAACGCGCGGTGCGCAAAATACCGATGGTAAAGCGCGGTGACGGCAAACATCCGCACGAGGTAAAGCGCGGTCGCGACGGCCACCGCAGTCCAGCTCCAGCCCACGGCGATCATGAGCAGGCAACCCAGGTGCAGAAAGACGAATGGCAGCGCGCGCTGCCATTCAAAGCGGTCGGGCATCGCGCGCGCGGCATCGGCACCGCCGGGAAAATAATCCGAGTCGAACCACTGGCGGATCGTGAGCAGCATCAAGGCGACGCGGCGGCGCGGCTGCGGTCGCGCGGAATCGGAAAGAGACTCCGACACCGGAGCGACATCGCAATTGCCTGAGTTCGAAAAATGCGGCTCAGCGGATTCCATTTTGGAAATGCACGCCACGCCCGAACGGGCGGAGGCGACGGGTTGCTTTTGCGCAGACACGTCAGTTTTCCCTCCGCGCAGCTCCGGCGCTTTGCGGCGGAATCTGCGGCACTTTGACAAATCGGGTCGCGTCGTAGCCCTGGGCTTCCAGCCGTTGCAGGATCGCCCGATAGGTTTTTTCCGGCAGCGTTTTCGCGCGGGCCATGATCCAGCCGTAGTTCCGCGACGGGTGGCCGACGACCGTCCAGCGATACTGTGGATCGAGGTCGAGCACGAGGTAGTCCGCGGTGATTAATCCGAAAAATTTCACCCGCCATTCCGCGTTCGTCCTCGGATTGTGCACGCGGGCGAGCGCCGTGATTTTTTTCTGAGGCGCGTCGAAAGAACCTCTCCGAAATGTAAACCAGTTATCAATCCGGCCGTCCGGGCGGAGGGCGTAACTTTCCACGGAGCCGACGAGCCCCTTCTCGGCGAAATACGGGATGTTCGCGATGACATGCCAGTCGCCCATGTAGCGTTTCAGATCCACATCCGCGACCGTCCGGAGCGGCGGCGACGACGCTTTCTTCGCGGACGCGATGCTCGTCAATGTCACGATTGCCGCCAGCACCCCTGCCGTTTTCAAAACCCGCGAAGCCGGCGGTGAAAGTGATATTGTCCGAGTAAGGAAATGTGCAGGCATGGTTGGGAATTTTTTTGTTCGGAGCTGCGACGCTCGGACTGTTCGCTCAAGCCAGCTCAATGGATGCAGCGGGATGAGCGTGAAAAGTGTGTACCGGAATGCATCCGGATTGCAAAGAGGCCCGTATCCCGCGAAGAATCACCCATCGAACCCACCATCCACATGATCCCCGAGACCCTTCAGGAACGAGCCGCACTCTACGCCTCCGGTGCGATGACGCCGGGCGAACGCGAGCAGTTTGAGCTGATCCTTGAATTTCACAATGAGTTGCGCGAACTCGTGGCCGGGCTGTGTGAAGTCGCCGCAGCAGTCACGCTCGCGGCTCTGCCGTCGGGGATTCCCGCGCCTTCGCCGGGATTGAAGTCGCGCATCCTCGGAAAACTCGCCGCTCATCCGCAGCAGACTTCCGCGGAATGCTTCGTGATGTCCGGCCCGGACGGCATCGTGCAGTGGGTGAATCCCGCCTTCACCGCGATGTGCGGGTACACGCTCGAAGAATTGCGCGGTAAAAATCTCGGCCCGATCCTGCAAGGCAAGGACACCGACCGTGAGACAGCCGCGAGAATGCGCCGCGCGGTGAAGGAGCATCAGCCCTGCCGTGAGACGATTCTGAATTACCACAAGAACGGCAGTCCGTACTGGGTGGAGATCGCCATCACGCCGCTTTTTGACGAAACTGGCCAGCCGCTTTGGCTGGTTGCCCGCGAGCACGAGCTCGCCGGGAAAGCTGCGGCGTAGGCAGCCTGTTGCAGCCCTCACCCGGATCGGAAAGCGATTGCAGGATGCCGGAATGGATGGTCGCTTTTCGCTTTACGAATCCACCCTCCATGAAATCCACGCTCACCTTTTTCCTCGCTGCCTGCGCACTGCTTTCATCTCTCGCATTCGGCTCTGAAGTCGGCGACCTCGTCAGGCAATCCGACGCGTTGGACAAGCTGGGCAAGAACCAGGATGCACTCGGCATCTGCCTCAAAGCGGAGAAGCTCGCACCGGAAGATGCGGAAGTTTTGCGAAGGGTCGCGAAGCAATACGCCGAGCTCGTGCTGGAAGGTGCCGACCAGGCGGCGAAGCGCTCGCTGGCGGAGAAGGCGGTGAGCTATGCCCGTCGCGCCGTGGCCGCCAGCCCGAAGAATGCCCTCACGCACCTCTCGCTGGCGATTTGCTACGGACGCGCGGCCACCGTTGCCGACGCAAAGACGAAGATCGCCTACTCGAAGGTGATCAAGGAACACGCCGACAACGCGCTCGCCCTCGATCCGAAAAACGATCTCACGTACTTCGTGCTTGGCTCATGGAGCTACGAGATTGCGAACCTCAACGGTTTTCTCCGCGCCGCTGCACGGGTCGTCTATGGAGCCCTCCCCACCGCGACCAACAAGGATGCCGAGCGTTTCCTCGAAAAAGCCGTGGCCCTAAATCCGCAGCGCGTTTGCAACCACGCCGCGCTCGGCCGCTGCTATGCGGCGCTGGGCGATCGGGAGCGGGCGCGGCAAAGTCTCAACCGGGCGCTCAGTCTTCCGAATGGCGACAAGGCCGATGACATCGTGAAGCAGCAGGCTCGCGAAGACCTTGCAAAATTGTAAACGACGCACCGTGGTCGGTGCGGAACCGGGCGGGCTGGCAGACGCGCGGCCCGTCGCACGCGCAGCCGCTACAGGCGCGGGCCGAGCAGCTCGCGGAGCTTCATCATCCCGCGGCGGATGCGCGCCTTCACCGTCCCGAGCGGCTCGTTCAGACGCTCGGATATTTCCGTCTGCGTGAGCGAGGAAAAGAACGCGAGTTCGATCGCCTGGCGCTGATCTTTCGAGAGCTTCGCGATGGCCGTGCGGACGAGTTCGCCCGTCTCCACCGACGACACCGCGTCGAAGGAATTCTTGTCGTCGAACTGCTCCAGCGTCTGCGATTCGTGCAGCAAATCATCCTGCAGCCTGCCGCGGCGCTGCGTGGAGCGGAGGCGGTCAATCGCCTTGTTGCGAGTCAGCGTGATGGCCCACGTCATCGGCTTGCCGCGCGACGGATCGTAGAGCGCCGCCTTTTCCCAGATCTGGACGAACGCATCCTGCAGCACATCCTCCGCGGCTTCCTGACTGTGCAGCACGCGATACGCGATGGAAAAAAGCACGCGCGAAAAACGATCGTAAAGCGCCTCGAAACTCCCGCGATCTCCCTGCCCGATCTGGCGCAGGAGATCGATCTCCGCGTCGGCGTTGTTTTCAGTATCCGTCTGCATCGACGTGGAGAATGACCGAACGACGCCGCGCCGACAACAGAAACTGGTGCCCGGTCTTCACCGCGTCCCGGTGGAAGCACCGGGGCCGCGCAGGCCGGTGGGACTGAACTACCCTGACTGGCCGCGGACGCCTCGCCCGCCGATGCTATCTGCCTACTTCAGCGACGCGACCGCCTTCCGCACCTCTTCCGCGTGGCTGCTGGTCTGAGCCGACAACGAGCGCCACACGACTTTCCCGTCCTTGATTAGGAACGATTGCCGCTTGGAGATTCCGAACATGATCGTTGGCACGCCGAAAGCCTTAATCACTTTCCCATCGTGATCGGCGATGAGGGTGAACGGGAGGTTGTACTTTGCCTTGAATTTCTTCTGCGTCTCCGCCGTGTCGTGGCTGACACCCAGTACCGTGATGCCGAGATCCTTGAGATCCGCGATGCTGTCGCGCAGGGAGCAGGCCTGCGCGGTGCAGCCCGGCGTGGAGGCTTTCGGATAAAAGTAAACCAGCGTGATGCCACGGCGGTACACTTTGCCCAAGTCCACCGGGGAGCCGTTTTCGTCGGGAGCTGTGAGTTCGGGTGCATTGACACCCAATGCCAGCGGCTCAGCCCTTGCGGAGCTTAGCCAAAAGATCAGCGCGGAAACGAACAGGGTGGCGAGGATGAAAATTTTCATGGTGCTAGCATTGAAGTAATCCGGCGTCGGGAACGAATGATATTTTGGTCCGCGAAAGACGGCACACGTGTGGAATTTTTCTGGCCTTCGGCGAGCCGGTCATCACACCCAGAGACGCAGCGTGCTCGCCTAGCTCGGTTCGGCGATGGCCGCCCAGATTGGGATGGATCATGTCGGGTCGGCTTCGGCGTGCTTCTCACGATTCTGCCGCTCCCATTCCGTCTCCGCAAATTCCTGCGACATCAGGATGCCCTTCCCGACGATAAGTGTGACTGTCAGTCCGAAGAAGAAGATGCCTACGATGAATTCCATGGCCTAGCGTCCCTTCCGGGTGGTGATTCCCGTTGCGAGGATGCAAACCCGCACGCCCACCCACAGGCTGAGGATGCTCGGAACCCAGATACCTACGAAGAGACCGTATTCGTGACTAACGAGGAACCAGAGGGAAACACTCGCGAGAAAGCTCAGGAAGGCTCCGATGAGAAATGGGTAATCAATTTTATGAAACATGGGCGGAGAACAATGAGTGTTCGGACCGTGCAGGGGCTGGCGGTTCGAGCCGCCAGCCCCGCATGGAAGGTTCCTTACGGAATGAGGACGGTGTCGATGACGTGGATGACGCCATTGCTTGCGGCGATGTCCGTCTTTACCACGGTGGCCGCGCCGACTGTGACTTTGCCACCGTCCACCTTGATGGCTACTTCCTTGCCATTCAGGGTCTTTGGGTTCGACGTGGTCACGTCAGCAGCCATGACTTTCCCGGCGAGCACATGATAGGTGAGGATCGCGGTCAGCTTATCCTTGTTCTCCGGCTTGAGAAGGGTTTCGACTGTGCCCGCGGGAAGCTTGGCGAACGCTTCATCGGTGGGAGCGAAAACGGTGAACGGTCCCGTGCCATTGAGCGTGTCCACAAGACCGGCGGCTTTGACCGCAGCGACGAGGGTGTTGAACTGACCGGCACCGACGGCGACGCCGACGATGGTTTTCTCCTCAGCGGCGCGGAGATTGGTGGTGATGAGGGTGAATGCCGCGGCGATGGCTCCGGCGATGAGGAATGTCTTTTTCATACAGTTTCTGTTTTTCGTTTTTGGTTTGTTTCCGAAGGCGAGGATTCGCTTTCGTCGCAAGGTCAACGCCGGTCGCGCCGAGACGGGTGCCGGAATTAGTTTGTGAAATTCTTCCTGTCCTCGCATCCGCGCGGCGGCGACGGACGTTCGCGCGCTAATGGTCGTTGCCGGCGATGTCCCTGCAACACGACGCGGCATCGCCTGAAAACTGATTTGCGACTCCGCGGCTCCTATCCCTTCAAGACCCGGAAGTTGATCCATGCGATGGCCGTCGAGAGGACGAGCAGCATCAGGCAGGGGAGCATTTTGAGCAGCGGATTCCTGACCCGCAGGTGGATGACAAAAGCGCACGCCATCAATGCCGCGATGCCGACGCCACCTGCGATGGCGAATTGCTTCCGCTCAATCCCGATCAGCAACATGAGCGAGAACGTGAGTTTCAGAATACCGACAAGGTCACGCAGCCAGTCCGGCAAACGATACTCTTTGAACTCCTGGACGATATTGTCGTAGCGGACTACCCAGACAAAGAAGATGGATGCGGCCACGAGAGCCTGAAGGAAAATCGTCACGTCGTGCATGCCGGGATTGGTAGGATGATTCGCGCACGGCGAGAAGTCGGAATCAGGATTTAGAATCGCGGACGTCCCGAGGGGCCGGAACGGGTGGCAGCCCCTGGCTGTCGCCGTGATCTTTGCAAGACGGCAAAGTCCGTCGGATTTTGTCGTCAGATTCTCTCAACGCCGTTCGGCCAGGCGCCTTTCCGCATCCGAAGCACACCGGAAGACGTTTCACTGCTGGCGTCAAATTTCCTGAATGTCCCAAACCACAACAACCTCCCGAGTCTGGCTGATGACTGGCTGCTCCAGCGGCTTTGGTCTCGCGCTCGCGGCGCGCGTGCTTGCGATTGGTCACCGGGTCATCGCGACGGCGCGCAATCCCATGACTCTCACCGACCTTGCGACGCGATTCCCCGACACTTGCAGAGTGTTCGCACTCGATGTGACAGATTCGGCGCAGGTGAAAAGTGCGGCAGCCTTTGGCCGGCTCGATGTCATCGTGAACAATGCGGGCTACGGACTTGTCGGCGCCTTTGAGGAACTCGGTGAGGAGCAGATCGCCCGCAATTTCGAGACGAACTTCTTCGGCGCGATAAACGTCATTCGTGCGGCGCTGCCCATTCTCCGTTCCGAAGGCAGCGGCCACATCGTGAACATCTCCGCCGCCGCTGTGATCTCGAACTACGCCGGCTTTTCCATCTACGGCGCGAGCAAGTGGGCGCTGGAAGGCGTCTCGGAATCGCTCGCCGCCGAGTTGAAGCCGCTCGGGATCAAAGTCACGATCGTGCAACCGGGCCCGTTTCGGACCGACTTCATCAATTCGCTGGAGCGCGCGGAAAACCACATCGCCGACTACGACCGCACGAGCGGAAAGTTCCTGCGCTTCCTCGAAACGATGTCGGGCAAACAGCCCGGCGACCCGGACAGGGCGGCGGACGCGATCATTGCCGCCGTGGAATCCGAAACGCCACCGCTGCGCCTCGTGCTCGGCAAATACGCGAACGACAAGGCGCGTAAGAAATTCGCCGATGCAGAAAAGGGACGCGCCGCATGGGAGCACGTCGGCCTCCCCATGGACTTTTCGCAAAATTTATGAAACGCAAAATGCCCCTCATCACCGCCATCGTTGTGCCGGTCGCTCTCGCCGCATTCTGGCTCGTCTCCACATCGCGTGCCGCGACAGAGACTCCGGAATACAAAGTCGTCCACACCGATGGAAAGTTTGAGATCCGCGACTACCCGGCGCTCACCGTCGCCACGACACCGATGGAGGGCGCGGAGATGAACGGCGGCTTCGGAAAGCTGTTCCGTTTCATCACCGGCAGCAACGAAGGCTCGGAGAAGATCGCGATGACCGCACCAGTCCTCATCGACTCGACGAAGGACAAAAAGACGATGAGCTTCATCATGCCGAAGAAGGCCGTGGAGAAAGGCGTGCCGAAGCCATCGGGCGAAAGCGTGACACTCGGCAAGGTGCAGGCGGCGAGATTCGCGGTGCTGCGGTTCAACGGCGGTCGCACGGCGGAAAACGAGACGGCCACCATCGAGAAACTCAGGGCGCGGCTCGACGCGGAGAAGCTGACTGGAAAAGGCGCGCCGACATTTGCGTACTACGATCCGCCGTGGACGCCGACCTTCATGCGCCGGAACGAAGTGATGATCCGCATCGACACGCACCATGAATAGCGCGGCACTCCGACTCCTGCTCGCCGCGGCGGCGGGTCTTCTTTCTGCCTGTTCGTCGCCGCAGATTTGCACGCGCGACATCACGAGAAGCGACTCTGCGGCAAAGGCGTTGCTCTCCGCGTCACAGGATGCCCACGGGAAAATGGCGTTCGCGAAAGTGCGTGACGTGAGTGTGCATTACGAGGGCACGTGGGCTGCGGTCGGACCAAAATTCCAGCCGGTGCTTGCCGACACGAAATTCCGGCGCGGCTCCGAGGAACGTCTGCTCGTAGCATCGGGCGTGATGGCGCAGGAGCATTCCGGACCGGGAGGGAAAAAGATCGTCGTCCGCAAGCCGGGCACAGTCGCGGTCGCCTACAACGGCGTGGCCTCGAACGACGCCGAAGCCAGCCGCGCCGCGGCCCTCGTGGCGGATGCCTACGCGCTGTTTTTGCTCGGGCCATTCTACTTCGACCGACCGGGCGTCGTGCTCGCGTCCAATGGCGAAGCCATCGTGGACAAGGCCGCGTGCGATCAGGTGCTCGCGGTGTTGAAACCGGGATTTGGAATGGCGAAGGAAGACCGCGTGATCCTCTTTATCGACCGCGCGACCAAGCAACTCCGCCGCGTGCGCATGACACTAAGCGGCCTGGAAAGCACGCGCCGCGCGGAGGTGGATGTGACGTTTCGCGATTTCCGCAACATCGGCGGCATCGTCTGGCCGACGGATTTCGACGAGCGCATCCGCGTGCCATTTGATCTGCACGCGCATCACTGGCGGATGCTCGATCTGGACACGAATCGCGGCCTGCACCCGTCGGACCTCGCTGTCACAGGATTCAAAGGCCGCGCGGCGAAGCCTGCTGCGCTTTTGCAGGCGCGATAGCCGGGACGATGGTCGCTGCTCGTCGAAACGCGCATCGCAGCAAGCTTCCGGAGATTGTGCGCAACCTCATTCTCGTCCTCGGCGACCAGCTCGATTTGGCTTCCGCGGCGTTCGATGGCTTTGACGCAAAGCAGGACGCGGTGTGGATGGCGGAGGTCTGTCCCTCGGAAGTCGCCCGCGCGATGGCAGAGGATTGGCGGGGACTCATGCCGTTCATCCGCCAAGAGGGCGCGCGACTCGTCGCTCGGCGCGCGGTGCGGTCCGATTTTTCGCACCGTGACAGGCATGCATCCATGCCGTCCCGCCGCGCGTTTCCATGTATCAGCCAATAGTTTCCTCCAACACATCCACCTCCATGAACAAAGACACCTTCCTCATGCTGAGCACCGCTTGCGCCGTGCTCGGCTTCCTCTCGATTCTCGGGTCCATCGCCATCTGGTATATGAAAAAAGGCGGCGACGAGGCGGCCTCGGCGCACGCGGAACGCTTCGGCATTTTCGTCGGGCTCTGGGCTCCCACTTTCTTCGCTCTTGCGGCTTACCTGCGGACGCTGGCAGCCTGACCGGCATGTCGCAGTCAGGAAAAACCGCGGCGTTCGAACTGCGGATTCCGGCCTGCGTCACACCGCCGGACATGGCGCAAAGGTTGGCTGTTCGGCAGCGGCCCCCAGCCGCAGCGATCGGTTATCAGCGCTGGAACCATTTGCTTTTCGCCCATTGGAAAATCGAGGTGCGCGCGGTGCAGGCGACACTGCCACAGGGGCTGTTTGTGGATGCACACGAAGGTGCTGCCTATGTCGGTGTCGTGCCATTTTTCATGCAACGAGTCCGGCCTGCGTGGCTGCCGCCTCTGCCATGGTTGTCCTGGTTCCTCGAACTGAACGTTCGCACCTATGTCCACGATGCGGATGGCCAGCCCGGAGTGTGGTTTTACTCGCTCGATTGCAATCAGCCTCTCGCCGTGGCCATCGCGCGGCGCTTCTTTCATCTCCCATATTTTCATGCGCGAATGAAGGCGCGGCGTCATGCCGGGACGATTCGCTACCAATGTGCGCGACGCGGCGAGAACACTCCGCCGTGCCGATACTCGTGGAGCCCCGGCACGCACGCTGCCCCTGCCGAACCAGGCTCTCTCGAATTTTTCCTGATCGAAAGGTATGTCCTTTTCTCCGCCGACCACACGGGCTGCCTGCACGAAGGTCGCGTTCATCACGCACCGTATCGCATCCACACACCGCTCGTCTCCGAGGTCTCCGCTGGCCCGGCATGCCTCGCGGGTTTCGAGCTGAAAGATGAGCCCGTATCCCTGCTCGGCGCGCAGTCCGTGGATGTCTCCATCTTCCCGTTGAAGCGAATCCGGACCGGATCGCCCGCGCCTGAAACAGCGTGACGGACGTAACGACCTGCGCATGAACGAAACCACTTCCGACAACCGCACCGGCCTCGCATGGGGTTCCTTCATCGGCGACGCGCTCGCGATGCCGGTGCATTGGTATTACGACCGCGCCGCGCTGGTCCGCGACTACGGTCTCGTTCGTGACTACGCCGCACCGAAAAATCCTCACGCCGACAGCATCCTGTGGCGTTCGGAATACACGCCGCTCAACGAGCGCGGCGACATCCTGCACGACCAGGCGCAATACTGGGGACAGCGCGGCATTCACTATCATCAGTTCCTGCGTGCAGGGGAAAACACGCTCAACCTCCAGCTTGCGCAAGTGCTCATCGGATCGCTCATCGCGAAGGACGGCTACGACGCGGACGATTATCTCCAGCGATACATCGAATTCATGCTCACGCCGGGGCAGCACCGGGATACCTACGTCGAGGAATATCACCGGAAATTCTTCACCGCCTACGCGCGCGGCACCGCGCCGCGAAAGTGCGCCGGCAGCGACATCCACATCGGCGGCCTCGCGCATGTCGGCGTGCTCTGCGCGTTCTTCGCGGCGGATGCAAAGGCTGCACGCATCGCGGTGCGCGCGCACATCTGCCTCACGCATCGCAGCGATGAAGTGCTCGCCGCGGGCGACGCACTCGCACGCATCCTCTCCGCGGTCGCAGCCGGCGCCGATCTCCGTGAAGCCATCTTCGAGCACGCCAGCCATTGGTTTTCGAAACGCAAAGCAGAGCAATGGTTGCGCGAGCCGGACGAAGTCGTCATCGGCCACCGCGTTAGCCCGGCCTGCTACATCGCCGACGCGTTTCCTGCGTCGCTCTATCTCGCGTGGAAATATGCCGGCGATTTCGAGGCAGGCGTCATCGCGAACACCAACGTCGGCGGCGACAACTGCCATCGCGGCGCGGTGGTCGGCGCGCTGCTCGGCGCTGCTGTTGGAATGGCCCGCATTCCGCCGAGATTCATGGATGGAATGCACGATGCGGCTGCAATGCGGCTGCACATTGGGCGGTTGCTCGCCGGCACCGGATCCCAGCTTCGCAAAGAGGCGGTCTGAGCAAGCCGCCTGCGATGTTCCAGACACCCTGCGATCAATTTGTCAGCCGTAAATCCGCGCGGGCCTCATCCGCCGCCTGTCGGCCAGCGTAACGATTGCGACCATGGGAATTCACGCGCTCACCTCTTCGCAGATCATCCGCACCACCGTCGGTCGCGCATGGGATTTCTTTTCCGATCCGCGCAACCTCGCGAAGATCACGCCTCCCGAGCTGGACTTCACGATCGTCAGCACGCTGCCGGAGCGCGTCCATGCAGGACTGATGATCGAATACCGCGTGCGCCCGCTGCTCGGCATCCCGGTCCGCTGGCTCACGGAAATCACGCATGTCGAGCCGAAGAAATTCTTCGTGGATGAGCAGCGCATCGGCCCGTACCGCATCTGGCATCACGAGCATCATTTCAAAGCGCTCGACGGCGAACGCACCGAAGTGAGCGACCGCGTGACGTACGTGCTGCCGTTCGGGCCGCTCGGCGATCTCGTGCATCCCTTCCTCGTGAAGCCGCAGCTCGCGAAGATCTTCGCGTTTCGCGAAAAGGCGGTGGGCGAAATGTTCCGCTGATTCCGCAGGCCGCAGCACGGGCGCCGCACCAATTGCGGTTCAGCGGGCAAACATCTTGAGCGCGAATTCCCGTTCCGTCGTGTGACTGAGCATCGGAGCGGGATAGCCTTTCGCCAGCGCCTCGCCGCCGTGCGGTGCCTGATGGAGATCCTCGGAGCGAACGTCACGCAGTTCAGGAATCCAGCGCCGGATGTACTCGCCATCCGGATCAAAGCGGATGCCTTGCGTCCACGGATTCTGGATGCGAAAATATGGCGCGGCATCGGTGCCCGTGCTCGCGCTCCACTGCCAGCCGCCGTTGTTGCTGGCGATTTCCCCATCCACGAGGCAGCGCATGAACCAGCTCTCGCCGTGCATCCACCAGATGTGCAGATCCTTCGTGAGAAACATCGCGGTGATCATCCGCAGGCGATTGTGCATGAAGCCGGTCGCGCGGAGTTCGCGCATCCCCGCATCCACGATCGGAAAGCCCGTCTGCCCCGCGCACCATCGCTCGAGATCTTCGCCCGCGTCGCGTTCGCCGGGTCGCCAGTGACTCCTCCACATGAGGTCGCGATACTTCGGCTGGAACTCATGCGCGAGCACCTCCGGCGAATGCCACAGCACCTGCATGTAGAATTCGCGCCAGATGAGTTCATTCACGAAAATGTCGATCCCTCTCCGGCCCGAGGCGTCGGTCTTTTTCGCGAGCGCGATGCAGCTCGCAACCACTTCGCGAATCGAGAGCAGGCCGAATCGGAAATCCTGCGAGAGCCGCGAAGTGTTTTCGCCAGCCGGAAAATCGCGGCATTCCGAATAGCGCAGCACCGGGCCGTCGAGGAAGCGGCCGAGCCGTCTGCGCGCAGCGGATTCGCCAGCCTCCACGATGCGCGCCTCGGATTTCAATTTCCACGTCGCCAGCGTCGGCAGCGGGAGGCTCGCAAGGTGCGGCGGCGTGGAGATGCGCGCGGGAGTTTTTGCCGCGCTCGTTTTTTCGAGACTCCGCCACGCTCGCGAATACGGCGTGAAGACCCGGAACGGTTTCCGTTCGCCCGTGAGCACTTCGTCCCGCTCGTGCATCGCGTGATCCTTGCACGCGTGCACGGACACGCCGAGCCGTGCAGCCACGGCGGACACGCGCCTTTCCATCGCCCGTCCAAAAGGATCGGGGTCGCGATTGAAATAGATCGCGCTCGCGCCGCATTCGCGGATCAGCTTCTCGAGTTCCGCATCCGCCGCGCCCTGGCGGATCAGAAGGCGTCCGCCTTTCGCCTCCAGATTCTTCGCGAGCGACGCGAGGGATCCGCAGAGAAATTCCTGCCGCGCTGCGCCGCACCACTGGTGCCCGCCTTCCCACGCACTCAGCAGATAGACCGGCACGACATGCGTGTGCGCAGCGACGGCGGCATTGAGCGCCGTGTTGTCGGTGATGCGAAGATCGCGTCGGAACCAATGAATCGCCGTGGACATCGTCCAACCTTTTACGCGGCGGCGGACAACTCGGTTGCTTCGGCGCGGATGAAATGGGAACGCGGAATAAGAACTTCCAGCGCCGGGATGTCGTCCTCTTGCGCATGTCGAATTGAAAAGACTTCACTCGCGGGAGAAGTGTGGCCGCGACTGCCATTTTATTGAGCAGTCCACGATAGGAATCGAAAATATTTTCCTGGGAATCGTGACTTTACCCGAGTCCTGCATGAAACGCCCGCCGGCGGAAAATCGGTTCCGCCTCCCGCGCCGACACGCGCAGCCGTTCAGCGGTGGCTCATCTTTTCATCCCACCATTTCGAAAGCCGCGCCGTGGGCACCGCCGGAATCGCCAGTCCGGCACGATCGTAGTGCGAAGTGTCGTTGAAGAGCGTGAGCCGCGCATGCACGGGGTCTTTGAAATCGACGATGTTCAGTGCCGCGGGGCTTTGATCGAGAGTGTCGCGATAGCGGCGCGGATCAAAGCCGAGCAGCGAACTCAGCAGCAGCCGGATCGTGGCCTTGTGCGAGACGACGAGCACGTTGCCCTCGCCATTTTCGCGAACGATCTCCATCAGCACGGGCAGGGCGCGCGCCGTCACGGCGAGCCCACTTTCTCCGCCGACGGGCGCGAACGTATAAGGATCTTCCTCCCACGCCGCGGCTTCCTCGGGAAATTGCCGCTCCACTTCGTGCCGCGTCATCTGCTCCCAGTGGCCGTGCGAAATTTCCCGCAGACCATCGCGGCGTTCCACCGCAAGACGGTGCGGACCGGCGAGGATCTGCGCGGTCTCGACGGTGCGACTGAGCGGCGACGCATACACCGCCGTGATCGGATCGCCGCCGAGCCGCGCCGCGAGTCTGCGCACCTGCTCGCGGCCGAGATCGGAAAGTGGAACATCAGTCGCGCCGGCGAAACGATCCTCCGCGGTGAGGGTGGTCGCGCCGTGGCGCACGAGGAAAATGCGGGTGCTCATGCGAAGGATGATGCCAGCGCGGCGACGAAATGCCATCCGCGCGAACGACGGGAATGCGACGGGAAAAGTGCGCGCTTCGGCACCGGTGGATCGGCGGCCCCGCAGAAACGTTCTCCGCTTCCGCCGCTTGTGCAGGCTCGCTCGCTCCGTTTAGGATCACGCGATGGATCGCTCCGAATCACCTTCGCCGGCTGAGTCGGCACCGCCGGAACCCGCGCAACCGCAGCGCCGGGAGTTTTTGAAAACCGCCGCATGTGTCGCGCTCGGCGGCTGCGTGCTCGCGGTGCCGATCGGCGCGGCGGTCATCGTGCTCGCTCATCCGCTGAAATCGAAAGGCATCCCGCTGCCGGTGCGAATCACCACCCTCAGCGCGCTGCCGCTCAATGGCGTCCCGCGATTTTTCCAGGTCGTCACGGAACGGCGCGATGCGTGGACGAAATTTCCCGCCAACGCGATCGGCGCGGTTTTCCTCCGGCGCGTCGGCGAAACCGAAGTCGTTGCGTTCAATGCTTCGTGCCCGCATCTCGGCTGCGCCGTGGAATTCCGCGGCGAGCGCGATGCGTTTTACTGCCCGTGTCACGACAGCGAATTTATGAAAACGCGTGCCTTGCAGTCATGGCCACGGTGCTCACGCTCGTCTGGTGGCGGCACGGCGCCGAGCTGATCGGCCCCGCAAATCCCGCCGAGAGCTATTCCGCCGCGCGGCCCGACTGGTATTTCATGGGGCTCTTCCAGCTCCTGAAATTTCGGATCACTTCCAGCGCCTGCCCGGCGGCGGGATGCTGTGGTGCGTGGTCATCATCCCCGGCGCGGTCGCACTGTTTTTGTTCGCGATGCCGCTGCTGAGCCGTTGGAAAATCAGGCACGCGTTCAATCTGGCCGCGCTCTGGACTGGCCTCGGCATTTTCGCCGCGCTCACCGCGATCGCCTTCCGCCACGACGCGCGCGACGAACACTACAACGCCGCCGTCGTGCAGGCGCACCACGAGGCGGAGCGCGTGAAAGTGCTCGCGACCCGCCATGGCGTGCCGCCCGAGGGCGCGCTCGCCCTGCTGCGCGACGACGTGCTCACGCAAGCGCCGAAACTTTTCTCCGCGAAGTGCGCGAGTTGCCACAGCTACGACGGCCGCGACGGACTCGGCGCGCCGCTCGGCGATCGGCAAAGTGCCGCCGAACTCAAGGGCTGGGGCAGCCGCGAGTGGCTGCGCGATTTTCTCGACCCGCAGAAGCTCGCGACCGATCGCATCTGGGGCGGCACCGTGCTCGTGCATCCGCCGACAGACCGGAAGCGGAGTGCCATGGCCGACTTCGTCCTCGACGAAATTCCAAAATACAGCCCGGACGAAAAGGCGAAGCTCGAGCGCGTGATCCTCGCCCTCAGCGCCGAGGCGCAACTCCCGTCGCAGCGCGAAGCCGACGCCCGCGACGCGGCGTTGATCGAACAAGGCCGCAAGGATTTCGGCGACGTCGGGCTGAACTGCGCCGACTGCCACGAACTGCGCGGCGACGGCGGCGGCAAAGGTTGCGTGCTCACCGGCTGGGGCTCGCGCGCGTGGACGACCGGCATCATCCACAATCCCGCCGACAAAAATTACTACGGGAAGCGCAACGACCGCATGCAGGCCTTCGGCGAAAAAGGCGAACTCAACTCAAAACAGATCGACATGATCGCGCGATGGCTTTTCGTGAAGCCGAACATGTTGCCGTAAAAGCCACCGAGCTTGACGCGAGCGAGAATGTCGGTGTGCGAACCGTCCGCACTCACGCGCAGCAGCGTTCCGTGATGCGGGACGACGGAGTCGAACGCGTGGCGTCCGGATTTTGCGTAGTAGAAATTTCCCGCCGCATCCGTCTGCAGGCCCATCGCGAATTCGTGGAAGTGCTCGATGACTTGCGCGTCGTCGTTGAAGCACTCGATGAAATCCATCTCGCCGTCGCCATTGAGGTCGCGCAGCCGCACGAGCTGGTCGCGACAGGTGATGAACAAATCCGCGCCGAGTTCCATCTTTGAAT
The DNA here is from genome assembly GCA_038239865.1 of Chthoniobacterales bacterium. Classification (GTDB taxonomy): domain Bacteria; phylum Verrucomicrobiota; class Verrucomicrobiia; order Chthoniobacterales; family Chthoniobacteraceae; genus SXWH01. Next base: position 17,676 of record JBBSEI010000034.1, read on the forward strand.
CGGGAAAATCCCGCGCCCCGCTCGCCGAAAGCCCCGGCACTTCCTCCGGTCCGCGCACCAGCTTTCCCGCCGACCACACGCGCAGCACCGCCGCACCCTGCGCCGGATGCTCCACCGCGACATCGTGCTCCGCCGCGCCCGGGAGCGGCACGGACACACTTTCCCCGAACCGCACCGCACCGCCGCTCGTCGCGGAAAATTCGACATGCAGCCGGAAGTTCAGCGGATACTCTGCCGCATCGATCGGCACGGCATCGCGCGGCGGCGCGGCACATGCGAGCGGCACGAGGATGGCGAATGCGAAAACGAAGAACCTCATGCCGATGCTGAATGGCTCATGGCCGCCCGTTCGCCAATCGCGAGCTTTGCGAATGTCGGCAGACGCGGACTACCCTCCGTGGCGGATCGCTTCGAACGACGGTGGCGTTTCCTTTGTCTCGCCCCACAGCTTTTCCAAAAGTGCGAACATCTCCGGATCGTGCTCCTTCAACTGCTCGCGGGTGTACGGATAGAAATCATTTCGCGTGAAAAACGCCTCGGTGTCCTCCGCGAAATATTCCTGCGGATTCGTCAGCGCGTACGCGCGGTCCATGCGCTTGCGTCCCTCGGAATCCTGACGCTCCACGCGCTCATATTTTCCGCCCGCCTTCGCCTTTTCATACGCAGCCTTCACCTCCGCATTGCCGAAGCCGCCCGGCAGAAATCGATCGTGGTAGGAGTGTGCCAGTTCGTGCAGCGCGAAGTTTGGCATCCGGCGCGTCTCCGCCTCGAAGATGCGCACATTCGTAAACTCGACGCCTTTCGCCATCGCCGGATCGCGCCCGTGCTCGCGCAGCCATCCCGCATCCGGATGATACTCCGCGCGCGGCGTCGTGTGCGGATACTCGGGCGAAAAATACAGCGGCACCTTTTGCAATTCCGCCACGGCGCGCGGCGGCACGACGCGCACGATTTCGTCCAGTTGCGCGCGCAGAAGTTGCAGCGCGCGTTCCAAAATCACTGGGTCGGCTTCACTCAGTTTTGCGCTTACATGGACGGTCCATCCGGCGATCACACGTTTGTCCCGGCCATCCTGAGCGGGTAGCGCGAGACCAGTGAGGAGGAGCAGAGCGAGGATTGTTTTCATCATGCGAAGCGGTCGGGGGACATCAGATCGAGCGGCACACAGGATGGCTCACCGGAAAGGAGATCCGCGACAATTTTTCCGGTCGCGGGCGCGAGGCTGAGCCCCATCATCGCGTGGCCCGTGGCGATGGTGAGATTTTTCCACCGTTGCGCGCGACCGAGGTAGGGCATGCCATCCGGCGAGACGGGACGCAGCCCGCTCCACGGCTGAACGTCCGCGAAATCGCTCTCGCGAAATGTCGGAAAATAATCCGGCACCGCGCGCACGATGCCGCGCACCCGGCGCGGCGTGATTGTCTCGTCCATGCCCGCGATCTCCATCGTCCCGCCGAAGCGCAGCGCGCCCTCCATCGGCGTCACCGCCAGCCGCGCCTCCGCGCAGATGCTGCATCGCTCGGGAAGCTGGCGCGGATTTGCGAGCGTGAGGCTGTAGCCTTTGCCCGCCTGCATCGGCAGCGTGAGTTCCAGGACCTTCGCAATTTCCGAGGACCAGACGCCGCCGCAGAGCACAAATTCGTCGTCCTCAAAATCACCGCGCGAAGTTTTCACCGCCCGGATTTTTCCGCCCTCAAATGCGAAGCCGCGAACCTCGCTCTCCCACAGGAAGTCAGCGCCGAGCCGGAGCAGTTCCGCTTCCAGCACCGCCATGAATCGACCCGGCGAGAGGTGGCAGTCCATCGGGAAAAAAACGCTGCCGCAGACATCCATCGTCACCGCGGGATCGAGCGCGGCGGTGGCTTTCGCATCGAGGACTTCCGCCGGAATGCCGAGCGCGCGCGCGGTGGCGGCGAGATGCGCTTCCCCGTCGAGCGTCCGCTGTTTTTTGCAAAGCATGATGAGTCCCTTTTTCACCAGGCCGAAATCGAGGCGGAGGTCCTCGAAGCACGCCCGGCTGAGCAGGCTCAGATCTCGCAACACCGGCGCGGCGGCGGCCACGCGACTCTTCGTCGCCGCCCGCCAGAATCGCATGCCCCACGCGATCAAATCCCAGTCGAGCCGCGGCTTGATGTAGAACGGTGACTCCGGATTCCACATCCACCGCAGGCCGAGGCCGACCATGCCGGGAGCGGCGAGTGGGGTGAAGTGGCTCGGCACGATCATCCCCGCATTTCCAAACGAACAGCCGTCGCGCTGCGCGGCCTTGCGCTCGATGATCGTCACTTTCATCCCGCGCCGCGCGCAGAAGAGCGCGACACTCAGGCCGATGACGCCCGCGCCGAGGATGGTGACGTGCCTGCTCATGGCGTGCGATGCCTCACGGAAAAATCACGCGATGCCTTGGCGGAACGGATCGCCCGGATCGAGGATCAGCGTGGCTTCCGCCGTGATGAAAGCCGTGCCGGTGATCGTCGGAATCACGCCCTCATCCGCCGCTTCGTAACTGCCCTCGAAGACTGAGCCGATGATGCTTTCCTGCCGCCAAATTTCGCCGGGCGCGAGTTTCCCATCGGCGGCGAGACACGCGAGTTTCGCGCTCGTGCCGGTGCCGCACGGCGAGCGATCGTATTCGCCGCCGGGGCAAAGGACGAAACTCCGGCTGTGATTCGCCGCATCGTGCGGCGCGGCGAAAAGTTCGACGTGATCGACCTCGGGAAATCCCGCGGCGCGGATCGCCGCGCGCATTTCCAGCGCGGCTCGCGTGAGTGCCGGAATGTTTTCGCGCACAAGATCCAGGCAATGATCGGCGACGAGGAAAAACCAATTCCCACCCCACGCGACATCGCCCGTCACGCCTCCCGCGGCGACGACCTTCGCTTTTCGAAATGAACGCACATTCCGCACGCTCACGCGGCCGTCGTCGTGCAGTCTGGCCGTGATGTCGCCGACAGCCGTCTCGATGCGATGCTCTCCCGCCGTGATGCGCCCGAGGTGTCGCAGCGTGGCGACCACGCCGATCATCCCATGGCCGCACATGCCGATGAGGCCGACGTTGTTGAAAAACGTGACCTTCGCGACGCTCCGCGAATTCCGCGCTTCCTCCAGCAGCGCGCCGACGATGACTTCGTGCCCGCGCGGCTCGCAGATGATCGCGCGCCGGTACGTTTCCAACTCCGCCGCTCTCACGCCGCCGAGCACGACCCGCGTCGGCTCGCCGCCGGTGTGGGAGTCCACGATTTGGATTTTCGTGAGGAACGACGGAGCGTGCGAATCCGCGGGCACGGCACGCAATGACGAGTGCTGCACCGGCAGCGCGCCGTCGTGCGTGCAGGTGGCGGCGGCGAGTTTGCAGGCGGCGCGCGCGATCGTGGCGAGAGCGTCGCCCCGCAGCGATCCGATCACGAGCGCAGCGGTGAATGCATCGCCCGCGCCCACCGTGTCGCGCACGCTGACGGGGATGCCAGGCTGCGAGATCGTCTCATCGGCCGACACGAGCAATGCACCTTCCGCGCCGCGCGTCATGGCGACGAGGTCGAGACCGAAATGCGCGAGCAATGCGCGCAGCGTAATTTCGGGTCGCGCGGCGGGCGTGAAGTCGCAGGCATCCGCGACTGCGGCGAGTTCCTCGTCGCTGAGCTTGAGCACGCTCGCCTGCGCGATCGATTCACGGATGAGCGCGGGATCGAAAAACGGGCGGCGCAAATTAACATCGAGCACGCGCAAAATGCCTCGGTGCCGGGCGAGAACGAGCGCACGCTGAAGCGTCGCCCGCGAAATTTCACCGCGCTGGCCGAGCGTGCCAAAACAGATCGCATCCGCGATCGCGATCGCCTCTTCGAGTCCCGGCGTCCACGCGATCCGATCCCACGCGGACCCGGCATGAATCTCAAACGTCGGTTTCCCCGCTGCATCCACGCTCACGCCGACCGTGCCCGTGGGCACCTCGGGAATTTGCTGCACAAGCGACGGATCGACGCCGAAGCCGCGCAAAATTTCGATCGCCTCGCGCCCGCGCTCGTCGTCCCCGACGGCGCTGAGCATCGTCACGCTGCCGCCAAGCAGCGCAGCCTGGCAGGCGAAATTCGCCGGCGCGCCACCGAAGCGCGGGCCGTCCGGAAAAAGATCCCAGAGCACTTCGCCGCAGGAAATGATGCGCAGTTTGTCCATGCTCAGGGGCCACGCGGAATCTCTCGGAGAGACGGACCAAACCGCGTCAGGCTGATCCGCTCCTGCTCCAGCGCGCGGCGCACGCGGGGATCGCAGAGCGTCGCGACTTCGACGAGCCGCTCCGCGCGGTAGCATGAGCGCAGCGACTCGTCGCGACCGGGATGGCAGCAAAGCTCCGTCGTGCCCTCGGGGAGTGTCGCGAAAAGCGCGATCAAATTTGCGACGGAAATGCCCTCGGGAAACGGCGAGGCTTTGGCACCGTGACCGTAGAAATTTCCGCAGAACGCGATGCCTCCGGCAATGCCGCGGAGCGGGACGCCGAGCCGCGCCGCCACCGCGATCGCGGCGCTGCGCACGGGCTCGTGCTGATGGACGTGCTGATGGACGTGCTGATGGACGTGCTGGTGCGAATCGAGATGCGTCGGCGTGAGGCCGACGAGTTCGCGGAAGACTTGGAGCTGGCGTTCAATTTCGCAGGCGACAGCCGCGACGTCATCGTTCGGCACGACGTGATACATTTCCCGCCATTCGCCATCGCGCCATTCCCACTCGCCCAGATCGAAGTGCAGGCCAACGGAGAGCGCGGGATTTGCCTTCGCAAAAGCAACCGCCGACGCGATCGCGGGCTGACGCACCATGAGGCTCGCGCTCGTGACGATGCCGCGCTCGTGCGCTTCGATGATGCCGCGATTCGTGCCCTCGCTCAGGCCGAAGTCGTCCGCATTCACGATGAGGCTGCGTCCGGCCATCGCGCGTTATTTTGTCGCATCGACGAGGAGGCTCTCGGCCTCGCGGTTGTCGAGATCCGTGATCCCCGGCCACGCACTGCGCGTGACCTTGTGCGAGCAGCGTTCCACTTTTGCGAAGCCCGCTTTCTCCAGCATCTCGATGATGAAGTCGTGTGTGAAGAGCGGCTTCGTGTAGCCGTACCACAGCATCTGCACGATGAACTTTGCGTCCACGCTTTTCACTTCGTCGTCGGGGATGAGAAAGAAATCCCGGTCGCCGCGCTGATACGCCGCGCTGCCGCGATCGAGGTCCGGCAGCGAGTGGATGCTCACCGCGTAGTCGAGGCTGTCGCTCTCGATCGGCAGGCCCTTGGAAATGTCCGCGACGAGATTGACGCCGGGATCGTCCTTGAAATCGGAATTGATCCAGCCGTCCGGAGTCCAGCTTCCGCAGCCCCAGTTGAGGCGTTTGATGTTCGTCGTGCTCATGGAGTCAGCGTATCGGCGGTTGGTTCCGCGGCAATGTCGGCGATGAATTTTGCGAGCACTTTGCCCGAATCAAAAAAACTCCTCCGCGACCTCGCGTGCGGCGCGGCAGTGCGCGGCATAGTCGCCGACGATCTCGCGCGCGGCGTGCGCCCTCCTCGGGAGTGGAAAATGCCACGAGGCCTTTTGCCGAAGACAGCGTGCGGCTGAAGCCCGTGTCCTGCACGAACGCGGGCCGACCCGATGCGAGATAGACGGCGGTGCGATCGCTGAACCATCCGCTGTGCGTGTGGACGTACACGCCCTGCGCGACGGAGAATTCCGCGCCGGAGCCGCGGACGAAATTTGCAAACGCATCCGCGCTCCCGCTCGCCTGCGCTGGATCGGTGATGCGCCAGCCCGTATCGCGGAGCGCGGCGAGATCGGCGTGATCGCCGGGATGAATGCCGAGGGCGATCTCGAATGGGAGGCCCGTCTCGCGCGGCAGCGCGATGCACTTCCGAAATTCGTGGACCTTCAGCCCGAAGGCGCGGCCTTCGAATTCCAGCGGACCGTACGAGCCGCGCCAGTTTGCGACCGTGGTGAAGCGATCGAACTTTGCACCCTCGAACACAGGCCAAGCGTCGAGCACCACGGGCGGTCGCACTTTCCTCCACGCGAAGCCGCATGTCGGAATCACGCAGCCGGGCGTGCCGATATTTTCGCCGATGGTGAAATGCGCGTCGTGCCGTCCAAGCCCGAGCTTCGCGCCCTGCGCGTGCCAGATCCGCGTGAACCCCGGATCAATGTCCACATACACGCGCCGCTTCACGCGCTCGAACACCGCGTCGAGCGCGAGGTGTCCGCTGATGTTCACGAGCGCATCCCCACCACTCGCAAACTCCAGCACGCGCGCAAGCGGCGGCCCGCACCGCGCGCCATCTTCACCGAGCAAAGCCGCGCACTCCGCAAGACCGTGGCGGCTCATCGTGTCGCGGAAAAAATCCACCGCCGTCGCCGGAGCGCCCGGCTGGAGCTGCTCGACGAAATGCACATCGAACCCAAGCTGCCGCAGCCCGAGCATCCGGTTCAGCCGCACCCAAGCCTCGCCGCCCTGCCCGGCTTTGTTGGCGATCGCACCGCTGAGGATGATACGCCCTTTGCTCATCGCAGCTTTTCGAGAAGTCGCCGGAGGACCTTGTCGGAATCGAAATGCTCCTCGGCAATCGCGCGCGCGGCGCGACAGTGCCGGTCGTAGTCGCGGAGGATTGTTTCCACGCCAGACTGCGCCTCGTCGAGCGTGGCGAAAGCGACGAGTCCCTCGCCCGTCGCATAATTCTGCGAAAAGCCCGTCTCCTGCGCCAGCACCGGCTTGCCGCTCGCGAGGTAGCAGATGCTCCGGTCGCTCACCCAGCCGCTGTTGCTCTGCACGTACATGCTTTTCGCGATCGTCAGCTCCGCCTTCGAGTGCTGGATGAATGCCCGGTAGTCGGAAGGCGCGGACACCGCCGTACGCGGATCGGTCACGCGCCAGCCGTTCTCCATGAGCAGCGCGATGTCCTTGGCGTCGCTCGCGTCAATGTCGAGCGCGAGCTCGAATTGTTGTCCGGTGAGCTGCGGCAGCGCGGTGAATTTCCGGAACTCATGCACGCGCAGGCCATACGTTTTTCACGCATATTCCACGGGGCCAAACGGCCCGCGCCAGCTCACGATGCCCGTGAATGCGGCATCCGCGGGAGCGGGAGTCGCGGGCCAGTGTTTCCGCACCACCGGATGCGGCGAAGTGATCCACTCCAGCCCGCACAGCGGAATCGTGCACCCGGGGCGGCCGATGTTTTCGCCGATGGTCACATAGGCATCGTGCCCGCCGAAGACGGTCGCAAGACCGAGGTTCTGCCACATTTGCCCGAAGCCGGGATCAATATCGAGAAACACACGCCTGCGCGGCTTATCCAAAATCTCCGAGTCGGACAGGAAGCCCATCACGTTGATGAGCAGTTCCGCGCGGCCCGCCATCTCGATGACTTCCGCACGCGAACGCCCGAGCGTCTGCGCGCCGCGGTTGCAATTCAGCGACCACGCATTTGCGAGGCCGGCCTCGCGCATGACGCCGTCGAGGTAGGAGAGATTCCATGAATGTTCGATCGCACATGACCGCCCGGCGCGGTCGCGGCCCATGGTGTCATCGAGCCAGTCGAGGAAGAGCACGTCGTATCCGAGCCTGCGGAAGCCGAGGAGCCATTGCAGGAAAACCCACGCATGCCCGCCATATCCCGGCCGCTGCGCGAGTGAGCCGGCGATGAGAATGGCGGGCGCATTCACCATGTGAAGATTCTCAGCCGCGCGGAGCCACGCGCGTGTTCCACGTGAGCGGCTTGTTTTCAAACCATGACGAGTCGAAGCCTTCGCGGGCAAAGAGCGCCCAAGTCTGACGCGGGTGCCACCAGTCGAGGACTTGGAAAGTGAGGCCCGCCTCGGCCGCGACTTTCTGCAGAGTCGGCAAGGTGAAGTTCACGCATTCGGGATAGATCCAGCCGCTGCCTCCGAAGTCCTGCGCTGCAGGGAGGAAGGTGGCGAGCAGCGCGCCCGAGGGCGCGAGCTTCGCCGACACGCCGGCGAGCCAGCCGCGGATCAGATCGAGCCCGCAATGGCTGAAGATGGATTGCGCGACGGCGAAATCGAACTGCAGCGCGCAACCCCGGAGCGCCGCCGGCGAATCGCTGTAGTAAAATGCGGGCCGCCTGATGCGCACGAGATCCGCGCCGAGTTCCCGGCGGATGCCTTCCTCGACGAGCCATGCGTTCGGCTCGATGCCCGTGTAGTTGCCCGCATTCAGATACGGAATGAAGAGCCGCCCCGCGCGCAGCGAGCCGCACCCGATGTCAAGCACAGTGTGATGCTGGCGCAGCCCGAGCGTCGTGAGCAGATTGAACGTCATCGCCGCGATGAGATCGTAATCTTCCGGCGGGCCGACGTACGCGCGGTAGTGATGCTCGCCGGGCTTCAGGCCCAAGCCCAGCGCCGCGGCTTCTTCGCTTGTTTCGCTCACGCTTTCCTATGGGTTCTTTGCGTCGGGCGGAAAGGTGAGCGACTTGGGCGAGCCTCCGAGAATCATCCCACCTCCTGCCACGCTGAGCTGAATGGAGTGAGGCTTCCCGTCTTTCAGGGAGTCCGGCGTCCCCGTGGAGGACTTCGATGCCGAGCTGCTGACTGCGCGGTCTGGAGATCGGAGAGCTGTTTTTAGAGTCCGCCGCGCTGGAGCAATTCCTCGTGCGTGCCACGCTCGACGATCTCGCCGTGGTGCAGCACGAGGATCTGATCGGCATTGCGAATCGTCGCGAGGCGGTGCGCGATCATGAAGGTCGTGCGGCCGGCCATGAGGCGATCCAGCGCTTCGAGGATCACGGCCTCGGTGCGCGAATCAATCGCTGACGTGGGTTCGTCGAGGATGAGGACCGGCGCGTCTTTCAGAAATGCGCGCGCGACGGCGATGCGCTGCCGTTCGCCCCCGGAAAGCATCGCACCGCGCTCGCCGAGCAGCGTGTCGTAGCCCTCGGGGAGCTTGCTGATGAAGTCATGCGCGTTCGCATTTTTCGCCCCGGCGATGATCTCGTCCAGCGTCGCTTCGAGCCGTCCGTACCGGATGTTTTCCGCGATGCTCGCGGAGAAAAGCAGCGGCTCCTGCAGCACGATGCTGATCTGATCGCGGAGCGACTTGAGTGCGATTTTGCGGATGTCCGTGCCGTCGAGAAAAATGGTGCCGGACTTCTGATCGTAGAAGCGCGGGAGGAGGCTGATGAGCGTCGTCTTGCCCGCGCCCGGCGGCCCGCAGACAGCGACGACCTGCCCAGCATTTGCGGAAAAGGAAACGCGCTTCAGCGTGTCCACGCGACCCTTGTAGCTGAATTCGATTTCCTCGAAACGCACGTCGCCCTTCGCGCGCCCGATCGTGATCGCGCCGGGCTCGTCGCGGATTTCCGCCTGCGTATCCATGAAGGCCGAACGCGATGCGCAGGCTCACGATCTGATCCTGTAGCGAGCCGCCTGTCGTGCTGATCGCCTCCAGCGGCGCGTACACTGCGGCGATGTACGCGATGACGATGAGCAGGCGCCGACCGTCAGCTTCCCGTGCAACGCCTGGTAGCCGCCGTAGCCGCCGTAGCCGAGCACGAGCGCCGCACCGACGGTCGTGATCATATTCACCGCGAGCGCGAAGACCGCCTGCCGGATCGTGAGGCGGATGCGCGCATTCACGGCGCGCTCGCCCTGCGCGCGGAAGCGCCGGTGCTCATGCGCCTCGCGGCCAAAGGCGACGATGACGCGCAGCATCGAAATCGCCTCGTGGATGATCGAGAGCGACTCGCCTTCCATGCCCTTCACGGTCATGAGGCGCTGCTGTATCCGCGACGAATAATAGACGACGGAAAAATAAAGGAACGGCATCACCGAGAGCGACAGCAGCGCGAGGACGGGGTTGATTTTGTACGTGATCCAAAACATGCCCACGAGGCTGAACGCACTCTGCGCAAGCGGCTGCGCGGCCATGATCACGCCGGCGGCGGCGTCGGCTTGGAAATTGATCGCGTAAATCAATCCGCCCGCGCGGCTCTGGTCGTGGAAGGCCATCGAAAGCCGCTGCGCGTGGGCGAAGATGTCGCTGCGGAAATCCAAAATCATGCGCTGCTCAAAGCTCGTGGTGAGGTAGCTCTGCAGCACGGCGATGCCGTGGTGGAGTAGCGTGATCACGAGGCTGCCGACGACGACCGCGATGAGCAGCGTCGTCTTTTGCTCGACGGAAAATCCGGCGAACCGCACGAGCACGCCGGGCAGCGGCTGCGTGCCGAGGACATTGTCCACGATGATCTTCAGCGGCCACGGCGCGAGCAATCCGCTGAGCGCCGCGAGCACCGTGAGCACTGCGGAGGCGGTCGCGAGACGCCAGTACGGACGGAGATATCCCAGCGCGCGCCAGAGGTGGTTCATGGCGTGGAGCCGCCGGCGCGACTGTCCCGCGAAGCCGCGGCGCGAGGACATGGAATAAAATCAGCGACCGGAGACATGGGGAGCCGGCAGCCGCCAGCGGAAAAACCATAGCGTGGAAAAAATCAGCAGTGGCAGCACAAACGCCAGCAGCGATCGGATTTCGAAAATCCACGCGAGGCGGCTGCCCTGAAAGCCGATCGTGAGGTAGAGCGTGAGCACGCCCGCCGAGAGGATCATCGCGAAGCGCGCCGGCAGCCGGCCGGGCGCGAGGGCGCCGAGGGCGAGCGCCCAATTCACATACCACGGCCAGATTTCCGTGATGATGAAAAAATACGACGCGAGCAGCGACGCGCCGGACCACACGAGGAACTCGATGAAGCTGCGCGTGCGCCATGCCGCGAAAAGTCCGAATGCGGCGAAGCCGAGCCACGTCACGACGCGCACGATGGCGTTCGCCTTGCGCACGGTTTGCCGCTCGATCACGGGCTTCTCGAGTTCGCGCGCGGTGGCGTCTTGGTCCGCGAGCGCGGGGCGCTTCGCTTCGTCAAAGGCCGCGCCGGTGAGGTAGCCCGTCCGCTGCGTGACGGGATCGTACACGCGCATCCAGCTCGTCTTGTCCGGCGCGATCAGCAGGAACTCTTCGCCTGCCGCCGCGCGGCGAATGGAGGGCGCAGCCTCCGACTTTGCACCGCGCAGTTCGGCAGCATCGTGGAGCCGCAGCCAGTACGGGTAAAAATGCACAGTCACATTGGCCGACTCCGCATCTTCGCCCTCGGCGATGCGCAGGCACTTGAAGATGAGATCGTGGAAATTATTCAGGTAAAAATCGGGAGCCGTCGCCGAGTGTGCGACCGGCACGTCGGTGTCCGCCTTTGCAAAATGAAACGCGACGAGCGCCACCGCCGCAGCGGGAATCGCGCTGCGCAGCACGAAGCTCATGCGCTCGCGCCATGTCTTCGCTTCGCGGAGCACGAGCAGCATGTAGAGCGGGATGAGCATGCCGGTGAGAAATTTCACGAGTGCCGAAAGTGTGAGTGCGATCACCGCGGCGGCCTTGTGTCCGCGGAGGTGCAGCCACACGCCGCAGACCACGAGCACGAGCATCACCGGATCGTTATGCCCGCTCAGCCCGGTCTCCATCACGAGCAACGGATTCCAGAGAAAAAGCACGAGCCCGCGCGCGGCGTTTTCCGGCGAGTACTTTCGCAGGCAGCTCCAGATGAAGCCGGACGCGGCGAGCGCGCTGACAATCGCGATGAGGCGGAAAAGCAGCACCGCCGCGCCGAGATTTTCACCGGTGAGCCACGCCGCGCCCGCGGAGATGAAGGTCCACACCGGGCCGTACCACGAGGGGAGATAGACTTCGCCGAACTGGACGTAAAAGGGATCGGTGTCCGGAAAGGGCATCGCCTCAGCGTACGGATTCCCGCCGTAAACCGACATCGCGCGGCCGTACATCGCGTAGGCAAAAATGTCCGTGGAAAACATCACCGGCGAGACGACGTAGCTGAGCAGCGCGGCCGCGCCCGCGGCGAAGATGAACGCTTGCACCGCGAGCGACTGCACGCCCCGGACGGCGCGGAACATTTTCGCGTACACCGCGAAAAGCGCGACGCACACGAGCGCGACCGGCACGCACGCACGCAGCGCGCCGGTCGCCATTTGATGCGCCTGCAGCGAAGCCTTCGTCGGCAGGCTCAGCCAGGGAAAAATCTCGCCGGCAAAGCTCGGCTCCGACTGCGAGAGCGGCGCGGCGGTGAACGGCAGCAGCAAATGCAGACCGACGAACAGCACCGCGCAGATCCCCAGCGTGCGCCGAAGCCGGAGGCCTGCGGTCCCGCCGCGACTCGCTTCATTGCTACTGATCGAAGATTCGCTAGACATGATTCCGCTCGCCATGCCTCGCATAAGTCACAAGTCATCCGCTAGGACAAAAGCCTTCACTCTGATCGCATTGCTCGTGATGAGCGGGTCGCCGCCGCCGGAGCACAAGCAGGACTGGCTGAAGGAAGCGCTCCGGTGCGCCGCGGACTTGCGGCTGTGAAAATGGACGCAACCGCGCGCTCGCGCGGCATTCAGTCGGCCTGAAATTGCGGATGCGAACGAATCGCATTTTCGAATGCCGCATGATCCTCCGCGGCCACATCTGCGGGAAATTTAGCACTTGAGCGGCCCCACTTTCCCAGCCACTCGCCGCCGAGCAATTCATGCTGGCGCGCCTGCGCTGCGGCGGGCGTGAGCGCGATCGTCGTGTCGGTCTTGTCCACCGTCCCCTGCCCGCGCGCGATGTGGAAGCCCGCCGCGAGCAGCGCCGCGCGGATGGGCGTCGAACATGTGTATGTGAAAAGCTCCACGGCGCGGCCAGCGCACGCGGCGAAGATTTGGCGAAGCGCGACGAGCGTCCATTGATCCGCGTCGGTCTTGCTGGAGAACATGTCGAAGAAAATCACATCCGGCGGCGCGGGAGCCGCAGCGATCTTTTCCAGGAAATCACCCTGCACGAGCGTCCAGCTCAGGCCCGCGTGCTGTGGTGATTGCCAGCGGCCTGCGCCGAGGATGCCGCCGATGCCCGCGTGGCGGAGGTAGGTGAATTCGCGGTTGTGCTGGAACGCCAGTCGCAGCGGATCGAGATCGTTTTCAAAGCTCACGATGTGCATCGGACGCACGGGGCCGGCTGCCGCTTGATCTTCGTAGCAGAGGATCGCGGCCATCGCATTTGCAGCGGCGCCGAGGCCGACATCCCAGATCACAAGCGGCGGGGTGGCCTCCGCATTTTCATCCGCGGAAAGGTGCAGCCGCGTCGCGAGATCGGACTGCTCGATGTAGAGCCGGCGCGCCTCCTGCATCGGCGGTGTGCGCGAGTGCATGATTTCGCCGGAGGAAATCTGCCGGATGCTCGCGAAGCCCTCCGGCGCGCGATGGACCTCGTAGTTGCCGCGGTGGAACTCCATTTTTTTTCGCCGCGGCTTCTGCTTGTGGATCGGATAGTCCGCGCACGATTCGTGGAGAAAGGCTTTCTTCTCGCGGTACAGATCGAGGAAGCGATCCTCGAAAATGCTCTGCCGGATTTCGCGCATGAGCTGGTGGTAAAAGTAGAGATTGTGCTGTCCGAGGAGCTGCCAGCCGAGATGCTCGCCGCACTTTGTGAGGTGGTGCAAATACGCCCGCGAATACCGCGCGCACGTCGGGCAGTGGCACAGCGGATCGAGCGCGTCCTCGGAATATTTGTACACGCTGCGGCGCAATTGCAGGAAGCCGCGCGAGGTGAAGGCCGCGCCGCGCTGCGCGACCTGCGTGGGGATGATGCAGTCAAACATGTCCACCCCGCGATGCACCGCCTCGAGGATATCGAGCGGCGTGCCGACGCCCAGGAGATAGCGCGGGCGATCGTGAGGGAGAAGTTGCGTGGTGAGTTCGCAAGTGTCCTGCCGCTCGCTACGGCTCTCGCCGACCGCGAGGCCGCCGATCGCGAATCCATCGAACGGCATCTCCGTGAGCCCCGCCGCGCTCTCGCGCCGCAACTCGGGAAAGAGCGCGCCTTGCACGATCGCAAAAAGGGCCTGCGGCGAATCGCCGCGCGCCGCGAGGCTCCGCGCCGCCCAGCGCTGCGTGATCTCCAGCGCCGCGCGCGCCTCGGCTTCGCCGGCAGTCGAGGGGATGCACTGGTCGAGCGCCATCATGATGTCGCTGCCGATCGCGCGCTGCGTCTCGATGCTCACCTCCGGGCTGAGCAGGATGCGCCGGCCATCGAGGTAACTCTGAAAGCTCGCGCCTTCCTCCGTCATCGTGCGCTCGTTTTGCATCGAGAAAATCTGGAACCCGCCGGAATCCGTGAGCACGGAATTTTTCCAGCTCATGAATCCATGAATGCCGCCGGTGCGCCGGAAAACTTCCGGGCCCGGGCGCAGCAGGAGGTGGTACGTATTCGCGAGCAGGATCTGCGAGCCCGCGTCCTCGAGCGACTGCGTGAGCTGGCCCTTCACCGTCGCCTGCGTGCCGACGGGCATGAAGAGCGGCGTGCGCACTTCATTGTGCGCCGTGTGAAACGTCGCCGCGCGTGCGTGCGTTCCCGTGGCCTGCGCCTCGACGCGGAAATTCAGACGCCCGCGACTCATCGGCGCGCGCACCGGCGGAGTTTGCGTTCGCCGGGAGTCGTTCGCCGTCGGGATGCGCGGGGGATTTGGAAAAATGGGATCATCCCCCGACTCATAGCAGACCTGCGGCGCCCCGCATACTCCCGCGCAGGCCTCCAATGCAGGACGACGGGCCTCGGGACGCCCGCGCTCCCCGAGACATGCCCGACCTTTCCTAATGCAGCGCGTCAGTCGTAGTTTCTCAGGCGTGCCTTCGCTCCATTCTTCCCTCCGACTCACTTTGCTCGCCGTCTCCGTCGCTGCGCTGAATGCAAACGTCGCCGCCGCGAAGGCTGACGGTCCCGCTCACGTGACGGCCTTTCTCGAAAAGCACTGCACGAATTGCCATGACGCGACGGAGAAAAAGGGCGGGCTCGATCTGGAGGCGCTGCCGGTGAAGTTCAACACGGAGAAGGATCGCGCGGAATGGGTGAAAATTTTCGACCGCGTGCTGGCGGATGAGATGCCGCCGCCGAAAAAAGCGCGCCCGGATGCGGCGGCGAAACGCGCGCTGCTGGAGGCCATCGGCGGCGGGATCGTGAAGGTGGAGAAGGCGGTGCAGGCGGCGGACGGGCGTGTGCCTTTGCGGCGGCTGAACCGTTTGGAATTTGAGCGCACCGTGCAGGAGCTGCTCGGCGTGGAGACGCCGATGCGGCACATCATTCCAAACGACACGCCGTCGCACGGCTTCGACACGGTCGCGGAGGGGCTGCGCATTTCGCAACTGCACATCGAGAAATATCTGGAGGCCGTGGACGCGGCGATTCCCGAGGCGATGGATTTTCGTCCGCCGGCGGAGAGCACGCCGAAGCGTTATTTTTACAAGGACGAGCCCGGCGTGAAGAAGCAGTTCGAGGTGGCGGACGGCGTCGCCGATCCGAAGAACCAGAACAAAATTCACCGGCAGACGCTGAAGGAATTGCCGGATGCGATCGTGTGGTTTCACGGCGGGTATCCGTCGCCGGAGCTCAAGCAGTTTTCCGTGAAGCAAGCGGGCCGCTACCGCATCCGCATTTCCGCCTACGGCCACCAGACCGCCGGACGCAACGTGATGATGATCGTTTACGCGGACAATTACCGGGCGCGGCGCTCGCTCGGCTACTTCGACATCCCGCCGGACAAGCCGCGCGTGGCGGAACTGAATGTCGCGCTGAACGCGGGCGAGTTCATCCGCATCGAGCCGTCCGGGACGGGCTATGACGCGGACGGCAAAAGCGTGAACAACATCAGCGCGCCGACCTTCAAGGGCGCGGGGATCGCGCTGCAATGGGCGGAGGTCGAGGGACCGCTCGCCGAGAGCTGGCCGACGCCGCAGACGAAGCGGCTCTTCGGCGACATTCCTCTCGTGGAGGTGCCGGCGAACAAGCAGGTGTGGCGGAAAAATCGCAAGCAGCCCTACGCTCTGAAGCCGGAGAACCCGAAGGACGCTGCGCAAAAAGTGATCGAGCGATTCGCACGGCGTGCATTCCGGCGTCCGATCGAGAGCGGCGAGGCGGAGCCGTTCGTGAAGCTGGTGACGGATGCGCTCGATGCGGGCAAGTCGTTCGAGGATGCGATCGAGGTCGGCTTTCGCGCGGTGCTCACTGCACCGCAATTCCTGATCCTCGACGAGCGCCCCGGCAAGCTCGACGACTTCGCGCTTGCCTCGCGGCTCTCATATTTCCTGTGGAGCACGATGCCCGACGACGAATTGCTTGCCCTCGCCGCCGCGAAAAAACTCGCACAGCCCGCGACATTGCGCGCGCAGGTGGACCGGATGCTCGCGAGTCCGAAGGCGCATGCGTTCACGGAAAATTTCACCGGTCAGTGGCTCGACCTGCGGAACATCGAGGCAACCTCGCCGGACAAGCGGCTCTACCCGGAATTCGACCAGGTGCTGCAAAACTCAATGGTCGGCGAGACGGAGGCGTTCTTCACCGAGATGCTCGCGCGCAATGAGAGCACCGCAAATTTCATCCACTCCGACTGGCTCATGCTGAACCGTCCGCTCGCGGAGCACTACGGCATCGAATCTGTGACGGGCGAAAATTTCCAGCGCGTGAAGCTGCCCGCGGGTTCGCCGCGCGGCGGACTGCTCACGCAGGCGGCGATTTTGAAAGTGAGTGCAAACGGCACGACGACATCGCCGGTGATCCGCGGCGCGTGGGTGATGAAACGCCTGCTCGGCACGCCGCCGCCGGCGCAGCCCGCCGACGTGGGTTCCATCGAGCCCGACACGCGCGGAGCCTCGACGATCCGCGAGCAACTCGCGAAGCACCGCAGCGTAGAGTCGTGCGCCACATGCCATCGCGACATCGATCCGCCGGGATTCGCGCTGGAAAATTTCGACGTGATCGGCGGCTGGCGCGAACGCTACCGCTCGCAGGAAAAGGGCGACAAGCCGCCCGGCAAAATCAACGGGCGCGGGATCTGGGAATACAAGCTCGGCCTGCCGGTGGACGCGACGGGCGAACTCCGCGACGGGCGGAAATTCAAGGACATGATGGATTTCAAAAAGCTGCTGCTCGAACAGCGCGACCAGGTCTTGAAAAACGTGACGGAAAATCTGCTCACGTATGCGACCGGCGCAGGCATCCGCTTTGCCGACCGCACGGAAGTCGCGCGCATCATCGCGAGCGTGAAGGCGAAAGGCAGCGGACTGCGCACGCTCGTGCATGAGGTTGTCGAAAGCCCCCTTTTCCTGAATAAGTAACCCATCCTCAAAATGAACATTGCCCAGCAACCCATCTCGCGGCGCGCATTCCTCCGCGGCGCGGGCGTTGCGCTCGCACTCCCCTATCTCGATGCCATGTGGCCGCGTGCGCTCGCCGCCGACGCCGCTGCGCCGCGCAGAATGGTCGCCATCTGCACTTCGCTCGGCATCTACACGCCGAGCCTTTTTCCAAAGGAAGCCGGACGCGACTACACGCTCACGCCCTACCTCGAACAGCTTAAGGAACATCGCGGCGACTTCACCGTTTTCTCCGGCGTCTCGCATCCCGATCAGGCAGGCGCGGACGGGCATACTTCGGAAATGACGTGGCTCACTTCCGCAAAACACCCCGGCCTCGGCGGCTTCCGCAACACGATCTCGCTCGACCAGTTCATCGCGGAGAAAATCGGGATCCAAACGCGCTTCCCGTCGCTCGTGCTCGGCACGAACAACACCAGCCAGAGCTACACGCGCAGCGGTGTGATGGTGCCTGCCGACTCGAAGCCGTCGCAGGTTTTTGCGAAGCTCTTCCTCGAAGGCACGAAGGACGCCGTCGCCGCGCAGATGCAAAAGCTCCGCGAAGGCCGCAGCATCATGGACACCGTGCAGGGCCAGGCGAAGCGCTTCGGCGCACGCGTCGGCGCGGCGGACCGCGAGAAGCTCGACGAATATTTCACCTCGATCCGCGAGATGGAGCAGCGCCTCGTGCTCTCCGAGGAATGGGCGCGCAAGCCGAAGCCGAAGGTGGACGCGCAGCCGCCCACGGACATCACCGAGGAGAAGGATCTCATCGGCCGCATGAAACTGCTCTTCGAGATCGTCCCGCTCGCGCTCCAGACGGATTCCACACGCGTCATCACCATTCTCGTGCAGGGCCGCGGCGACGTTCCGCTCGTGGACGGCGTGACGATGGCCCACCACGAACTTTCGCATCACGGACAGGACCCGGAAAAAATCCGCCAGCTCGAATGCATCGAGAAGGCGGAAATCCACGCGCTCGGCGGATTGATTGCCGCGCTCAAGGCGAAGAAGGAAGGCAACGGCGCGCTGCTCGACAACACGATGGTGCTCTTCGGCAGCAACCTCGGGAACGCGAATTCGCATGACACGAAAAACCTCCCTCTCCTGCTCGCCGGCGGCGGCTTCAAGCACGGCCAGCACCTCGTCCTCGACACGAAGAACAACACGCCATTCTGCAATCTCTTCGTCCAGATGCTCCAGCGCATGAACGTGGAAACGGACGTCTTCGGATCGAGCACGAAGACCAGCGTGCCGGGCCTGGTGTAATTCCGCGACCGATCCCCGCCCATTGCGCACCTGCAGCCAGTGCGTCCTCGAAAATGCCGCGTCGCACGCCGCCCTTGGGCGAGAGGCTACGCAGGCTTCACGTAGATTCCCACCAGCGGTCGCGGATACGGCGTGCGCGAAATGAAATCGCTCACGAAACCATCCTTCATCCGCAGTTCCACATGGCCGGCGTCTTTTCCCCCGTACACGATCACTGCGCCCACCGGTGCCGCGTAGGGATTCCGCGTCCGCAATTTCTGGAAGCCGTATTTCCGGCAAAGCTCATCGCCCGCCTGCTTCGCCCACGCGCTCGTCGGGCGGGCATCCACCACCTTCGCCGCCAGCAGGGCATCCTTCACCGAGCGCCAGCAGTGCCACGTCATCCGGGGATTCGCGCGCTGCTTCGCGATTTGTGCCGCGCGGATCATCCGCGGATCGTAGCGCAGGCTGCCGGAATTCGGCCCGAGGAGCGCCTGCTCCTCCGCCGCAGGCTTCCGCGCCTTCTTCTGGTCGAGCAATGAATCCTTGCCCCATGCCACACCGGAAACGGTCAGCAGCATGGTGACGAGAATCGTTATTCGGAAAGTTGGCATCGTTAGAATTGCGGGAGAGGGGAGCGCTCTGGAAAGTAGTCGCGAAAGCCATCCAGTCAATCGGCCGCGGGCCAATTTTTCCGCGACCATCAGCATCACCGGCGCGACGCTGGCCCGTGTGGGTGGCAAGACCGTGAGCTTTACCGTGCTCTGCCACATCCCGCATGAGGCCGGGCAGGACATTCAGGTGAAGTTCACGACCAACTCCAGCGATCAGGTCACCGGCTCGATCCAAAACGCCCGGGACCATTGGAAATGGATCGTCATGGCCGGCTGCGTCGTGCCACCCGAGGCCAGCCTCGCCTTCGTCGGCATCTACCGCTCCTTCGCCAAACCTCCCAACGATGTGCCCTTCCATATCCAAAAGCTCGTCATCGTCGAGGCGACGCCCAAAGGCGGGATGTGAATCCGGCGTATCAGCCGCCAAGGCCAGTTCGCACTCGACCGCACCGAATACGGCAGTCACAACGGCTCCGGCAAACATTTTCGCTCCCTCGGCAAACACCTCGTCAATGAGCACATCCATCTCCATGTCAAAATCCACGCGGAGCGGGAGGCCTGAGAGCTTCCCGGAGAGGGTCGCGAACTGGAAAAACAAGGCCGTCCATGATCAATCACCTTCAGCTCATTAGAAATATCGGGCGCTTCGATTCGGTAACGACAGCGGCAAACCTTGCGCTTGGTCGTCTCACTTTGATCTATGCGGAGAATGGACGTGGCAAGACAACGCTCGCTGCGATTCTTCGTTCTCTCGCAACGGGCGATGCAATTCCGATTATGGAGCGCAGGCGTCTCGCCTCACAGCATCCTCCGCATGTCGTCATCGGATGCGCTGGTGGGCCACCGGCGGCGATGTTTCAGAATGGAGCTTGGAGCCGAACTCTCGCGAACACGGTAATCTTCGACGATGTGTTCATCGACCAGAACGTCTATTCCGGGCTCGCGGTTGGGGTCGATCACCGACAGAAGTTGCATGAGTTGATCTTAGGCGTCCAAGGCATCGCCTTGAATCAACAACTTCAGAATCTGATAGCGCGGGTAGAGACGCATAACCAAACCTTGCGGCAGCGAGGATCGGCTATTCCAACTGCAGACCTTGGTGATTTGACGGTCGATCAATTTTGCGCGTTGCCAGTCAACCCGAACGTTGCAGCGGAGATTGAAGCAGCCGAAACAAACCTCGCGGCGGCTCGTGAGCAAGACCCGGTTCGCAATACTCCCGCATTCGAACTGCTCAGTTTCCCCGCCTTCGATCTCCAAGCCATTGATGCGGTGCTTCAAGCCGGAGTGCCGGAACTGGATGCTGCGGCAGCCGCTCGGGTCCAAGAGCATCTCGCAACTTCAGGACGCGGCGCTGAAGAATGGATTGGAGAAGGAATGCGGCGACAGGCAGAGCGCCCGCCTCACGTTGCAGGCGAATGCGTGTTCTGCGCGCAGGATCTTGGCGGCTCTCCCGTGATTGGCCATTACCGCGCATTCTTCAGCGATGCCTATCGGACTTTGCAGCGGAATATTGCAGGCACAACGGCAGCTTTGAACCAAGCCCACACCGACAACGTGGCAACCGGCCTTGAGCGTGCGGTGCGTATTCTTAGCGAGCGGAGACAGTTCTGGACACGGTTCGCAGAGATTCCCCAGTTCCAAGTGGATACGGCTATGATTGTCCGTGACTGGCAGGCAGCACGCAACCAGTTGGCCGCACTTCTGACGCAGAAACAGGCTGCTCCGCTAGACGCTGTCGTGGTTCCCGATGCTGTGCGTGCAGCGGTGCAACTCCACGAAGCAAACCTCGCCACAATTGCTGCCATCAATCAACAACTGACACTTCCGAACCAAGCTATCGCTGCCGTGAAGCAGCGGACCGCGAACGCAAACCCATCGGCAATCATCGCTACCTTGTTACGCTTGAAAGCCGTTCAATCGCGCCATATCGCGGCAACATCTGCGCTTTGTGCTGACTATTTGGCGGAGAAGACGGCTAAAGCTGCAACCGAACAACTACGCGACCAAGCTCGGACCGCCCTTGAACAATATCGTGCGAACGTCTTTCCGAATTACCAAGCAGCCATCAATCGCCACCTCGTTCGATTCAACGCTGGGTTTCACCTCGACAGTGTAACGGCAGCAAACACGCGCTTTGGATCGACGTGCACCTACGATGTTGTGATCAACAACATGGCAGTCGCTGTGGCTGGCGGAAATCCTCAAGCGGGAGACCATTCGTTTAAGAACACGTTGAGCGCAGGAGACCGGAACGCTTTGGCGTTGGCGTTCTTCTTCGCATCAATCGAGCTCGACCCTAATCGTGCCAATAAGACGGTCGTCATAGACGACCCCGTATCCAGTCTGGACGAGCATCGCTCGTTGACGACGGTTCAAGAAGTCCGACGCCTTTCCACTCGCGTTGCTCAGGTTGTTGTCCTCTCACACAGCAAGCCTTTCCTCTGCCGAATCTGGGAGGGTGCAGATCCCGCCACGCGAGTCGCGCTGCATGTCGTTCGCGATGGAAACGGATCAACGATAGAGGCGTGGAATGTCGCTCGCGATTCAGTTACAGAACATGATCGGCGGCATTCAGTTCTTCGGGATTACTTGCTCAACGCCGGGGCTAACGAGCGTGAGATCGCCTGTTCGGTTCGTCCGCATCTCGAAGCATTCTTTCGTGTCGCATGTCCCGAACACTTTCCTCCGGGAACGCTGCTCGGACCATTTCGTGGCCTTTGCGACCAGCGCGTGAACACTCCGCAGCAAATCCTCAACACCCAAGATATCCATGAACTTCGCGATATCGTTGAATATGCGAATCGGTTCCATCACGACACAAATCCCGCATGGGAAGCCGAGGCCGTTAATGCAGTAGAGTTGACTGGGTTCGTTACTCGCGTCCTCACGTTCGTGAAGCGCCCGTAAAGCGGGGTCCGACTGATCGCCGATATCGCCTTTCCCCATGAAAGTCCCCACGCTCTACCTCGACACTTCCGTGATCGGCGGCTACTTCGACAAGGAGTGGATGGCCGACACGCGCGAGCTTTGGGCGCAGGCTCAGGCGGGGAAGTGGGGCTTTTTGACTTCGATCGTGACGGAGCGTGAGCTGGAAAATGCGCCGGAGAATGTCCGGCAGTTGTTTCTGGATACGTTTCAAGACGCCAGCGGGCTGCTGATGGCGACGGAGGAGGCTGAAGACCTCGCGGAGGAATATCTGCGGGCGGGTGTCGTAAGCCCGAAGTTTGCCGATGATGCTTTGCATGTGGCGGTCTGCTCCACGCACCGCATTCCGTATCTCGTGAGCTGGAACTTCCGGCATCTCGTGAACGTCCGGCGCGAAGCGGGCTTCAACGCGGTGAATCTGTTGCAAGGCTATCCGTCGCTGAGTATCGTGAACCCCAAGGAACTCATCTATGCCGACTCCGATAACGAATCCTGAACCGATCCCGGGCTTCAATGCTGTGGCCGAATCGCGCAAGTGGCGCGAAGCCACCAGCCGCCATCTTTTCGCGATGAGCCGGGAGGAACGAACGGCGTATCTCTCCGACGCACGGGCGCGGTATCTGTCGGGAACGAACGCGCACGCGGAACACGAGGAATCCTGCGTGGTGCGCGAGGAGCCCCCGAAAGAATAGGCGTGCCCTTTTCTGGCGCGCACCATGCCCATGCTCACTTCTTTGCCGGAGCCGGATGGGTCACCAGATTCGCAACGGCCTGCTTCAGCTTTTCCTGACCGGCGGCATCGGCGGGGAGCGCATCGGCTCCGAAGGCGGGGAGCAGATGATCCCAGATGGGGTTCATCTCGCCTTTGGAGCTGTTCGTGTCGGCGGTGATCGCGGTCACTGTATCCTTCTCGGGAATCACCACGCAGAGTTGGCCGGCGAGGCCGTTGCCGGACCGATGGGGTGAAGCGGGCTTCGGGATGCTCCCTGATTGCCGCGCCGGGGGTGGCGCTTAGGAAATTCGTTTTACGGCTTGGCGGCGGCTTCCTAAAACGGACGGGCCATGAAAATCCTCCTGCTCCCGCTCCGCGATGTTTGGCTTGCTGCGCTGATGACTTTTGGCCTCACCGACCCATCGGCGGCCGGAGCGGCGGCTCCGGTGGATCTGGATCGTGACCCGGCTTGGGCCGGGGCGTATCGCGGGGCGCGGATGACGGTGGAGGAGACGAAGGTCTTCATGAAACAACTCGCGCAATACGTCTTCGATCATCACATGAAGAAGACGGAGAGTTCGCCGCAGCGCGGGATCATTTACGAATATCTGCACGTGGCGCAGGCGGGAAAGCCGGAGGGATTCATCGAGGGCGAAGCGCTGGATACGATGCACGATGGGGCGTGGTTTGCGGTCGCGTTGGTGCAGGCGTATCGCGCGACGGGGGATGCTTTTTTCAAGGAGGTGCTGACGAAGTGGCAACTCCCTTTTTACCTCAAGATGCTGAATCACTCGGA
>JBBSEI010000035.1:0-40572 GCA_038239865.1 Chthoniobacterales bacterium
CCACCCGCCGCACCACACCCCCCCTCGTCGGCCATCAAGTCCGACAGGCTGCTAGGAAGGATTTTTTATGCCGAGAACTGACGAGGTCTTTGGAATTCGGGCAGAACCTGTCTTGAGCTATGTCACGAGGGAAACCGTTGACGATAAGTTTAAGGCTGCGGTCGCTACGGATCACCACATTGTTGTCTACGGTTCATCAAAGCAGGGCAAAACATCCCTCCGGCAAAAGCTCATGCCAGACAGTAAATGT
Organism: Chthoniobacterales bacterium; assembly: GCA_038239865.1. Taxonomy (GTDB): domain Bacteria; phylum Verrucomicrobiota; class Verrucomicrobiia; order Chthoniobacterales; family Chthoniobacteraceae; genus SXWH01. Next base: position 251 of record JBBSEI010000035.1, read on the forward strand.
GTCATTGTGAGATGCGCTCCCAAAATGACAACCGAGAGCATTTACAGCTCGGTGCTGCGGCAAACCGGAGTGAAGATTCAAACGATCGAGACCAAGGAATCGACATTCGGCGGGAAGGTGACGACGAAGGTTGGATTCAAAGCCATGATCCCTTGGATCGGCGGAGCGAAAGCGGAAACAGGCGCTGAAGTTGAAGGAAGCCAGCAACTGGGCTTAACAAATGAATTCGTCGCGTTTGACTTCAGCGAAGCCCAATCCATCGGGGAACTCCTTAATGCCATATCCTTCCATAAGTTCATCATTCTGGAGAACTTTCACTATCTCGCGGCGGAGGTTCAGCAACAGTTGGCGTTCGACTTGAAGACATTCCACGAGATCAAGGTTCGCTTTATCATCTTAGGAATATGGTGGGAGGCGAATCACCTCATGGCTTATAATGGAGATTTGCAGGACCGGTTGATCGAAGTTCCTGTCGAGCCGTGGAATGATACCGATTTTAGGCGCATCGCTGTTGAAGGATCCAAGTTGCTAGGCGTGACGATGCACGACGATATCGTCAATACGTTCATCCAGAACTCGTATGGCAACGTTGGAATGTTTCAGGAGTTTCTCAAGACGTTTTGCCAATTCTATGGCGTGAATGAGACAAAAGATGAGTGGCAATTGAAAGACCCCGCCTTTGTTCAGAAAACATTAGAAGCGAAGGTAAATGCTCAAAGAGGACAATTACTCAAAACGCTTCAGGTCATTGCCGGAAACAGCCGTGTTCGTTCCAATGAAGGCGATCCACTTCTCCTACCCTACTATTTGACGCTGGTTATTTGCAAAACTGCCGTTGAACAAATGAACGATGGGATTGAGAAAAATCGCTTGCTCCAGCTGCTTCGAGACGTGCATCACCGCACGGATAAGGAAACGATAAGGAATGGCGACGTGACAAACCTCTTCACCCGATTACCAGCAATACAGGAAGGCATTCAGCCCCCGTTTCTTTACTACGATTCAATTAACCGTCGCTTGCGGATCGTTGATACTAGACATTTTTTCGTGCTTGCGAAAATCAATCGTGACGAACTCGCTGATGAAATACCTTATCCTCGCGACGATGGTGACAAGCAGCAATAAGCGGGCGATTGGGGTTTACCGGGATGTGCTGGGGTTTGAGCTGATGAAGGCGGCGTTTCTTTAAACGGTGGAGGTGATGCAACCCTGTTGGGGTTGATGATTCTTTGTGCGCAGACCCATGGTAGGCGCTCCTTCGTCGCGCCAACCATGGGCTGAATGATGGAATCCCGTTGGGATTCGTGATGCGGCGTTGCGATGAAACGCAATCGGGTGGTCTCCGCTGTCAATCCCAACGGGATTGAAATCATCCAGCCCAGGGTTGCGAGGCACGAGCTACCCTGGGAATCGAACCGACAAAGTGCATCAACCCTGAAAGGGTTGAATGATGCGCGCGATTCGATAACGACGATGCATGCGTGAACGAGGAATGTGGAGGTGATGCAACCCCGGTGGGGTTGATGATTCTTTGTGGGCGAACCCAGGGTAGGTGCTCGTGCCTCGCACCAACTCTGGGCTGACCGATGGAATCCCGTTGGGATTCGGGCACGTTCGCAAATTGGAACCCGATGGCGAGCGGCGTGTAACCATGACCCTTACTTCGGTTTGGAAGATTTCGGTTTGGTCTTTTTGGCTTTTGGTTTCGGTGCCGGCGTCGAAAGAGGCTCGGGTGGTGGTTGCGGCAAAGCATCCTTCTTATGCAGGCGATCGCTCAACCACTGCCGCTGCCAATGATTCATTCCGGAATGGAAAGGACTCATAGGGCGCAAACTTTCCGGGTTTCGGAGAAGCGGCGCAAGCCCTGATGGCAAAAGTTTTCTCGCTGAACAGCGTCTTCAGATACGACCCAAGTCCTTCCTTCCGCACGGCAAACCAATTCCAACGGGATTGAAATCCAGCTCAGGGTTGCCCGCCGCGGGCTACCTTGGGAACACGTCATCAACAGGCATCAACTCTGAAAGAGTTGAATCAGCCCGGAGGACCACCCACGCTGACGCCATGGCGCAATCGCTCGCAAAGATCCTCCTGCACACGGTCTTCTCGAGCAAGGATCGCCGCCCTTTCCTCCGCGACGAACCGTTCCGCGAGGAACTCCACCGCACCCTCGGCGGCATCCTCACGAAACTCTCGAATGCCAACCCCTCATCATCGGCCGCGTGGAGGATGATGTGCATCTGCTCTTCGCGCTTTCCCGCACGGCGACGGTGGCGGATGTGGTGAAGGAATGCAAACGCGGCTCCTCCGTCTGGCTGAAAACCAAATCGCCCGCACTGGCGGACTTCGCGTGGCAGAATGGCTACGGCGTTTTCTCCCTCGGACACACGCCGGCTTGCCTGCCCGGTGGCGGCCGTCCAGCATTTGCGTCATGTCCGATGTCCCCATCCGCATTGAATACAACGAGAGCCTGAAGCCGCTGGAGAAATTGCTCAAGGGCGTCGAGCGGGCGGGGGATTTTTTTGTGAGCGGTGCGATGGAAATTCCGATGCCGAAAGTGGAGGTGGAGGGCGTGGGGGGTGCTGTCGTTCCCCGTGCCGGACGCGCAAATCCGGCAGCTCATTCAGCAGGCGACGCGCGCGCCTTATGGTCGCGGTGAGGCGACGATCCTCGATGAGTCGGTGCGCAAGGTGTGGCAGTTGCCGCCGGAGAAAGTGCGACTCGGCGGGAAGTCGTGGGCGGGGACTTTTGACGGAATTTTGAAGCAGGCCATCACGGGCCTCGGCTGCGAGGGGATGGCGGTGGGCGCGGAGCTTTACAAGATGCTCGTGTATGACGCGGGCGGATTTTTTCTCGCGCATCGTGACACAGAGAAAGTGGGCGGCATGTTCGGCACGCTCGTGGTGGTGCTGCCGTCGGCGCATCGCGGCGGGGAACTGGTGATCCGCCACGCGGGGCGCGAGGTAACGGTGGACGTGAGCAGCGCGGAGGTTTCGGAAGTTTCCTTTGCGGCGTTCTATGCGGACTGCGAACACGAGGTGCGGCTCATCACGGCGGGTCATCGCGTCTGCCTAGTTTACAATCTGGTGCAGCAACGCGGAGCGAAGGGCAAAGGTGAATCCGTTCAGGCACCCGATTACGAAAAGCAAATCGCGGCAGCGGCGAAGTTGCTGAAGGAACAGCTCGTCGAGAGTGAAGCTCCGGCAAAAATCGCGTGGCTGCTCGAACATCAATACAGTCCGGAAGGTTTGTCATTCGCGGGATTGAAGTCCGCGGACGCGGCGCGTGTGAAGGTGCTCACGCAGGCGGCGGAACGTGCGGAATGTGCGGTGCATCTCGGCATCGTTCACATCGAGGAATCGGGCAGCGCGGAGGAGAATTATACCGACCCCTACGCGCGCCGGCGGGGGCGTTACGATGACGATGATGAGGACGACGAGGAGGAATCCGAAGATGCCGGCGGCGACGAATTCGAAATCGTCGGGGTATGCGACTGGCGGCATTTTGTGGCGCAGTGGCGTGACCTGCGGGATGCGTCGGTGGACTTCGGCGAGCTGCCGCTGGAGCCGGGCGAGCTGCTGCCGGCGGGCGCGCTCGACGATGAGAAGCCGGACGAGCAGCGGCTCCTGGAAGCGAGCGGCAACGAAGGCGCGAGTTTCGAGCGTTCGTATCATCGCGCGGCGCTGGTGATCTGGCCGTGCGAGCGTTTCGCGGCGGTGTTGTTGCAGGCGGGCGTCAGCGCGGCGCTGCCGCATTTGCACGAGCGCATCGCGGCGGGCGACGGCGCGGCTTCCGCGATCGCCAGGCAAATCATCGAGGCTTGGGACAATCCGCCTGCAGACTGGTCATACCGCAGTCTCGCCACGGAGCCCAGCCGTGCGGAGATGCTCCGGTTGCTCGTGAAGCTGGACGACGCGGCCTTGCTGGAGCGCTTCATCCGCGGCGTCGTCACGCGCGGATTCGACGGCGGCGAAAACGAGGCGCTCGCTGCGGGAGTCGTGCTGCTCGGGCCGAAGCATTCGGCGAAACTCCTGACCGCGCTCGTCCGCGACAACATGCCGTTGTTTCACCGGGCCTGCGTGAATCTGCTCGTCTGCATCATCCGCGAGTTGGGCGGGAAGCTCGACGCGGATTGGCCGGCAGCATTGCGCGAGGTGGCGGCGGTCATCGTCGAGGCATTGCCGGGCCTGAAGCCGCCGAGCGATCTTCGTGCGGGTGCCGACTGGGAGCGCGTGGAAAAGGCGAAGCCCGTGGATGCGGCGACGGTCGCCGATTTGCTGGAGTGTCTGCGCGCATTGGACGCAGCCACGCTGCGCACGCAAGCCGCCGCGGCCATCGTGCAGAACGCGCCGGTGTTCGATCCCGCCAAGGTCATCGTGCCCGCGCTGACGCTGCTTCGCGATCGGGAGCGGACTGCGTTTTCCTCCGACGCCGAATGTGGACGGCTGTGGGTTCACGCGTCGGAATTTCTCCTCGCTCGCAGCGAGCAGCCGCCTGCGCCGCCGACCGACTGGCGGCAGCCTGTGAACCTTTCCTGCGCGTGCGAGGACTGTTGCGGGTTGCACGAGTTCGCCATTGATGCGCAGGCGCAGGTGGCCCGCTTCCGCGTGCGCAAGGATCGCCGCCAGCATTTGCACCAGATGATCGAGAAGCACAGCCTCGACATGACGCACGTCACCGATCGCCAAGGCTCCCCGCAGACGCTCGTCTGCACCAAGACGCGCTGTACATTCCAGCGCCAGTGCGAGCAGCACCGGGCCGATTGCGCTTCCATGAGCGCGCTGCTCGGCGTGATGCAGCCATTGCCTGAAGGTCTCGCGCCACTGGCCGCCCGCCTCACCGCCGCGAAAGCACGCAAGCCTCAAACTTGAAAGACACACCATGCCAGAAAAACCCACCCGGCTGAAAACACGTTCGCCCCGCGCTCTGTCCGGGGCAGCCACCAAATCATTTTCCGCGACGGCGTGGCGGAAATCGTTAATCTCCAACCCAAAGGCGGACAGGCGAAGCCCTATCAGGTGAAGCAGGTCCGCGATCTCCTGCTCAAATACCAATTCGACATCGAGTGATATGCGCTACGAACTCATCATCTACTGGAGCAAAGCCGACGGATGCTTCATCGCCCAGGTGCCCGAACTCCCCGGCTGCATGACCGACGGCGCGACCTACGAGAAAGCGGTCGCCAGCGCGCAAGTCGTCATTCAGGAGTGGATCGACACCGCCCGCTCCCTCGGCCGTCCCATCCCGGAGCCGCGCGGCAGGCTGGCTTACGCTTGAGTGCGGCCCCCACTTCTGCTCGATGAAAATCACCGAAAACGTCCGCAAATACGCCGACTACTTCCTGACTTGTGACGACCGCGTGATTAGACGATACATTGGGACGCTGACCGTTCAGACACCGCCAAACTTCATCTCCAACCAGTCCCAGCCATGAGCATCACCGTCGAAAACGAACTCGCCACCATCGGGGAAGCCACCGCGATCCTGTTGGAAAAAATGCCGGTCTCCAAAGTTGCCCGCCTGCTCGCCACGCTCCAGGTCGGCTCCGGCGACTACGTCAAAGCGCGCGACCAGCTTTTCGCCGGGGAAACGGTGGACGGCTTGTTCGAGCAGGCCAAGGCAACCGAATAGCCCGGCACCAATGCGGCAACTCGATTTGTGCATCAATCACACGCGCACTTCTGCTTGATGAAGATCACCGAAGACGTCCGCAAATACGCCGCCGAACAATGCGTGGCCGAAGAGGAGGCGCTGGCGAAAGGGATGGCGGAGAAGTCGAAGGAGTTCGTGGAAAAGGGCGCGGAGGTTTACGCGAAGGCTTAAGACTGATAGACAACCGCTCCACCTTTTATGTTTTATCTGCGCCATTTCAAAAACTTCTCGGAGGCGGAACTAAGCTTCGATGAACCGGTCACGCTTTTGGTGGGCCCCAACGGCGCTGGTAAGAGCAATCTGATCGAAGCGATCGAGCTACTCTGTTTCTTAACAAGCGGTCGGCCGCTGCACGAGATCACCGACCTTGGGCGTGAGGGCGGCTTAGAGGTGCGAGGCGGACTCGACGCATGTGCAAGTTGGGGAGAGAAGGAGTTTCTGCTTGGATACCGAGGAACAGTGGAAACAGCTCAAGGTAACAGGGAGGTCCGCTACGAGATCAGTGTTCGCACCGGCAAGGAGCCTCGCATTGCTGCGGAATCGCTCCGCACGGAGGGGCGCGACATTCCAGTTTTTGAAGTGCTGGCGAGCGACGCCGATTCACCTTCGGCTGATAATCTCGTTCGTTACGATAATTTCGCACGAGGCGGAAAGAAACCGATCGCGGCTGCTGCGGCAGACCGGTCGGCCTTGTCGCAATACCCGCGTTTCGCACGGAGCAACGATCAGCTTTCTGAAACCTTGGAACTCATTGATGCGGTCGTGCGCACTTTGGCTCCTACAACGGTATTCGATCCGATCCCGAAATTGATGAGAGACTATGAGCGGGAATCGGAAACGCGGTTGGCGCGAAACGGATTCAATCTCTCGCCAGTGCTCGCAGATCTTCATCGTAAACGGTTCGTCAGACAGCAGACTAAGGACGGGGAGGTCAAAAGCCTTCTTGTGGACCGCAGTGCCGTCGCTCGCCGTATCTTAGCCCGCATCGCTCAACTTCCCGATGAGCCCTTCACGGGCTTCGATTTTATCCGCACCAAAGCGCAGGACGTAATGTTCGGCTTCAAGGTCGCCGGGCGGGACAAACCAATTCCTGCACGCGTCCTTTCCGACGGCACGCTGCGCGCGCTTGCTGTGCTTGCCGCGCTTGAAACCAGCGCTCGCGGCCAGCGTGTTATCGTTGAGGAGTTCGACAACGGCGTCCACCCTAGCCGGGTTCAGGTCCTCACCGAGGCGCTTTTCGAGTGTTCCGTTCGCAACGGTCTCCGCTCGCTTGTCACTACCCATAATCCCGCTACGCTTAACGCACTGACTCCGGAACAAACGGGAGCTGTGCTGTTCGTCGCGCAAATGGATGCAACGAGGCAAGCACGGCTGATCCCGCTGCTAGAGTTGCCGGGCTACATCGAGCTTTTAGAGAAAGGCCGGCTAGGCGACCTCATCACCCGCCGACTCTATGAACAGCACCTGCGAGGCAATTACGAACAGGTGCGGCAGGAAGAGATGGAAGCTTGGATTCATAATCTGCCGTGAGCGCCACTCTATACGTGCTTGATACAAGCTACCTGCTCGAAATTGCGGGATGCGGTCGCGACAGCCACCCTACTGCGCGTGTCGAAGTGCGCTCTCGGTTTTCGCAAGCTGTGAAAAAGGGTGGGCGATTCTTTGTGCCGCTCCCGTGTCTCTTCGAGTTGGGCGACCACATTGCCGATGTTAGGCACGACGCTGAACGGCTAAAGTTGGCCACATGGCTTTGCACCACAGTGGCGACATGTTTGGCTAAATCTGAGCCTTGGATCATCACGCCGACACAAAAGCCTGAAGACGTGCTGCCACCGTTGCTGGAACGCTTTGTTCCATTGGCAAGTAAGCAGCGCATTGGATTGGTGGATGCCTTTACAGCCGAGGAAGCAACTCGGCTTAAACAACGTTATGGTGAACTTAAGAGCCGGGTTCACATTTGGACAAACGACGGCCCACTCAAGAATTTGGAGCCAGATGCAGAATTCGATCCCTATCTTTGGAATGCCGATGGATCACGGCGCTAAGCTAGCACCACCATCCATCCTGGCGTCCGTGTTGGCCATGTGCATCTGGAGGTGGCGGACTTGGAGCGGGCGATTGGGTTTTACCGGGATGTGCTTGGGTTTGAGCTGATGCAACGGTTTGGTACGCAGGCGGCGTTTCTTTGAGCGGCGCAGGTGATGCAACCCCGTCGGGGTTGATGATTCTTTGTCCGCAGACCCATGGTAGGCGCTCCTGCGTCGCGCCAACCATGGGCTGAATGATGGAATCCCGTTGGGATTCGTGATGCAGCGTTGCGCTTAAAGGCAATCGGGTGGTCGCCGCTGGTGGTCTCCGCTGCCAATCCCAACGGGATTGAAATCTTCCAGCCCAGGGTTGCCCGCCGCGGGCTACCCTGGGAACCCGTCATCCACAGGCATCAACTCTGAAAGAGTTGAATCAGCCCGGAGGACCACCCACGCTGACGCCATGGCGCAATCGCTCGCAAAGATCCTCCTGCACACGGTCTTCTCGACCAAGGATCGCCGCCCTTTCCTGCGCGATGAACCGCTCCGCGAGGAACTCCACCGCTACCTCGGCGGCATCCTCACGCATCTCGATTGCCAGCCCCTCATCATCGGCGGCGTGGAAGATCATGTGCATCTGCTCTTCGTGCTTTCCCGCACGGCGACGGTGGCGGATGTGGTGAAGGAATTGAAACGCGGCTCCTCCGTGTGGCTGAAAACCAAATCGCCCGCGCTGGCGGATTTCGCGTGGCAGAATGGCTACGGCGTATTCTCCATCGGCCAGTCGCAGGTGGAGGCGGCGCGCGACTACATCGCCGGGCAGGCGGAACATCATCGCAAGATTTCGTTTCAGGATGAAATCCGCGAACTGCTCCGGCGTTACGAAATGGAATTCGACGAACGGTATGTGTGGGATTGATGCAACCTTTTCACCGCCGATGCGCGTTTTGCTGATCGATGCCTGAACTCGCGGAGGTCGAATATTTTCGGAAACGCTGGGACAGCGGGCTCGGGCAGCGCGTCGTGCGCGTGGCCATGCACGGGGGGAAGCGACTCTTTCGCGGGGCCGATCCGGCGGTCATCGCGCGGGTGTTGCGCGGGGCGACGCTGCTGGCTTCGGAGACGTACGGGAAGCAGATCGTCTTCCGGTTTTCGAAAGGCGCGTGGCTCGGCGTGCATCTCGGGATGACCGGAAAACTGAGCGCCGAGCCCGCGGATTTCGCGCCGGGGCGTCACGATCATCTCGTGCTTTTTCAAAAGGAATGCGCGCTTGTTTTTTCCGATCCGCGCATGTTTGGCCGCGTGCGGTTTCATCACGGCGAGGGTGCGCCTGACTGGTGGGCGGATTTGCCGCCGGCGATGCTCTCGCGCGAGTTCACGCTCACGCGGCTTCGCGAAATCCTGCAGCGCCGTGCGCGGGCTCCGTTGAAGTCGGTTTTGCTCATGCAGCAATTTTTCCCCGGCGTGGGCAACTGGATGGCGGATGAAATTCTCTGGCAGGCGCGGCTGCATCCGCGGCTCGCGGCGGGGCGGGTGCCGGCTGCGGCGGCGCGTGTGCTGTGGCGGGTCGCGAGGAAAGTCTGCCGCGTCGCGCTCAAATCGATCGGCGTGGATTGGAGCGATCCGCCGGCGGACTGGCTCATCCATTTCCGATGGAAAAAATCCGGGCGCTGCCCGAAGCATCGCACGCCGTTGAGCCACGCGACGATCGGCGGGCGGACGACGGCGTGGTGCCCGCGTTGTCAGAAAGCGGCGTGCTGAAGTGCCGTCGCGCGCCCAGCACACGCAGTGGCGGACGTGCGGCTTGCGGAAAAGTTGTTCCACGAAAGGCGGCGACGTGCCGCCATTGCCGATGGCGGCGCGAGCGCGTATCGATCGGTTTGCCCTGCCATGCTTCAGACTCCCGCCACTCAGCGCTCGCTGCCCGACCTCTCCGCCGAGGAGCTCGCGGCGTGGATGGAAGGGCATGGCTACAAGGGTGCGCATGCGTTGCGCGTGCTGCGCGAAATGTACGGAGCGAAAGCGCGGAGTGTGAGCTCAAGCGCGCGACTGCCGACAGCGCTGACGGAACTCATCACTGCCACTTTTCCAAATGAAGCGGCGACTGTGGCGATGCGGCAGGTGGCGGCGGATGGCACGAGCAAGCTGCTGCTGCGGCTCGCGGATGGACGCACGGTGGAGTCGGTGCTCATGCCGGACTACCACGCGGAGCGCGCGGCGGGTTGCATCTCCAGTCAGGTGGGCTGCGCGATGAGCTGCGATTTTTGCGCCACGACGCAGACGGGCTTTGAGCGAAACCTCACGGCGGGCGAGATCGTGGAGCAGTTCATCCAGTTGCGCCGCGAAGCGCGGGAGGGCGGGCGCACGCTGCGCACGATCGTCTTCATGGGCATGGGCGAGCCGATGCTGAATTTGCGCAACGTGCTCACCGCGGTGCGGCGCATCGCCGATCCCGCGCTCGGTGCATTTGGCTGGCGGCAGATCACCATTTCCACCGTGGGCATCGTGCCTGGCATCGATGAACTCACGGAGGCAAATCTCGGCGTGCATCTCGCGCTGTCGCTGCACGCGCCGGACGATGCGACGCGCGCCGACCTGCTGCCCGCGGGCAGGCGCTTCGCTGTGCAGGATGTGCTAGCGGCTGCCGATCGATACCAGGCCCGCAGCGGGCGCATCACGACGATCCAGTATTGCCTGCTCGACGGCGTGAACGATTCGCTCGCGCAAGCCCGCGACCTTTCGCGACTCCTCGATGGCCGGCACATGCGCGTAAATTTGCTGCGCTACAACCCGACCGGACTGAGCCTGCGCGGCCGCGCGTACGCGCCGAGCAGCGTGGAGAAAACGGGGATGTTCCTCGCCGGGTTGCGCGCTCGCGGCACTGTCGCGCACCTGCGCCGCGCGCGCGGGTCGGACATTGATGCGGCGTGCGGGCAGTTAAGGAAACGCGCGGCGGAATTTTCACCGGCAGATTCTGCGACACCGATGCCGACGTGATCACGCGGTGGCGATCACCGCGCTCTCGGTGGTCGGCGGCAGCGGGTGGATCTCCGCATCGCGAAAACCGGCGGCGGCGAGCATCGCGCGATATTCGCCGAAGGTGTAGGCATCGCCCTCGGGCGTGGTGCCGAGCATGACGAGGCTGAAGCTCGCGGACGCCGGCGGCGTGATGCGATCCTCATCCGGCACAAATTCCACGATGACCACGCGGCCGCCGGGACGCAGTGCGGCGTGGACGCGGCGCAGGAAGCGCGTGCAGTCGGCGGCGTTGAAGTGGTGCAGGAAATTCGGCACGAGCACGGCGTCGTAGTCGCGGCCGAGATCCACGGTGAAGGCGTCGCCGGTGATCTTGCTGAAGCGGGCCGCGAGTCCGGCGGCGCGTGCATTTTCCTCGGCGATGGCGAGCACGGCGGCCCAGTCGAGCGCGACGAGGTGCGCGCGCGGATTCTTTTTTGCAAAGGCGATGCCGAATGCGCCGTGGCTCGCGGAAATGTCGAGCACGCGCGTGTCGCGCGCCGGGTTGAGCGGCACGAGTTCCGCGGCGCCGTTTGCGGCCGGCGCCATCATCGGTCCCATCGCGCGCGCAAATTCGATCCATGCGGGATGATCCGGCGCAGTCGTGCCGTGCTCGGTGGTGTGCAGGCGCCCGCGGCGGATGGTCGAGGCGAGATCGGTGAACGCCTCGGTGAGCCCCGGCGCGAGGAGGAATTTCACGGCGCTGCCGAAATAGGCGGGCGAATTTTGGTCGAGGAACACGGCGGACGACGGCGTGAGCGCGTAGCGCGAGTCGGCTTTCGTGAGGAAGCCGAGGATGGCGAGATTGTCGCTGAGGATGCGGATGCCGCGCACGGGACACTCGCACCGCGCGGCGATTTCCTCCGCGCTGGCAGGCGTGCCGCCGATGGCTGTGAAGACGCCGAGATCGATCGCGGCCTTCAGCGCCGCCGTCCTTTGGAAGGCATTGATCGTTTCAAAAAAAAGCTGCGGTGAAGGGGGAGGCGTGGCGTGCGGCATGGGTGCAAAATGGTCTTCAGGCTTTTTTCACGAAGCATGCTTTCAGGCCGACGGCGATGTTGTCCACCTTGCACGAAATCTCGTGATCGCCGTCGCCGAGTCGGATGGGCTTGGATTTCGATCCGCCTTTGAGCACCTGCGTGCCGCCGAGTTTCAGATCCTTGATCAAAATCACGCAGTCGCCATCGGCGAGCACATTGCCGTGGGCGTCCTGTACCACGCGCGGTCCGTCGGCCACTTCTGGCGCGGCATCGCGCGGGCATTCGTGGCCGCACGTCACGCATTCCCAGCGGCCGGGATGTCCGAGGACATCGTTCATTTCGCACATCGGGCAGGCGGGCTGGCTCATGCGCGCAGACTAGCCGGTTCGCGCGCCGCGGCTCAACGGCCTACTTTCGCGACGGGCAAAATTTTTCCTCTCGCCGAAGCTGGTCGCGCAGACGAAAGCCTGAGCGCTCCGCATTCGCGCCGCACCCATGTCATTCCTCGAACGTCTTCTTTCCATCGGCAGCATTCGCAAGGCGATCTGGCGGATGTGGTATCCGTTCCTCACGCGCCGGCTGCGCGGCGATGAGGTGCTGTTTTTAAATTACGCCTTCGAGAGCGAGCCGCCCGTCGGCCTGCCGCTCGCGCCGGAGGACGAGCCAAATCGCGCGTGCATCCAGCTCTACCACCACGTCGCGTCGCAGGTGGAGTTGCGCGGGAAAGATGTGCTCGAGGTGAGCTGCGGGCACGGCGGCGGCGCGTCGTGGATCACGCGGACGATGCAGCCCGCGAGCTACACGGGGCTCGATCTGAATCCGACCGGCGTGCGCTTTTGCGCGCAGCGGCATGCGGTGCCGGGGCTAAAATTTGTGCAGGGCGACGCGCAGAAACTGCCGTTCGCGGACGCGTCGTTCGATGCGGTGATCAATGTCGAGGCCTCGCACTGCTATCCGGATTTTCCGCGCTTCCTCGCGGAAGTGGCGCGGGTGCTGCGGCCTGGCGGGCATTTTCTGTACGCGGATTTCCGCTTCCGCGAGGCGCAGCCGGAGTGGGCGGCGGACATCGCCGCCGCGCCACTGGAGATCGTGCAGACGCGCGACATCGGCGCGAACGTGCTGCGCGGGATGGATCGCAACGGCGAGCGCAGTCTCGCGCTCATCCGCGAGCGGCTGCCGCGTTTCATGCATTCGCTCGGGCGCGACTTTGCCGGCGTGCCGGGATCGCGCGTGTACGTGGCTATCGAAAAGTGCGAGCTGTCGTATCGCTCGTGGTGTTTTCGGAAACGCTGAGGGCGCCATTGCGCCGCCGCCGCGATCTGTGTCACACACGGCGCATGAATGTGGAACGACTGAAATATGTGATCTGGGCGGCGGACATGCAGCGCGCGGTGGATTTTTACACGGAGGTCTTCGGCGGCTTGGTGCTGAAGCAGAATGAGATCATCAGCGAGATTTCGATCGCGGGCGGGATCATCGGCATCCACAGCGGCGGCGAGGGAAAACGCACGTGGACGGGCATGAGCTTTCAAGTGCCGGACGTGATCGCAGGCGCCGCGGAGATCGTCGCCGCGGGCGGCGCACTCATTCGCGAACCGCAGCCGGAGGACGGCGAGCCGCCGCATCTCGCGATGTGCGTGGACCCGGACGGCAACGAAATCATGCTCACGCGCAAGCGCTCGTAGCGGTCGTCGGGAAGTTCCGTGCACTTACCGTTCGATTCACGAAAGCGAGACGGAAGCCGGAGGGAAAAGGGAGCACACGCTTCCAGCGTGTCCCTTCCGGCATCCTGCCGGAAAGTGTCGCCGGCCCGGGGTCGCGAGTGATGTTCCGACGTTCGCTTGCCGCCGCCTTCGCCCTGCATCCGGCAGGATGCCGGACGCGGCACGCTGGAAGCGTGCGCTCCCATTTTTCCTCCGGCCTTCGCCTGCGCGTCTGGAGATTTGAGGTGAATGCGTTGCGGAAAACGGCCGATTGCGCGCTCGCCCGCCTTCGGCCGCGTCAATCCGCATCGCGCGGAGAACTGCCGAACCTCCGCGGGGAGGATCGTCGTTTTTCCCGCGCCTCTCCGTCGAAAAAAAGAGTGCAGCGATCTGGGATCGATCACGCGGACGCGAAGCCGCGCGGAAGAAATCCTTCCCTCCGTGTTTTTCCAAAAATTTCCTGCCGCACGATCACTGATCGCGCGGTGCCCGCGGTGGGCTACTTCTTTTTCTTCGCCGCGGCGGTCTTGTCCGCGAGGGCCTTCTGCCGCTGCTGGTCGGCGCTGCTCACCTTGGCCTGCTTTTGCGAGGATTTCTTCTGGTTGGATTTCGGGGATTTGTCGCCCATGATTTTGTTGGTTCTGCGGGTTGATTTCCCTGCGGTTGGTTGATTTTCCGCAGGAGATTTGAAGGTGGATGCAACGGCGGGATTTGGGGGCGACGCAGGCGTTTTGATTTGCCTGCGCGAGAGCCCGTTCGCGATTCAATCAGTCACGGGACACGGCAAGCCATGCCCCGTCCGCAGAAGCACGCTGGTGAATTTTTCCCGACTTCCGAGGGGCAGCGGCGAATCCCATGCCGCCCCAAAACGTCAGGCCTTGGCCAGTTTTGCCACCTTGGTGGCGGGCGCCGGGGTGGGCGTGGGCACCGGCGGGCGGCTGTGCGTGCCGGCGGCGAACTTCGCGTTCAGTTCCGCGGCGGTGGCGAGGAACGTCTCGAGGCCCTTCGGCACGCCGCGATATTCCTTGCCCGTCTTTTTCGCAAAACCGGCCTGCACGAAATTCTGGAGCTTCTCGTAAAGGCGCAGGCGCAGCATTTCCTCTCCGCCGGATGCCGCATTGCGCGCGCGGAGATTGGCGTGGACGACATCAAAGAGCGACTTGAACTCGAACGGTGTCTTCTTTGAAAGGACTGCGGCGAGCTCCTCGGCGACACGATCAGGACCGCGGCGGGAAAAGCCATAGGTTGTCTTCATCGGGGCACTATCGCAGGATTTCCGGGAGAAGCGAGGAAGCGTTTCACTTATCTTTGCTGTGCGCGGCCAGTTTCATCGTGCGGGCGCTGCGCGCCGGGACGAGTCGGAGAAAAATAGCCATCGTGAGCTGCTGAAAATGGGACGCACTTTCGGTGAACGTCGCACCCGCGTGCTGATTTAAGGAACCACCGATCTAATCGTCGGCGCAAGAAACCGAGCACTTTGAGCATCGGATCTTTTGACCGCGAAAAGCACGAAAGTGACGAAAAGCAGGGAGGAGACCCCGCATCGTTTTCGCGCCTTTCGTGTCTTTCGCGGTCACTCCGTTTAAATCAGCGGTTCCTTAAAGTGCAGGCGGTCAAAACGGATCCCTGCCGCCAGCGTCCGGCAGCTTGCTTCGGACGCGGAACGCGTGGCACCATTTTCCGCATGGCCACACCTCGCATTCTCGCGTTCGGCGGAAGCCTCCGCCGCGAATCCTTCAATCAAAAACTCGCCGCCATCGCCGCGCAGGGAGCGCGCGATGCCGGGGCGGAAGTCACGCTCATCGCGCTGCGCGATTTTCCGATGCCGATTTTCGATCAGGACCTCGAGACGGCGTCCGGCATGCCGGAGCCGGCGAAGCGCCTGAAGCAGCTTTTCCGCGACCATCACGGCCTGCTCATCGCGGCACCGGAGTACAATTCGAGCATCACCGGCGCGCTGAAAAATGCGATCGACTGGGTCTCGCGCACGGAGGGCGACGACGAGCCTTCGCTGGTCGCATACACGGGAAAATCCGCGGTGCTCTGCGCGGCGTCGCCGGGTGCGCTCGGCGGGCTGCGCGGGCTCGTGCACGTGCGCGCGATTTTGGGAAATATCGGCGTGATGGTGCTGCCGGATCAGGTCGCGATCCCGAAGGCGCATGAGGCCTTCCGCGAGGACGGATCGCTCGCGGATGAAAAGCTGGCGGCAAAAGTGAAAGGTCTCGGCGCGCAACTCGCGAAGCATCTCGCGAAGATGCTGGCGTGAGCGCGGCAGGATTCGCTCGGAGACACGCGGCGCGTGAAACGGAGCGTTTCGGATTTCGCTGAACGAAACAGG
This sequence comes from Chthoniobacterales bacterium, assembly GCA_038239865.1. Taxonomy (GTDB): domain Bacteria; phylum Verrucomicrobiota; class Verrucomicrobiia; order Chthoniobacterales; family Chthoniobacteraceae; genus SXWH01. Next base: position 15,963 of record JBBSEI010000035.1, read on the forward strand.
TTCGCACCGTCCGGCACTCGCCGCGCGTCCGAATGCCGGCAGGCACGGGGAGCGCACGCTTCCAGCGTGCTCCTTCCGGCATCCTGCCGGAAATTCTTCGCGGTCGCACTCGCGCGATGATTCGGAGCGCGCTCTGAACCCGCCGCCTTCGCCCTGCGTCCGGCAGGATGCCGGACGCGGCACGCTGGAAGCGTGCGCTCCCTTTTCCTTCGCGCTCCGCAGGGCCTGCTGCAACCGGATCGGTCAGCTTGTGCGATGGTGCATTTCCGATCTCCGGTGCGGGTCCACTTTCATTTTCCCAAATTAAAATCGGGCGCGTCGGACGGCGGCGCGAGGTTGCCGTAGCGGTGGCGCGTCTCGCTCACGGATTGCTCGCGCAGCCAGCGGGTGAGTTCGAGGCGAGCATTGGCGGTGATCGGCGCGTCGATCCAATTCAGCCCGGCGGCGTGCGCGGCGCGGAGGATCGTGTCGCCCGGTGCGGTGATGGTGCGCAGGAATTCCGCGCGGTGCGCGAGTGCGGGCAGCCGCGCGGCGAAGGCGGCGTCGCTCTCGTCGGCGGCGATGCTGATTTCGAGCGGCACGCCGCAGATTTTCGCGGCGAGATGGGCGAGTGATTCGGTCGCGGCATCGGGCGCGGCGAGGCGGAGGACGACGCCACGGCACGGGCGATAGCGGAAGACATTGCTCTCGCAGCGCAGCGCGCTCGGATCGTGCGGCTGGGAAAAATGCGCGTTCCACGCCGAGCGGAAATTATCCGCGGCCGCGGCAAGATCGATCGGCGCGATCGGTTCGCAGTGGCGGAAAAGATGCACGTAGTTTGGCCCGCCCGCTTTTGCGCCGGGGCCGATGGCGCTGCGCTTCCAGCCGCCGAACGGCTGGCGCTGGACGATCGCGCCGGTGATCGCGCGGTTGATGTAGAGATTGCCGGCCGCAACGCGTTCGCGCCATGCGGCGATCTCATTTTCATCGAGCGAGAAAAATCCCGCGGTGAGTCCGTAGCTCACGGCATTTTGCAAAGTGACCGCTTCATCGAGATCGCGCGCACGCATGACGCCGAGCACGGGGCCGAAGCATTCCGTGCGGTGAAACCACGAGCCGGGCTGCACGCCGAGCTTGATGCCCGGCGACCACAGGCGCGGATGGCCCGCGCTCTGCCGCGGCTCGAGCAGCCACGATTCGCCGGGCTCGAGCGTGGTGAGCGCGCGATGCAGGTCGTCGCCGGCGGGATGCACGAGCGGCGTGACGATGCTCGCAAGATCCGTCGCGGGGCCGACGTGCAGACTGGCCGCGGCATCGCGCAGGCGGCGTCGGAATTCCGGATCGTCATGCACTTCCGCCTCCAAAATCGCGAGGCTCGCGGCGGAGCATTTCTGCCCGGAGTGGCCGAACGCCGAGCGTACGAGGTCGCGGATCGCGAGGTCGCGATCGGCGAGCGCGCTCACGACGATCGCATTTTTCCCGCTCGTCTCGGCGAACAGCCGCAGCGACGGACGCCACTCCTGAAACATGCGCGCGGTCTCGTACGCGCCGGTGAGCACGACGGCCGCGGTGCGCGGATCGGCGATGAGCGCGCGCCCCGCGTCGCGGTCGGCGCAGACGGCGAATTGCAGCACGTCGCGCGGCACGGCGGCTTCCCAAAGCTGCTGCGCGAGCCACCACGCGGTGCGGACGGTGGCGCGCGCGGGTTTTAAAATCACGCTGTTGCCGGCCATGAGCGCGGCGAGCACTCCGCCGCACGGGATCGCGAATGGAAAATTCCACGGCGGCGCGACGACGACCGTGCCGAGCGCGGACGACTGCGCGCCCGCAGGTGCCGCGCCGGTGGTCGCGTAGTATCGCGCGAAATCAATCGCTTCGGACACTTCCACGTCGGCCTCGGCGACGGCCTTTTTCCCGTCGTCGCGCAGCACTGCGATGGTCGCCATGCGATGCGCGGACATCACATCGCCGGAGCGGCGCAGCACGTCGGCGCGGGCTGCGTCACCGCGCGCCTCCCAGGCGGGCTGCGCGGATTTTGCGAGGTTCAGCGCGGCGGAAATTCCGGCCACATCCAGATCGGCGGGCGGCTCGGAAAGGCGGAAGTTTTCCGCGGCATGACGGACCGCGGCGCGGTTCGCGGGCTGCGTCCAGTCCGTGTCGGGCTCGTTGGAAAAATCCTGCGCGGGCCGTGCAGGGAGTGTCGCGCGCCGCGATTCCGCGCCCAGCGTCGTGCGCGCATTCCAGCCTTCGATGAAGCGCGTCTTTTGCCGCTCCCACGCATCGCTGCCCGGCGTGAGCGCGAAGAGATCGCGGAGGAAATTCTCCGGCGCGGTGTTTTCGTCGAGCCTGCGGATGAGGTATGCGAGCGCGCTGCCGAAATCATTTTCCTGCACGACCGGCGCATACGTGAGCAGCCCGCCCGCCGCGTCGCGCACGGCACGCGCCTGATGATCGGCCATGCCCTCGAGCATCTCGATCTCGACGGCATTGCGGACGCCATTCGCCTCGCGCAGCACGAGGGCGAGCGCGACATCGAAAAGATTGTGGCTTCCGACGCCGATGCGCGCGGCGGCGGCGTTTTCTCGCTGGCAGGCGTACTCGAGCATGCGGCGGAAATTCGCGTCGGTGTCCGCCTTCGTCGGATACGGCGCGGCGCGCCAGCCACGCAGCTCGGCCTCGACGAGTTCCATGGCGAGGTTCGCGCCTTTCACGAGCCGGATTTTGATCGGCGCGCCGCCTGCCGCCACGCGCTGCTTCGCCCATTCAGTGAGCTCGCGCTGCGCGGCATTTGAGTCGGGAAGATACGCTTGGAGCGCGAGGCCCGCGCGCAGGGAATGAAACTCCGGCTCGCTCAGTGTCTCGCGAAATGCGGCGGCGGTGAGTGCGAGGTCGCGGTATTCCTCCATGTCGAGATTCACAAATTTCCCCAGCGACAACGCGGCTCGGTAAAGTCGGCGCAGGCGTGTTTTGATTTCCGCAAGCGTGGCGTCCCATGCGAGGAGATTGATCTGGCTGAAGATGGCTGAGATTTTCACCGACACGCAGTCCACGTCCGGACGCGCGAGCAGCGCGAGCACGGCTTCGAGGCGGCGCGCGGCGTCCTTCTCGCCGAGGATGGCCTCGCCGAGCCGGTTCACATTCACGCGCGTCCGGTCGTCCCGGCGTGCGATCAGAAATCTTTCCAGCGGACCGGATTCTGCCGGCAAAATGACCCCGCGGCTGTCGTGCCGAAGCCGCCACCGCACCGCGGCCATGACCACCCTCGGCAGGATCCGCGAGGCCATCGAGCCCACGCCCAACATCGCGCGATCCAGCCAACTGAAGCCGCGCAGATCGGCAAATCGCGAGACGAGTGCACGCCAGCCCTGCGCCGCGCGCCGCGGATCGGCGCTGCGGAAAAGCCGGTCCGTCATCGCGATGCTCAGGGCCTTTGCCGACGGGTCCGCGATCAGCCTTGCGGTCTGCCGGGCGCGCGATTTTTCCACGCGCCGCTGCTGCGCGAGCGCCGCGCGGAGAAGCTCCTCCGCGAGCGCCACGGCTTGCTGCGCGAGCAGATCGTCCGGCGACATTCCGGATGAAGCGCGGTCGTCCGGCGCAGCGAGCGCGGTGAAAGGAAAAGCGGGGATGCAGTTGCGCCTCACGGTCCGAGTATCGCCGAATCGGGGCGGAGAGTCAGGGGCAATTCCTCAGGCGGCGCCATTCGGGTATGCCTATTTTTTGGAAACGCAGAGATGCGGAGGCGCAGAGGAAGAACTTTTCGCGGATTTTGGCCCGTCTTGTCCAACGCCTACTGTCCCTTTTCTCCGGCCTCTGCGTCTCTGCGTCTCTGCGTTGCAAAAGTGGACCTTCGTGGGCGGAGGACGTGCGCATTTTGCGGCTGGCAAAATCGCGTGGCGGTTTGTTTCACTGCGCGCATGCCGACTTTCATCCCGAGCCCCACGCAGATCGAATCCGCCGGAAACAAGCCGAAGATCATCCAGGAATTCATCGGCCACGTGAACTCGCAGACCGCGGGCGTGAGCATCGCGAAAATGCGCAGCCCGTCGGGCTGGGTCGAGCCGGGGCAGACGCCGGAGTTTGATGAATACACGGTCGTGCTCGCCGGTTCGCTGCGCGTGGAATCGCGCGACGGCGTGCTGGATGTCGCCGCGGGGCAGGCGATCATCACGCACGCCGGCGAGTGGGTGCGCTACAGCACGCCGCACGCGGACGGCGCGCAATACATTGCCGTGTGCCTGCCGGCATTCTCGCCGGAGACGGTGCATCGCGATGCGTGAAGCCCGGCGAGGGACGGGAATTTCCGGGTGGGTGAGTTGGTGAAATTTTGCTGTGATGTTTCGCATTCAACGTGGGGTCGGGGGTTAACCCTTGACGCCATCAGGGAAATTACTGAGAACGCCTCATGGTTGGACATGGACGACTGGTCGGATTGGAAAATCTGTCAGCCAACCGCCACCCCTACCACCAGAAGAAGTCCGCCGTATCACATCAGACCACTCAATATCATGACGACCACCAAGCGCAGTTCGAAATCCGTTTCCACCCTCGAAAAAAAGCGTCCCTTCATTCTAGCTGCGTCCATCGCAGCACTGCTGTTCGCGGGGGGCACGCGGTCGACGCACGCACAGCTTTTGATCAACCCGATTTACGATGCCACCATCACGAGCCGCCCGGATTCGCTGCAGATCAAGGCGGGGATTCAGGCCGCCATCAATCAAATCCAGAGCCTTGTTACCACTTGGAGCCCCAGCACCGTCAGCTTTGAGTTTCATGCGGACACCAGCGGCCTCGCGTCGAGTTTGACGGCTATTGATACCACCACGTTCACCGTCGCCCAATACAAGGCCGCTCTGACTGCCAACCCCACCAAATCGGCACTGCAGACCGCGGCAATCGCGACCATGCCTGGAGCACCCATCGCGGCTTTAAATAACAATACGAACATGAGGGTCTCCTCAGCGCAGCTGCGGGCTCTCGGTTTCACTGCGCAGGCGGACGTCGCCAAGGCCGCCAACGGGGGATTCGACAGTTCGATCGGGTTCTACTTCCCGATCATCAACACAAACCGCCTCGCCCCGGTCGTGGGCAGCTACGATCTCCAAGCTGCGACCATGCACGAGCTTGATGAAGCCCTCGGCGGCACGGGTGGTGCGACGAGTGCGTTGCGGGGCAGCTTCGCGACCGGGACCCCGGCCCCGACGACGATCGGATCCATGGACATGTTCCGATACAGCGCCTCCGGGACTCGCAGTTTCACCTATAACAACGGGACGACCGCCTATTTCTCGTTCGACAATGGCGCGACGAATCTCGCCAATTTCAATCAGACCTCGTCCAGGCACACTGCTGTCGATTCTTCGGATTACGCCGATTTCGCGACTCAGACCATCCCGCGCGTGCAGGATGCCTTTGGAACTCCGTATGCCGCCGGCGGTTCGACCGGCGCGAACCTCGCCACTGTGGAACTGATGGGCTACCAGGTGGACGGCTACAACCTAACCGCGCTGGCAAACGCGCCCGCACGGTATTGGACGGGTGTCATCGCCGGCGGAGCGTGGACCCAGGCGAACTGGGCGAGCGATGCCAACGGCACTCCAACCTTCTCCTTGCCGACGGCCACGGACGATATCACGCTGGCCCAGAATGCAGGCACCGTGACGCTCGGCCAGAATTTCGCGATTCGCAGCCTGACCCTGACGGACCCGGCGGGCACGACCATCAACCCCGGCGGGGCTTTCGGACTCACCATTTCGGGCAATGCGGGGACGGGCGTTAACGTACAGGCGGGTGCCGGGGCGGCGGTCATCGCCTCCGGTCTCACGCTCACCGGTGCTTCCGACACCATCAATGTGGGAAATGCCGCGGGGCTTACCCTCACTGGAGGCCTCGGTGGCTCCGCCAGCTTCACCAAGACGGGGCCGGGCACACTCACATTTGCCGCCACGCTGAACAACACCCACACGGGCGGCATGACCCTCCAGCAAGGCACCCTGTCGCTGAAGGCCAATCTCGCGGCAAGTTTCGGTACGATCATGACCACGGGGTCGGTGATTGATTACGCCGCTGGCATCAACAATGCCGCGCCGATCCAGCTCGCCAGTAATTCGACGCAGCTCCAAGTGCTCGTGGGCACGGCGACACAGTCCGGCATCATCTCGCAGGATCTGTCCGCCCGTCCGCTCGAGAAGATCGGCGCTGGCACGCTGATCCTCACGAGGGCCAACACCTACACTGGAATCACCACCATCAGCGGCGGCATTCTTCAGATCGGAGACGGCGCGGTTGCGAACGCGGGGCTGGCCTCGATCCAAGTCAATGTCGCGGGGGTAATCTCGACCTCAATCTACTCAACGGTGAATCTTTTGGCAGTTCCATCCTCACGAATGGCGGAACCGCGGTGCGCAATATCTCAGCAGGAGGCACGACGATCACCATTAGTGGCAAAATCAGCGGATCAGGCACCCTCCAGCAAACTGGCGGGGGCAGGGCGATCCTCACCGCCGTCAACGACTACACCGGTGGCACCACCGTGGTGAATGGTGGCACGGTCCAGGTCGGCCAGGGTGGATCGGCGAGTGCGGTCGGCAACGGCCCAGTGGGCATCAGCGGCGGGGGCACGCTGAATTTGGTGAATGTGGCCGCGGGTGTCCTCGGCAACAGTATCACCAACGGCGTGGGCGGTCTCGGCACGGTGCTATCCACCTCGGCGTTGAGCACCACGCTCACTGGCACCGTTCGGAACGGAGCGGCGGGGACCATCGCAGTGACGGCCAATGGCACCGGCACCCTCATCCTCGCCAACGCGGGTGACACCGCCGCCACGGCCTATACCGGTGCGACGACTGTTATTGCGGGGACGCTGCAGATCGGCACTGCGGCCCCGGCCCTCACGGGCACCATTGGTGCGACGAGTGCCGTGGATGTGCGGTCAAATGCCAAGCTGCTGCTCGTCAATGTTCAGGGCAACTCGTTCTCGAACAACGTGACCAACAGCCTCGCCGGGTCTGGTTTGGTGGAAGTGAACTCGGTCAACACGAACGTCCTCTCGGGCGTGCTGAGCAACGGCGGGGGCATCCTTTCCCTGACGCAGAGCGGACTCGGGACGACCATCTTGGCCGGCGACAACACCTTCTCGGGTGCTGCCACCATCAGTGTCGGCGTGCTGCAGGTCGGCAACGGTGGCGTGAGTGGCACCGCCGGCGTCGGCAACGGTCAAATTTTCAACAACGCCACGCTGAGCTATTTCCGCTCAGACGCCTACTCGGAGACGAACCTGATCAGCGGTACGGGCATCGTGAACAAGAACGGGAGCAACGCGCTGACGCTCACGCGGGCAAACGCCTATGACGGCGCGACCAATGTGAATGCCGGGACGCTGATCCTCGGCAACGCCACGGCGCTCGGCTCGGCGGTGGGTGGAACGGTGGTCGCCAACGGTGCGACGCTGGATCTCAACGCCCAGACCGTCGTTGGAGAAAAGTTGACCAGCATCCAAGGCGCTGGCGTGGGCGGCTTCGCACTGACGAATACCGCGGGGGCTGCGGCCAGCTTCAGCGGGGATGTGGCGCTCGGGGGGGCGACGACGATCGGCGGTGCCGTGAACAATGACATCACCATCGGCGGCTCCATCGGCGGCGGCGCGCAGAACCTAACAAAGGCCGGGGGTGACAGGCTGATCCTCACCGGTGTGAACACCTACACGGGCACGACCACCGTCACAGGCGGCGAACTCCGTGTGAACGGAGTTCTCAGCAGTGCGGCGGTGACCGTGCAGAGCGGTGCGACGCTCTCCGGCACGGGCAATCTTCTCGGCGCAGTGACGATCAGCAATGGCGGCTCCCTGAATCCGGGCACCAGTCCCGGGACGATCACGGTGGGCAGCCTGGTGCTCAATGCGGCCTCGACCTCGAACTTTGAACTGGCAACGCCCGGAGTGGTGGGCGGTCCGACCAATGACTTGGTCAACGTGACCGGCGCGCTCACCCTGAACGGGAACGTGAACGTGATCAACGGGAGCGTGGCCGGGCTTTCCTCGGGCAGCTACCGGCTGTTTAACTACCTGCCGGGCGCTCTGATCATCGGCGGCTTGCCGAGCACCGGTGCCGGGACACTGACGCTCAACGGAAATGCGGCGAGCTGGAACGCCGGCCCGACGAATGCGACGCCGAGCGTCATCACCTCGGTGGCCGGGCAGGTGAACCTCCTGGTGCTGCCGAATGGCGTGGGCCCCGTGCAGTATTGGGACGGGACGGACGCGGTGAACAACAATGTCGTCGGTGGCGGCAACGGGGACTGGGCCAATTTTTCAAACAACTGGACAAACGGAGTCGCCATCGTGCCTCCGGCCACCGGCATCGGCAGTGTGAATGCGGGCTGGCAGAACGGCATCGCCGTCTTCGGCGGCACGACGCCGCCGGTGAATGCAGCGGTGCCGGCCGGGCAGGTGAACCTCATTGACGCGGTGAATGCGCAGGGATTGGTCTTCGCGACGAGCGGCTTTTCGATCACCGGCGCGGGGAATAACACGCTGACGCTGATCTACGCCGGTGCGCCGGTGGTGGCGCCCTTCATCAATGTGGTGGGCGGACAGGCGACGATCGACGCGCAGATCAAGGGCAACCAGGGCCTGTGGGCAAACGGCACCGGGACGCTGTTTCTGAACAACGTGACGAACAGCTTCACGGGCGGCCTCAGGGTCACCAATGGCGGCGCCGTGAGCGTCACCAATGATGCGCCACTAGGCGGGCCCGGCTCGGGCATCACGCTGAACAACGGCACGCTGCAGGTGAACGGGGACTTCACGCTCGCCGCCGCGCGCACTGTGACGCTGGGCACGATCGCAGGCGACACCGGCACGATCGATGTGACTGGAGCACACACCCTTTCGATCGGCGGCGTCAACCAGATCACCGGCAACGGCGCTCTGGTCAAGATCGGCACCGGCATCCTTAACCTGACCGGGGCGAACAACTACATCGGAACAACGTTCATCAGCGGCGGCACGCTGCAGGTGAACAATGACAACAACCTCGGCACTGTCGGCGGCATCACCTTTGCCAACAACGCGGTGCTGAAGACGACGGCGGGGATCACCTCCGCACGCGCCGTCACGTTGAACGCGGGTGGCGGAACCTTTGACAGCAACGGCTTCAACTCGACGTTGAGCAATGTGATCGGCGACGGTGCGGGCGCGCCGAACACCGCGCAGCCGTTCACCAAGGCCGGCCTGGGCACGCTGCTGGTGACGGCTGCCAGCACCTACACCGGCCAGACGAATGTGACCGGCGGCACCCTGCAGGTCGGGAACGGGGCTTCGGCTCTAACCAAGATCGGCAACAACACCGGCAATGTCGTGGTGAGCACCGGGGCCACGCTCGGCGTGAATCTGGCGAACACCGGCACCTTCGCCAACAACGTCAATGTCGCTGCAGCCGGAACCATCTCGGCCAACAACGCCGCGGGCACGCAGACATTGTCGGGCACCATCAGCGGGGCCGGCTTTCTGAACCAGGACGGGCTCGGCAGGACGCTCGTGAGCGGGAACAACGTGGCCTTCACGGGCCTGACGAGCGTGAACTTCGGCACTCTGATCGTCGGCAATGCGAACGCACTGGGCACCGCTGGACTCGGGCAGGGAACCGTCGTCGCCGGTGGCGCGACGCTGGACCTCAACGGCCAGGCCATCATCGGCGAGCCGGTCCAGATTCAGGGCACGGGCGACGCGGGCAACGGCTACATCGGCGTGCTGGCCAGCCACAACGGCGCGGGCGGCCCGGCGGCATCGCTGGGCGGGCAGGTTTCCCTCGCCGCGAGCGCGAGCATCGGCAACGACCTGACTGTCGGCGGCGACTTCACGCTGAGCGGCTTTGTCTCCGGCGGCGCGGGCGCGGCGCTGACGAAGGTCGGCACCAACATGGTCACGCTGAGCGCGGTGAACAGCTACCTCGGCACGACGACGGTGGCGACCGGCATCCTCGTGGCGGGCGACGCCTCGGCGCTGGGCAACATCAGCGCGGGCACGACTGTGAATAACGGCGCATCGCTGATGATCGGCAACACGATCCTCACCAACGCCGAGCCGCTGACCATCGTCGGCGCGGGTGCGGCCACCCGCGCAGGCATCCTGCTCACCAGCGGCGCGCTTACGCAGCAGCTCAACGGCTCCTCGAGCTACAACGGGGTGATCACCGTGGACCCGACGAACATCGCGGGTGGCGCGACCATCAGCACCAACGGTACGGGCACGTTCACCCTCAATGCCGGCATCATCAAGAACGGCGTGGTGCTCACGCTTACGGGCGGCGGCAACATCAAGATTAACAACGTGGGCATCAGCGGCGCGACCAGCTTCACCTCAGACCTCGTGGTGGACGGCACGGGCACCGGTGGCCTCACGGTGGTGGATGCGAATGTGGCCAACAGCTACGCCGGGCCGACATGGATCACCAACGGAGGCACTTTCAATGCGAATGTGCTCGGTGCGCTGCCCTCGACGGCAGCGGACGGTCTCGGGGGCATCGCGGCCATCCGCACCACGGTGATCATGGATCCTGTTGCGGCGATCGCCGGATCGAGCGCACCGTCTCCGAGCACGGGCAGCTCGATTCTGAACCTCGGTGCGAACCAGGCGATCCAATCGCTGGCGGGGGCGGCCAGCTCGATGGTCAACCTCGGCACCAAGACGCTGACAATCGGCACGACGCTCGGCGGCACGACGACGTTTGCCGGCATCATCTCCGGCGCGAATTTAGCAGGAGCGAGCATCATCAAGGACGGAACGAGCACGCAGATCTTCTCCGGGCTGAACACCTACACGGGCTCGACGACGGTCAATGGCGGCACACTGCAGGCGGGCATCATCACGCAGGCATTCGGCATTAATTCGGCGGTCACCGTCGGTGCGGCGGGTACGCTGGACATCGCGGGCTTCAGCAACACCATCGGCTCGCTCACGGGCGCGGTGGGTGCAAAAGTGCAGAGCACTGGCGGAGTCGCAACGCTCACGACGGGCGCTCTGAATACGCCGAGCACGGATTACGCGGGCCAGCTCCTCGACGGCGCGGGCGGGCAGCTCCTGCTGGTGAAAAACGGCACCGGCATCCAGGTGCTCTCCGGCACGGCGGCGAACACCTACACGGGGCTCACCACCGTCAACGCGGGCGAACTTGATCTGAACAAGACGGCCGGCCTCAACGCCGTCGGCGGCAACCTGACCATCGGCGACGGCGCGGGCGGTGCGAACAGCGACATCGTGAAATTGCTCGCGGCAAATCAGATCATCGACACCTCGGTGGTGCTCGTGAACGGCAGCAGCGGCAAGCTGGACCTGAATAACTTCAGCGAGACGATTCTCTCGTTCGCGGACACGGGTGCGGTCGCCGTGAACGGCAGCAGCGTGAATCTCGGCAGCGGCACGCTGACCTTTGGCGACGGCACGAACACGACCTTCAGCGGCGCCATCACCGGCGTCGGCGGCAACCTGATCAAGAACGGCACCGGGACGCACACCCTCGCGGGCACGACGACGGCGAACACGTTCAGCGGGCTAACGACCGTCAACGCCGGTGAACTCGACCTGAACAAGACCGCAGGCACGCTCGCGATCGGCGGCAACCTGACGATCGGCGACGGCGCAGGCGGCGCGAACAGCGACATCGTGAAGCTGCTGCAGTCGAACCAAATCATCGACACCGCGGTGGTGCTCGTGAACGGCACCAGCGGCAAACTCGATCTGAACAATCAGAGCGAGACGATCGCCGTGATCGCCGACACCGGCGCGGTCGCCGTGAACGGCAGCAGCGTGAATCTTGGCAGCGGGACGCTGACTTTCGGCGACGGCACGAACCGCACTTTCAGCGGAGCGATCACTGGCGCGGGTGGAAACCTGATCAAGAACGGCACCGGCATCCAGACGCTGGCGGGCACGACGACGGCGAACACGTTCAGCGGTCTGACGACGGTGAACGCCGGCGAACTCGATCTGAACAAGACGGCGGGCACGCAAGCCATTGGCGGAAACCTGATCATCGGTGACGGCGCGGGGCCGGGCGTGGTGCCCACTGCGAGCAGCGACATCGTGAAGCTGCTCCAAGCCAATCAAATCATCGCCACGTCGCTGGTGCTGATTAACCGCACCACCGGCAGGCTCGACCTGAACGGCAACAGCCAGACGGTCGGCTCGATCGCGGACACCGGAGCGGGCACCGGCAGCACCATCAACCTCGGCACCGGCACCCTGACGACCGGCGCGGGCGGTGGGGCGAATCCGGCGAATCCCAGCACAGCATTCAGCGGCGTGATCGGCGGCGCGGGCAATCTGACGAAGGCCGGGACTGGCATCTTCACGCTCAGCGGCCTGAACACCTACACCGGCTCGACGAACGTCACCGGCACCCTGAAGGCCGGCTCCACGCAGGCCTTCGGCGTGAACTCGGCGGTGACCGTGAACGCCACGGGCACGCTCGATCTCGCGGGCAACAGCAACAGCATCGGCTCCCTCGCGGGCGCGGCGGGCGGACTCGTGCAGAGCACGGTCGGCGCGGCGACGCTGACGACCGGCGGCGACAACACGAGCACGGCCTTCTCCGGCACGGTGCAAAATGGCACCGGACCGCTCTCACTGACGAAAGTCGGCACAGGCACGCAGACGCTGAGCGGCACGAACACCTACACCGGTCCGACGACCGTGAATGCTGGCAAGCTGCTCGCGGGTTCCACGCAGGCCTTTGGCGTAAATTCCGCGACCACCGTGAACAACGGCGGCACGCTGGATCTCGGCGGCAATAGCAACAGCATCGGCTCTCTCGCCGGTGTCGCAGGCGGCACGGTGCAGAACAGCACGGCCACGGCAGCCACGCTCACCACGGGCGGGCTGAACATGAGCACGGCGTTCAGCGGCACGATCACGAACGGCGCGGGCGCACCGCTCGCGTTCGCGAAGAACGGCACCGGCACGCAGACCCTCAGCGGCACGAACAGCTACACCGGCGGCACGACGCTGAACGCAGGCACACTCGCGGCGGGCAGCACGAAGGCCTTCGGCTCGGGCAACCTGACCGTCAACGGCGGCACGCTCCAGACTGTGGGCGGCCCGCGCATCGTGAACATCGGTGGCGGCAATATCGCGCTCAACGGCGGAACGACCGTGTTCAACGTGGGCGGCACCACCGCTGGCGTCACGCACGATCAACTTCTCACCACGGGCACCGTCGGGACCATCAGTGGCAATGGCAGGCTCACGCTGGTGCAGCAGAACGGCTACCTCCTGCAGCCTGGCGACAAGGTGAACCTCATGGTCGCCGGCAACGTCACGGGCGGTTCAAAGAACGGCACCGCCTTGCCTGCCGGGACAGTGATTGGACTCTCCGCCTTCAGCAACACTCCGCTGCTGGTGCCCACGGTGAACCTCTATATCGACCCGAGCGTGACCCTCGAAGCCATGCAGGGCTCCTTCGCTGGCCTCAATGGGCAGAGCGGCCAGGGCAGCACGATCAGGTTCACGCCCAACCAGCTCGCCGTCGCGCGTGCCTTGGACAGCGTCGCCGGGACCATTGGCAACAAGACGGGCATCTTCCAGGAGTTCAACTTCCTCGACACCCAGTCGCTGAGCACGCTGCAGAGCAACCTCGACAAGATCGCGCCGGAGGAACTTACCTCCATCTTCCGCAACAGCGTCGCGCTCGCGAACGTCCAGTCCGCGAACCTGCAGCGCCGCATGGAAGACATCGCCAACCAGTCCTCGGCGATGTCCGCGGCGGGGATGGCGGCAGCCGGCAGCGGTCCGTCCTACAGCGGCGGTCTCGCCGGCCCCTCGGGCAAGCGCAGCAAGGAGATCGTCCCGGCGAACAATGAGCGCTGGGGCGCGTTCCTCACCGGCACCGGCGAGTTCACGCGCGTGGGCAGCACCACGAACGCCGCGGGCTACAAGCTCGACACCGCGGGCGTCACCGCCGGGCTCGACTACCGCCTCACCGATCATTTTGCGATCGGTATCGACTTCGGCTATATGAACACCGATTCGCGCCTCGCGAACGGCGGCAACATCAATACCGACGGCGGGCGTCTCGGCCTCTACGCCACCTACTTTGATTCGGGCTTCCATATGGACGCCGCGGTCAACGGTGGTCTGAACAGCTACTCGACCCGCCGCGTCACGCCGAACAACACCGTCGCCATCGGCAATCCCGACGGCTCGGAAATCAACGTGCTCTTCGCCACCGGCTATGACTGGAAATTGGGCCGCCTCACCGTCGGCCCGACGGCCAGCTACCAGTTCACCGACACGTCGCTGGACGGCTTCACGGAACGCGGTGCCTTTGCCCCGCTCACGATCGGTGCAAACTCCGCGCAGTCCCACCGGACCTCGCTCGGCGTGCGTGCCTTCTACGATGGCAACATCGGCCGCTTCGGCTTCCGCCCGGAGGTCAAGGTGTCGTGGCAGCATGAGTTCGACGACAACAGCTTCGACATCACTTCGCGCTTTGCCACCCTCGGCGGCAATCCCTTCGTGGTCACCGGGCCGAGCATCGGTCGCGACAGCCTGCTCATCAATGCCGGCTTCAGCATCATGTGGAGCAGCCGCCTCTCCACCTTCGTCTATTATGATGGTGAAGTGGGCCGCTCGAACTACGACTCGCACAGCATCTCGGGCGGCCTCCGCCTCCAGTTCTAGCGCATCCTCCGGTCCTCGCGGGCCGGTGTGAAAATAGGATTCCAGCAAACCTCCCGGTGCGCACGACGCGCTGGGAGGTTTTTGCTTTCCCGATGCACTGTCGCGCAGGCTGCATTCCGGTTTCTATGGAGTGCGTTGCGAAAGGATGCTCGCAAACGTGTCGCCACCGGGAGGTGGAGCGGGTGCTCCGCGCGCGCTTCGGGAGCGGTTCATCCTCGCCAGGAAACGCGCGACGGATGGCGCGTTCCACCCGGCCTTCGCGCTCGCGGCGTCTCTCCGCGAAGTCAGTTCGCGCGGCGCACGATCACGCACGAGCCTTCCGCCCGCACGACATGCACCGCCGTTCCCGGCTCGAGAAATTCGCCGCCCGTGATCGCATCCACGCGGTTGCCGGCGATCAGAATGATTCCGCTCGGCCGCAGCGCCGAGGCCGCCGTGCCGGACTGCCCGACGAGCAGCGCTAATCCCGAGGCCTGCGTATTCCCGACGCCCGTCGTCGCGAGCGTCATGCGCCGGCCAAAGCGCGTGTGCTGAAACTTTGTCGCCCACCACCACCAAAGCGCCGCAGTGACGGCTGCGCTCGCGACGAGCGTGGCATTGCCCGCACCGATTCCGATCTCCCGATATGCGGTGACGATGGCGGCGATGAGCAAGATGCCGCCGATGACTCCCGCGATGATGCCCGGCAGGAACATCTCGAGAAAAAGCAGCGCAACGCCAGCCGCGGTGATGGCGATGACCGTGCTGATCATACAATCGAAACGCTTCGTCGCCGCGGTGCCTCAGTCGCGGACGCGGCTTGGGCGGACGTAATCGGAATCCTCGTCCCCACGGCGCGGCGGGAGAGGCGTCGGCCCGGGACGTGAACCATGCGGCCCGGCGGTGTCGCGATGGTCGCCGGTGAAAAGATTGTGAAAGGCGTCGCCGATCTGCCGTCCGCGGCGCTCCATGTGATTTCCCACGCGATCGAAAAATTGATTCGCGCCATCGTTCGCGCGCTGCACTCCCGGAGCGAAGCCGCGCGGTTCAGGGCGCTCGGCGTATTCCGGATCATAGCGCGGTGCGGGCACAGGCTCCGGCTCGTAGCGCGGCACCGGCGCGACCGGGGGCAGGGGAGCCGCCGGCCGGGCGGCCGCCACCGGTTTGCGCGGAGTCGCGAGGCCTTCCGTCGCGAGCACATTGCCCGTGGTCGCGGCGATGTTCAGCGCCGCGGAATCTCCGGACTGCGTGTCTGTGAGCCGGATTTCCCAGACGGGCGCACCGCCCTTGCTGCCCGCGCGCAGCGTGTAGTTCGCGTGGTCGAAAGTGAACGCGACTTTTTTTGCCTCACGCTGCGCGACGGTGTGAACTCCGTCGCTGTCGAGATTGAGCTGGCTCATGTTCATCGGTGCGCCGGAGGCCTTCGCCGCCTGCTCGCCGATGACGCGCGTGCCCTGCACGGAAAATTCCTTTGCGCCGCCCCGCGCCGACGCATCCGTCACCAGGATCTTCCACACGCGCGGTTGCGGCGCGCCATTTTCTCCGCGCACTTCGGTCACGTGGTCGAGCAGCGCCTCGCTCTTCTGTTTGCCGAGGACGCGCAATGCCTCATAGGCCGTGGCGGCGCGGGCTGCGTGCGATGCAAACACGATGGCGAATGCGAGGAGGGCTGTTTTCATGAAATGGAATGATGCCGGGGAACTGCGAAATTTCCAGCACGAACGCGCGCCGGGCGCCGCCCGCGCAGACTCACTCAGCGTCCTCCGCCTGCGCATCCGCCGGCTGCTCCGCCAGCACCGACTCCTCGTGGGGGATGAGCGCATCGAGCCGCTCCTTCAGCGCGTCGAGCCCCTCCGATTTTTCCGCGCACACGGGGAAGACCTCGAGCTTTTTGTAGCGCGCCTTGAAGTGCTTCAGCTTCGTTTTCGCGCCCGGGAGATCCATTTTGTTCGCGACGACGATCCACGGCCGCTCGCTCAGCGTCGGATCGTAAAGGTCGAGTTCCTTGCGCAATTTCTGCAAATCCTCGAGCGGCTCGCGCCCTTCGCTGCCCGCCATATCGAGCACAAAGATGAGCAGCTTGCACCGCACGATGTGCCGCAGGAAATCGTGACCGAGCCCGACATCCGCGTGCGCGCCCTCGATGAGTCCGGGGATATCCGCCACCGTCACGCGGCGGTAGTTCGCGAGGTCCACCACGCCGATATGCGGCGTGAGCGTCGTGAAAGGATATGGCGCGATTTTCGGATGCGCGTTGGAAATGCGCGAGAGCAGCGTGCTCTTGCCCGCATTCGGATAGCCCACAAGTCCCGCGTCCGCGATCTTCCGCAGCTCGAGGTAAAACACGCCCTCGTCGCCGGCCTCGCCCTCGGTGAATTCGCGCGGCACGCGATTGCGGCTGCTCTTGAAATGCACGTTGCCCTTGCCGCCGTCGCCGCCTTTGCAGAGCACAAAGTCCACGCCGGGCTTGTCGAGATCCATGACGAGTTCCAACTCCTCCGGGTCCATTTTTTTCCGCGGCGCCTTGCGGTGTTCGAGCGTCGCCGCTTCCTCGTCCGTCAGCGTTTCGAGATTTAGAAAAGACGCGGTGTTGCGCGGTGCCGGTCCATTTTCCTCCGGTTCGAAAGGCATGCGATACACCAGCGTGCCGATGGGCACCTTGTAGATCGCATGCGGCGCCGCGCGGCCCGTGCAATTTTTCGAGCCGCCATTTTCGCCCGCCTTGCCCTTGAGATTCGACTGGTAGTGAAACTCCACGAGATTGTCCACGTTCGGATCGGGCCGCAAAATCACACTGCCGCCGCGCCCGCCATCGCCGCCATCCGGCCCGCCGCGCGGGACAAATTTTTCCCGCCGAAAAGAAACCGTCCCGCGCCCGCCGTGGCCGGCCTTCGCCTTGATCTGGATGTGGTCAACGAACATCCGCGCACCTTCGTGCGGATGCCGCGCCGTGTCGAGGCCCGTGCGATTCTGGCACTGTCCTGACTTGAAACGCGGGGATGAAACCACAGAGGGGCACAGAGGCATTCACAGAGGTGCGCAGAGCCTCTGTGCATCCTCCGTGTGCCCTCTGTGAACCTCTGTGGTTTTCAAAAAGGGACACTGCCGAAAATTTGGGCACGCCGCGCGCGGCTACTGCTCTGCCGTGCCCGTGATGCGCCGGCCCTCCCGCGTCCACCGCTGCACCGCCGCCGCGCGGCCTTTGCGGAATTGCTTCGCGAGTTCCGGCACGTCGCGCTTCTGCGCCACGAGTTCCTCCACGCCCGATTCGCTGCAACTCAGCACATCGAACTGCCCCTTCTCGTCCCGCGGCCGCCCGATGATTCGCGATAATCCGCGCGCCCTCTCCGTCCCGGCGCCGCGCCGCGCGAGCACGAGAAAACTGTACGGCAGCGTGCCCATGTCGATCCCGAATTCCCGGCCGAATTGCGCCCAGCGCGCGTCCTGCGAGGCTTCCGACGGCACGCGCGCGAAATGATGGCACCAGTGCGCCGCATTTTCCGCCGCCAGCATCCCGCAGCGCGCCGCGTGCGTGCAGGGCGCGATGATGTCGAACTCCTCGCGCAATTTCTCGCGCACGGAGATCAGCCGCCGGCTGTCCGCATGCGTGCCCGACTCGACCCAGATGATTTCCTCCGCGCGCCGCGCCGCCACGACCATCCGGTGCGCCGCCGCGTCGTCCGTTTCATTCAGCACGTGGCTCACGAGCAGGAGCGTGCCCGCGACATCCTCCGCCGCGTCCGCCTTCATGCGCACGCGTACGCCCGGGAAAATTTTTCGCGCCCGCGCCTCCGCAAATCGCATCGCATCGGGCGAGACATCCGTGAGCGTCAGCGATTCAAAGCCCTCCCACGCCGCGAGCACGCGCCGTCCCGCGATGCCACTGCCGCATCCCCAGTCCACCACGCGCTGCGCCGCCGGACGCCAGCCGCGCATTTTCAATTCCCCAAGCACCGCGTCCCATTTCCAACCGATGCGCTCGCCGAAGCTCACATCGTAGAGTGCGAGCATCGCCTCATTTTTCCAGTACCCGCCGCCCGCATTCGAGCCATCGAGAAATCGCGCGCGCAGTGCCGCGAGAGCGGCCAGTTCCGGCTTGGTAAAAAGGACGCTCCCCATCAGCCGGATGCCGGGTCGGGGCTACCGATCCTTCAGTTCCTTCGGCGTCGCCGGGTCGCGGCCTTCGCGGACGGCGTTGCGGTAGTCATTCCACGGACCCTTCGGCCTGCCCGGCGAAAAATCCTTGCGATGCGTGGCCATGTTGGAATTGCAACCGGCGAGCAGCATGAGGGCGAGGGCGGGGAAGAGGAACTTCATGGTGGCGCAGCGAAGCAAAGCGTGCGGCGCGCGTCAATCGCGCTGCGCGGAATGAAAGAGAGGCTTCCAGCCTGTCCCGCATGGGCTGGCGCCCTTCCGGCTGCCGCGCCCTCGCTACTTCAGCGTGGAAAGATACTGCACCACATCGCGCAGGGCGCGCTTGCCGAGGATCTCGCCCATGCCCGGCGGCATCGCGCTCGGCAGCGAAGCGCGCTCCTTCACGTCGGATTTTTTCACATGCTGCGATTTTCCGTCCGCGGGATTTTTCAGCGTGAGTTCGTCCGCCGTCTCCGCGCTGAGCAGGCCCGCGACGATGTCGCCTTTTTGCAAAGTCACCATCACGTTGTCGTAGCCTTTCGCGATCACCGCGTTCGGATCCACGATGCTGCGCAGCACATACTCGCGGCCCATTTTCTTACCGACTTCCGCGAGGTCGGGGCCGACATCGCCGCCATCGCCTTTCACCTTGTGGCAGCGCATGCACGCGGCCTCGGCCTTCTCGCGGAAAATTTGTTTCCCGGTTTTTCCGTCGCCGCCCTCCATGCATTCACGCCAGCGGGAGAGGGGATCGTCCGCCTTCCGCGCGGCCTCAAATGCGGCGAGCTTCTTTTTAATGTCCGCGTCGTCGCGTGCCTCCCCAGCTTCGAGCAGGTCGAGGATCAGGCCGGCTTTCAGTTTTCCGGTGAGCAGAAGATCGAGCTGCTGCGCGATGATGCGATCCGACTCCCGTCCCGGTGCGGCGGCGAGGTTTGCGAGCGCCTCCTGCTGCTCGCGCACCGTGCCGGTGCCGAGGATCGCCGCGTTCGCCTTCACGGCCTGCTCGGGGGAAATCTTCCCGGCGAGTTTGCGCGCAGCCTCGGCGAGCGTCTTGTCGCGCGACTCCAGCGCGAGCGAAATGATGGTGTCCAGCTTCGGCGCGCCGATCGCCGCGAGTGCCCCCAGTGCCGCAGCGCGCACTTCGCCCGAGGCGTCGGAATTCGTCTCCAGCATCGTGATCATGTCGGACGCAGCGGTGAGTTTGTTCGCGCCCGCAGCCTGCAGCGTCGCGATGCGAATCGCGTCAATCTTTGCCCCGAGCAGCGCCTCCATGTGCGCGCCGAGCGCCGCGGCGGCATCGGCCGCATCGCGCTGCCCGTCACCCTCGACGACGATGCCGAGCACGCGATCGCGTCCGAGTTTCACCGGCCACTCCGCGAGCGCCGCGAGTGCATCGAGTCGCACCGTTTCGGCGAGCGCCGGATTCGCCGCGAAGGCCGCCAGCCGCGCAGCGCACTCGCGCGTGCCGAGCCGGTAGTTGGCATTGATGACGCGGCGAAGCAGCGCGCTTTCCATCATCGCAGCGCGCGACGCGGCCGCGTCCGCCGTTTGCGCCGATGATGCGCTGGTCGTGTCGCGGGTAGGGTGGGCGTCCCGCCCGCCGGCCGAGGCGTCCCCGCCTCGGCCTTCGGACGTTCGAGGCGCGTCCTTCGCGGATATGCCGTTTGCGACGTCCGAAGGTTCGCGCGAGACGCGCGCACCGGCCGGCGGGACGCCCGCGCTCCCCAGAGCTGCCGTCGCGAGTGCCTTCGGCGAAACAGGCGGGCCTGCGGTTACGATCCCCAGTTTTCCCAAATCCAATGCCGCGAGTTTTTCCATCGCCGCCGGAATCGGCGCGTCGTGAATCGCGCGCGCGGATTCGAGGCATACGCGTATATTCGGCACCGAGAGAACGGAGGCGATTGAGGAAGAACGATTCAGTCGTGCAACCTGCAAACGAATCAAATGCTCGTCTGACGCGATCGAGTCGCTGGGAATAAGCGGTCGGTCGTGCGTTCGCTTCGGACCGCCCCAGGCGGCCAGAGCCTGCGTTACAGCATGACGAAGAAATGGATCGTCTAGCGGATGCCGGAAGAATTTCTCACCAACCGCCATGAAAACGACGCCGTCAGGCTGCTCGATGCGATTGGATTTTTTGAGCGATGCCAACGCCATGAGTGCTTGGAACTGAACCCGCGGTTCCTTGTCGCCGAGCAGCCGGATGAGCAATTCGCCCTCACTTGCCAGCAGCGTTTCACCAACAAATTTCGCCCACTGCGCGCGCACCTCGGGATCATTGTCCATCGCGAGAGGCATGAGTCTTTGCGCGGCGTCCGGCTTCGTGTGTGCGAGTTGCGCGACACCCCAGATGCCGTGCAGCCGCATGACGCGCGGATTTTTGTCGAGCGTCGCCTGCGCGAGCGGGATGGGATCGCCGCGACCGACCAACTCAAACTGCGCCTTCAGCCGCACGCGCTGATCCGCGTGGCCGAGCAGCTTCGCGAGATCATCCGCGCTGCGCTTCGTGAAATCCTCCGCGAGCAGCCGCTTCGTTTTCTGCACCGCCGCGCTCGCGTCCGTGACGGGATCATGCACGCGGTAGATGCGGCCCTTGCCGGTTTTTTCCCAGCCATACACCCAGTCGAGCACGCACACGCCGCCGCCGGGCGGGAACTGCACGTCGCTCGGGTAGAGATTCCACAGCAGCTTGCCGCGCATTTCCGAGGGCGAGTTGTTTTGCAAAATCGGATCGTCGCCCGCCATGCCGGCGACCTCGTAGCTCGCGCCCTTCTGCTTCAGCGCGAAGTGGCGCACGCCGCCGGGGAAGTCGGCGACGAAAAAGTGGTCGCGATATTTTTCCGGCAGCCCGGTGCCGGGAAAGTGCGCGATGCCCGCGGGGCCGTGCGTGATGTGCGCGACGGGCGGGAGGATGGCGGCGTTCGTCTGCGCGACGTCGAGATGCCACATGCCCTCGCTGTTCCAAGCGCCGAGCTTGGGCAGGAATTGCCAGCCGATGCGCCAGCCGTAGTCCGCGCCCTCAACGACGTGAATCCACCGCGCCTTGTCGCCGCCGTCGGCATTGTTGTCGCCGGTGAAAAGGTCGCCCACGTCGTTGAAGGCGAGGCACTGCGGATTGCGCAGGCCCCAAGCGTAAAGTTCGAGCGCGGTGCCATCCGGCCAGCAGCGGAAGACTGCGCCGCTGTCGGGCATGTCGATCACTTTTCCTTCCTTCGTGGTCACGTGCGAGCCGCAGTCGGCGATCGTGAAATAGATGCGCCCGTCCGGCCCCATTTTCACGCCGTGCATGTCGTGTCCGCCGAATGCCACATGGACTGCGAAGCCGGTCGCGAGTTTCGTCTTCGTGCCATCGGGCGCGATGCGCCAGAGGTCGGGCGCGCAGGTGTAAATCGCGCCGCCGTCCGGCATCGCGAGCACGCCCGCGCCGAGTCCGGTCTCGAGGGAATTGAAACCGTTCGCGAGCACGCGCGACTTGTCCGCGCGTCCCGAGCCGGTGCTGTCCTCGATGATGCGAATCTCCTCGGATTCCACGGTCCAGTCGCGCCAGTCGATCTGTCCGTCCTTGTTGATGTCCTCCTCGGGTTTCTTCGGTTTCATCGCGGGCGATTCGGGCAGCTTCGCTTTCAAAAACGCGATGCGATCCTCGACCGTCCGCAGCGAGAGATTTTCGATCTGCCAGCTCTCGTGCTTGCGGATGTCCGGCACGGAAGTGCGGCGGCGGTTCGTCACCGCGACGAATGCGCGGCCGAGATGATCGAATGAAAACGCGATGGGATTTTCCAGCAGCGGCTCCGCGGCCCACACGTCCACCTTCAGCCCCGGCGCGACGGCGAAATTTTTCATCGCACCCTCGGCGGTTTCCATCGCCGCGTTGCCCTTCGGCGTCTTGTCGTTGTTTTTCTTCGGAGCCGTCGGCGTGTCCACCTCGTCGGCGGAAAATGCGATCACAGTCGTGAGCAGCAGCGGGAGAAAGGAGCGCATGATGGCGCGAGCAGAACAATTCGCAGCGTCCCGCGCAAGCTGCGTGGGACGCGGCGCCACGACGCTTCGTCGCCCGTTCGCTTCACTTCGGGAATCGCCCCGATATTTTTAAACGCGGAGACGCAGAGACGCGGAGAACGGCAAAGACAAAACAGGCGAAGCATCAATGCCGCCCTCTGCGTCTCTGCGTCTCTGCGTTTCAACAATAAGATCCCGCGGTGAATCCCGGCGATCCATCGTCCTCAGGCCAGCACGCCCTTCACCACTTTCCCATGCACATCCGTGAGCCGGTATTGCCGGCCTTGGAAACGGAACGTGAGCCGCTCGTGATCGATCCCAAGTTGGTGCAGCACCGTCGCCTGGAAGTCATGCACATCCACAGGGTCCGTGACCGCATTGAACGCAAACTCGTCGCTCGCGCCGTAGCTGATGCCCGGTTTGATGCCCGCGCCCGCCATCCAGATCGTAAAAGCATACGGGTGATGGTCGCGCCCCCACTGCGCGCGGTTGGCGATGTCGCCCTGGATGAACGGCGTGCGTCCGAATTCGCCGCCCCAGATCACCAGCGTGTCATCGAGCATGCCGCGCATTTTCAGATCCTTCACGAGCGCGGCGGCAGGCTGGTCGGTGTCGCGGCACTGGATTTCAAACTGCGTCGAGAGATTGCGATGATGATCCCATCCCGCGTGCAGGAGCTGCGTGAAACGGCACCCGCGCTCGGCGAGGCGGCGTGCCATGAGACAGTTGTAGGCGAACGATCCGGGGCGCTTCACATCGGGGCCATACATCTCCAGCACGCTCGCGGGCTCCTTGGAAAAATCCGTCAGCTCCGGCACGCTCGCCTGCATCTTGTAGGCCATCTCGTATTGCGCGATGCGCGTGACGATCTCCGGGTCGCCGTATTCGTCAAAGTGCCGCTGGTTGAGCTTCGCGATGTCGTCGAGCAGCCCGCGCCGCACCTCGCGCGACACGCCGTCGGGATTCGAGAGATAGAGAACCGGGTCGCCGCCGCCGCGGAATTTCACGCCCTGATATTTCGACGGCAGGAATCCGCTCGCCCAGTAGAAGTCGTAGAAAATCTGCCCGCACGACGCCTCCTTGTCGCGCGACGTCATCACCACGAAGCCGGGCAGATCGCTCCCCTCGGTGCCGAGGCCGTAGGTCGCCCACGCGCCCATGCTCGGGCGGCCCGGCATCTCCGAGCCGGTGAGGAAAAAAGTGATCGCCGGCGCGTGGTTCACCGCGCCCGTGTGCATGGACTTGATGAAGCACACGTCGTCCACGATGCCCGCCGTGTGCGGGAGGAAATCGCACACCCACGCGCCACTCTTCCCGTGCTGCTGGAATCCCGTGAACGGCGGCAGCACGAGCTTCTTCGCCTTCTCCGTCATCGTGGAAAGCCGCTGGTTTTTGTGGACGCTCTCGGGGATTTCCTTGCCGCGCCATTTCTCCAGCTCCGGCTTGTAGTCGAACATGTCCACATGCGGCGGCCCGCCATTGTGGAGCAGATAGATCACGCGCTTCGCCTTCGGCGCAAAATGCGGCAGCCCCGGCAATCCACCCGCGCCGTTCGATGCTGACGAAGACGCCGCAAGCCCGTCCGACTTCAGCAGCGAAGCGAGCGCCGCCCCGCCGATGCCGAGCGCGCCCTTCGCAAAAAATTGCCGCCGCGTGAGAAATGCGGCGCGTTCTGTGAGTGGGGAGTTCATGGCTCGTCAGACGCTTGCGACCGCGCGGCTCCAGCGCTTCGCCGCAGCGCGAAAAGCCGCCTCGTGCTCCGGCCAGTCGTGGAGCGTGGCCGGATCGAAGTCCGCCCCGCACGGCCAGACGACCGTATGAATCTCCGGATCGAGCGCGACCTGCGCAAAC
>JBBSEI010000036.1:0-40346 GCA_038239865.1 Chthoniobacterales bacterium
ATTCACAGAGGGCAACTTCTTCCGGGCAAGGCGAAGTAGGTTTAACCAAAACTCCGTCGTTTCGACCCACGAATGACACACAGATTCGGACATTCCTTCCTTTCGCAGTCTAAAATCTGCCAGGTAATTCCATCAAGTGTGCCCCCGCCCTGTTAAACACTGCGCGGCGTCATTTCCCTGCAAGTATTCGTCAATGTGTCGGCATGGTGAGGGCGAAGGCTGGCTCGGTTTTCCGTAGATTCGCCGCCGAATGGCAAAAGTTCGGTCGCAGCGTCCGTCACCAAGTTGTCACCACATTGTCAATCGCCAGTCATGCAGGCGTAACAATCGCGGGCGAGAGATGTCGCCGTGCGTCTTCACCGTCTATCAGTTTTCCCGTTCCGATCAGAGCGAACAGATTCGTGCCGCCGGTCGGGATCGTTTTGCACGCGCACCCTTGCTCGATGTTGGAATTCGTCCGTCAACCGTCTGCCCGGCGCATGAGCGAGGGAAAGGCTGCACTCATGATTTTGGTCGCGGAGAGTGACGAAGGGACGGCCGCCTTGATCCATTCCAATCTCGTGAATGCCGGATTCGACGTGGTCCATGCGGTCGCTGCTTCGGCGGTGCTGGCCAAATCGCGCGACGCCAAGCCTGCCCTCGTCATCCTCGACATGATGATCCCCGGGATGCTGGGCAAGGAGGTGCTGCGATCCCTCAAATCCACGCAACTCACGAGCGGAATCTCCATTGTGGCCCTCTCGGACAGTTCGGAGGAAACTGACCGGATTGTGGCCCTTGAACTCGGCGCGGATGACTACGTGGCAAAGCCGTTCAGCGCGCGCGAGCTGGCGCTGCGCGTGCGCGCGGTTCTTGCGCGGCGCGCGCCGCCGCAGCCACGGCTGGTGCAGGTGAGCACCGGCGCGCTGAAGGCGCGATCGGCAGCTGCGTGAATTTCAACGGTAAGAATTCCGTGAGCATCGCGGCGTCGGCGTCGCTCGTGTGGAGCGCGAATGCGCCGCTCACGATCAGCGCATGGGTGAAGCCCGGCGCGCCGTCCGCCGATGCCATCATTTTGAGCCGCAGCGAAGGCGGTCGCTCGCTCGCGATGGGCGCGAATGCGGGCGTGCCTTTCGTCGAAATCAACGGCCAGCGCGGAGCCGCGACGCAACCGCTCGCCGTGGGGCAGTGGGCGCACCTCGCGCTCGTGTGCGACGGCGGAAAATCCGCGCTCTACGTGAATGGTGAACTCGCCGCGGCCGTCGGCGCGGGACTGCCGGCGCTGAACTCAAAACTGATCCTCGGTGGCAGCGAAAATGGCTCGGGCTTCACCGGCGATCTCGACGAATTGCAAATCCACAAAGTCGCGCGCACGCCCGGCTTCATTCAGCTCGCGGCCTTTTCGCAGAGCGGCGACAAGGTCGCGCGGACGATCACTTTCGGCGAAATGGAGCAGCCGAAAAATTGGCTGACCTGGCTGAAGAGCGGCACGTTCGGCGTGATCATCGGGAACCTGACTTTCGACGGCTGGCTGGTCATCATCATCCTCGCGATCATGGCGCTGCTGAGCTGGTGGGTGATGACGAGCAAGGTGCGCTATTTGAACGGCATCACGAAGGGCAACGAGATCTTCATGCGGCACTGGCGCGAGGTCTCCAGCGATCTCACGGTGCTTGATGACGACAGCGCCGAGACGACGCGCACGCTCGGCGGACGCATCAATGCCGCCGAGGGAAAAAAGCTGCGCCGTTCTTCCGTCTATCGCATCTACCACATCGGCGCGGAAGAAATCCGGCACCGGCTCGCGGTGGATCGCAGCTACCGCGCGGATCAGTCCGTCGGGCCTTCGGGCGATGGCACGCGCATCATGGTCGCGGAAAAGCGCGCGTCTCGCGTGCAGCGCGGCCTCGCCGGAAGATCGATCCAGGCGATCCGCGCGAGCCTCGATGGCGGACTCGTCCGCGAGACGCAGAAAATCAACAAGCTCATCGTCATTCTCACGATCTGCATTTCGGGCGGCCCATTCCTCGGGCTGCTCGGAACCGTCGTCGGCGTGATGATCACCTTCGCCGCCGTCGCCGCGGCGGGCGAGGTGAACGTGAACGCCATCGCGCCGGGCATCGCCGCCGCGCTCCTCGCGACCGTCGCGGGTCTCGCCGTCGCGATCCCGTCGCTCTTTGGCTACAACTACATCCTCTCGCGCGTGAAGGACGCGAAGGACGACATGCACATCTTCATTGATGAGTTCGTCACGAAGATGGCGGAATTTTACAAGGAGAAGAACGACTAACCCGGGAAGGGAAGCGACGCGCCATGCAAGTCCAGGACGACAAGCCATACGACGACATCAACATCACGCCGATGCTCGATCTCGCGTACGTGCTGCTCGTGATTTTCATCCTCATGTGCACGGCCACGGTGCAGGGGATCAAGGCGAACCTCCCGCGCGGCGGCGCGGCTTCGAGCACGCCGTCGAAGAACAAAATCCAGTCCATCGCGATCACGCCGGAGAACAAATTCATCCTGAACAACAACGAGGTCACGCTCGAGCAATTGCGCGCGCTGCTCGCGCAGGCGAAGGCCGCGAACCCCGCGGTGCAAGTCGTGGTGAAAGGCGAAAGCATGACGCAGTACGCGAGCGTCATCCATGTGCTGAACACGCTCGCGCAACTCAACATCAGCCAGGTCGGACTCGCGACGAAGGCTTCCAAACACTGACGCCATGCAAGTCCAGGACGACAAGCCGTACGACGACATCAACATCACGCCGATGCTCGATCTCGCGTACGTGCTGCTCGTGATTTTCATCCTCATGTGTACGGCGTCCGTGCAGGGGCTGAAGGTCGCGCTGCCCGACGGCAGCACCGCCTCGAAGAGCCTCGCGGGCCAGAAGCTCCAGGCGATCACGGTGAACCACGAGGGGAAATTTTACCTGAACACGCAGCAGCTCAGCATCGCGGATCTCGAGCGGCGGCTCGGTTCGGCGAAGGCGGCGTTTCCCGGCATGCAGGTCGTGGTGAAGGGCGACGCGACGACAAATTACCAGGGCATCATGGACGTGCTGAACGTCGCCGGGCAGCTCGGCATCACGCAGGTCGGACTCGCGACGAAAAACGCGAAATGACGAACGGCATTGGCTGAAATGAAAACCGAACACGACGATTCCCAGCACGGCACCACGGCCACATTTTTGCGCCCGAAGGCCGCGCCCGCGCCCGCGGCGTGGGACGATGTGGAGGAGGAAAAATCGGCGTTTCAAAAATTTCGCCTGCCGGTGATCGCGGGGATCGTGCTCGTCGTGGGCATCGGCTTTGTCGCGAAATCACTCTCGGGAAAATCATCAGCGCCGCCGCCGAAGCAGGAGATGATGGTCGTGCAAACGATCGCGCAGCCGACTCCGCCGCCACCCGCGCCCACGCCCTCACCGCCGCCGATGGAGGAAAAAAAGCAGGAGATGATCGTGGAGGAAAAAGTCGAGGAAGCCGTGCCGGATCCGACGCCGCAAGTCGAGACGGCGCTGAAAGGCGCGGGCAATTCCGGCATGGTGCTGAAGTCGGGAAATGGGAGCGGCATTTTCACCAACCGCAACACGGTGAACGCCGATGCGCTGCGGCGCAGCGCGTACGCTGGGCAGGTGAAATCGCGCATCCAGCAGGCGCTCGAAAGCAATCCGCGCACGCGCAAGGCGGGCATGAAGATCGAGATTCATGTGTGGCCCGATGCGACGGGCCGCATCGCGCGCGCGAAGCTCGCCAACTCGACCGGAGATGCAGCGCTCGACGATCTCATCCGCGACCAAATTCTCACCGGCCTGCAAATCTCGCAGCCGCCGCCCGAAGGAATGCCCGTGCCGATCCGCATGATGATCAGCGCACGCCGGCCGAACTGATTTCACCACACGGAAACACCGAATGGCTCACGAAAAGATCAAACTGAATCCACGCATCGCCCTCGCGGTCGCGTCCACCTTTTGCGCCACCAGCCTGGCGCAGGACACGCCCGCACCCGCATCGCCCACGGCTCCCGCAACGGTGAAAACCCCCGCCGCTGCCGCGCCCGCAGCCGATGCGGAAAAACCGAACGCTGCCGGGGAGCCGAAACCCGCACAGCAAGCCGCACCGCCGCCAGCGGAGCCGGACCTCATGAGCACGATCGGCAAGGGCAAGCCTTCGCAAAATGTGACGATCAATCTGATCAATCGCATGGTGAAAAAAGGGCTGCTCGATCCGGCGGAAGCGGCGGAACTCATCGCGCAGTCCGAGCAGGACGTGATCACCGCGCGCAACCAAGTCCGCGACGATGCGCAGATCGCGACGCAGATGGTCATTCAGGCCGCGGTGGCGCAAAAGGTAATCCCGAATCTCGATCCGGTTTTCGACGACGCGGTGCGCGTGACTTACATTCCCGAGACCGTGAAAAAGCAGATCCGCGACGACCTGCGCGCGGAACTCGCCGCGGAGCAAAAATTGCAAGCTACGGGATTGCCGAAAAATGTGCCGGACTGGATCACGCGCTTTCGCGTGAAGGGCGACATCCGCATTCGGTATGAAAATGATCTTTTCCCGGCGGGAAACGACAACACCGGTGCATTTCCGAATTTCAACGCGATCAACACGGGCGCGCCGTTCGACACGGCAGGGCACCGTCTTTTCCCCACAGATCAATGTGGATCAGGATCGCACGCGCATCCGCATCCGCGCGCGCATCGGGGCGGAGGTGGACCTCGGCGAGGGCTTCACCGCGGGGATGCGGATCGGCACCGGTCAGGACAACCAGCCGGTCTCGATGAATCAGTCGCTCGGAGGCTCGGGCGGCGGGCAAGGCGGCAATTTCAGCAAATACGCCATCTGGCTCGATCGGGCCTTTCTCAAATACGAAGTCGGCGCGGACCCGGATCGGCATTTCGC
Source organism: Chthoniobacterales bacterium (assembly GCA_038239865.1). GTDB lineage: Bacteria > Verrucomicrobiota > Verrucomicrobiia > Chthoniobacterales > Chthoniobacteraceae > SXWH01. The sequence continues at coordinate 4,887 of JBBSEI010000036.1, forward strand.
GATCAGCGCCGGGCGTTTCGAGAATCCGTTTTTTGCGACCGACATCATTTGGGATGAAGACGTCGGATTTGATGGCATCTCCGCCGTGGGGCGCTACCGGATTATGCCCGGAGTCACGCCGTTCGCGACGGTCGGTGCCTACCCCATTTTCAACACGGATTATAATTTCTCAACGAACCAGCCGGCTAAGTTCAAGAGCACGGACAAGTATCTTTACGGCGGGCAAATCGGCGTGGAGTTGAAGCCTTCCAAGAGCGTCGAACTCAAGGTCGCCGGTTCCTACTATTACTTCGACGGTGTGTCGGGGAAGCTATCGACGCCCTACAGTCCGCAATCGGCGAGCGATGCGGGCGACACGGATGGGCTGAGGCCTTCCTTTGCGCAAATTGGGAATACCTACATGGCGCTCCGCAACATCATTCCGGATGCGTCCAATAACTTCGGCACGACCAATCAGTTTCAATACTTCGGCCTGGCTTCCAAATTCCGTCCCGCCGCGGTGACGGCGCGGCTCGACTATAACGGATTCGAGCCTCTGCAAGTTTCACTGACCGGAGAATACATTAAGAACCTCGCCTTCAATCGCGCGGACATCGAATCTAAGGCCGTGAACAACCGGGGTGCGGTGACAGCGACGAACGCCAACGGTGCTTATGCCGGCGGTGACACGGCCTGGTATCTGGGCATTCGGGGAGGACACCCGGTGCTGCAAAAACGGGGCAACTGGCAGGCCGGGATTAACTACCGGCATATTGAGTCTGACTCGGTGATTGATGCGTTCAGTGACTCCGACTTCGGGCAGGGCGGAACCAATCAGAAGGGCTATGTCATCTTTGGCACCTATGCCACTTCCGCCCGCACTTCGCTCACACTCCGATGGATGAGTGCGAGTGAAATTGCCGGACCGCCGCTGAAGTCAGACATCTTCTTTATTGATTTCTCCGGGAAATTCTAAGCCATGAGCATGAAAATAAACGCACTTTTTGCCGTCTTCATTTTCGCCGCAGCCGCGCCGCTCGCCGCGCAGAATGCACCGTCCGTCGAGTCGCGGCTGCGCGAGCAGATCAAGGCGATGGCGGGGCAATTGCGCACGGCTGAGACGGAAAAAACCACACTGCAAGCCGACAAGACGGCGCTCGATGAGAAGGTGAAAAAAAGCGAAGCGAGCGTGACGGAACTTGGGAAGAAACTCGCCACCGAAACGGACCTAGCCCAAAAGGAAGGCGAGAAGCTGCGCGCTGACATCGCAGGGAAGGAAGCGGAAATCGCGCAGACGAAAATGGAATTCGCGAAGGCAACGGACTTCGGCACGCGCGCCGCGCAGCTTGCGAAGAAAACGGAAGGCGAGCGCGACAAACTCGCGGCGGAAGCGACTCTGCTTAAACGGGTCGTCGCCGACCAGCGCGTGAAGAATGGGAAGATGTTCGAGATCGGGAACGAGATTCTCACGCGCTACGAGAAGTTTGGCTTCGGCACCGCGATCACGGCGCGCGAGCCGTTCGTGGGCCTCACGCGGGTGAAGTTGGAAACGCTGATCGAGGAATACGGCGGCAAGCTCGCGGAGCAGCGGCTGAAGGCGATCGGCAACACGCCTTCGTCCGAAAAACCCGCGGGCGATTCTTTGAAAAAGGCAAAGGCGGAACCGTCTGAGGCCAGACGCCCGAAGGACTGACCCACGAATGAATCCGCACCAAACGCAGCGTCCCCAGCCATCGAGCCGAGCCCGGGGAATCGCACGCGGGCGGAAATCCGCGCGCTGCCTGTTCCGGTTTTCCGCGGCGCTCGGAGTGTGTGTCACGTTCGCGGCGACAGTCCCGGCAAATGGCCGCGACATTCTCCGCAGCGGGAGCGCTGCGATCCCGTCCGCACAGGGCATCGCGACAGGCGCAAACAGCGGCGCTGTGGCCACGCAGGCGCGCGCGAATGCGCTCGACGCGTTGGCGCGGACGACGCGCGCGATCCAATCCGTGCAGACCATGCAGACGGCGGCGCGCAGCGCGGCGATCACGGGGCCGAACAATCTCGGCGCGAATCCGAACAACCTTTCGCAGCAATTGCCCAATGTGCCGAATGGCCTCGCCGTCGGCGGTCTCGAAGTGGCCGCGGGTGCGACGGCGGGATCGAAGCTGTGGCAGGGCGCGAATCTTCCCACGCAGACGGCATCCGGCGGGCAGGCGGTCGTGGATGTGAAGCAGACTTCGCAGCAGGCGGTGCTGAATTGGAAGACGTTCAACGTCGGAAAACAGACGACGCTGAATTTTGATCAGAGCGCCGGCGGCGCGAATTCCGGCCAGTGGATCGCATTCAACAAAGTGAGCGATCCATCCGGCGTGCCGTCGCAAATCCTCGGCTCCATCTCGGCGCAGGGGCAGGTCTATGTGATCAATCAAAACGGCATCATCTTCGGCGGCAGTTCGCAGGTGAATGCGCGTTCGCTCGTCGCGTCGTCGCTCCCGATCAACGACAACCTCGTGAAGCAGGGACTGCTGAACAACCGCGATGCGCAGTTCCTTTTTTCCTCCGTGCCGGTGCCCGGCGGATCGGATGGCACGCCGGCCTTCACGCCCGAGCCGCCGCCGGGTGGAAAAATCGGCCCGGTCGTCGTGCAGCGCGGCGCGCAGATCAGCAGCGCGCAAAGTGGCGACGGCAACGGCGGACGCGTGATGCTCGTCGGGCCGAACGTGCTGAACGAAGGGACGATCTCAACGCCTGGCGGACAGACAATCCTCGCCGCGGGCAATCAGGTCGCGATCACCGCGCATGCGGACAATGATCCGAGCCTGCGCGGCATCGACGTGTGGGTGGGCCGCGTGGAAAGCGGCGCGGGCACGAGCATGAATACCGGCATCATTTCCGCGCCGACGGGGAACATCACGATGACGGGCCGCGCCGTGAATCAGTTTGGCATCGTGGACAGCACGACGAGCGTGAGCCTGAATGGCCGCATCGATCTGAAGGCGAGCTACGGCGCGGTGGGAAATCCGAATTTCGACAACGGCACGACCGGCGGCCCGCCATTCCTTTTTCAAAAAACGGGCACCGTGACTTTCGGGAGCGACAGCGTCACGCGCATCATGCCGGACTACGCCAGCACGAAGACCGTGCCGGGCACGGCACTGCCGGAGAGTTCACAGATCAATGTCGAGGGCCTCGGGATTCACCTCTCACAAAATGCGATCCTCCTCGCGCCGAGCGGCAAGGTCTCGCTGCGCGCGGGCGTGTGGCCGTACGTGGATGCGGATGGGAACGGCACCACGCTGAACCCGGACGGCACGGAAGAGGCCGGACTGAATATTTTCTCCACCGGATCGAGCCAGCGTTTCCTTTTTTCCGGCGGACAAATCTACCTCGATCCCGGCGCTCTCATCAATGTGGCGGGCAGCACCGAGGTCGCGGTGCTGCTTTCGCAGAGCATCCTCACGGTCGAGTTTCGCGGCACGGAACTCGCCGACTCGCCGCTCCAGCGCACGGGTTCGCTGCGCGGCGTGCCGCTCACCGTGGACATCCGCCGCACGGGCGTGAGCAATGGCCGGTACTGGATCGGGACACCGCTCGGCGACGTGACGGGCCTCGCCGGAATCATCGAGCGCAACGTGGCGCAACTGACCGTGGACGGCGGCACCGTGAACCTGCAGGCGGGCGCCTCGATCGTCGTCCGCGCCGGCGCGGTGATCGATGTCTCCGGCGGATACTTTCGCAATGAGGGCGGCTTCGTGCAGACCTCGCGCCTGCTGCGCGGCGGGCATCTCGTGGACATCCAGAATGCGTCGCCGAGCCAGACCTACGATGGCGTGTACAGCGGCACCTACTCGGTGAATCACTCGCGGTGGGGCGTCACGCAGACCTTCGCCACGCCGTGGATGTCGGGGAGGCACTACGAAGCCAGCTACACGCAGGGCGGGAACGGCGGTTCGCTGAGCCTGACGGCCGCAGGCATGGCGGTGGATGGGACACTGCTCGGCCTCACGATCGATCCGCCGCGCAGCCTCGCGCTGTCGCCGCAGCAGAGCAGCATCAGCTTCACTTTCGCCGCGGAAAAAAAATTCGTGAGCGGCGCGAGCAACGTGGAATTCCTCACCACCTCGCCGACTCCGCCCGCGATCACCGTGGGCGATCAGGCGCTGCCTTCCGCCTCGGATTTTTCGCTCGTGAACGAAGTCCCCGTCGCGCTCTCCGCGGCGCGCACTGCGTCCTTTGCCCTCTCGCCGACGCTGCTCACGGAGGGCGGTTTCGGGCGTCTCAGCGTGGAAAATTACGATGGTTCGATCCTCGTGCCCGCCGGCGTCGCGCTGACCGCCGCCCCGCGCGGATCCATTTCGCTCACCGCGGCAAATGTCACGGTGCAGAGTCGCATCACCGCGGCCGGCGGCAGTCTGAGTTTCAAAACGTACGCCATCTCGCCTGCGGTGGCCGCGGAATTTGCGCGCGCGGCGCCCGGCACGGTGCCGACGCCGGTGCCGGACGGCACGCGCGGAATTTTCACGCTCGCCTCCGGCGCGTCGCTCAGTGCCGCGGGCCTCATCGTGGACGATCGCGCGGGCAGCGCCACGGCGTTTGCGCAGCCGCTCGTGCTCGATGGCGGCAGCATCGCCATCAATGCCTACACCGCGAAACTCGCGGGTGGCGGCACGATCGAAGTCACCGGCGGCGCGAACATCGTGGCGAAAAGCGCGGTGACGTACGGCAACGGCGGCAGCATCGCGATTCGCACCGGGAAGGATCCGGGATTCGCCACCGTCATCGGCGGCCAGCTTTCGCTCGGCGCGGACTTGCTCGGATTTTCCGGAAAAACGGGCGGCTCCCTCGCCATTCAGGCGGGCCAGATTCAGATCGGCGGCACGACGAATTCCGCGTCGGTCGTGCTGCTGCCGCAGGAATTTTTCAGTCGCGGCGGCTTCACGAATTACTCGATCGAGGGCATCGGCGCGGCGTCGAATGCGCCGTCCGTCGCGGGCGAACCGAAGGCGTACGCGCCGGCAATTTCCATCGCGGACGGCAGCATCCTCAGCGCGGTGGCGGAAAAGCTCGCGCTCATGCCGGCGGGGAAAAATTTGCCGGGTCTTCGCTTTGGCCCGGCACTGCGCTCCGCGGGCGAGCGCTCGCCGGTGAGCATCAGTTTCCTCGCGACGGGATCGGATGATCCTTTCACCACCGCGCTGCTGGAAGTGCGCGGCGACATCGTGGTCGGCAGGGGCTCGGTGATCCTCGCGGATGCGGGCGGCAAGATTTCGTTCAAGGGGCAGACCGTCTCGATGCAGGGCTCCGTCGTCGCGCCGGGTGGCAGCATCAGCCTCGCGGGCGCGGGCAAATTTCCGGTCGCGCCGGACGACGCGGCGCAGGCGACGGCGGCACTTCCCACCGTCGTGATCGGCGCGGCCTCCACCCTTTCCACCGCAGGCACGAGCGTGCTCGTGCCGGATGCGTACGGTCGCCGCCGCGGGACGCTTTACGCGGGCGGCACGATTTCCATCACGGGCAACATCGTCGCGGGCGCGGGCTCGCTGCTCGATGTGTCGGGTGCGTCCGCGACGTTCGACGTGCATCCGACTTCGCTCGGAAATGTCGGCGCGGTGAACGTGCCGGCCAACAGCGGCCTCACCGCGCCGCTGTGGAAATTGCGCACGGTCGCGGTGAACTCCGACAGCAATGGCGGCACGATCGATCTGCAGGGATCGCAGATGCTTTTCACGGATGCGACGCTGCTCGGCCGCGCGGGCGGCGCGACGGCGACGGGCGGCACGCTCTCGATTTTCTCCGGCAAATTTTACGCGGATACGGACAAGCGGACGAGTGCGGACACGAATCTCGTCGTCACGCAGGACGCCCTCACGATTCCCGCGACGAACACGCACCCGAAGGTCGGCGTCGCGATGCGCAGCAGCACCGGGAGCGTGCTCACCGGGATGGGATATTTTGCGGCAAACCGGTTCGTCAGCGGCGGCTTTGACTCGCTCGAACTCGGCGCAAAATTTCTCACCACCAGCCCGATCTCGTACGGCGGCAATGTGGATTTTCGCGGTCCCGTCTCCATCGCCGCCCGCGGCAATCTCCGCGTCGCCGCGGGCGGCGTGATCACCGCGGATGCGGCGGTCACTCTCGCCGCGAACTACATTTCCCTCGGACAAACTTTCAGCGCGCCGCTGAATCCGAACGACACGTTTCAGCCGTTCGAGCAGTCGCCGGCGATCCCGAGTTCGCAGTTCACCTTCGCGCCGACTTCCGGCACCGGCAGCCTCACGGCGACGGCGGCGCTCATCGATGTCGGCACGCTCTCGCTGCAGGGCATCAGCCGCGCCAGCCTCATCGCGGATGGCGGCGACATTCGCGGGAGCGGCGTCGTGAACATCGCGGGCGATCTCACGCTGCGCGCCGCGCAAATTTACCCTCCGACCGCGTCGTCGTTCGACCTCTTTGCGTTCGACAGCGGAGCGCGCGCGGGCTCCGTCACGATCATCGGCTCGGGTTCGCGCCCCGCGCCGTATTCGGCCGGCGGCAGCCTCCGCATTTTCGCGTCGAAAATCACGCAGGGCGGAATCCTGCGCGCGCCGTTCGGATCGATCGTCCTCGGCTGGGATGGCACGGATCAGGACCCCGCGACCGCCGCGATCGATGCGCCGGCGAATGCGGTGACCGGCGCGACCATCTCGGTGCCGGTCGCGAATCAGATCACGCTGCAGCGCGGCAGCATCACGTCGGTCGCGGCGTGGACTGGCACCTCGGGCAGCGAGCTGCTGATCCCATTTGGCCGAAGCTCGGATGGCAGCTCGTGGATCGATCCGCGCGGGGTGAACGTGACCACGAGCGGGCTCCCGGAAAAGCGCATCACCATCGCGGGAAATGCGGTGCTCACCGAGGCTGGCTCCACGGTGGATCTGCGCGGCGGCGGCGATCTTTTTGCCTACCGCTGGACTTCGGGAACTGGTGGCAGCACAGATCTGCTCGGCACGGCGAGCGGATCTTGGAACGGGAGCACGGAGTATCAGCCGGGCACGCTTGTGACTCTCGGAAATCAAACGTGGTCCGCGCGCGTCCGCAACGCCGGTCGCTCGCCGAGCGTCGGACTTTACTGGTCGAAGGTCGCGGAATCGTACGCCGTCATCCCCGGCTTCGCTTCGGAGTACGCGCCGTACGCGGCGTTCAACACGGGCTCGAATGCGAAACAGCTCGGCGGCGATCCCGGCTACGTCAGCAGCTCGTTGCACACCGGCGATCAGGTTTACCTCGAAGCCACGCCCGGTCTCGCTGCGGGAACGTACACGCTGTTGCCACGGCGCTACGCGCTGCTGCCCGGCGCATTCCTTGTCACGCCGACGACGGATGCCACGTATGGCACCATCGCGATGCCCGATGGCGCGACCTCCGTCGCGGGGTATCGCGTGAATGCATTCAGCCAGCCGCAATTTGTCCCGACGCTGCGTTCGCAGTTTGAAGTCGCATCGGCGGGCGTGATCAGTTCACGCGCCTCATACGATTCGTACTACGGCAACGCCTTTCTCTCGAGCGCCGCGACGCGGCTGAATCTCACCACTGCGCAGCGCCTCCCGCGCGACGCGGGCTCGCTGTCGATCGAGGGCAACACGCGCCTGCAAATCAGCGGCGGCGTGCTCACGGCGGCAGCCACGGCCGGGCGCGGCGCGGCGATCGATGTGAGCAGTTTTGCGGACATCCAGATCATCGGCGGCAGCGGCGTCGCCCCGGTGAATGCGACGGCGGTGCTCGACTCCTCCGTGCTCAGTTCGTGGCGCGCGGACAGCCTGCTCATCGGCGGTCTGCGCCGCCGAGAGGCGGATGAAACGACGATCGATGTGCGCACGAGCGGTCTCACCGTGAACAATCCCGGCGGCGCGCTCACTGCGGGCGAAGTGGTGTTCGCATCCAAGGCGCGCACGAACATCGCCGCCGGTTCTGCGATTTCATCGAGCGGCAGTCTCACGGAAAAGGCGGACGCGCTCACGGTCTCCGGCGACGGCACCTTTGTGCGCGTGAGCAGCGATGCCGGCGTGACTTTTCTCCGCACCAACACCACGGGCGCGACGACATCGCTGCTGACGATCGGCACGGACACGCGGATTGCGGGCGCGGGCCTCACGCTCGATTCGTCGTACGGTTCCGACATCGCCGCCAGCGCGGTGCTCGCGGCAAAGTCGGTCGATCTCGGCAGCGGGCAGATCAGCATTTTGCTCGCGCCCACTGCGGCGCTCACCGGCTCGGTGGTGCCGCAGCACCTCACGATTTCCGGCCAGTTCCTGCAGGAAATCCAGCAGGTGTCCTCGCTCACGCTGCGCAGTTATCGCACGATCGATGTGTACGGGGGCGGCACATTTGGCAGCGCGGCGCTCGGGCGGCTTTCGTTCTTCGGCGGCGGGCTGCGCGGCTACAATCAGGGAGCCGACACGGCGACTTTCGCCGCGACCGATGTGGTGCTGAGCAATCCATCCGCCGTCGCCGCGCTCGCCGCGCCTGCCATGACCGCGGGCACGCTGAAATTTGCCGCGACGACTTTCCAATTTGGCAAAAATGCCTCGGCGATCTCGGGCTGGCAGAGCACCGCGATCCGCGCCGCGGGTGGCGTGCTCGGAAATGGCGCGGGATCATTTTCCACGCCGGGAAATCTCACCGTCACCACGCCGCTCGTCGCCGCCGTCCGCGGCTCCAGCCAGACGATCACAGCCACCGGCGATCTGCTGCTGCAACCGTTCGCCGGCACGCCCACGATCACCGCGGGCTTTGGCGCGGGGCTGTCCTTCACCGGCGCGCGCCTCGCGGCGGGCACGGATATTTCGCTGCCGAGCGGCCAGCTCACTTTGCACGCGACCGGCGCGGGGCAGGCGGTGAGCGTCAGCGCGAAACTGAACGTCGGCGGCGTCGCGCAGAATTTCTACGACCTCACGCGGTATCCCGACGCCGGCACGATCACGTTCACTTCCGATCGCGGCGATGTGACGCTGCAGCCCGGCAGCGCGATCTCGGTCGCCGCGGCGGCGGGCGGCGGAAAGGCGGGCACCATCACGGTGAATGCGACGCAGGGTTCCTTCGGCCTCGCGGGCGCATCGCTGCTCGGCAGCGCCCTCGCGGGCGAGACGACCGGCAGCTTCGTGCTCGATGCGCAGAGCCTGCCGTCTTTCAACAGCCTCGCGACCGCGCTGAACAGCGGCGGCTTTTTCGAGGAGCGCAGCTTCCGCGTGCGCACGGGCGATGTGACGATCAGCAACCCCGCCGGGCAGGCGAATCTTGCGCGCGTGTTTTCACTTTCCGCGGATGCGGGAAAAATCACGGTGACGGGAACCGTGGACGCATCCGGCGCGACGGGCGGGAAAATCACGCTCGTCTCGGGCGACAGCGTGGAATTGCAATCCGGCGCGAAGCTCACCGTGCATGCGCAGGATTTCAGCAGCGCGGGCAAGGGCGGCGAAATCCGCATCGAAGCCGGGTCGGCAGTGAATGGCAGCGCGAATACCGCGGCGTCGCTCTCGCTGCGCGCAGGCTCCGCGATCGATCTCGGCGTGGACACGTTTGTTGCGGGCGATTTCACGACGCCGGGCTCGAGCGCGTTCGAGGGGAAATTCACCGGCACGCTGCATCTGCGCGCGCCGCGCAGTGGCAACGAGGTGAAGGTGGACGCGATCCTCGGCAGCGTCGTCGGCGCGTCGTCCGTGATCGTCGAGGGCTACCGGATCTACAATCAAACCAGCGGGCTGCTGAACAACACGCTGCGCACGGCGATCAACGCCGACGCGAATGCCTACATGAACGCCGGCTACGCGGCGATGTTCGCGAAGCTGACCACCGGCAATCCGGATGCGAGCGCGCTCGGCGCGGCGCTCGTCATCGCTCCCGGCGTGGAAATTTCCAACGCAAGCGGCAGCCTCACGCTCGGCACCGCGGTGAGCGGGCTGAACACCGAGGACTGGGATCTCTCCGCCTTCCGCTACGGGCCGAAACGCGCGCCAGGCATCCTCACGCTGCGGGCCGCGGGCGACATCGTTTTCAACAACACGCTGAGCGATGGCTTCACTCCCGTGGCGGCGACCGCGGCGAGCGGAAATTCGACGCTGTGGCTCGCGCCGCTCGCTCCGATCGTCACGGCCAACGGGCTGCCGACCAACACGCAGTCGTGGTCCTACCGCATCGCGGCGGGCGCGGATTTTTCCTCGGCAAATTTCAGCGCCGTCCTGCCCTCGCCATCGCTCGCCACGGGCGGGGGTTCGGTGCTCGTGGGTGAACTTTACCCGGCGATCCCGAACACTTCGACCTCCGGCACGACCGCGGCGGTCGGGACGAACGGCACGACGGCGAACAGCATCCGCATCACCACCGGCGCGGCGAATCGCACGCGCTTTGAAGTCGTCCGCACCGGCACCGGCGACATCGAGATCGCGGCGGGGCGCGACGTGCAACTTCGGAATCAATTTGCGACGATCTACACAGCCGGCGCGCGCATCCCGGATGCGACGCAGATTTATGCGGCGGGAGATTTTGTGCGACCGATCGTCGAGCGCTCCGGCACGAGCCTGCCGAACCAGGGCAACCTCGGCACGGGCCAGCAGGTGTATCCGACGCAGTGGTCGCTCGCCGGCGGCGACGTGAGCATCACCGCGCAGGGCGACATCGGGCGGTTCACGCAGGTCGGGACGAGCGTGGTCGCGGACTCGTCGCGGCAGCTTCCGAACAACTGGCTCTACCGCCGCGGCTACGTCGATCCGGCCACGGGACTTTTTGGCGAAGGTGGCGTCGGCATCTCGGGATCGAATACGGGCGCGAACGTGAGCGATGCCGCGGCATCCACGACGTGGTGGATCGACTTCAGCAATTTTTTCCAGGGCATCGGCACGCTCGGTGGCGGCGACATCTCGCTCGTCGCGGGCGCGAATGTGATCAACGCCGACGCGCTGATCCCGACGAACGCGCGCATGCCCGGCCGCACTTCCTCCACCGGTCCGAACGTCGCGGGCGACGCGTCGAAGCAGCTCGAATTCGGCGGCGGCGACCTCGTCGTGAAGGCTGGCGCGAACATCGATGGCGGCGTGTTCTACGTCGAGCGCGGCACCGGCGTGCTCTCGGCGGGCGGACAGATCACCACAAATTCCAGCCGCTCGCCGTCGCTCGGAATTCTCGGTTCGTCGGGACAGCCCGCGTCGATCGTGCAGAGCGTCACGCCCGCGATCAACGATCCCGCGACGTGGCTGCCCACGACGCTGTTCGTCGGCGACGCGCACTTCGATGTGAGTGCGCGCGGCAACGTGCTGCTCGGCCCGGTGACGAACACGTTCCTCCTGCCGCAGGGGCTGAACAATCGGTTTTGGTACAAGACGTATTTCAACACGTTCTCCGCGAGTGCGGGGGCGGATGTGGCGTCGTTCGGCGGCAGCGTCACGCATCGCCTTTCGATCACCGTGCCGGGCGAGACGCAGGCGCGGCCGATTCTTTCCGCGTGGCTGGACGCGCAGAATTTGTTCTTCGGTGCGGGCTCGGAATCGAAGGCGTCGAACTACCAGCCGTGGCTTCGCCTCGCCGATTCGGATGTCACGGCATTCAGCACGCAACTCCAAGTCGCCGCGCCGAACCTCACGAGCACGGCCTTTGCGGGAGACATCAATCTCGTCGGCAGCGCGACGCTTTTCCCCTCGGCGAGCGGGAAGCTCGAACTCGTCGCCTCTGGCGGCATCAAGGGTCTGCAGCCCACCGGAAAATCGCGCGCGAACGACAGGGACGTGACGGTGTGGACGAGCGCCTCGCTGAATCTCTCCGATGCCGATCCCGCGAATGCGCCCGGCATCGCGACGCCGATCGCGTACGCGAATTTCGCCGGACGCGACTCGGGCGCGCTGCGGCAAAGCAACATCGATCCGTTCGCCGGGATCGATCCGATGTACGAGGAGACCGGATCGTACATCGGCCAGGCGGCGAGTATCGTGACGAAGCAGGCATTGCACGCGACCACTCCGCTGCACGCCAGCGACACGCGGCCCGTGCGACTTTACGCCGGGAGCGGGGACATCTACGGCATCACGCTTTTCTCGCCGAAGGCCACCGAGATCCTCGCAGGGAACGACCTCACGGATGTTGCCCTTTACATTCAAAATGTGCGGCCGAGCGACATCTCGATCGTGGCCGCGGGGCGCGACCTCATCCCGAACAATCCGAATGCCGCCGCCCGCTCGCTCGCGAACAACATCGCGCGCGGCAATCTCGTCGGCGACCAGCTCGTGACGACGGTCACGGGTTCCGCGACGAACACACTTTCCGGCGACATCCAGATCAACGGACCCGGCGTGCTCGAAGTCCTCGCGGGACGAAACATCGATCTCGGCACCGATGCGAATTTCCAAAATGGCACCGGCACCGGCATCGCGAGCATTGGGAATTTCCGCAATCCGTTCCTGCCGTTCAACGGTGCGGATCTGATCGCATTCGCCGGCGTGAATGGCGCGGCCGGCGCGGCGCTCGGGCTTGCGGGCAGCGCGCTGGATTTTTCGAGTTTCGTGCAAAGCTTCGGTGCGGATCCGAACTTCCAGTCGGCCTATCTCGATCGCCTCGGCGTGACGACCGGACTCGCGGGCCTCACGCAGGAGCAAAAGGCGATCGTGGGTCTGGAGATTTTCTACCGCCGGCTGCGCGATGCCGGTCGCACGCATGCGACGGCGGGAACGTACGACAGCGGGCTCGCCGCGGTGGCCGCGCTCTTTGCGAAAAATTCCGGCACCGGCTCGATGGTCACGCGCACGCGCGACATCCGCACGAGTGCGACGGGCGCGATCTCGATCGGCGCGGCGGGCGGCGGCGTGACGATGGCGTCGGATATTTTCGGAAATCCGCTCACGCCTCCCGGCATCGTCACGGAGTACGGCGGTGCGGTTTCCATTTTCACGGACAAGAGCGTGGACATCGGGCAGGCGCGCATCTTCACGCTGCGCGGCGGCGACGTGATGATCTGGTCCACGAATGGCGACATCGCTGCGGGCACGGCGGCGAAAACAGTGGTGACCGCGCCTCCGACGCGCGTCTCCGTGGATGTGACGAGTGCGGACGTGAAGACCGACCTCGGAGGACTCGCGACCGGCGGCGGCATCGGCGTGCTCGCATCCGTCGCGGGCGTGAAGGCGGGCGACGTGGACCTCATCGCGCCGAAGGGTTTTGTGGATGCGGGCGACGCGGGCATCCGCTCGACGGGCAACCTCAACATCGCCGCCACGACGGTGCTGAATGCCTCGAACATCCAGGTCGCCGGCTCGACGAGCGGCGTCTCGTCCGGACCGGGCGTCGCCGCGCCGAATGTCAGCGGACTCACAAGTGCGAGCAATCAAAGCGCGGCGGCGAGCTCCGCGGCGACCGATGTGTCGCGAACGCAGCAGCGCGAAGAGCAGGTGCTGCCGAAGGATGAGCCGCCCTCGGTTTTCAACATCGAAATCCTCGGCTACGGCGGCGGCGATTAGCGCGCGCTGCGTGAGATTTTCGGAAAATCCAACGCCACGATTTTTTATGACACGCCATCGTCTCCTCACCGCTTTTTCACTGGTCTGCGTCGCCTTCGCCGCGCCGTTCGCGATTCGCGCGAAGGAAAAATCCGCACCTGCCGCGCCCGCGGAAACGCTGCCGGCTGATCCGGAGGCGCAGTATCAACTCGCGCAGGCGTACCTCCGCGGGATCGGGGTGCCGAAGGATCCGGCGAAAGCGTATGAGCTGGTGAAGATGGCGGCGGCGCAGGGGCACGCGGATGCGATCGGCGGGCTCGGCTATTTTCCGGCCTCCGGCATCATGGTAAAAAAAGATCTCGCGGAAGCCGCCGAGTGTTTCCGCAAGGGCGCGGAGAAAGGCAGCGCGCGCGCGCAGGTGAATTACGGGCTCGCGCTGGTGAATGGGCGCGGCGTGCCGGCGAACGCAGCCGAGGGGCTGAAGTGGATCGAAAAATCCGCTTCGCAGGGGCAGCCGCACGCCTTCTACGTGCAGGGATTATTTTTCTACCACGGCACGGCGGGGCAGGCGCAGGACTACGCCAAGGCGTTTGCGCTTTTCCAAAAAGCCGCGGAGTCCGATCTCGCCGGCGCGGAGAATATCCTCGGCGTGATGCATGAGCAGGGCCTCGGCGTGAGCATCGATCTCGCGCAGGCCGAGGCGTGGTACCGCAAGGCGGCGGAGCAGGGGGAAGCGAAGGCGATGAGCAGCCTTGGGCAGCTTCTCGGGCCGGACGGGCCGGACGCTTCGAAGCACGTCGAAGCGATGAAATGGCTGCTGCTCGCGCACCGCGCAAACGATGCGAGCGCGCGGCAAGTGCTGAATGAAATCCTGCGCACGCGGCCCGAGGATGTGATGACGGAAGCGCGCAAGCAGATGGCGGAATTCAAACTCCGCGCGCCGAACGAGGCGAAGCGGTAGCGCGTCAGGCCGTGCGGCGGTATGGGCGTGAGCGGGAGCTCACGTGCCGTGCTCTTCCGGGCGCGCCTGCGATCGGGATGGCGGCTCCGCAGATCTCAGATCTTTTTTGAATGGTGGGTGCTCGGCGTCTTTCGCAACGGCGTTTTCCGGCAGGATGCCGGAAAGGACAGGCTGGAAGCGTGTGCTCCCATTTTCCGTTCGGCTGCTTCCGGTTTGCTTGGATCGGTTGCAGGGATTTTTTCGTGACCGGGGAAATCCTCCGCGCCGCTCAGCGCGTGAGTGCGGCGTCGCGGCCTGCGATCACGGCGGCGCGGCTGAACGCGGCATCGCCAAACATTTTCCGGTAGTTCGCGTCGGCCGCGACCTTTGCGGTTTTCCAAACGCTGTCGATGCCTTCCGCGGGTGTCTGGGGATTTTTCGCGGCGGCGGCGACGGTGGCCGCGAAATCGTCGGCGATCTGCGTCTTCACGTCGGCCTGTGCGGAGGTGCGGCCGGGGGCGTCCTCGATCCACGCTGCGGGATCGTGCAGGCTGCGATCGATTGCGAGAATCACGGGAGATCCCGGTTTTTTCGCGCGAGATTCCGGTGTTTCCGTCTGCGAATGTGCGCCGGCCGGGAGGACGCGCACGCGATCCGTCGGCTGGAGGCCGGTGCCGTTCACCGCATCGCGGCGCGGGGGCTTGACAGAATTTGCGGCGGGAGAAAAGCGAGGGGCGATCTGCGGGCTCGCGGGCACGGGTGCGAGCGCGGGATCGGGCGGCATCTCCGGCGCGTCGTTCTCCGCCGGGCGCGTGATTTTGGAAAAGGCAGATGCTGCGCGTGAACCGTGCGCTGGCGTTTCACTTTCGGAAGGAGCGATCGAAGAGACAATGGGGTCCTGCTGCGGCGCAGGGATGAGCATCCACGCGATGGCTGCGACGGCGGGCGCGGCGAGGCCGACGACGAGGAGAAGGAGGCGTTTGTCCATGCGAGCAGGTTTCAATTTATAAAAAATGAGAGGGGGGAACCGGAAACGTGAGGACGTGGATTTTTTCCGCACTCACGAAAATGACTGGTGCCGGGCGGACCCGACACCAGTCTGATTTTTCGGAGCCTGATGGGCGAGTCACTGCTCGCTTCTCAGGCGCAGGCTTGAGGCCGGGGTTTAAAGCGTGGTGATCGGCGCGCCGTCATCCGGACGATCGACATGCATCGAGGTGAGCGGAATGCCTTCGATCGGGTTCGCGGTGAGGCGGGCCGTGATCGAGGTCTTCAGGTTCGTGTAGAACGTGTTCTCATCCGTGCTCAGCGAGCCGGAGTAGTAGAGGTTCTCGAAGCTCCATGCGCTGTACTGGCCTTCGGTGACTTTCGCGCGATCCGTGGCGTCCATCGCGTTGGCGATGAGCGGTGCGGAGACCGAGCTCAGCGTCACGCCATTCCAGCCGATGATTTTCGCCGGCGTGGCGGAAGTGGCTGCGGTGCGTGCGTCCGAGATGCTGAGGAACGAAGCGAGGAGGATGTCCGCGCCGGGGCCTTCGAGGAGGGAGTTATCCGACTCGAGGACGGTGACGCTCGCGGAGGTGCGGGCGAGATCGGTGCGGAGCGTGCCGCCGCTGTTGTAGCCGCCGTTGCCGTCCACGTCCTGGCCGGACCAGACCGTCGAGGCATTCGTGCCGTCGCCCGCGGGGACGCGGCGGACGGTGGTGAGCGACGTGCCGGTCTTCGCGGTCACGAGGTACTGATTCACGAGCGTGGTGATGCCGAGGCCGGATTCCGCCATGTAGGTGGTGCGGGTGCCGGAGCCGTCATTGCGGCCGGTGGCATACACGTTCTTCACGTCGGCCGCAGCGCCGGTGAAGAAGTGCAGCGGCACGAAGCCGTTCGAGAAAAGATACTTGAACTGCTGGCTCGTCATGCTCGTGAAGTTTGACGGGGAGCCGGCATTCACGATGGGGGTGAAGACCACGACGCCGACTTTCGGGCTGGTCGGGTTGAGCGTGCCCGCGACCGGAGTCGAGGAGCTGCGCACGTCGGTGAACGCGAACTTCGCCGGTTGCGCGGCGACGGGCGTGGACGTGGCGGCACCTTCCGTGCCGGGGATCGCGGCGGCGGCGGCGGGGAGCGCGGCCGCAGTCAGGTAGGTCGCGTTATTTGCCACGCCGGGCGCGGCGACGGCGCGGATGCCTTCCACCGAGCCGGTGAAGGTGCAGGCGATCGTCGTCGTGCCGGAGATGCCGGGGAAATTCCCCTGGAAAAGCGAGCGCGTGGAACCAGTGACGCCACCGGCGGCGGCGTCGTGGGCATACTTATAGCCGGTGCCGGCTTCGAACTTGGTTTTGATGCCATCGAGGGCTCCCGAGCGGAAGGCGGTGGAACCGGTGACATAGATCGTCACATCGGCGCGAGCCGCGGTGACGAGAGTGGCGAGGGCGAATGCGCCCGTGAGGATGTTGCGGAGTTTCATGGGATGTTTGGTTTTTACTGGAGTTAGGTTGCGATTTTGCTGACTGAGCAAAGGGGTTGGTTAGTTAGGCTGCGACTTGGCGGCGGCGGCGGCGCATCGCTCCGGCCACACCGCCGAGTGCGAGCATGGCAGTCATCGTGGTGGGCTCCGGGACGGGCGCGACGACGAAGGAAACGTTGCCGCCGTTATCGATGACGAAGCTGCCTTCAAAAGATCCCACGCCAGCGCCAGCGCCGTCGGAGATCACCGTGCCCGCTGGATTCGTCGTCGCGAGGATGCGGTAAAGGTCGAGCGAGGATTCCGCGTTGACGCCACCGAGCGTGCCGAAGGTGCCCGCGCCGAAGGTGGACTCTACGCCGCCGGTGAAGAGGCTGAACGCCGTGCCGGGATTCTGGCCGAGGAACGGATTCTGGTTGTCCACATTCGACGTCGTGGCCGCTTCGACGAGACGGTCCGTGGCGACCACGGGAGCGGAGCCGAGGCGGTTCACCATTGAGAGGACCGCGTTTGAAGCAGTCGTCGCCGAGCCGGTGCCGACGGACCAGCCGGGGGAGCCAGCGTTGCCTTCGGTTCCGACGGTCGAGCGGCCTTGCGATGCGTAGATCGTGCGGCTCGGGTCGCCCGCCACCTGGGCGGACGTGCCGGACGACGAACTGCGGACGGCAGCGGCTCCCCAGAAGAGCGAGGAGTCATTCGCCCAGCCAGCGCCGAAGCCGTTCGTGCCGTCGGCGAGTTCAGTGCCGAGGTTGGCGATGTTGATGAGGTTGCTGGTTGCGTCGCGGAAGTTAGTCGCCTGACCGACGTCGAGCATGATGGTGTTAGTTCCGCCGCGCTGCTGGAAAAAGACGACGAGGTCGCCGGCAACGAAGTTAGGATTCACTGCCAGGGCGGCAGAGGAGGAAAGGGCCACGCCGGCAACGGCGAGGATCGCTTTCGTGAGGATGGATTTGGGACTCATGGTTGGTGTGTTAGCTTAGGTTGTGACTGAATCGATGTTCTTCACCGTTTGGGAACGGCCAAGGGTTTCTGGTTTTAGGCTGCGCACAGTTACCGGCGATGCGTTCAATTTTCGCTGAGCACATGACTCGCTGGATGTCTGTTTGCAGTGGCGGCGAGTTAGCCTTTGGTGGGTTAGTGTCACAAGGAATGTGTGGTAACGTTTTCGCGTCGAAAGTAACAGGGGCGGAAACGACGTGACCTTCAAACTTACCGGGGTCATGACGCCGGGGAACTGGAAGGAGGCAAAACGTGACAGCCCTGGAAGCGAGCATCTATCAGCATTGCGCAACATATTGGCCGGCTTCCGAACGGTGCATCTGGCAGTAAGTGACTGAAAGAGCGAGTTACAAACGGGAGGCAAAGACGGCATAAGTATGACATTGCTTCCAATCGTCTTAGTTAAGTGCCAACACATCACGCAGCAGCAGGACAAAAAAACCGGCGCGGGTTTCCCGCGCCGGTCTAGCTGCAGTCGGAGGCGCGACTAGTGCAATGTAACTTTGAGTTCGGCCACGGGCATCGCACCAAAGGCACTCGGTATTGTATCTTCAATGTGTAGCCGATTCATCCGTTACGATGGACTAGGCGTGGCGCGTCCTGCGGCGGCGGGTGAGACCCAGCACGGCCGACGCTGCAAGGAGCGTGAAGGTGGCGGGCTCCGGAACGGGCGCGATGAACGAGACGGACCCTGTGTTATCGATGACAAACGTGCCCTCGTAAGAACCGTCGCCGGGATTCGTCACTCCTTCGCTGATGACGGTCCCGGATGGGTTAGTCGTGGCCAGGATGCGGTAAAGATCGAGCGCGGATTCCGCCGCGACTCCCCCCAGGGTGCCGAAGGTGCCTGTGCCGAAATTTGACTGCACGCCGCCGGCAAACGTCGCGTAAGCGGTGCCTTGGCCGGTTCCGAAAGGGGGATTCTGGTTGTCCACAAAGGATGTCGAGGTTCCTTCCAAGAGGCGATCCGTGTTCGACGCGGGAATGGAGCCGAGGCGGTTCGCCATTTGCCCGATATTCGTGGCTGCCGTGGTCATGGTTCCGGTCGAGATGCTCCATGCGTTCGATTGCGTGCCGACTGCCGGCCGGGCGGCCGAGACATAGATGGTCCGTGAAGGATCGCCGTTGACCTGCGTGGTGGTGCCCGATGAATTGCTGCGCACCGCGGCGAGTCCACAATAGACCGTCGGGTCGTCGAACCAGTTCGCGGCGAAGCCACCACCCGTCGGGGAGCCGCTGCTGGAGCCGGTGAGTGAACCATTCGCCACGCTCGACGGACCGGAGACGACGTTCGCGATGTTCAGGATATTCGCCGTCGCATCGCGATAGGCCGTGGCCGGCCCGAGATCGATCATGAAAGGAATGGCCGGGCCACCGTATTGCTGAAAGTAGAGCACCAGATTTCCAGCCGCATAGTTGGCGTTGACGGCTTTGGCCGGAGTAAGAGCGAAGGCAGTCATCGCGAGCATGAGCAGCGCTGCCGTCTTTTGTCGGAGTTTCGTGGAGTTAGTCTTCATGGAGTTATCGATAGTTGGCTAAGCAATGTCCGGAAGCGCACGGCGGTGCGGCAGTCATCGCGAGGGATGAGCCAAGCTGCGCGTGGCTGCGAGCGGACCTGCCGATCTATCGCCATGCGGACTCATGCCAGCAACGCGCGATGTGTAACGTTCATGTGTCGAGTCCGCGACTTATGCTGCATCGCAGTTACTATCCGACTTTCCATGGTTAGTTCGCGCGATTGTCACGGAGCTGCCATCGCAGTGCCATGCGCGCACATAGGATGCCGGATCCGCGACTAATCAGACATCCACTGCCCTGAGCGCGCGGAAAAATCTCACTTACTCATCACTTATCGGAATCTGCATGAGCTCGAACACGAAAACCTCGCACCGATGGTATCAACGATTGATTCTTTGGAGGATTCTGGTCTTGGCGGAAGCGGTGGATTTTCTCTCACCTTGCGGCCCGGAATGACTTTCATCTCGTGCGACAAATTTGACTAATATGGCTTGGAAAACGCAAACCTCCCCGAAGCGGCCGTGGTATTGGATGCTCTGGATCGTCGCGATCCTGGCAGTGGCCGCCTTTTTCGGCTGGCCCAAGGCGAAGAGCCGCTATCTCCGCTGGGATGCGAAACGCAAAGTCGCCGCCGCGGAACAGGCCTTCGCGGCGAAGGACTACCAGCGGGCAATGATGAGCGCGCGAGCCGTCATCGTGCGGGATCCCAATGACGCCGGTGCGACGCGGGTGATCGCGCGCGTGCTCGAAGCGGTCGGCTCCCCGGAGGCCGCGCAGTGGCGGAGCCGGCTCGATTCGCTGGAGCCCGGCGATGCGGAAAATCTCGTCGCATGGGCCGCGGCGGCGATGAATGGCGGCGACATCACGGCCGCCGAGCGCGTGCTGAAAATGGTGCCGCAGGATGCCCGCGAAAACGTGACCGTTCACACGCTGCTCGCGCAGATCGCCACGGCGAAGCGCGACACGGAGAGCGCGAAGCAGCACTGGGGTGAAGTCGCGCGGTTGGATCCGAGCGAAAGCCATCATCGGCTGTCGCTCGCGATTCTCGGCCTGCGTGCCTCAGACGCGGCGGAGCGCGAGCAGGCGGTGGCGACGCTCACCGAATTGAGCGAGGCCACGCCGCCGAGCATCGGCGCCATCCGCGTCCTTCTCGAGCGCGCGCTGCGGACGGAAGACTGGAAGGCGGCGGACAAACTCTCAAAGGCGCTCGTCGCGGATTCGGCCGCGACTTTCAGCGACAAGCTGCAGCGGCTCTCCGCGCTGCGGAAAATGAACGCGCAGGAGGCGCCGGGATACCTCGTGGAGCTGCGCGATGCCGCGCTCGCGAGGCCCGCGGAACTTTACTCGCTCATCATGTGGATGAATGAGCACGAACTCGCGATGATGGTCTCCGAATGGGCGCGCACGATCCCGCAAAATTTGCTCGCGGCGCCCCCGGTCAGTGTCGGCGTGGCGGATGCCTACGCGCGGGGCTCGGAGTGGGCGAGGCTGGAGGATTTTCTCAAACTTGGCGACTGGGCGGACTCGGATTATTTGCGGCGCGCTTTCGTCGCGCGCGTGGCGGAGCGACTGGACGACGCCGAGCGCGGCAGGCAGGAGTGGAAAGACGCGGTGTCCGCCGCGCGCGGTCGCGCCGATGCGATCCAATGCCTCGACCGGCTGGCGCGCGTGGCGACGAATTGGGGCTGGGTTCAGCGCGCGGAGGAAGTGATGTGGACGCTGACGACCATGTCCGGATGTCCGCGCTGGGTGCTGGAGAAATTGTGGACGACGTGCCTGGAGCGCGGGGATGTCGCGCAGTTGCAAAAGCTCGCGGGCTTCCGCGCGCAGGCGGATTCCAAGTCGGCCGAGCTCCGCAACGAGTACGCCTTTTACGCCCTCCTCGCGCGCTCGGAGGATGGCGATCCGCACGGTGAGGCGGAGAGACTTTTCCGCGAAAACCCCGGTCACGCAGGCATTGCGATCACGCGCGCACTTTCGCTCTACCAGCAGGGAAAACCGGCCGAGGCGCTCGCGCTCACCGCCCGCCTGCCCGAGGCGGAATTGAGGAAGCCGAAGGCTGCGCTTTACCACGCGATTTTCCTCAGCGCCGCGGGCGAGAGCGCGAAGGCGGCGGAATTTCTCGCGCTCGCGCAGGAGCGCAGGATGCTGCCGGAGGAAAAAACGCTGCTCGAACGCGCAAGGCAATCGCTCATGCAGGCCGCGGAAAAACAGACCATCGCCGAAGCCGCGAAGGTCATGCGCGCCGCCAAATCCGCGCGCGACGCCGAGGTGGAAAAAGCGGTGGACGCCGCGCGCGCCGAACGTGCCGCGCAGGCGGCGAAAGCGGCGGCGGATGCAGCACGCGCGCTCGATGCCGCGCGAGCGGCGAGGGCGGGGAAGGCGGGCCGCGAGGCGCTCGACGCGGCCGCCGCGCCGCCACCGCTGAAATAGCGGCTGCGGTTTACGGAAGGCAGCGCGCGGAGAAAATTCATCGCGCGCGAGTCCTGAAATGTCGGATGCTCGGGAGATGCAGTTCGATTTTCTCCGCCGTCTTTTTGGCAAGCGCGGGCACCCGCGTGCGCGCGAGGCGAGCGCTCCGGCGCTCGCGGTGAAGACCGTCCCGGCACCGCGCGATCCACTCGTCGCAGAGGCGGACGCGCTGCTCGGTGCTGCGCGTGGATTGCTGCGCGCGGCGGGTGCGCCCGCGCTGGCGGAGCGCGTGCGCGTGGAGTGGGATGCGCGGCTGCGCAGCACCGCCGGGCTCGCCTTTCCGGGCCGCTCGCTCGTGCGGCTGAATCCGCGGCTGCGCGCCTTTGGCGACGCCGAGATCCAGCGCACGCTGCGCCACGAACTCGCGCATCTCCTCGCGCACGATCGCGCGGGCCGCCGCAGGATCGCGCCGCATGGCGCGGAGTGGAAGCGCGCGTGCGGCGACCTCGGGCTGCGGGATGAAAAGCGCACGCACGATCTGCCGCTGCCGCGCCGCGTGATCGCGCGGCGGCATCATTACCGCTGCCCGGCCTGCGCAGCCACGATCTCACGCGTGCATCCGCTCAAGCGCGGCTCCGCCTGCCTGCGCTGTTGCCGTGCGCACAGCCGCGGGCGGTACGATGCGCGGTTCCGTTTCGAGCGCGCCGCCCCGGCGGCGTGACTCACTGAAAAACCTGGTCTCCCTTTTTCGGCGTGCCCGTCACGATGTCGGCGATGACGTGCGAACCCTGGCGCTCGCCGCCGACGGCGACGATGGCGGCATCCGCGCCATCGCGGATGCATTTCAGCGCCGTGCCCGCGTCGGGCAGCGCCCAGCCGTGCGCGTCGATGAGCACGAAGCCCGCGTCCGCGTTCACGACGAGAATCGTGCCGACGAGCTTCGGCTTGCCTTTTGTGCCGTCGGATTTGTTCGTCTTCGGAAACCGCACCGGCACGGCTTTCGGCACCGGTTTGCGCCTGGCCCAACTCGGGAGCGGCACGGAACTGCACGCCGCCAGCGAGGCGCACAGCACCGGGGCGAGGAGGCAGCGCGCGGAGGGAAAACTCATCGTGGTGAAAGTATCGCAAATTTCGAGCGAAGGAAGCCGTGCGTCGGTGCCGGCAATTTTAGCTGCCGGCGAATCTTACTCTTTGTCTTGCTCCTGCTCTTGCTCTCGACTTCCGAGGCGACGAGAGCACGCGCAGGAGCAAGACAAAGAGTAAGAGCGGCCGATTGCAAATTGAGCGACGGCCGTGCGCCGTTCGATACGCTCGGCGCTACGACTCCGATTTCCGCAGCACCTTTTCCTGCTTCGCCGATCGCAGTTCCACCTTGGTCTGCGCGAACGCCTCCCTGCGCGCGCAATTCATCACGTAGCTCACGTCTGCGGGCACGAGGCCGATCCGCGTGCCGACGGTGCGGAGGAGCGCGCCTTCCGGCTTCGAGATGCCGCCCGTGAGCATCGCGGCGGTGGCCATTTCCAGCAGCCAAGCGCGGGCCTCGATCGTGTCGGCGGGTTGCGGGATTTCCATCTGCCCGGCGGCGGCGGAGCGGATGAGTTCGTCCACGCGCGCGGCGTCGAAGCCACTTTTCTGCCCCGCGGCGCGGAGCATGTCGCGCACGGAATCATCGCCGGTGCTGCCGTCCGCGACGATGCATTGAACCATCCACGCGAACGCGCCGGTGCCTCCGGAGCGCGCGGGCGAGGCGAGGTCGGCAAACTCCGCCGCGCCGCGCTGCGAGCCGGCGACCGACTCCGCGAGCAGTACGCGCGCTTCATCCGAGCCGCTCGGGAAAATGTCGCGCAGCACCCAGTGCCGCGTGCCGTCGTTCAGCACGGTGTGGCAGAATTCGCAGGCGTTCGACGTGTCGGCCATCACCGCGCCGCCGCAGTTCGGGCAGTGCGCGGAGGAAATGGAATGCTCCGGCGTGCTCACGATGCCCGCGCGCCGGCTGAGCACGAGGAGCGAGGATCGCACGATCATCTCGCGGCCGAGGTCGGTGAGTTTGTCGGACGGCTCCACCTCGAACTCGCGTCCCATCCAGCAGACATTCACGAGCGCGCGATTTTCATCCTCGCCGGGGATCACGCCGAGCGTGTCCACCGCGCTCACCGCGCAGTCGCAGGAAATTTTGCGTGGCGATCCGTCGCCGTGGGTCGCGAGGGTGCGCGCGTAATTGTCGCACCACTCGGGCGCGGCGACTTTCCGCAGCGGATCGATCCGCCCGACGCGATCCGCCGCCGCCTTTCGCCAAAAAATCACCGACGCCATGTCCTCGAGATCCTGCAGATTGAAACCGGGATCACTTTCCCGAATCGCCTGCGTGCCGGGCGGCAGCGCGAGGCTCGGACGCCATTCCTCCTCCTGCGTGATTTCCGCGAGGACCCAGTCGTACTGCCCGCTGCGCAGCACCGCCTGGCAGTAGTCGCATTTCGCGCCCTGATTCATCGCGATGGGCGCGCCGCAGTTCGGGCAGTTGCCCTCGATGAGCCCGGCGCGGTTCGGCACCGTCTTGCTGCCGCGTGCGCGGATGAAGGACCAGTACTCGGCAAATTGCGACGCCTCCTCCGAGCCGGGAATCGCGCGGCCCGTCGCGACGGAGACGCGGAAATCTTTTGCCGATGCGCCGATGCGCATGGTGATCACGTCGAAGACCGGGCCGCATTCCACCTGCGCCATCGCGCATTCGAGGATGCTCAGATTTTCCATCACGGGCCGGTAGCCGAGCGCGCGCTGCTCGTCGAATTGCAGACTGAAGCGCTCGTGAATCCCGTCCGAAATGAATGGCCGCACCGCGACGAGCGACTGCTCGCACCACGCGCGCTGGAGCTTCGTGAAGCCGTCGCGCACGCGGGCGATGAAGACGTTCGTGTCGAAGGACGCATCCGCCCCGCGCAGCGTGCGGAAGCCGGCGCTCACGAGGTTTTCCGAGGCCGCGCGCGCGCCGCGGCTGATCACATTTCGCTGATAGACCGTCTGCCCGCCGCGCAGCGCGCGATAGCAGCCGTAGCCGATCGCGATCGTGAGCGGCAGCCCAACGATCGGCTGATTTACATCGAGCCAGAAGAGCCAGCGGACCGCCTGAAAAAGAAACCACAAGTCGGCCCGCCGCCGCCGCCACCGCCGCTTCCAGAGCCGTGCCCGCCGCCGGAACTGTGCCCGCCGCCGGAACTGTGCCCGCCGCCCGCGCGCGCCAGCACGCAGTCCACCGAGAGCAGTACGAGCAGCGCGATGAGCGTCCATTTTGCGCGGGGGAAGCGGGCGAGGAATTTGGCCACGGGAGTGTGCGCGGTTTGTAGTTCGGCGCGGCGGCCTCGCGCAAGATTGCGGCCTCCCGCGCGGGCTGGGACTTTTGCCTCGCGTCCGGTTCCGGC
This sequence comes from Chthoniobacterales bacterium, assembly GCA_038239865.1. GTDB lineage: Bacteria > Verrucomicrobiota > Verrucomicrobiia > Chthoniobacterales > Chthoniobacteraceae > SXWH01. The sequence goes on from JBBSEI010000036.1 coordinate 30,045, forward strand.
TTGCATCGTCTCCTCGCCGGGCCAGCGTTCGTGCATGAAACGCCACCCATTCTCCCTGCTGTTCCTCGCCCTCGCCGCGCTCACCCCGAGTGCCTCCGCGGAAATCAAAACCGCCACCGTGAACTACAAGGATGGCGCCGCGGACCTCGAAGGCTTCGTCGCCTACGACGACTCGGTGAAAGGCCCGCGCCCCGGCGTGCTCGTCATCCACGACTGGATCGGCCTGCAGGAATACGCGAAGACCCGCGCAACGCAGCTCGCCGAACTCGGCTACGTCGCCTTCGCCGCCGACATCTACGGCAAAGGCGTGCGCCCCACCGACCCGAAGGAATGCGCCGTGCAGGCCGGCACTTACAAAAACGATCTCCCGCTCCTGCGCCGCCGCGTGCTGCTCGGCCTCGACCAGCTCAAGGCGCAGCCCGGCGTGGACGCGACGAAGCTCGCCGCCATCGGCTACTGCTTCGGCGGCACGAGCGTCCTCGAACTCGCCCGCAGCGGCGCGGATGTCCGCGGCATCGTGACCTTCCACGGCGGCCTCTCGACTTTGCAACCTGCGAAGCCCGGCGACATCAAAGCCCGCATCCTCGTCTGCCACGGCGGCGCGGACTCGCACGTGAACACCGAAGTCCCCGCGTTCAAAGCCGAGATGGAAAAGGCGAAGGCGAAGATGGAATTCGTGACCTACGAAGGCGCGCAGCACGGCTTCACGAAGCCCGGCCCCGCGTATCAGGAAAAAGCCGACAAGGAATCGTGGGCCGCGATGAAGAAATTTTTTGCGGAGATTTTTCGCTGAACGCTATCGCTCAGCCTTCGCCGTACATCTCGGAGATCGTGCGCTGGAGTTCCGCTGCGGACTTGGTGGTGATTTTTCCGAGCCTGCGGACGAGGCGGCGTTTGCTGATGGTGCGAATTTGATCCACGGCGCTCTCGGAGCGCTTGCCCGCAGTGGTGATCTGCACGCGGCTGCGCCAGCCGGGGTGGAGTTTGGTGGTGAGCGGGCAGACGACGACGGTGTCGAGCGCGGCGTTCATCTCGCTGGCGCTGACGATGACGGCGGGGCGCGTCTTGGCCATCTCGGAGCCGAGGACTGGATCGAGGCACACGAGCACGATGTCGAAGCGGTGGGGCGTCATGCGAGGCCGTCGCCCGCGGTGGCGTCCCATTCGGACCAGTCTTCCTTTTCCGCGGCCATGCCCGCGAATGTCTCGGCCCACGAGAGCTTGGACTGCTTCTTGGCGCGCAGGACGAGTTCGCCGGCGCGCTCTTCCATGAGGACGGATGAGCCGAGCTTGTAGCGGCGCAGCACGTCCGCGGGGATGCGGATGCCACGCGAATTCCCGATGCGGGTGATGGAAAGCTCGACGGTTTTCATGATGTGCCCACGGTAATTACATCATGGCCGGAAGCAAAGGCGGAAAGCGAGATGCCGCCGCGGCAAACTGAAGCGGCGCTACTTCACCGACACCAGCTCGACCTCGAAGATCAGCGTGGCGTTCGGCGGGATCGGCCCGCCAGGCGTGCCGCGCTCGCCATAGGCCAGCTTCGAGGGGATCGTGAACTGATATTTTGCGCCTTCCTTCATGAGCTGCACGCCCTCGGTCCAGCCGGGGATGACGCGGTTCAGCGGAAATTCAATCGTCTGGCCGCGCTTGTAAGAGCTGTCGAATTCCGTGCCGTCGAGCAGCGTGCCCTTGTAGTGGACCTCGACGGTCTCGGTGGCCTTCGGGGTCTTGCCCTTGCCCTCCTTCAGCACCTTGTATTGCAGCCCGCTGGCGGTGGTTTTCACGCCTGCCTTGGTGGAGTTTTGCTTGAGGAACGCTTCGCCTTTTTCGAGATCGGAGTCAGCCATCAGTGGCGTGACGCTGAACGTGGCGAGGATGGCTGCACAGCAGATTTTTGCGAAAGTGGAGAATTTCATGCGGCGCAGAATAAGGTGCCGGTGAGTGTGATGCAATCGGCGGTTCGGTGAAGTTGCCGGGGCAATGCGTGCGTGCGCCGCGCCGAGTTTTTCCGTCCTACGATTCCGGTTTCGGTTTTTCCTCTCCGTGCTCACGATCGTCGATCGCTTCATGCGTGGCGACGGTATCGGGCTCGAGAACCGGACGCAGCCAGATGCGCTCGATGATTGGATAGGACGCGACGATGGGCAGAATGGCAATCGCGCCTGTGACTCCTGCGAGGAGCGCGCCGGCAAGGCAGGAGACCAGAACGGTGAGCGTGGAGAGCCGCAGGCGGTTGCCGTAGATTTTTGGGACGATGAAATAATTCTCGATGAGATGATATGCGAGGTAGAGCGCGACCACGAGAAAGGCGGTGCCCGGCGCGACGGTGAGCGCGACCGCGGTGGCGGGCAGCACGGCGAGGAAAAAGCCGATGATCGGGAGCACGTCGAAGATTCCTGCGAGCGCGGCGAGCAGCAGCGCGTTCGGCACATGGAGGAGCGTGAGCATTCCGAACACATAGCTCGCGCAGATCAGCGAGGTGATGAACTGGCCGGCCATGTAGCTGCCGACGACATCTGCGATCTCCGGCGCCGCGAGCTTTATTTTCCGCCGCTGCGTCGCGGGAAAAAATGCGAGCAGCCACTGGAAAACGCGTGCGCCGTCCGCGACGAGATAGACCGCGACCGCGAGCACCACGAGGAACTTTGCCAGCGCCTCGAAGACCATGGCGCCCCACGCGATGAAGGATTTCATGAGCGGCGCGGGATCGGAAAATGCAGGCGAATCCATGAGTCGCGCCACGGCGGCGCGGATGTGTCCGGGGAGCTTGGCGAGGAGGTTCACTTTGAATTCCGGGAGATTTTTGATCACGCCCGCCGTCTGCTCACCCATCGCCGGGATGAGCACCCCGAGGAAGAAGACCACGAAACCGGACACCAGCAGCGTGGCGATCAGGACGCCGCTCCATTTTGGCCAGCCTCGTGCGGCGGTCCAGCGCAGCAGTGGCCAGAAAGTGATGGCGATCAGCAGCCCGAGGAGAAGGACTTCGACCAGCGGCCAGATCCTGAACGCGGTGAATGCCAGCAGCACCGCGGCGAGAATTTTGAACAGCGTCCCCCACGCGACGGTGATTTTGACTATGGAGACGGGCGGGCGATCATCAGGCATGATGGCGACGGTTGTAAGGTGGAAGGAGACACCTTTCAATCGGGTCGCACATGCATGCCGCGTGCATGAGTCATGCGTCGCGCGGCGTCCGCTGACGATGGAGTTTGAAACAAAAAAGCCGCACCGGTTTCCCGAGGCGGCTTTCGTGATTTATTTGCGAATGAGGACGCTTACTTTTTCTTCGCGGTCTTCGCGGCGTTGGCGCGCTTTTCCTCGATTGCGGCCTGCGCTGCGGCGAGGCGCGCGACGGGGACGCGGAAGGGCGAGCAGCTCACGTAGTTCAGGCCGGCGCGGTGGAAGAACTTCACGCTCTCCGGATCGCCGCCGTGCTCGCCGCAATCGAGCGGAGCGAGATGGACAAAGGGCGGAGCCTTTGCGCGAAGCGCGGTCGCGGAGGCGCACGTCAAATGCCGAGCTTGATGTCGGGGCGCGTCTTGCGGCCCTTCTCGATGGCGATCTTCACGAGCTGGCCGACGCCGCTCTGGTCGAGCGAGGCGAAGTCCGATTGCGAGTTGCCCGTTCCCGCGCCACTCCTCTATCATTTCACCGCCCGGCCAGCGCGCCGCCTGAACCGCGCGCGAACTCACGTAATTTATTCGGATTTCCACACATCGTTTCGCCGTCCCGCACATGACTCCTGATTTTCAGTCAGCCTTCCAGCGTGTAAGCGCCCTGTGCGATCACTTCGACGCCCAGCGCGAGCACGTCACGGGGGCGGCTTACAAGGAAGCCGAGGCCCGCGACGAATTCATCACGCCATTCTTCGAGGCCCTTGGCTGGGACGTGCGGAATACCGCCCATCGCTCCGTCTATGAAAAAGACGTCGTCATCGAAAGCCGCCAAAACATCTCAGGCAGTGCCAAGAGTGCCGACTACGCCTTCCGCCGTCCCGGCACGCACCTGACCTCCTTCTTCGTCGAAGCGAAAAAGCCGAGCGTGGACATCCGCGGCCACGCCGAGTGCTACCAAGCCGTCCTCTACGGCTGGAACGCCTCCACGCCGCTTGTCGTCCTCACCGATTTCGAGCAGTTCCTCATCCTCGACGCCCGCAGCGAACCAGACCGCACCCACGCCGCGCGCCACGTCCTCAAAGCGAACGGCTCCTACACGTATCGCGACTACCGCGACCCGGAAAAATTCGCCGAACTCTGGGGCCTCCTCGCCCGCGAAAACGTCGCCGCCGGTTCCCTCGACAAAGCCGCCGCCGCCCTCCCGCGCCTCTCGGGCCGGGTGAAAAAGGACGACCTCCTCGCCCGCGGCACCGGCCCCGTGGATGAGACCTTCCTCGCGCAGATGGAACTCTGGCGCGAAAAACTCGCCCGCTCCCTCAAGCGCACCAACCACGACCTCGACGGCGAACGCCTCACCTCGCTCACCCAGCGCATCCTCGACCGGCTCGTCTTCCTCCGCTTCCTCGAAGACCGCGGCGTCGAGCGCGATGTCCGCTTCGCCAGCATCGGCCAGAGCGGCAGCGCCTGGCGCGATTTCCTGAAAGTCTCGCGCCGTCTGGACGCCCGCTACAATGGCATCATCTACAAAAAGGATCCGCACGGCTGCGAAGACCCCGCCCTCGAAGTGGACGACCCCACCTTCGCCGGCATCGCCGAGAAGTTCGCGCCCGAGAACAGCAGCTACCTCTTCGACAAAATCTCCATCACCATCCTCGGCAGCATCTACGAGCGGTTCCTGGGCAATGTCATCGTCGCCCGCGACAAGACCGCCGTCGTTGAGCCCAAGCCCGAGGTGCGCAAAGCCGGCGGCGTCTATTACACGCCCGATTACATCGTCCGCTACATCGTCGAGCAGACCGTCGGCCGCTGCATCGCGGGCAAGGCACCGAAGGAAATCGAAAAGCTCCGCTTCGCCGACATCGCCTGCGGCTCCGGCAGCTTCCTCGTGGAAGTCTTCGCCAGTCTCATCCGGTACCACCTCGCCTGGTATCTCGCCGATGGCGCGCCGAAGTGGGAAAAGAAAGCGATCCTCCGCACCCGCGAGATCGATGGAGATTACGTCCTCACCCTCGCCGAAAAGCGCCGCATCCTCCTCGCGAATGTCTATGGCGTGGACCTCGACCCGCAAGCCGTCGCCGTCACCCAGCTCTCTCTCTACCTGCGCCTGATGGAAGACGAAAGCTTCCCCAGCACGCAGGCATTATTCGACTTTGAGAAGCATGCGCTCCTCCCGAGCTTATGGGATAACATCGTCCGTGGAAATTCGCTCATCGACAGCGATGTGGCCGATTTATTCGGTCTCTCGCCTGACGAAAAGTATGCCATCTGTCCGATTGACCTCGCTTGGTCATTCAAAAATATCCGTCCTGATAAATCCGCTGCTGTCTTCGACGCGGTGGTAGGCAACCCTCCCTACGTTCGGCAGGAATTGCTGAAAGAGATTAAAGGCTATCTGGAGAAGAGATATGAATGCTTTTCAGGCACCGGAGACCTCTACACCTTCTTTATGGAGCGAGGTATCAAGTTACTCAAGACGGGTGGGCACTATGGCATCATCGTTTCTAGTAGTTTCTTGCGGGCCAATTTCGGTGAGGCGCTCCGCGAGACTCTGAAGAAGCACGCCGCCGTTGAACGGATCGTAGATTTCGGCGGACTACCTGTCTTTGCTGAGGCCAAGGACACCTATGTCAGCATTCCACTGCTGTCGAAGGCACCGCAGGCACCGCGCGTCGAGATCACGCATGTTCGCTCACTGGAACCAACTCTCGTCGAAGAGCAGATGCGAGAGACGAGTTATACGATACCGGAAACCCGCCTCTCCCCCGCCGCCTGGTCGCTTGCCAGTGATGCGGAGAATGCAGTTTTCGAGAAGCTGTGTGCTGTGGGCAAACCGCTCGGCGCAATAGTCAATGGCACGATGTATCGTGGCGTCCTTACCGGATTGAAGGAAGCGTTCGTGATTACCGCCGCGCAGAAGAGTTATATCGCGGTCAGGTCGCCATCAAGCGCAGGTTTGTTGCACCCGTGCCGCGGCGGTGAAGATATCCGTGAGTATTACATCCGACCGCAGGATGAATGGCTCATCGTGATTCCTCATGGGTCCACGCGAATGGCAATGAAAGCGACGGGCACTCTCGGTGAGCGCAAAGCGTGGGAGTGGCTTAACGCGAACCATGGCCCGCTCGCAGAACATCTCGCCCCTTTCGAGAAAGGCCTCAAAGCACGCGAAGATCAGGGGGAGTTTTGGTGGGAGCTTCGCCCCTGCGATTACTACGCCGCATTGGCCCAGCCAAAGATCATCTTTCCTGACATCTGCAAGCACCCGCGTTTCTGTTACGACGACACCGGCATCTACGTCACAAACACTGCGTACTTTCTCGGCACCGGTGACAAGTATCTCCTCGGTATGCTTAACAGCCGCGTCTTCTGGTTCTGCATCCGCCACATCAGCATCCCATTCGGCGTGCGCGCCGGCGAGTATCGCTACCGCATGTTCTATCAATACATGGCCAAAGTCCCGATTCGTCTTGCCGACATGGAAACTAACGAAGGCCGCGCCATGCACGACCAACTTGTCAGCCACGTCAATCGAATGCTCGCGGCGAAGGCCGATGCCAACGGAGATGATGGTATCAAACGGGACCGAGGCCTTCGCCAATGCGAATCCCTCGAACGCCAAATTGATGAACTCGTTTACGAACTCTACGGCCTCACCGAAGAGGAGATTGCGCTGGTCGAAGGAGATTCATGAAGCCTGCCCGCTGGACACCGCACGCTCTCGACGATCTTGCCGCCCGAGACATTTCCCGCGAGGACGCGGAGCAAACCCTGGCCGTGCCCGACCGAATTGTCGAAGGCAGAACTCGAAGGCTCATCTATCAACGCCGCTACCACGATCCTTTGCTCGGTGGGGAAATGCTGCTCCGCGTGGTGGTCGAGGAAACTGAACTGGATCGGGTCGTCGTCACGTTGTATAAGACATCCAAGTTTACCAAATACGAATGAAAGCCACCTACGACCGCGAAACCGACACGCTGACGATTGTGCTGCGTGAAGCCAAAATCCGCGAAAGCGACGAAGTCCGTCCCGGAGTCATCGCCGATTTCGGCTACGACGGCGGCGTCGTGCGCTTCGAAGTCCTCGACGCCTCCAAACAGGTCGAAAACGCGAATGAAATGCAGTTTGCCGTCGCTGGGTAACTCTTCTGAATTACGAAGCCGAAAATTGACGGCGAAATTTCGGAATTCTCCATCACCAAATCGGTGCGCACGTTCACGAATCCTGCGGCCTTGCAAATGAAGAAGTAGCTTTAATCGAAAAACAGTAGAAAATCGACTAATCACACAGACCATGCTCAACGATCTCAGAATTCAGAACTACAAGCGATTTGGCGATTTGAACTTTGCAGGATTCAAACGGGTGAATCTTTTCACGGGCAAAAGCAACTGCGGAAAGACATCTGTTCTGGAGGCAATCTTACTGCTCCTGGATTGGAAATCTTCTGCCGACGAATTCCTTAAAGTGTTCCGCGCCGGCAAAGGCCAGCAACTCGGCGACGAAGGCGAAACATTTTGGAAATGGTTGTTTCCTCTCCGAAACCTGAAGGCGAAGCCCAGAATCAGTGGCGACCTTCATGGAATTGGAAATTACTGCGCGGAACTCCAGTGGCGGCTGGAAAACGAGCAGCCAAAGGCAAGCGCCAAAATGGTGCTCGCCAGTCACCTGCACCTCCTGTCGCTCTTCGTTACGTCCAGTCATGAGAATGGACAAGAGTTGCCGAGACAAACGCACCAAGCGGTGACGGCCATTGCTGCTGAACCGCGCAATCCATCGCAAGAAGCGCAGGATTATGCGCGGGTCGTGTTGAAGTCGGGGGCCGAGGACCAAGTCGAGGATATGCTCAGGAAAATCGACCGGCGACTGAAAACGATTCGCTCGCTGCAACCTCACGGTGTTCCGCTCCTCTACGCAGGCATCGAAGGCCTTCCACAGCGTATTCCCGTCATTCAGCTCGGACACGGATTCAGCCGACTCCTGACGATCATGGCTGAAATCGTCGCCTCTCAGAAGCCAGTCATCCTCATCGACGAAATCGAGAACGGGCTGCATCACAGCGCCCTCGTTGAGATTTGGCGGGGCCTACTCACCGCCTGCGAGCACTCCGATGTGCAAATCTTCGCCACGACTCATAGCTGGGAGTGCGTCGCCGCCGCACACGAAGCCTTTTCCGAGTCACTGGAGTATCCCCTCGCCGTATTCCGACTCGAGGAAAAGAACGGAGACATGGCCGTGATCGCTTACGACAAAGAGAGCCTGGAATACTCCGTGCAGCAAGAGTGGGAGGTGCGCTGATGCCTTCATCCCCCTTCAAAAAAATCCTCCAGCCCAAGCTGGTCGTTGGAGAAGGCAGTGAAGAAGTGCTTTTTTTTGAAAGCTGGCTTAAGCACCTCGAGATTTCCGATACTCAAGTTGTTGAGTATAAGGGCAAGAGTATGCTGAAACCTTTCCTTGCCGCGCTCCACCGCTTTCCGGGCTTCGATCGCTTGGAAACATTGGCAATCACGCGCGACGCCGATGACGACCCCGTCGGTGCTGAGCAGAGCGTCAACGCCGCGCTGGCTGACGCCGGGCTGCCATCGCATCTGCGCGTTGAGATTTATATCCTCCCGGAAAAGAACAAGGCAGGCGCGTTGGAAAACGTTTGTCTTGAGACGATCCGCGAGCAGCCGATTGAAACTTGCATTGAGAGCTATCTCCGGTGTGCTCAGCAAGCAGACCTAAATTACGACTGGAACATTGGCGACGCCGCCAAATCTCGGATTCGAGCGTGGCTTTCCGTTCAAGCCATTCCGGATTTGAGGCTAGGAGAAGCGGCCTGTGCGGGATTCTTGAATTGGGAAGCGCCATGCCTCGACGGATTACGCGTTTTTCTTAAGAGCCTCTGACAAAGTTTGGCGGGATCCGAAAACATGGCCACCCTCTTCTTCTCCTACTCCCACAAAGACGAAGCGCTGCGCGATGAGTTGGAGGTGCATCTCGCCATGCTCAAGCGCGAGGGGTTGATCGAGGCTTGGCATGATCGGCGGATTCTCGCGGGCGATGTGCTCGATAGTGCAATTAGCGCGAACCTCGATTCGGCCGACGTGATTCTGCTGCTGTGCAGCCCGGAATTTCTGAACTCCGAATATTGTTACGGGATGGAAATGAAGCGCGCCATGGAACGGCACGAGCGCGGCGAATGCCGGGTGATCGCGGTGATTCTCCGCCCGTGCGAGTGGCAACGGACGCCTTTCGCCAAGCTGATCGTCACTCCGACCGATGGGAAACCGGTTTCAAAATGGCCGGACAGGGACGAGGCCTTTCAAGACGTGGTGAGACATATCCGCGCGGCTCTTCCGAAGACGCGGGAACCAGCGAGGCCGGCGGCATTTACCGGTCGTCCCGCCAGTCCTTCCGCCGTCCTCCCGCGGTCAAGCAATCTTCGCATGCGCAAGGAATTCACCGAGGCCAGCGGTGGTCCCGCCACTCCTTCCGCCGTCCTTCCGCGTTCCAGCAATCTTCGCATGCGCCAGGAGTTCACCGAGGCCGACCGCGACCGCTTTCTCGACGATTCCTTCCATTTCATCTCCCGGTTCTTCGAAGGCTCGCTCGCCGAATTGCAGCAGCGCAATGAAGGCATCGAAACCCGCTTCATCCCCAGCGAGGCCCGCGCCTTCGGTGCCGTCATTTATCGGAATGGCAAAGCCGTAGCCCGTTGCGGTGTCCGCCACGGTGGCGCGCGAGGCTTCATGAGCGGTATCACCTTCTCCCACGATGAGAGCGCGCCGACGAACTCCTTCAATGAATGTCTAAACGTGGGCGTGGGCGAACAGTCGCTCTTCCTCAAACCGATGGGGATGACGATGGGGAGGGCTGGCGACGGCGTGAACGGCGGATCCCAACTCACCGCCGAGGGCGCGGCAGAATTCCTCTGGTCGCTCTTGATTGAACCTCTGCAGCGCTAAGAGGGAAGTGATCGTTCATCGCGTAACGGGCGCTTCGAACGTGCGCGTGCGGTCAGCCTGCGGATTCACATCCGCGGCTACGCGCTACTTCTTCTTCGTATCCGTCCGCCGGAGCACGTCTTGACATCGTGTTGCGGAAGCTCTGATCCGGAAGTGTAGATGTCAGAGACGACTATGCTCTGACATCTATGCAGTGGCGCGTAGAACGACTTGCTGTTGCGCCTTGGCCCAGGCCTC
>JBBSEI010000037.1:0-39989 GCA_038239865.1 Chthoniobacterales bacterium
CCAGAAAGGCAAATAATTACCCATGAACGGACAACGCATACGCATTCGCCTCAAGGCATTTGACCACCGCGTGCTCGACGCATCGGCCATCGACATCGTCGAGACGGCGAAGCGTTCTGGCGCACGCGTCGCCGGTCCGATCCCGCTCCCGACCCGCGTGGAGAAATTCACCGTCAACCGCTCGCCGCACGTGGACAAGAAGTCCATGGACCAGTTTGAAATCCGCACTTACAAGCGCCTGCTCGACATCATCGAGCCGACCGCGAAAACGGTGGATGAACTGCGCAAACTCAACCTGCCCGCGGGCGTGGATATCACTATCAAGATCTAACCAGCGATGAAGATTGGACTATTAGGCAAGAAGATTGGGATGACCCGCGTCTATGACGAGAAGGGTGTCATTACTCCCGTGACCGTCATCGAGGCCGGTGGAAACACCATTCTCCAAAAGAAGACGATCGCCAGCGACGGCTACAACGGCGTCCAGGTCGGCTTCGACGGACAGAAAGAGCACCGCGTGACCAAGCAGTTGCTCGGACATTTCAAGAAGGCCAGCTCGGAGCCCAAGCGTTTCGTTCGCGAATTCCGCCTGCCGGATAACGTGAAGCTCGACGACGCGGTGGACATGAGCGTGAACCATTTCACCGTTGGCGATTTCGTGGACGTCATCGGCCAGAGCAAGGGCCATGGTTTTCAGGGCGTCATGAAAAAGCATAACATGCACGGCCAGCCGGCGTCGCATGGGCACATGATGCATCGTCGGAACGGTGCCATCGGCAATCGTTCGACGCCCGGCCGCGTGTGGAAGAACATGGGCATGCCCGGTCACATGGGTGACGAGCGCATCACCGTTCAGAATCTTCGCATCGTGCAGGTCAATGCCGACGATAACTGCCTGCTCGTGAGCGGAGCAGTCCCCGGAAAGCCCGGATGCTATGTCGTCATTCGCCCAGCGAAGAAGGTGAAGACAGTGAACCCGGAAACGGTCAAGCAGGCAGCCAAGCAGGCGACCAAGCAGGCAGCTAAGAAATCAAAATGAGCGCGACAATTCTGACCGCAGAGGCCGCGAAGGCCGCTAATATCGAAGTTATCACGAACGGCAAGTACACTCAGGCCGTGCATGACACAGTCGTGGCACTTCGGGCGAACCGCCGCAGCGGCACCGCGAGTGTAAAGACCAAGGCCACCGTGAGTGGTTCCGGCGCGAAGCCGTGGAATCAAAAGGGCACGGGCCGCGCCCGTGCGGGATATAAGTCCAGCCCGATCTGGAGTGGAGGCGGTGTGGTCTTTGGACCGCATCCCCGTTCCTATGCAAAGAAAGTTTCCAAGCAGACCCGCCGTATCGCGCTCCGCAAGGCGCTGAGTGCGCGCATCATGAATGGCGACGTTTTCATTGTCCCGTCCTTCGCCGTCGCCAAGCCCAAGACCAAGGATTTCATCAAGCTTCTCGCGGATCTCTCTCCCGAGCCCAAGACGCTCATCATCGGCATGGACTTCGATGAGAATACCCGCCTCTCCGCGCGAAACGTGCAGCCTGCAGTGCTGGCTGCCGCAGTGGACGTGAATGCCGAGCATTTGCTCGGCTACAAGAAAATCATCGTAACGAACGACGCTCTCGCGCAACTCGCTGAACGCATCAACAAATGAACGAGCACTACGACATCATTCAGAACGTTCACCTTACTGAAAAGAGCAGCATTCTCTCGGAGAAGGGCAACCAGTATGTGTTCCGCGTGCAGCCTACGGCGAACAAGGTGCAAATCCGCCAGGCCATCGAGAAGCTTTTTAAGAAGAAGGTCATTCGCGTGAATACGCTCAATTGTTTCGGCAAAGCCAAGCGCGGCCGCACGCAGCATCCAGGTCGCACGAGCGACTGGAAGAAGGCCATCGTCACCCTCGCCCCCGGCGACAAAATTGAACTCGCCTAACCAATATGGGACTCAAAACATTCCGTCCGCTCACGCCGACTAACCGCTTCAAGGTTCTCCCCGACTTTGCCGAGGTTACCAAGAGGAAGCCTGAGAAAAGCCTCGTCGAGGCGAAGCCGAAGACCGGTGGCCGCAACAACCATGGCCGTCTGACGACGCGCCACATCGGTGGCGGTCATAAGCAGAAGTATCGCATCATTGATTTCAAGCGAAAGACGCGAGGAGTCACCGCAGACGTGATCGCGATCGAATACGATCCGAACCGCACCTGCCGCATCGCTCTCGTGCAGTATCCTGACAAGGAGAAGGCCTACATTCTCGCGCCCGTCGGACTTGGCGTGGGCGACAAGGTCACTGCCGGTCCCGGCAGTGAGCCTAAGGTCGGCAATGCACTTCCGCTGCAGGAAATCCCGCTCGGTTCCACGATTCACAATGTCGAACTGCAGCCCGGTCGCGGTGGCCAGATGGCTCGCAGTGCAGGCGCAGGCGTTATTCTGAACAACCGCGAGGGCGACTTCGCGCTGCTCAAGCTGCCCTCTGGCGAAATCCGCCGCGTCCATGTAAATTGCTACGCGACGATGGGTCAGGTCGGCAACGTGGACCACATGAATGTCAGCTCCGGCAAGGCAGGACGCAGTCGCTGGCGCGGTGTCCGTCCGACGGTCCGCGGCATGGTGATGAACCCAGTGGATCATCCGATGGGTGGCGGACAGGGCAAATCCAAGGGCGGTGGCGGACGCCATCATCCGATGAGCCCCTGGGGCCAGCTCGCCAAAGGTTTCAAGACGCGCCGGAAGCACAAGCCCAGCGACCGCTTCATTGTTCAGCGCAAGAACTCAACTAAGAAAGCAGCTATTTAACGTAATATGGGACGCAGCCTCAAAAAAGGACCGTTTGTCGAGCAGCATGTGCTTGAGAAGGTTGACAAGATGAACGCGGCACCGGTGAAGAAGCCGATCAAGACTTGGTCGCGCCGCTCGACCATCATCCCTGATTTCGTCGGACACACATTCCTCGTGCACAACGGGAAGGTTTTCAACTCGGTCTTCGTGACTGAGAACATGGTGGGTCACAAGCTTGGAGAATTTTCGCCCACGCGAATCTTCAAGAAGCACGGTGCCCACACCGCCAAAGTGGCGAAGTAGCAGGACCGGCTGCGTGCCGGATTGTCCGCCATGAAATCCACCGCATCCCTTCTGCTGGCAGTCAGTATTTTCCTCGCGCTCTGCGCGAGCGTCGGCCGAGCCGGCGACAGTTCTTTGCCAACTACAGATTCTGAATCCTCCGAAGTGACGGCCCTCGTCGCCTTGGAGAAGCTGCTTTCGGAAAATCGAAAGCTTCGCGGCGAGATGGAGCAGGCCAGAAGGCTGGCGGCCAACTCGACGGCGGAGGCAGAAATTTTCAAACGACAGGTGCAGGAAATGGCGCTCCGCATGGAAGCGCTGGGGACCAGCACGGCAGACCCTTCGAAGCTCGAGCAGCGCCTCCTGCAGGCTGTCCACGATTTGCAAATCAGCGACCGCAGCAGGAAAGCACTGAGCACACAATTGGTCCGCCTTGTCGAACTCGCTCAAGCCTATCTGCAAAAGTCGGATGCCGAAGCGAAGCTGGTGCTCCAAACCGAACTCAGTCGCGCCGAGGAGATCCTCGTGAAAGCTGCCGTCGGTGATTTCGCCGCCATCGAGAGCAAGGCAGCGGAGCCAACGCCGGACCTTCAAAGCGGCAAAGTCAGCGCGGTGAAGCCCGAACTCGGCTGCGTCGTGATCAATCTCGGAACCAAGCATGGCGTCAAAGTAGGCATGCCGTTTCAAGTGCGCCGCGGGACCAAGCTGGTCGCCACCGTTCGAGTGGTGGATGCCCGGCAGGGATTCGCAGGCACGGTGATTCAGAATCTCGTATCAGACAAAGACCCGATCAAACTTGGGGACACCGTAAGGGTGGACGCCCAGCTCAATTAACCAATTTAACCAACAACCAACGCCACCAATTTTAACGCAAAATGGAAGTCAAAGCCATCTATAGATTTGCGCGCATGTCGGCCTTCAAGCTCAGGGATGTGACGCGTGAGATTCAGGGCCACCCTGTGGCCCGCGCCCTGGACATTGTGGCCTTCAGCCCCAAGAAAGCTGCGTTCCTCGTCCAGAAGACGTTGAAGAGCGCGATCGCCAACGCCGAGAACAACCACAACCTGCGCGCCGACAGCCTCGTGGTGAAGGAAGCGGTGGCGGGGGAATCGACGACGATCAAGCGCTTCACGCCGAAAGCGCGCGGCAGTGCCGGGCCGATCCGCAAGCGGACCAGCCACATTTTCATCACCCTTTCCGACGAAATCAAAGTCAAGCAGCGGGAGAAGAAGGGCACCAAGCCGGCAGCCAAGAAAGCCGGGAAGAGTGCCGCCAAGAAGCCTGCAGAGAAAACAAACGAATAATCATGGGACAGAAAACCAATCCAATCGGCTTCCGCCTTGCGGTCAACAAAGACTGGCGTTCCAAATGGTTCGCCAGCCGCAAGGAGTTTCCTGAATTTCTCGCCAGCGACATTAAGATTCGCACGTCTCTCAAAGAGAAGCTGCGGCTTGCGGCTGTGTCGAAAATCGTCATTGAGCGCGCATGGAACAGCCTGCGTGTCACGATCCACACGGCACGTCCCGGCATCGTCATCGGACGCAAAGGCTCGGAGATCGAGAAGATGACCGAGGAAATTTCCAAGCTCTCCGGCGGCAAGCAGGTGAAGATCGACATCATCGAGATCAAGTCGCCGGACCTCGACGCACAGCTTGTGGCGGAGAATATCGCCATGCAGATGGAGCGCCGCATCAGTTTCCGCCGCGCGATGAAAAAGTCGCTGCAGACGACGATGGAGCAGGGCGCAAAAGGAATCAAAGTGCGCTGTGCCGGACGCCTCGGTGGCGCGGAAATCAGCCGCGCGGAATGGTATCGCGAGGGGAGCATCCCGCTGCATACGCTGCGCACTCCGATTGACTACGGCTTTGCCGAAGCGCGGACCACTTACGGGATCATCGGCGTGAAGTGCTGGATCTGCAAACCGGCCGCCGTGGTGGCGGAAGAGAAGAAGGCTGCCACGCCGCCGGAGAGACCCGAGGGTGCCGAGCAGCAGCCGGCCGCCTAAACGAACAGCTATTTTTTACCGGAGGAAACCCAATGCCTTTGTTGCCCAAACGTGTGAAGTATCGGAAGACCCAGCGCGGCAGTCGCGCCGGCAAAGCTTCCCGTGCCATCAATCTTGATTTCGGATCGTTCGGCCTCCAGACGCTGGAGCGCGCGTGGATCACCAACACGCAGATCGAAGCAGCCCGCGTCGCCATGACCCGCAATATGAAGCGGAAGGGGAAGATGTGGATCCGCATTTTCCCGGACAAGTCGGTGACGGCGCGTCCTCCGGAAACGCGAATGGGCAAGGGCAAAGGCCAGCCCGAGTACTGGGTGGCGACGGTCCGCCCCGGAAACATCCTTTTTGAAATCGACGGCATCTCCGAAACGCTCGCGCGTGAGTCGCTGCGACTGGCCGCGGACAAGCTGCCCGTGCGCACGAAGTTTCTGACGCGCCATAACTAATCGCCGAGCATGAAGACCAAAGAAATCCGCGAACTGACTCCCGACGAACTTCGGGCCCGCAAACGGGAACTGCGCGAGCAGATTTTCCACCTCCGCCTCCAGCAGGCGGGCGGCCAGCTCGAGAAGCCGAGCGAACTGCGCACCCTGCGCCGCGAAGTCGCCCGCATCGAGACGGTGCTGACGCAAAAGAACAAGACTGCGGCCATCGCCGCCAAGTAATCCCATTCCATGAGTGAAACAGCACCAGTTGAAACGCCCAAGCGCGGTCTCCGCAAGACCCGCGTAGGCGAGGTCGTGTCGAACAAGATGCAGAAGACCGTGGTGGTCGAGACGACCATGCGCGTGCCGCATCCGAAGTTCCGCAAGATCATCAAGAGCGTCAAAAAATTCTACGCCCACGACGAAGAGCAGAAAGCCCAGATCGGAGATCTCGTCCGCATCGTGGAGACCCGCCCGCTCAGCAAACTGAAGTGCTGGCGCGTCGTTGAAATCCTCAAGCACTAACCTTCCGTGGCCTGAAGTGGCCGCACATTTTCTATGCTCCAAATTCGTACCAGACTAGATGTCGCTGACAATACCGGCGCCCGCATGGCCAAGATGATTGGCGTGATCGGCAAGGCGACGATGACTGCACACATCGGCGATGTCATCACCGCCCACATCCGCGAGGCTCAGCCGGGCGGACAGGTGAAAAAAGGGGAGGTCGTGCGTGCAGTCGTCGTCCGGACCAAGCAGGCAGTTCGCCGGGAAGACGGCAGCTATCTCCGCTTTGACAACAATGCGATTGTCATCATTGACAAGGATGAGAATCCGCGCGGCACCCGTATCTTCGGCCCCGTCGCCCGTGAACTCCGGGAAAAGAACTTCATGAAGATCATCTCACTCGCCCCGGAGGTTCTCTAACATGGCCAATCGTCTTAGCTTCCACGTCAAAAAGGGCGACAACGTCGCGGTGATCAGCGGCAACCACAAGGGCGCCAGCGGGAAGATTCTCGCCGTGCTGCCGAAGAAACAGCAGGTGCTGGTCGAGGGCGTGCGCATCATCAAGAAGCACACTCGCAAGAGTCAGGATAACCCGAACGGGAGCATCCTTGAGCGCGAGGGACCGATTCATATTTCCAACGTCAAACTCCTTGAGGTTGAGCCGAAGAAGAAGGCTGAACCAAAGAAGAAAGTGGAGTCCAAGAAGAAAAAGTAAGCCATGCCCGTCGAAATCCAGGAAGAATATAAGAACCGAGTCATCCCGGCGCTGAAGGCGACGCACGGTTATAAGAACATCAACCAAGTTCCGAAGGTTGAGAAAGTGGTCGTAAACACTTGCGTGAACCTCAATCAAGGTGACGCCAAGCAGGCCCTTGAGGACGCCAAGAATGAGTTAGCGACGATCACTGGCCAGAAGCCTGCTGAAACGCGCTCCAAGAAGGCCATCTCCAATTTCAAACTCCGCAAGGATCAGGCAATCGGCGCGAAGGTTACGCTGCGCGGGCGCCGGATGTATGAGTTTCTCGAGCGTCTGATCAAGACGGCGCTGCCGCGTATCCGCGATTTCCGCGGGGTGAGCACCCGCGCCTTTGACGGCAATGGGAACTACACTCTCGGCGTCTCGGATCAGTCGATTTTCCCCGAAATCGAACTCGACCGCATCAAGCGCAACATCGGCTTCGATGTCACCATCGTCACCACTGCCCGGACGGACGCGGAGGCCAAGAGTCTCCTCACCGAACTCGGGATGCCATTTTCTGACAAGGCCCGCCTCAAGCGCGCGCAACAGGAGCAACAGCAGGCTCAACCGGCCGCCTAATTAAGACATGAGCGCACTCACCGATCCCATCGCAGATTTTCTCACCCGCATCCGCAACGGCTGCAGCGCAGGCAAGACCGAAGTCCTGTCGCCGTACTCGAAGATGAGGGCTGAAATTGCCCGCATCCTGAAGCAGGAAGGTTACATCTCGAACTTCGAAGTCGAGACCGGCACCGGCCCGCAGACCCAGTTGAAAGTGGTCAACAAATTCGTCAACCGCGCCCCGGCCATCACCGGCCTCAAGCGCGTCTCCAAGCCAGGTCTCCGGCGCTATGTCGGATCCACCGAAATTCCGCGCGTCCTCGGCGGAATCGGCATCAGTATCCTTTCGACTTCGAAGGGATTGATGTCCGGGCGTGAGGCCAAGAAACAGAATGTCGGCGGTGAATTGCTGGCTTTCGTCTGGTAACGACTATGTCCCGAATCGGAAAAAAAATCATCGAACTGCCGGCCAAAGTAAGCGTCAAGATTGGCGCTGATGGTGCGGTGAATGTCGAAGGCCCCATGGGCAAGCTGAGCTGGACCCTGCCCGGCGGCGTCACTGGAAAAGTCGAAGGCACGAAAGTGACTGTCGCCTGTGACTCGGAGTCGAAGAGTGCTCTTCACGGTCTAAGTCGCGCCTTGATCAACAACATGGTCGTCGGCGTCTCGAGTGGATACGTGCGGGACTTGGAGATTCAGGGCGTCGGCTTCAAGGCGGCGCTGAAAGGCAAAGTGCTCCAGCTCAATCTTGGCTATTCGCACGAAATCAATCATCCGGTGCCGGAAGGTGTGAAGGTCACTGTCACCGATAACACAAAGGTTCGCATCGAGGGCATCGACAAGCAGATCGTGGGACAGCTCGCCGCCGATGTGCGGAGTTATTACCCGCCGGAACCTTACAAGGGCAAGGGCGTCCGCTATGCGGGCGAGAAGATTATCCGCAAGGAAGGCAAAACCGTCCAGTAACGCCATGGCTAAGAACATTAAAAAAGCAAGCATCCAGATGCGCCATAAGCGCATTCGCAAGATTGTCTCCGGCACGCCGGAGCGTCCGCGTCTCGCCGTGCATTTCAGCGGCAAGCACATCTACGCGCAGGTCATCGACGACAGTGTCGGCAGGACCATCGCGAGCGCGAACACGACGGAAGCGGGACTCAAGACCCAGAAGCCAAAAGCAAATGCGGCGACTGCGACGACGGTGGGCAAGCTTGTTGCTGAACGCGCAAAGGCGAAGAACATCGAGAAGGTTGTCTTCGACCGCGGCGGCTTCATCTATCACGGCAAAGTAAAGGCGCTGGCGGATGCCGCGCGCGAGGGCGGACTGCAATTCTAATCCTATGGCTGCTAATCAAAGAACCGATTCCAACAGAGGCCCGCGCGGTCGTCGTCCGCAGCAGGCCCGCACGTCTGAACCCGTCGATCGCGGCACCGTGCTCGAAGGCGTTTTCGCCGGGCAACCGCAGGCTGAATTGATCGAGAAGCTCGTTTTCATCAATCGCTGCGCCAAGGTCGTGAAGGGTGGCCGCCGCTTTAGCTTCAGCGCATTGCTGGTCATCGGTGACAAGCAGGGCCGGGTCGGAGTTGGATTCGGCAAAGCCAATGAAGTGTCCGAAGCCATCCGCAAAGCCGGTGATCGCGGACGGAAAAATCTCAAGCGTTTTGCCATCAGCACCACGACCATTCCGCACGAAGTCGTGGGCAACCACGGCGGAGGTCACGTCATTCTCAAGCCGGCGAGCCCGGGAACGGGAATCAAGGCCGGCGGTGCGGTGCGTGCCGTCTGCGACGCTGTTGGCATCAAGAATATTTTGGCGAAGAGCCTCGGCTCGTCGAACCATGCGAACGTGCTGAAAGCCACGCTCGATGCTCTCGCGAAACTCCGGCAGCGCGACGACGTCATGAAGCTCCGCGGGATCGCACTGAAGACTCCCGCCGCCGTTTAGCCCGGATTTAAGCATCTCCGATCGTCACGGCTCCCCGAGCGATGTGACGCGGGATAACCCACTCGAGAAAAACAAACGATGAACCTCTCCAATCTCAAACCCCGTCCCGGTGCGAAGCATCGCATCAAACGTGTCGGCTGCGGCGAAAGCAGCGGGCACGGCAAGACTTCTGGCAAAGGACACAAGGGACAAAAAGCGCGCAGCGGCGGCAGCATCCGCCTCGGATTTGAAGGCGGACAAATGCCGCTCATCCGTCGCGTTCCGAAGCGCGGCTTCAACAACGCTCAATTCAAGACACAATGGGCGATTGTGAATCTCGAATCGCTCAACCGCTTCGACGACGGTGCGACCGTGGATGAGAAGGCGCTGCTCGATGCCGGCGTGATTCGTCGTCCGTTCGCGGCGGTGAAAATTCTCGCTTTGGGCGAACTCACCAAGAAGCTGACAGTCGTGGCCGGCCACGCGAGCGGTGCGGCGAAGACGGCGATTGAAAAGGCCGGCGGCACTTTGACGATCAAGTAAGGACTCCATGCGGAGCCCACGGGAGGATGGCTTGAGCTGTCCCGCGAGTGGGCTGCCTTCCCAAGTGAAAGCGTCCGCAATTTCCGCCGAATGATTTCCGCATTTTTCAACATCCGCAAAATCCCGGAGCTCCGGAACCGGGTGCTCTTCACTTTGCTGATGG
This sequence comes from Chthoniobacterales bacterium, assembly GCA_038239865.1. Lineage (GTDB taxonomy): Bacteria > Verrucomicrobiota > Verrucomicrobiia > Chthoniobacterales > Chthoniobacteraceae > SXWH01. The sequence goes on from JBBSEI010000037.1 coordinate 9,915, forward strand.
TCGTGCTCTACCGGGTCGGTTGTGCGATCACCGTCCCCGGGGTGAATGCGAGCGTCCTGAAGCATTATTTTGTGGAGAGGATGAGCGGCGGCGTCGAAGGAGGTGGCGCAGCGGCACTGTTCAATATTTTCAGCGGTGGAGCGCTTGAGCAAGCCGCGGTTTTTTCGCTGGGCGTGATGCCGTACATCAGTGCCAGCATCATGATGCAGTTGCTGACGGCCGTGGTGCCGCAGCTCGGCAAGCTGGCCAAGGAGGAGGGCGGACGGCAGAAGGTCAGCCAATACACGCGTTACGTCACCATCATACTGTGCATCTTTCAGGGACTGCTGATGACGAAGCAATTCGTGAGTCCGTCAGATTCGATTCTTCCGGGCATTCGGGAGACGATGTCCCATTACGGGCCGTTAGTCCCGGAGGCTGGGTTCTGGTTTGGATTCGTCGGTGTGATGGCGCTCACGGCGGGAACGATGCTGCTAATGTGGCTCGGTGATCAAATCACCGATCGCGGTGTCGGCAATGGCATGTCGCTGATTATCGCCGTGGGCATCGTCGCGCGACTCCCGGCGGCGCTGGTCCAGGCTTGGAAAACAGTCGTGCCGTCCGGTGTCGTGGCCAATGTCGCGCCGATGAAACTTGTGCTCATGCTGGCCTTCCTCGTCCTCGTCATCGCGGGAGTGATCTGTCTCACGCAGGCGCAGAGACGAGTGACCATCCAGTACGCGAAGCGCGTGGTCGGCCGGAAAGTGTACGGCGGTGTCGCCCAATACATGCCGCTGAAAGTGAACTATGCGGGCGTGATGCCGATCATCTTCGGTCAGGCGCTGCTCGTTTTCCCGGCGACGATGGTGCAGATGATCGCGCCGGATTCTCCCGGCGCGAAGAAATTTGCCGAAGCCCTGAACAATGGCTGGCCGCACTATGTCATCTACAGCCTCCTGATTTTCTTCTTCAGCTATTTCTGGGTGGCGACGCAATTTCAGCCGCAGCAGATCGCCGATGATTTGAAAAAGGCGGGCGGTTACATTCCAGGCGTCCGTCCCGGCAAACCGACGGCAGAATTCCTCGACCGAGCGATGACCCGGCTCACCTTTGCGGGTGCCATGTTCCTCCTCGTGATCGCCTTGCTCCCGGCTATGCTCAGTCGGCAGGCGGGCGTTCCGGCGCTGGCGGCGCAATTTTTCGGCGGGACCAGCATCCTCATCGTCGTCGGTGTCGTCCTCGACACGATGCGGCAGATCGAAACGCACCTGCTCCAGCGGCATTACGACGGATTTTTGCGCAAGGGAAAATTGCGCGGACGCTTTGAACGGTCACCTCAGGAGCGTGGCGAAACGATCGGCAACACAACGTTGGTTTGGCTGGCCGTCGGAGCGGCGCTGCTCATTCTTGCGGGAGTCGTTGCGTTTCTCATGAGCCGGTTTGCGCACTAGGTGGAACCGGAGTTCTTTACATCCCGTGTTGGCCGGAGCTGTTTTTCACGCGTTACTCAAGTAGGATGATTCCGATCAAATCCGACCGCGAGATCGACAAGATGCGAGAGGCGTGCAAGAGCGCCGCGAGCGTGCTGGATAAACTGGCGCTGCTCGTCCGACCCGGCGCGACGACCGGAGAGATCGATGAAGCGGCGGCTGATCTCATGTCCGCTGAAAACTGCCGCAGCGCATTTCTCGGCTACCGGAATTTTCCCGGCAACATCTGCATCTCCGTGAACGAAGAAGTGGTCCACGGGATCGGTGGCAGCCGCCGCATCCAGTACGGCGACATCGTGAAACTCGATGTCGGCGTGATCAAAAATGGATGGGTCGGTGACACCGCAAAGACCGTCCCGATCGGCGCGATCAAACCCGCGTGGTCGCGACTGCTCGCCGTCACCGAAGACATTCTCGAACGCGTCATCCCGCTGGCGACAGCAGGCCGGCGGGTGGGCGACATCTCCGCCTTTATCGAGGATGAAGTGGTCGCCAACGGCTACAACGTCGTCCGAGAATTTGTCGGGCACGGCGTCGGGCGCAATTTGCACGAAGAGCCGCAGATTCCGAATTTCGGGCGCGCTGGCACCGGCCCGCGGCTGAAAGCCGGCATGACGCTGGCGATCGAGCCGATGGTCAACCTGGGCGGTGCTGCCGTGCGGACATTGGACGATGGCTGGACGGTCGTGACAGCCGACCAGTCGCCGAGCGCGCACTTCGAGCACACCGTCCTCATCACCAAAGGCGAAGCGCAAATCCTCACCTGGCGCGAAAAATGTGCCGACCAAATGACATGAGTCACGCCGCTGCCGGAAAAACTTTCAGTTCCATGAAATCGCATCTTGCCACGATGCGAACTTCTGATACCAATGCCCGAAAGGCTCCACCGAAGACCGGTCCCGAACCGGTGCAAGTAGCCCACTAACGCACGAGGCGCCTGCTCTCAAAAATGCAGGCACCCCGGGCGATTTTTTGTCCTCTCGAAAGAAACCACGAAACCAATTATGAAAGTCAGAGCATCAGTCAAACGGCAGTGTGAAGCCTGCCGAGTCGTGCGACGCAAAGGCGTCGTGCGGGTCATTTGCAAAAACCCGCGCCACAAACAGCGCCAGGGCTAATTCCTAACAAACACTCCTATGCCACGAATTCTCGGCGTTGACATCCCAGGCGACAAACGAATCGAAGTGTCGCTCCCCTACATCTACGGCATCGGGCCGAGCAATGCGAAAAAAGTGCTCGAAGCCGCAAACGTGGAGCCCAACCTCCGAGCGAAGGATCTTTCGCCGGAGCAGTTGAATGCAATCATCCACGCGATCGCCGCGCAGAAGATTTTGATCGAGGGCGACCTTCGCCGCGACCTGCAGATGAATCTCAAGCGCCTCCAAGCGATCAATTGCTACCGCGGGCTGCGTCATCGCCGCGGCCTGCCCGTCCGCGGCCAGCGCACGCAGACGAATGCCCGCACCCGCAAGGGGCCGCGCAAGACCGTCGGCGTCCAGCGCGCGAAGGACGCGAAAGCTGCTTAATCTCGAACCAAATCTGAATCATGGCTGACAACGAAAACACTCCCGCACCCACGCCCGCTGCGGATGCACCTGCCGCCGCCGCACCCGCCGCCGCGCCCGCGCCCGCCGAGGCAAAACCGAAGGCTGCGAAAAAAGCCGGGCCGAAAAAGAAGGACGACGCCGCGCCGGCTGCCGCAGTCCCCGCTGCCGCGGACCTCTCGCTCGACTTAAATGCCGGCATCGAGCCCATCAAGGTCATCAAGGCGAAGGGCAGCAAGAACGTCGCGATCGGCATCGCGCACGTGCTCGCGTCTTTCAACAACACCGTCGTCAGCATCACCGACCAGAAGGGCAATGTCCTCGGCTGGTCGAGCGCCGGCAAGGTCGGCTTCAAGGGCTCGCGCAAGAGCACGGCCTACGCGGCGCAGATGGTCGCGCAGGATGCCTGCCGCCAGGCGATGGGCCACGGCGTGCGTGAAGTCGAAGTCCGCGTGAAGGGCCCCGGCTCAGGACGCGAATCCGCCATCCGCGCCATTCAGGCCGTCGGCTTGGAAATCTCGATCATCAAGGACGTGACGCCCGTGCCGCACAACGGCTGCCGTCCGCCCAAAGCCCGCCGCGTTTAATCCTCACTCCGAACAAATCACATGGCACGTTACACCGGACCCAAAGACAAAGTCGCCCGCCGCTACGGCACGCCGCTTTTCGGCCCCACCAAATATCTCGAGCGGAAAAACTATCCGCCCGGCCAGCACGGTCCGAAAGGCAGCCGCCGCAAGACCAGCGAATATTCGCTCGCCCTCGCCGAGAAGCAGAAACTCCGCTACCAGTACGGCCTGCTCGAGCGCCAGTTCCGCCTCACCTTTGAAATCGCGAGCAATACCCGCGGCGTCACCGGCGAAATCCTGCTCCAACTTCTTGAGCGCCGCCTCGACAACGTCGTCTATCGCCTCGGCTTCGCCAACAGCCGCAACGCCGCGCGCCAGATGGTCGGCCACGGCCACGTGCAGGTGAACGGACGCAAGGTGGATGTCAGCAGCTTCTGCTGCAAGCCGGGCGATGTCGTCACGGTGAAGGAAAAGCCCGCCTCGCGCCGCCTCGCCACGAAAAATCTCGAACTCACGCAAATCGCGCCTGTGCCGGACTGGCTGACGGTGAACAAGGATGCCTTCACAGGCACCGTCACCCGCATCCCGACCCGCGAGGAAATCGCGCCGATCGTCAACGAGCAGCTCATCGTCGAGCTTTACTCGAAGGCATAGTCGGACGCTTTCGGACAAGTCTCGAAAACCCCGGTGTCGTCATGGCACCGGGGTTTTTCTTTTCTGGTGAGAATGAAGCGCAGTCCGAGGTGGCGGCGTTCCGTTCAGGCCCCGCGAAGATTCGGAGTTCCACGCGCACCATGCCAGAAGCGGAGCACATACACCGCGTTCGGATCGTTCAGCAGTTCGTAAACGATGCGATAGGAGCCGTGAATGATCTCCCGGACAGCAGGGTCGCTGAATTCGGGAACGGTTCGGCCCATTTCGGGGAATTCGCCGATGGAAAGCGCCCGATCTATGAGTTCGTTGCCGAAGCGGCGGGCGTGCGCCGAGGAATCGAGAGCAATGAAGCAGACGATTTCCCGTAGATCCTCTCGTGATTGCTCGGTGAGAATTACTGGCCAGCCCATGCGTCAATGAGCTTGCGGGCGTCCTCAGCGGGAATGCCGTCGCGGCGATGGGCCTGCTCCCGCGCTGTCCGAATGCCCGCCAAAAATTCGATCTTCCGCGCGATTTCTTTGAGGGAGGCATCTTCAGGAAGTTTGGAGAGAAGCTCGATGACGATTTCGCGGTTGCTCATGTCGCAAATATGCCAGAGCAGGCAGCGTGTGGCAAATCGGAAACTCGAGTGCCGGCTCGCCACGAAGAATCTCGAACTCACGCAGATCGCCTCCGTGCCGGACTGGCTGACGGTGAACAAGGATGCCTTCACTGGCACCGTCACCCGCATCCCGACTCGCGAGGAGATCCCGCCGATCGTCAACGAGCAGCTCATCGTCGAGCATTACTCGAAGGCATAGTCGCATTCGCGAAAACGATTCCCGAATACGCTCGGCGGCCCAGTGCTGCCGGGCGTTTTCTTTTGCCCTACTTTTTCAAGTGCCGCTTCACGGCTTCCACAAGCGGGGCAAAGGTGCGCTTGTCGTTGTTGTTTTTGCGCCCAAAAATTTTGAAGCGCGACAAGTGTGGTAGCGAGATAACAAGGACTTCCTGTCCGGAGATTTCCGTAAACGCCAATCGGTATTTGTATTTCCCCAAAGCGCAGGAAAATTCCTTCGTATTCGATATTCCGCCGTGGTGCTCCGTCAACAATTTGTCGAATTGCCTTCTTACATCATTACCCATCGTAATTATCATTTTTGGAGCGGTCAGATCCAAGATGTCTCTCCAGAGTTTCTTTGCAAAGAGCAAGGAGTCATTTCGATTCCTGAGTTTAGCTATGGATTTGGAGCGAAAGGGAATAAAGTTTGAAGAGAGCGAACTGTCCATGAGCCTGTTCCGGTTTGTGCCCGGCCATACCTTTGCCAGAAGCTCGTAAAATTGGCAAACTTGCCGCTGTAGCGGGCTTAGTTCCCCGTCAGCCCAAGGTTCAATTTTATCCCGATATGCGTTACCTTCTTCGACGCTTCGTATAGTAGGATCGGTCTTCTTCTTAAGACCTGGGTTTAGTCCAAGGAAAAGAATTTTGTTTTTGGAACTCAGCGTTGCCTTGGGAGTGTAGAGGAAACGCCAGCCGTAACTATGGCCGAGTTGGTTATATGCACGTTCAATTCTCCGACAGAACGCATTGAAGTCATTTTCCGGGGTCTTTTTCATGCCCCGGCTCTTACAACGTGACAGAGAATTGAGCAACCGCGTTATCGGTTGCCGCTGGTGGTAAGTCGCTAGCCTTCCGACTCCGGTCCGTCAGCGCGATCCTCGAAGCGCGTGTACTCCTTCAGGAAAGTCAGCGGGATATCGTCGATCGGGCCGTTGCGCTGTTTGGCGACGATGAGCGTCGCCTTGCCCTCGGCCTCGGCCTTCGCCTCGTCGCCCTCGGCGTAGTAAATCTCGCGCACGAGAAGGCCCACGACATCGGCGTCCTGCTCGATGGTGCCGGACTCGCGGAGGTCGCTTAGTCGCGGTTTGCCCTTGCTGTCGCCGGTGCGATCGTCGGCCTTCCGGTTGAGTTGCGCGAGCACCACGATGGGAATGTTCAGCTCCTTCGCGAGTCCCTTGATGCCCGCGCTGATTTCCGCGATTTCGAGCTGGCGGTTGTCTTGCGCGCGGCGGCTCGAGCCGCGCAGGAGCTGGAGATAGTCAATGAAGATGACCGCAATGTCGTGCTGGCTCTTCATCCGGCGCGCCTTTGCGCGGAGTTCGAGAATGCTGAGGCTGCTCGTGTCATCGATCAGGATCTTAGCCGACGCCAGCTTCGCCGCGCCCGCGGTGAGAGCCGGGAAGTCGCGGTCGCTCAGGAAGCCGTTGCGGATCGACGCGAGGTTTACGCGGGCGATCGAGCACAGGAAGCGCTGCACGAGCTGCTGCGAACTCATTTCCAGCGAGAACACCGCGACCGGCTTGCCGAGTTCCACCGCGATGTGCTCGGCCATGTTCATCGCGAACGCCGTCTTGCCCATCGCGGGACGCGCGGCGATGACGATCATCTCCGCGCCGTGCATGCCGTCGGTGAGTTGGTCGAGCTTCTTGAAGCCCGTCGAGAGCCCACTGATTTTGCCGCGGCTTTCGTACAGCTTCTCGATGTCCCCAATGGCCCTCATGACCATGTCCTTCAAGTTTGCCGTCTTGTCCTTAAACCGATCCTTCGCGATTTCGAAAATCTTCGTCTCCACCTCGTCGAGCAGCCCCGCCGGATTATCCTGCTCCTCATAGCTGCGCGCCGAGTACTCGTTGCAGACTTTGATGATCTCCCGCAGCGTGTATTTCTCCAGCAGGATTTCGATGTAGTAGCCCGCATTCGCCGCCGTCGGCAGATAGACGAACAATTCGTTCAGTCCCGCCGCGCCGCCCACCTGATCCAGCTTGTTCCGGTCGCGGAGGTATTGCGCGATCGTGATGAAATCAATCGGCTTGTTTCCATTCCACAGCTCGAGGAGCGCCTCAAAAATCTCGCCATTCGCCGGGATGTAAAAGCTCTCCTTCTTGATCCCGCTTTCCACCGCGAGGCCGATCACATCCTTCGGTGCGAGCAGGATGGAACTCAGGACGCCCTTCTCCGCATCCGGCGCCTGTGGGAATTCCCGGTGAAAATCCGGTGGATAAGTGACCTTTCCCTTCAGGTCACTTCGGGGCTTGTCGCCCCGGCTCTTCGCAGAGCCCGGATTCCCGGTGGTGGGATCCGCGGCCATCGGAGACTACTCCTTGTGCTTGGCTTTCGTCTTTGCCTTGTAGCCGCCGACGGTCTTTTCCGTCTTCACACCTTCCTCGACTGCGGGCTTCTCAGGCGCAGGCGGGGCCTTCGGTGCGATGGTCACGCTCAGCGTCGCGACGATGTCATGGTGCAGCTTGATCTCCACCTCGTGCTTGCCGGAATCCTTGATCGTCTTCGGCGAAATGCGATGCCGATCGATTTCGACATTGCCGCCGAGTTCGCCGCGGATTTTGTCCGCGATGTCCGCCGCCGTCACGGAGCCAAATGCCTTGCCGGTCTCGCCGGTTTCCAGCTCGAACGACAGCTTCAGCTTGCCGATGCGGCGCGCGAGATCCTGCGCGTCGTTGAGTTCCGAAGCCTCACGCTCGGCGCGCTTTTTCTTCAGCACATTGACGCGATGGACGGCACCCGAGGACTTCTCGATCGCCTTGCCCTGCGGCAGGAGAAAATTGCGCGCGTAGCCCGCCTTCACTTTTACGAGATCGGCTTCTGCGCCGAGGTTCGGCACTTTTTCTGTGAGGATGACTTCAGTGGTAGGCATGGCGAAAAGCGATTGGGTTGCGGTTGGAAAAAGGGTGGCGTTGATAGTCCTGCACCGGCGCGATGTCAAAGGGCATTTTGGTTTTTGTCGGCGCAGCTTTCCGCTGCGCGAAAAGTCGGATCGGTCGGATCAGGAAACCCGGCGCGAAACGCCGCGTCTGCGATCGGCAAACGTGTGACCGCGCCCGTCGTGCACCTTTTCCGCGCGCGGCTTTGCACCGCGTCGCTGCGTGTCAGCGTTTGGCGGATGGCTTGAGCGGATCGTTGCCGCCGGGGAAGGCGGGATTTTTCTCAAGCCCGAGTTCCCCCTGCCGCTTCTCCACCCTGGCCGCGGCATTCTCCGCTTCCTGCAGGCGGGTGCTCGCTGCGGACATCGCCTCGCGGGCTTGATGTTCGGCGGTGCCCGTCGCGCGCTCGGCCTTCGCGAGCTTCTTGCGCCAGTCGGCGAGAGTCGGGTCATTCTTCGCGGCCTGCTTCCCCGGGCCGGAAGCCACGGCGGGCACCGGCGCTTTCGTCGCGAGGAAGCGCGTCTCCGCGGCCACGAGCGCCGTGCGCGCGTTCGTCTCCTCGTTGCGCTTGGTCACCGCTTCGAGGGCCTTGCGATTGGCGCTCTGCAGCATCCGCAGTCCGTCGCCTTTGAGCCGCTCGGCTTCGATGCGAAGATTGAGCAAATCGAGCTCCGCGGTCGCGCGCTTCTTCTGCGCGGTGAATTGCTCGAGCAGCTTCGCCGCGTCCTCCGCCGCGGTGCCGACTTTTTGGATGCCTTGGTCCAAGGTCGCGATTTCTTTCTCCCCCTTCTTCAGATCCTCATCGAGCCGATCCATCTCGGTCTGTTTCGCCGCGATTTTCCGCTCGTAGTCGAGCTTCTTGGTCTCTTCGAGCAGGCCGGTCACATCGTGGCGCGCCGGCTCGGCCGGCGAAATGTTCGGCATCGCGAATGCGAAAATCCCAGCGGTGGAAATGGCGGCGGTGAAAATGGATTTTTTGAGGGCTTTCATGGCCGCATTTCCTAGGCCGGAAAATCCGGCACTGGCAAGGCATGAGTTTCGGTCCGGATCGCCACGGCCGATGCCCCGGCTCGACGGCGGCGAATCCCGCGGCCACAGTCGCGCCCACCATGCGTCCCATCTCATTCCTCCGCGCCGCCGTGATCTTCCTCCTCTTCGCGAGCGCCGCATTTTCCGCGGATCCCGCGGCGGAAAAGCGCAAGCCGAACTTCATCATCATCCTCGCCGACGATCTCGGCTACGGCGACCTCGGCTGCTACGGGCACCCGAGCATCCGCACGCCGAACCTCGACCGCATGGCGGCGGAAGGCGTGCGCTTCACGGATTTCTACGTCGCGGCGGAGGTGTGCACGCCGAGCCGCGCGGCGCTGCTCACGGGGCGGTATCCGATCCGGAGCGGGATGGCGCACAGTCAGTTCCGCGTGCTGCGGCGCGAGTCCACGGGCTATTTGCCCGATGATGAAATCACGATCGCCTCGCTGCTGAAGAAGCAGGGCTACGCGACGGGCGCGGTGGGAAAATGGCACCTCGGAAATTGGATGAACACCCCGGCGGGACACCCGATGAAGCACGGCTTTGATTTCTACTTCGGCCTGCCGCACTCGAACGACATGAACTCGATCCCCGGCAAGCCGAAGGGCGAGGACAACAGCCTCGACCCAGATCCGAAATGGTGGCAGGCACCGCTTTTCGAGGGAGAAAAACTCATCGAGCAGCCGACCGACCAGACGCAGCTCACGCGACGCTACGCGGAGCAGTCGGTGCAGTTCATCAAGGGCCACAAGAGCGAGCCGTTCTTCCTCTACTTCGCGTCCACCTTCCCGCACACGCCGCTCTTCGCGTCCGAAAAATTCCGCAACAAGACTCCGCGCGGCCGCTACGGCGATGTGGTCGAGGAACTCGACTGGGCCGTCGGCCAGATCCTCGACACGCTGCGCAGCGAGGGGCTGGACAAAAACACCTTCGTCTTCTTCACCAGCGACAACGGCCCCTGGCTCATCCGCGGCCTCGCCGGCGGCAGCGCCGGCCTGCTGCGTGACGGCAAGGGCAGCACTTGGGAAGGCGGGATGCGCGAGCCGGGCATCGCATGGTGGCCGGGCAAAATCCCCGCCGGGAAAGTCTGCCACGAAATCGCGACGACGATGGACTTGCTGCCGACGATCGCGAAGTTCGCCGGAGCGGAAGCGCCGAAGGATCGCGAGATGGACGGCGTGGACATCGCCCCGCTGCTGCTGAGCGCAAACGCCGACGGCCATTTTAAGGAAGATTCCCCGATCAAACTCGACGGCGTGATTCGCCCCCTTAAAAGGCAGCGCGACGCACGCCCCCAGCGCGAAGTCTTCTGCTACTACCGCGGCACGGAACTCTTCGCCGCGCGGCTTGGCCCGTGGAAAGCGCACTTCATCACGCAGCCCGCGTACGGCGCGCCGAAGCCCGACCCGCACGACCCGCCGCTGCTCTTCAATCTCGAAGCCGATCCCGGCGAGTCCTACGAATGTGGTGCCGATCACCCCGACGTGATCGCGCAAATCAAAGCCGCCGTGGAGAAGCACAAGGCGACAGTGAAGCCGGTGAAGAACCAGCTCATCGAAACGGTGGCGAAGTAGCTGAACATTTTCCTCAATCCACAACCAAGCCATGAGCTTCCGCAAAATCCTTCTCTTCCTCCACCTCGTCGGCGGGCTGATTTCCGCCGTATTCCTCATTTTCCTCGGAGGCAGCGGCGGGCTGCTCGTGTTTGAAGGTGAGCTGCACCACTGGCTGAATGCACGGCTGACGTGGGTGCAGCCGGAAGGGCCGCGGCTTTCGCTCGACGAACTCAGCGACAAGGTCCGCGCGCTGCATCCGGGGACGAAGGTGAACTCATTCTCGCTGCCGGGGGATGAACGCATCGCGTCGGTCATCAGCCTGAAGCCGGTCGGGCCGGGCAAGTCCGTGAGCCTCGCGGTGAATCCGTACACGGGCGCAGAACTCGGCTCGATGGACACGGCGAACAGGTTCATGCAGAAGGTGCATCAGTTTCACACGAACCTGCTCCTCGGGCCGCCGGGCAAAATCATCACGGCGGCGGGCGCGTTCTTCCTGTTCGGGTTGTCCGTCAGCGGACTCATCCTGTGGTGGCCGCGCAAGCTGTGGAAATTCAGCGGCTCAAAATCGGGACGCGTCGTGAATTTCGAACTGCACAATGTCGCGGGATTCTACGCGTCCGTCGTCATGCTCATCTTCGCGATCACGGGCGTCGTGATCCATTGGGACAATGAACTGCGAACCTACCTCAACCACGCGATGCACGAGGAGGAGCCGTCCATCCCGAAAAGCGGCGTCGCGCCGAAAGGACCCGCACCGCTCGGGCCGGATGCGCTGCTCGCCGCGGCAAACAAAGCCGTGCCCGGCGCGCGTGTGACGACGATGCAGGAGATCGGCGGCAGCGGCCCCGTGCGCATCACGATGAAATTCCCCGAGGATGGCACGCCCGCGGGGCGCACGAATCTCTACCTCAATCCCGCCACCGGCGAGACGCTCTCGCTGCAAACCTCGCGCACCGCGCCGCTCGGCACGCGCATCGCGAAGCTGTGGAACCGCGAGGTTCACACCGGCGACATCTTCGGCTGGCCGACGCGCATCATCGCGTGCGTCGCGAGTTTCACGCTCCCGCTGCTCGCCATCACCGGCCCGCTGATCTGGCTGGGTCGCGTGCGGCGCCGGCGGCGGAATGTGGAAGGGATTTGAACCGCGAAGAAACGAAGCAGCGAAGGGGAGGGGAAGCGCGGTGAAAAATGACGGTGCGAATTTTCAGGCGCGCCATGCAGGGACGGCCCGGGCGATCTTCCACATCGTTTGATCCATCGCGAGGTCCATGTCTTTTGTCCGGATATTTGCGAGCGCGGCCCAGCAGAGTCCGCTCGCGGTGCGCACCATGATCGATGAGGTGCCGGGGAGGCTGCCGTTGTGCCACCAATTGGGGACTTTGTTCACGAGCCAGCCGCAGGCGTAATGTTCGTTCGCGGCGGTGGGCGTGGTCATCGTTTGGATCGTGCCCGCGCGGAGAATGTCCGGCGGATTTGGAAATGCATCCACGCGCATCGCGAACTGCACGAGGTCGCTCGCGCTCGCGATCCATCCGCCGTGCGAATCCATGCGCGCGACGTTCATCCCGTACGGATGAATCCCAAGCAGGACGCCGAGATCCTTTGCGTAGTACGTGACTTCCATCTCCGCCCGTTCCGCGAGCGTGCTGCCGCCGATGCGCATCGTGGTGATGTCGCACTTTGCGAGCACCTCCCGCTGCACCGCTTGCGCGTAGGGCATACCAGTGAGCTTTTCCAAGAGCCGGCCGAGGATGCAGTAGCCGAAATTGGAATATGCATACGCCGTCCCTGGCTTTTGCGTGAGCGGCTGATTTTTGATCGTCCACTCGATCAGTTCGCGGTGGTTCATCGCGGGATGCAGGAACATCGGGTCTCCCGCTTTGTTGGGCCATCCGCCGCATGTGTGCGTGAGCAGATGATGCACGGTGATCTCCTGCACCGGCTCCGGGAGCATCTTTCCAAAATCGAATCCAAGTTTTCCTTTCTCGCCGAAAACCAAGTCATCGAGCCGGAGCTTTCCCTGCTCGATGAGCGAGAAAATCGCCGTGGACGTGAATGATTTGCTCACGCTCGCGATGCGGAAAAGGTGCTCCGGCGTGACAGGCGCTTTCGTCGCCTCATCCGCGACTCCGAATCCTTTCCGGAGCACGAACTTTCCCTCGCGTGCGAACGCCACGGACAGGCCGGGAACTTTGAAGCACTCCATGAACTCTCGCGCGATCGTCGCAATCGCCTGCGCTTCGGATTCCGGAAGATCGAGTGCCGGTTCCGCAGCACAAACGTGCTGGGGATTCAGCGAGGAAGCGACCGCGCCGGACGCAGTGGCGATCCCGATTTTCCTCAAGAACGAGCGGCGACTCAGCCTCATCGAATGTGTCCCGGTCTCGGACGACCGCCGCAGTTAGCCGGCGATTTTTTTGTACGGCCCGCCTTCGTTCAGCGTGGGACGCTCGGGGCGGCCCTTGTATTTGTAAACGAGGTCCATGTTGCCGAGGCCCATGAGCCAGAGGATCGTCGCGTGCAGATCGTGGACGTGCATTTTCTCCTCCACCGCGTGCAGGCCGACCTCGTCCGTGCTGCCGATGGTCTGCCCTCCCTTCACGCCGCCGCCCGCCATCCACATCGTGAAGCCGGTCGGATTGTGATCGCGCCCGTCGCCTTTTTCGCTCTGCGGCGTGCGGCCAAATTCGCCGCCCCAAACGACGAGCGTCGTGTCGAGCAGTCCGCGCGCTTTGAGATCGGCGAGCAATCCGGCGACCGGCTTGTCCATCGAGAGGCAGAGCCGACTGTGATTTTCCTCCAGCTTGCTGTGTGAGTCCCACTTGCTCCCCGCGCCGTGGTAGAGCTGCACGAAGCGCACGCCGCGCTCCACGAGTCGCCGCGAGAGCAGGCACATTTTGCCAAACTCCGCGGTCTCCTTTGCATCAATTCCGTAGAGGTGTTTCGTCGCGTCGCTTTCCTTGGAAAAATCCACCGCTTCCGGCGCTTCGGCCTGCATGCGGAAGGCCAGTTCGTAGCTCGCGATGCGCGCGTCGAGTTCGCTCTGAAGCTGGCGCGTCGCGGCGTGCTCGCGGTTGAGTGTGTTGAGAAAATCGAGCTTGCTGCGCTGCTGCGCGTCGGTGATTCCGGCGGGCGTGTTGAGATTCGGAATCGGCTCGCTCGACGCCGTGATGCGCGTGCCTTGATACACCGCCGGCATGAAGCCGCCGCCCCAATTGCGCGGGCCGTTCACGACGCTCGACGCGTTGTCCTGCATGACGACGAAGGCCGGCAGGTTCTGATTTTCACTGCCGAGCCCGTAGCTCGTCCACGCGCCGAGCGAAGGACGCCCCGCGAGGATCGAGCCGGTGTTCATCTGGCAGACGCCCGCGGAGTGATTGATGCCGTCCGCCCAGCATGAGCGGATGACCGCGATGTCGTCCGCGCGCGTCGCGATGTGCGGCAGCCAGTCGCTCGCCCACATGCCGCTCTGGCCGTGCTGCGCCCACTTGCGCTTCGACGCGAGGATCGGCGAATCGAACTCGCCCATCGCCGTGATCACGCGGCCAAAGCTCTGCGGAATCGGCTTCCCCGCGAGTTCATTTAGCAGCGGCTTCGGGTCGAAGGTGTCCATGTGCGAAGGCCCGCCTTCCATGAAAAGGAAGATCACATTCGTGGCTTTTGGCGCGAAATGCGGCTGGCGTGGCGCGAGCGGATTCAGCGGCTGCGGGCTCGCGAGCGCGGCTTCGAGATTCGTGCCGCGCAGCATGTCGAGCAGCGCGAGCGCGCCGAAACCCGCGCCGCCGCGGAGCAGGAATTCGCGACGGGAAAATGCGGAGTCGCGACGGCCGCAGAAAGTGGATTCACGGTTCATAAGGTTCGATCAATCGGCACAGGATTTGAAAGGTGTTCGCCAGCACTTCCGGCGGAGCGGCTTCGATGAACTCCGCTTTTCGCTGCACCCAATCCACGCTGCGAATGGCATCGCTTAGGACGACGCCGGAAATCGTGCGCGCGGCGATTGGCACCTCGAACGGATAGCCTTTCGTCCGGCTGGTGATCGGGCAGACAATCGCGAGGTCGGTGGTTCCATTGTATCGCGCAGGACTCAGCACCAGTGCGGGCCGCCGGCCGGCCTGCTCATGGCCGAGTTGCGGATGCAAACTCAGCCAGATGAGATGGCCGCGGTCGGGGACGTAGCGCGGGCTCACCAGACCTCCTTGCCGACCGGTGGTCCCCAATCAATTTCGCCGTGCCGGTTTTCCGGAGTGATGCGCGCAATCAGTTCGTCCAGCGTCGGGGGTGCATCCGACGGAGTCAGCACCAGTTTGCCGCGGTCCGCCGTCACTTCCAACCTGCTTCCCTCGTGGAGATCGAGGCTCCGGACGGCTTGCGCCGGGAGTTTGACGATCAACTCGTCGCCGAGCCGTTGCAGTTCAGTGGTCATGTTCACACTTTGGCCGAATCCAGCGCAGCACGCAAACGCTGCGGACCAATTTCAATCGACATACAAAAATTCGTTCGAGTTCAAAAGAATGTGGCAGAAGTCCACGAGCGCGGCGAAGCGCGGGTCTTTTTGCGCCGATTTTTCGACGGCGGAGGCAATGTCGCGCGTGTGCCCGGAACTGTCGGCAAACGGGTTGCCGGTCGTCTCAAATTTCCAGTAGCCAACGGTGTGCTCGCCCGACGATGCGCTGGTGAAAAGCAGATCCTCGGCGCGCAACGCGATGTCCGAGAGGCGCACGTCGTCAATCAATCCGTCGAACAAATTCCCGCTGCCCGTCGGCTGTCCGCCGATGACGAACGGCGCGTCGTTCGCGATGCCGCTCGTCACGCTGTGCGCGAGCTGCACGGACTGCATCGGCTCGTCGTCGTTCGTGAGATCCTTCGCGTAAAAGGTGACGCCTTTTTCCGTCGCGTCGTCGAGCCGCACGCTCACGGCGACGAAGTACGGCTTGCCGATATCAATGTGCAGCCCGGAGAAAATCGGCTCCACGGGATCGGTCGGCTTCCACGGCTTGTCGCCGCAAAGCTGCAGCACGAGCGTCTGCGGCTTGTTGCGCGAACCCGCGCCGGTGACGCCGAGCGACCAGCCGGGATGCCCCTTTTTGCCGTCCCATTTCGACACGATCGTGCGCACCGCGCCGGTGGGATAGACGGACTTCACATTGATGAACGCCTCGATCGTGAAATCACCGCGCGGAAATGCGGCGTCGTCCGGCACCGCGAGCCGCTCCTGCGCGGAGCCGGGCACGAGTTGCGCGGCGCGGCCTTCGCGCGTCTGCATTTTTTCCGAGACAAAACCCGGCTGCTCCGCGGCCTTTTCCACGCCGCCGATTTCCTTTGCCTGCTGATCGAGAAAATTCTGCGCAGCCGCGAGGGCGGACGCGCTCGGGTCGCGGCCGTAGCACAGCCGAAATGCATCGGTGAGGATCTCCTTTTCCTCGGTGGAATTTTCCTTCCGCAGCCGTGCGGCGAAAGCCTTCGCGCGCTCGAGCGTCCACTTGCTGTTGATCATCAGCAGCGACTGCGTGGGCGTGGTCGTCACGTTGCGCTGCGAAGTGCTCGAGAATGCCTCGGGCTGGTCGAAGACCTCGAGCACGGCGTCGCGATTGTTGCGCCGCAGCTTGCTGAAAATCGTCCGCGCCGGGCGCTCCGGTTCGAGGCCCTGGCCGCCCTCGGGAAACTCGATTTCGCCCGTGACCGAGAGGACGGCGTCGCGGATCTGCTCGGCATCGAGCCGCCGTGTGGGCATGTGCCAGAGCAGGCGATTTTCCGGATCGGCGAGCTTCGCCTGCGCGGCGATGGGGCTCGCGGCGGACTGCTGAAAAGTAGCGCTCGTCACGATCAGCCGATGCAATTTTTTCATGCTCCAACCATTTTCCATGAACCACCGCGCGAGCCAGTCGAGCAGCTCGGGATGCGACGGTTTTTCGCCGAGCGTGCCGAAGTCGCTGGCGTTCACCGCGAGGCCGTGGCCGAAGTGGTATTGCCACACGCGGTTCACGAGCACGCGCGCGGTCAGCGGATTTTCCGGCGAAGTGAGCCAGTGCGCGAGCGCGGTGCGGCGGCCGGTGCTGTGGGGCAGCGCGGAAATTTTTGCCGCGCCCTCATCGAGCACCGTGAGGAAGCCCGGCTCGACCTCGCCTGCGGCCTTTTTCTTCGGGATGAAAATCGGCGACGCCGCGGGGCCGACATCGCTCGCGATCGGCGCGCGCGGCAGCGGCTCCGGTTTCTCCGCGCGGAATTTGTTCAGCTCGGCGATGAGCGTGTTGCGGTGCGTTTTCGCCGGCTCCTTCACGCGCGCCTCGAAGCGCTTGTCCGTGTATTCGTAGTCCACCTGCCGCCACGCGAGATCCACGATCTGCTGCTCGTACGGCGTCCGCTCGGCGGCAGGCTTGTCGAAGAGCGCCTTCGTCTCCGGCGGGAATTTGATCATCGCGTCCTTCATCGCGTGCGCACGAATCGGGTCTTCGATCTCCGCGATTTTTGTGCGGAGGTCCGCGGTCTTCTCCGCCCAGGCCTTGAGTTTTTCCGCGTGCGTCTTGCGCTGCTCGGCGGCCGCGACCTCGCCCTCGTCGTGCAGCGAAATCGGCGCGAAGAACGCCTGCAGCCGGAAGTAATCCTTTTGCAAAATCGGATCGAACTTGTGGTCGTGGCAGCGCGCGCATTGCACGCCCATGCCGAGGAAAACGTCCGCCGTCGTGTCGGTGATGTCGTTGAGCATGTTGCTCCACTGACCCGCCGCGTCGCGGTTGTTATACTCGTAAATGCCGAGCGTGAAGTAGCCCGTCGCGATGCGCGCCTCGGGATTTTCCGGCCACAGCTCGTCGCCCGCGAGCTGCTCCTGCACGAAGCGATCGTATGGCGTGTCGGCATTGATGCTCGCGATGACGTAGTCGCGATAGCGCCACGCATTTGGCCGGTAGTCGTCCGCGCGATAGCCGTCGCTTTCCGCGTAGCGCACGAGGTCGAGCCAATGCCGCGCCCAGCGTTCGCCGTGACGCGGGCTGGCGAGCAATTTGTCCACGAGCGCTTCCATGGCCGCTTGCGGATTGCGGCTGGCGGATTGCACGAACGCCGCCGCTTCCTCAGGCGTCGGTGGCAGCCCGATCAGATCAAAGTACACACGCCGCACGAGCGCCGTGCTGTCGGCAACGGGCGCGGGCCGGAGCTTCGCGGCATCGAGCTTTTCGAGGATGAAACGATCGATGGGATTCGTGCTCCGCGCCCAGTTTTCCGCGCCCAGTTTTCCGTCTGCCGACTGACCACTGAGGACTGACGACTGAGCACTGATCGCCGGCGGCTCGACTTTTGCGACGGGCCGGAACGCCCACCACTGCCGGTCCTCCTCCGTGATTTTTCCGCGCGGACGCGCCTTCATTTTCTGCCCCGGCACCTCGGGCCACGGCGCGCCGAGCTTCACCCATTCGGTCAGTGTCGCGACTTGCGCGTCGCTCAGCTTCTCGCCTTTCGGCGGCATCTGCATGTCGGCATTTTTGTAGCCCACGGCCTCGATGAGCAGGCTCTTCGCCGGCTCGCCGGGGACGAGGGCCGGCCCGGTGTCGCCGCCCGTGAGCAGCGCCTCGCGCGAATCCACGAGGAGGTTCGCCTTCATTTTTTCGCCGTGGCTGTGGCATTTGAAACAATGCTGCGAAAGGATCGGCTGCACCTTGTCGCGGAAAAAAGCATCGCCCCGGCTCTCCGCGGCGAACGTGGCGACGGGAAGCAGCAGAGCAGGAAAAATGAGGACGCGCATGGACTTGGTAGGAAAGAACATTTTGCCCGCGATCTTTGGTTTTGCCAGCGCGGTGTTCGCGAAACCGAGATGCGGGACGCGGAGCAAAATGAACGCTCAGCGAGGCGTGCCGGTGACTTTGGAACACAGCGCACGCGGCTCGAAGAATGACGCCGGCGTGCCGGTCCCGCCGGCGAAGTCCCCGAGCCCGCCCGCCTCAGTCGCCTCGGCCTCGGTGCGTACCTCCTCGCCGCCCGCCGCCGCCGCGGTTTGCGCGTCCGCGGAAAAAGGGTCACATCCCCGCTCGCCAGCGTCCCCTCATCCCGCTACACCCGCGCCCGGATGAACCACCTCTACTACGGCGACAACCTCCTCGTCCTCCGCGACCGCGCCGCGTTCCCGGACGAATGCGTGGACCTCATCTACCTCGACCCGCCCTTTAACTCGAAGCGCGACTACAACCTCCTCTTCAAGTCCCCCAAGGGCCACTCCAGCGAGGCGCAGATCGAAGCCTTCAAGGATTCATGGACTTGGGGAATGCAAGCCGAGGAAGAATTCGACGAACTGATCAAAGGCAAGAATACCGACGTGGCGAAGATGATTGTCGCGCTCGTCGGATTCCTCGGTCGCAACGACATGACGGCCTATCTCGTAATGATGGCGAATCGCCTCATCGAAATGCACCGAGTGCTCAAGCCCATCGGCTCGCTGTATCTCCATTGCGATCCGGTCGCCTCCCATTACTTGAAGATCGTCTTGGATGCGGTCTTCGGGAAAGAAAACTATCGCAGCGAGCTCAGTTGGAAGCGGCAGAGCGCGCACAACGACGCCAAGCAAGGGCGCAAGCAATACGGCAATGTTCGCGACATCATCTTCTTCTACACGAAGTCCCACGATTGGACCTGGCATTGGCAATATCTGCCTTACGACAAGAAGTATGTGGACAAGTTTTACCGCCACAAGGAACCCATTACTGGCCGGTTCTACCAACTGGGTGACCTGACCGCGCCCGGCGGCGGTTCGCCCGAAAAGCGCAACCCGCACTATGAGTTTCTCGGCGTGTCACGCTACTGGCGATTCACCGAGAAGCGGATGATGGAAATGTTTGAGCGGGGAGAAATCGTCCAGACCAAACGGGGCACCGTGCCGCGTCACAAACGCTATCTCGACGAAGCCCCCGGCGTCTCCCTGCAAAACAATTGGGACACCATTTTTCCCGCGGCAAAACACGAATCACTCGGCTATCCCACCCAAAAGCCATTGCTCCTTCTTGAGCGCATCATTGAGACGAGCAGCAATAAGGGTGACGTGGTGCTCGACCCTTTCTGCGGTTGCGGCACGAGCGTCCACGCCGCGCAGAGGCTCAAGCGCCAGTGGATTGGGATCGACATCACTCACCTCGCCATTTCGCTCATTGAGAAACGGCTTACGGACGCATTTGGCAAGCGATGCGAATTCACGGTGGAAGGCACGCCCAAGCATCTTGATGCCGCCCGCGAGCTTGCACGGCGCGACAAATACCAGTTCCAATGGTGGGCCGTCTCGCTCGTCGAGGCGCAGCCCTTCCAAGGGAAAAAGAAAGGCGCGGATACTGGCATTGATGGCCTCAAGTTTTTCCGCGACCTCGACAAGAAGGAAGTCCGCAAGATCGTCGTCAGCGTCAAAGGCGGCGGCATCAAGCCCGACGACGTACGCGCGCTCAATCATGTCCGCGAGCGCGAGAAGGCTGAGATCGCCCTCTTCCTCTCCCTCGAACCGCCCACTGCCGCGATGACCAAGGACGCCGCCGCCGCCGGTTTCTACGAAAGCGCCACCGGCAAGAAATTCCCCCGCGTGCAACTGCTCACCATCGAAGCCCTCCTCGCGGGCACCGCCCGCGCCGAGCACCCCGACTACGAGCCGGATTTGAATTTCAAAAAGGCGAAGAGCGAGGCGAGCGGGGAGCAGGCGGATCTGCTGTGAAGGGCGAGTGCGCTGCCGTGGTTTTCGCAGTGGATGCCGGAGTGCCGCTCCGGCTGCGCAGGGTGGCGGCGGCGGTGTCCGGATGCTTTTCCAGCCGCGCGAACAGGCTGTTGCGGAAGGTGCGTTCGCGGTGAAAGCACAACGCGCTGGCGGTTCGCGGACGGGATGGCAGTCTCGCGCCGTGCAGATCCATCTCGTCAACCGGCAGCGGCGTGTCCGCTTCGATGTGGGGCGGCTGCGGGGGCTGGCGGCGGCGGGGTTGGCGGAGTGCGCGGGGCATTCGGGGGACGGAAAGTTTGCGCTGCGGCGGATCCCGGAGATCGAGGTGGCGGTGGTGAGCGATGCGGTGATCGCGCGGGTGCATGGGGAGTTCATGCAGGTGCCGGGGGCGACGGATGTGATCACTTTCGGCCACGGCGAAATCGTCGTGAGTGCGGACACGGCGCGCGTGCAGGCGGCGGCGCACGGGCACGGGGTGGTGGAGGAACTGGCGCTCTACGTCATCCACGGTCTGCTGCATCTGAATGGCTTTGACGACATCGCGCCGCGCGACCGCGCGAAGATGCACCGTGTGCAGGATCGCATCTGGCGGCGGGTGCTGGCGGGCGCGCCGATTTTGTAAAAAAATCTGCCGTGCAAAATGCGGCGCGAGGCTTTTTAGTGCGTTCCCATCCCATGAAATCCTCCGTCATCCCCCTGATCGTCGCCGCGCTGTCGGTGCCTGCTTTTGCCCAGCTCAATGACGCGCCGCCCGTGGACATGAAGCAGGTCCTGCAGGGCCTGAAGCAATTCAAAGAGCAGAATGAAACCGGGCTGAAGACGAGGCGCAATGCGGCTTACAAGCAGATCGTCGCGGCGGCGGCGTCGAATGAAAGTGCGGCGGCATTTTGGACGAATGCGGTGCTCGCGGTGCAGTTCGCCGGAGTGGATCACCAGACGACTGCGGTGCGCGAATGGCTGAAGGGCGAGGGCGAGGGGCTGAAGGCGAAGGAGGGCGCGAATGCGGCGCGGCTGCATCTCGTGTGGCTCGGGCTCACCATCCAGCATTCGGCGGGGGCGGAGGCGAAGCAACTGCTCCCGAGCGTGATTGATTTTACGAGGCAGCTCGAGGCGGATGATGCGGCGATCGGAAGGGTCGTGGAGCAAATCGAAAAGGTGAAGGCCGCGGGTGTCGCGAAGCGCCCGGCAGCGAGCAAGGCGCTGGCGGAGGACACGCACGCAAAAAAAATGCACGACAGCGTTTTGAAAACGCCCGTCTCCAACAGCGTGGTGGTGCAGAGCCTGCAAATCGCGGACATCCTCGGCGATTCCGGGAAGCGGAGGAAGAAGGGCGACGACACGCAGGCCTCGAGCTGGGAGCCCGTGCCGGGCAATGTGAACGGCATCTACAATGCGATCATCCTGCCGGAATTCCGCGACACGCGGGACCCGCGGCTGATGGATTACTGGGACATGATGCTGCGCAAAAGTCAGGAGAGCATCTACGCGGGGATGCCGGCCTTCGACGAGCGCCAGATCACGCAGGTGAACAAGCCCTCGATGCTCTGGGCGCGCGCGCAGGACATGCTGCTCATCGGGCTGAAAAATCGCGCCATCACCGAGATGTTCAACCTCATCAAGGCGTATCCGCAGCATCCGGAAGCGCCGCAGTGGATCAAACAGTTCGAGCAAATCCTCACGCCGACCGCGGCGCCGGCGGCGAGCATTTTGAACAGCGGAGGCATCGCCGCTCCGGCGGAAATCCCCGCGCCGACGGCGACGGGAAATCCGCCGACGGCGATCGTCATCCCGCCCACGCCCGCAGGCGCGCGATGATGCAGGATGATGCAGGATGATGCGCGAGGGACGCAGTTTTTGAATGATGCCGAGGATCCGAGGAACGAACCCAATGCGGGGCGCGACGGGCGGTGACGTGCTCACCGAGGAGGAGACGAAGACCGACGAATCGCTGGACGTGCCGTGGAATGTCGTGGTGCACAACGACCCGATCAACCTGATGGAATATGTGGCCAAAGTGTTCATGGCGGTGTTCGCCTTTTCGCGGCAAAAGGCGGAAGTCCACATGCTTGAGGTGCATCAAAAAGGCCGGTCCATCGTGTGGACCGGCACGCGCGAGCGGGCGGAGCTTTTCGTGCAGCAGCTCCACACCTACCTGCTGCTCGCCACGATCGAGAAATCCCGCTGAGCGCATGGAAATCCAAATGAGCGAGCGCGGCTGGGTGTTTGCGGAGATGGAGTCGCTGATCGTCGAGCTGCTGCGCGGCCTCCCCGCCTGCGCGGACCCCGACGACGAGGCGTCACGGAGACGGATTTTCAGTGCGCCGACCGGCGGTGCCGATGCCGTGGCCGACCGCGAGTGGCACGAGGAAGTGGAGCCGGAAATGCGCGAACTTTTCCAATCGCACGTGGAGGCGGTCGCCGCCGATGTCGCGGGGATCCAGCAGACGGGCGAGAGCTTTTCGCTCAGCATCCCGGCGGAAAATGCGCGCGCATGGATCCACACGCTGAACCAGGCGCGGCTCGCTCTCGGCGCGCGTCACGGCGTGACGGACGACGATACCGCCGGCCGCCGCCGCCCGCGCGGGCCGAAGGCATTCGCGATCATGCAGATTGATTTTTACGCGATGATCCTCAGCGCGCTGCTCGAGCACACGGAGATCTGAGGGCGAGTCCCGAAGCTCGCCGATGGCTCGGAAGACAGCCGTCCCGGCTGTTCGGACAGGCCGGAGGCCTGTTTGCCCGCACAGGCGAGACGCGCCCCTTCCCGGAACGTGCCGTCTATTTTTCGCTCGCTGGTCCGACGGTCTCGCTTGTGGGCGGCGTGACTGCTGGTCCCGCGGCTGAAGGAGCGACCGGAGTCACGCCGAGTATTTCAAAGGCGTGATCGAGCAGCGTCTTTGAGTCATTCCATTTGCCGGATTTGTCGGAGTGCATCACTACGGAGATGGCTTCCCTGCCGGCGCGGATCGCGGAGCTGACGAGCACATGCTGCGCAGGATTCGTGAAGCCGGTTTTCACGCCGATGCAGCCGGGCAGCATCCAGAGCAGCTTGTTGTGATTTTTCACCACGACCCACTCCGCGCCGCGCGCCATGCCGATCTCCGGCGTGGCCACGATCTCGCGGAAGAGCGGATGCTGCATCGCCACGCGCGCGATCGCCGCGAGGTCACGCGCCGTGGTGAAGTGATGCGGATCGTGCAGCCCGTGCGGGTTCGTGAAATGCGAAGCCAGCGCGCCGAGCGCCTCCGCGCGGCGGTTCATCTTTTCCGCAAATGCGGGCACGCTCCCGGCATTGTCGCGCGCGAGCGCCAGCGCCACGTCGTTCGCACTTTTCAGCAGCAGCGCGAAAAGCAAATGCCGGCGCGTGTATTGCTCGCCCGGCTTAAATTCCAGCGCGCTCGGCTCGACCTTCGTGTCCTCGGGCTGGATGGTGACGAGCTGATCGAGGTTGCCTTCCTCGAGCACGATCAGCGCGGTGAGAATCTTCGTCGCGCTCGCCGGATACTGCATCTCGTCCGGATTTTTTTCGTAGAGAATGTCGCCGCTTTTCGCATCGAGCAGGATCGCCGATTTTGCCACGAGCGGCAGCTCGCCGGGAGCCAGCGGCGGAGGCGCGGGTGTCGGCGTCGGCGCGGGTTTTTTCGCCGGCTTCGCGGCGGCGGATGTCGCGGGCGCGCGTTTTTTGGTGGCAGCGGGAGCACCGCCGCCGAGCAGAAGCACGGCGGCGAAAATCACGAGCGCTTTATGAACTGAGAATCTGGCCATCGATCATCATCCACGCGACGGGTTCCCGGTGAGCGATCACCGCAGCGTGAATGTCGCGGAAGCTGCCATCGTGCGGGACCGCGATCAAGTCCGCCAGCGCGCCGGGCTCGATTTTTCCCGCGTTCAGCCGCAGCGCGCGCGCGCCGTTCATCGTCGCCATCGTGATCACGTCCGCCGGGTGCAGCCATTGCTCGCGGTCCGCGAGGATGCGCATTTCATCGAACATCGAAAGCGAGTGCGTGCTCGCGAGGCTGTCCGTGCCGAGGCAGATGTTCATGCGCAGTTCGAGCAGCTTCGCGAGGCGGAAGGGCGCGTGGCGGAAATAGCGGTGGCTGCCGGGGCAGTGGACGATGCTCGGCCGGTCCGCGCGCGGGATGCTCGCGAGCAGCTCGAGATCGTGGTCATCGAGTTCATTCATGTGCGCGAGGATCCAGCGCGCGCCGAAGCCCGTGTGATGGAGCAAATGCGCGAGCGGCGTGCGCCCGTGGTGGCAGTCGTGCATCCAGCGATCGAGCTTGCGCATGAAGTCGTAGAGGTCGCCGCGCGCGTGGCGGAACATGTCCCACTCCTCGCGCGATTCCGCGACGTGCGTCATCACCGGCATGTCGAGTTCCGCGGCGGCACGGCTCACACTTTCATACAGCGGCCCCGAGGCCGTGTACGGCGCGTGCGGGCTGAGGCCGAAGCCGCCGCGCCGCAGCGGGTGCGCTTCAAAAAACGCGAGCGTCCCGCACACAATCTCCTCGCTCGGCACGACGTGGCGCACGTCGATCATTTCGAGAAACCACCACGTCCGCAGCGGACTCTCCGGCGCGTCGGTGAGCAGTTCGGGAAAGGACTCGATGTTCGCGACCGTCGTCGTGCCCCAGCGTTGCAGCTCGGCAAAGCCGCGCGCGATCGCCGCACGATAGTCGTCCGGCCCGAGACAGCGTTTGAGCGCGTTGATGCGCCCGATCCATTCCGTGAAACTGCGCTGCGGCTGAATCGCGCGCCGCATCATCGTGTAGTCGAGATGGCAGTGCGCATTCACGAGTCCCGGCAGGAGCACGCGCTCGCCGAGGTCCGTGACTTCGCCGGCATGAGCCGCGCGGATTTCCGCAAAAGGGCCGACCGCGGCGATCGTATTTCCCGTGACGAGGACCGCACCATCCTCGATCGGCGCGTGCGAGACCGGCACGACGGAGCGCGCGCGGAAAATCATGGCGCGGGTGCCGGCGATTCGTCCTTCACCATCTTGCGCGCCGCCGCGATCAGGATGTTGCACGCCTCGTGGCAGAGCAGCGGCAGCGCATCGGCGCGCGTGGCCTCCACGCGGAATTTCTCCGGCGGCAGCAGCGGCACCGAGACGCCGCGGCTGATCTGCCAGAGGATGGTTTTCAGGCAGCCGCCATTGCTGCGGCACTGCTTCGCGATGAGCCGTTGCGCCTGCTCGTGCGTGAGCTTTTGTGTGATGCGGTACATGCCCGTCTGCCGGCCGAGGGTGTCGTGCAATTCCACCGGCACCACTTCGCCGCGTGCGTGCGCGAGCCACAGGCCGAGCATCGCGGGATAGAAATAATCGAGCGCGAGGCAAAGCGCGCGCACGTCCCCGAGCACGAGCCGCCAGCCGTGGCGCAGATTCGGCGCGGTCTTCAGCGCGCGATACCCGCCCGCGTCGTCGAGATTCGCGAGCGTGCGCGCGTCCTCGTATTTGGAAAAGGCCGCGAGGTCACCGCGCTCCGCATCCTCGGCGTGCCGCATTTCCCAGCCGTCGCCCGCCGGGGCGATCGCGATTTGCCCGACGCGTTTTCCGCCGGCTCGCAGCCAGCGTTCGAGTTCCGAAGTCGTGTCGCGCATCACGCCGCATGGCTTGAATCGAAAGCCGCCACCTGGTCAAGAATCACCTCGGCGAAACCCGCCTCCGTGCCGATCGAACTCGCGTAAAACAGCGTCCGCCCGCGCACATGATACGGATTTTTCGCGAAGACCGACGCGCTGTCCGCGCCGTGCGCGCTCGCGGCGCCGGGCGACTCCGGCGTGATGCCGAGCAGCACCGGGATGTCCTCGTAGCTGTGCAGCCCGTCCGCGATGAAGAACGGCACGACGACGACATTTGGGCTCGAGGAAAGTTTGTCCCATTCCGCGATGAGCGGCGCCTCCTCCATGTAGGCGCTGAGCACTTCGCGATAGCGCCCGACGGCGGCGATTCGCTCCACCTCGCGCTTCGCGGCCACGGCGGAATTCTCGTTCAGATCCGTGCCGTGGCCCACGATGAAAAGGCTCGTCTTTTCCGGCGGCACGCCGGGCGCGATGGCGGCGGCGCGCTTCAGCAGCAGCTCCGTCATGCGCGCATGATTTCCCACCGGCTCGCAATACTTCACCACGTGCCGCCCGATGCGCGTGAGTGCGCCGGCGAGGCCGAGTTCGCGCGGGATTACGGTCGTCGTGAAGTAGCCCTCGCTGATGAAATTCGGGACGACATAAACTTCCTCGCGGTCCACGCAGTGCAGCACCTGGCGGAGGCTCGGCTCCTCTTTCCAAAACGCGCAATGCACTTCGCCGAATGCGCCGCGCCGGCGGATTTCCTCCGCGAGCGCCCAAGTCGGCGCGCTGGAATCGGGATTCACCGTCGAGCCATGACCGGCGATTACGAGCGCGCTGTGGGATTTTTGAAGCATTGGATTTTGGCGTAGGTGCTACGCGCGGCGAAGTCGAACGGTTTCCCCGATGTGTGCAGGGGCCTCTCCAGCACTTTGAATGTCGGCATCCGGCCTCCCTGCGCCGGGGATGGACAAACCCGAAACCCCAAACTAAACACACAAACCAACCCCTCGGACTAACACTCCCAGTGGCTCGGAAAGATGAGTCCGTTCATCAGGCTCCGATTAACTCCGCGGCTGCAGCACCGTTGCCCTCAATGGCGCGCGCGACAACGAGGCCGCTGGGGTTCGCTAGGCTCTTTGGAAAAGTGGAGTTCTCTGGCAGCCGAAAGAGAGGTCCGATAATCGAGTCATCATGAGCCGCCTTTGCGTTCACACTATCACCACCAAGCCGCTCGCACTGGAGCAATGTCTCGCCGAATATCCGCAGCGTGGCATCGGCGGCATCACGATTTGGCGGCAGGCATTGGAGGGACGCGATCTCGGAGTTGTGAGGCGGCAGGTGGCGGACTCGGGCATGGAACTGGTGAGCCTTTGTCGCGGCGGATTCTTTCCAGCCAAGACGGCTGCGGCTCGGCAGGCGGCGATTGATGATAACTTGAAAGCCATCGAGGAGGCGCACGCCATTGGCGCACCGCTGATCGTCTTGGTCTGTGGTGCGGTGCCTGGGCAGCCGTTGATCGAATCGCGCAGGCAGATCACGGATGGCATCGCGGCATTGCTTCCGGCGGCGGAGCAAGCGGGCGTGAAGCTCTCCATCGAACCGCTGCATCCGATGTATGCGGATGATCGCAGCGCGGTGAACACGATGCGGCAGGCGCACGAGATTTGCGATGCGCTCTGCTCGCCGAAGTCGGTCGGCATCGCGGTGGATGTGTATCATGTGTGGTGGGATCCGGAGTTGAAGGCGCAGATCGATCTCGCCGGGCGGACGGGCCGTCTGCACGCCTTCCACATCTGCGACTGGAAGACGCCGACGACTGATCTTCTGAACGATCGCGGGCTGATGGGTGAGGGCTGCATCAACATCCGCGAGATCAGCGAGTGGGTGGATGCCGCAGGCTTCACAGGCCACCGCGAGGTCGAGATTTTCTCGAACAAGTGGTGGGCGACGGATCAGCACGCCTTCATCGAGCAGATCGCGTCCAGCTACCGGCAGTATTACGGAACCGAGCTTTGAACCATGAATGCACACGAACATGGGCTGTGGCTCAATTTCAAAAACCGAGGTCATTCTGAGGGAGCCTAAGCGACCGAAGAACCCCGTCGCATCGAGGAGCGATCATCAAATCCTCCTGGCGTTCATCCGCAATTCCACGGGATCGTTCGGTCGCTCAGGCTCCCTCAGGATGACCTGCGATGAAAAACCAAAATGAGCCTGCACCCGAATGGGCACGAATGACTGAGGCGAAAATCCCTTCGTGAAATTTCGTGTCCATTCGTGGTTCCCAAAATCTTTCACCCACACCACATCCTTATGAAAACACGCAGAATCGGCATCATCATGAACGGCGTCACCGGACGCATGGGCACGAACCAGCACCTCATCCGCTCGATCAAGGCCATCCGCGATCAGGGCGGGCTCAAAGTGAACGATGATCTCGTGCTCATGCCCGATCCGATCCTCACAGGGCGCAATCACGACAAGCTGGCCGCACTCGCCGAGCGCACGGGCGTCACCCGCTTCACGACCGATGTGGATGCCGCGCTCGCGAATCCCGATGACGAAATTTTCTTCGACGCCAGCGGCACACTCCAGCGCGCCGGCTTCATCGAAAGGGCGGTGAAGGCGGTGAAGGCGATCTATTGCGAAAAGCCGATCGCGGTGGAGACGAGCGAGGCGCTGCGGCTCGCGAAGCTGTGCGAGGACGCGGGCGTGAAGAACGGCGCGGTGCAGGACAAGCTGTGGCTTAGCGGGATTCGCAAATTCCGCACGCTGCGCGATCAGGGTTTCTTCGGCCGCATCCTCAGCGTGCGCGGGGAGTTTGGATACTGGGTCTTCACGGGCGAGGATGGCGACCAGCCCGCGCAGCGTCCGTCGTGGAATTACCGCAAGGAGGACGGCGGGGGCATCATCGTGGATATGCTCTGCCACTGGCGCTACGTGATCGACAATCTCTTCGGCAAAGTGAAGGCCGTGAGCTGCCTCGGAGCCACGCATTTGCCGAAGCGCCTCGATGAGCGCGGCAAGCCCTACGACTGCACGAGCGACGACGCGTGCTATGCGA
This sequence comes from Chthoniobacterales bacterium, assembly GCA_038239865.1. Classification (GTDB taxonomy): domain Bacteria; phylum Verrucomicrobiota; class Verrucomicrobiia; order Chthoniobacterales; family Chthoniobacteraceae; genus SXWH01. The sequence continues at coordinate 38,749 of JBBSEI010000037.1, forward strand.
CGTTCGAGTGCGAAGGCGGAGTCGTGTGCCAGTTCAACAGCTCATGGACCGTCCGCGTGCGCCGCGACGACCTGCTCACCATGCAGGTGGATGGCACGCACGGCAGCGCCATCGTCGGCCTGCGGAAATGCTGGGTGCAAAGCGCCGGCACCACGCCGCGCCCGACATGGAACCCCGACGTCGATCAACCCATCAACTTCTTCGACGGCTGGCAGGAAGTGCCCGACACGACGACCTACGACAATGCCTTCAAAATTCAGTGGGAGGAATTCCTGAAGCACGTCGCCCTCGACACGCCCTTCCCCTGGACGCTGCGCGAAGGCGCCAAAGGCGTGCAACTCGCCGAACTCGGCCTGCAAAGCTGGGAGCAGCGCAAGTGGCTCCCCGTCCCGGAACTCGCGAAGGCCTGACGCATGTCATGCACTGCGGTGTGAGTCAGCCCGAACGCATTGCCCAGCTCCCCGAACCTCATCAGCGCAGCGTCTTCGACAATGGATTCGTTCAGACTCATGGCTTTTTCTTTTTGGCGCGCTTGCCTTTCTCCAACTGCTTCACCTGCTCGATGGCCTCGATGAAATGCTGCTCCACCGGCGAAGGCTTCGTGTCCTCGATGCGGCGGAACTTCTCAAACTCCGCCTCCGCTTTCGCCAGCGCCACCTCGTGGCTCACGCTCCCCGCATGGGTCAAAATCTCCCGTTCGCTGATCCGCATGAAATCATCCAGCTTGGCGATCCAGTCCCGCATCGTCATCACGCGACGGCTGCGTGCCTGGAGTTCGGCGAAGTCGAGATACAGCGAAACGATCAGGTTCAAATCGCCCAGCTATTTTTCCCTCAGGTAGTTCTTCGCCACCGCCACATCCGGCCTGCGCGGACGGGTGCCCGGCCAGGTCATCAGCCCCATGTGGGGCTTCGCCGCATCGGCTCGGGCGGCGATGACTTCCGCCGCCGTCTGCCCGTGCGCCGCCCAGTGCATCTTATTCTGCACCGTGGCGAAGAAGAGCTGCGACGCCTCCGCACGCGGATCGTAGTCCGCGCTCGTGGCGTAAATATCCAGCACCTTGCTCCAGAACGCTTTCTCCGACGACCGGATGTCGCGGGTGCGCTCCAGCAGTTCGTCAAAGTAAGCGCCGCCGCCGGACTGCTTCAGCCGCTCGTCATCCATCGTGAAGCCCTTCACGATGTATTCCCGCAGCCGCTGCGTGGCCCAGATGCGGAACTGCGTGCCGCGCTGGGATTTCA
>JBBSEI010000038.1:0-39151 GCA_038239865.1 Chthoniobacterales bacterium
CACGAATGGCTTCCTCGGCTCCTTCATCGTCCTGCGCCGCATGTCGCTCATGGCCGACGCGCTCAGCCATTCCATGCTGCCGGGCCTCGCGATCGGGCTCATGCTTTTCGGCCTCCATCCGGGCGGACTTTTCCTCGGCGGGATCATCGCGGCCTTCCTCGTCGCGATGGGTGCGATGCTGCTCGCGCGCGCGTCGCGGCTGAAGGAGGACGCGTCGCTGGCGATTCTGTACACGGTCGCGTTCAGCATCGGCGTCGTGCTGCTGCAATTCGTCCCGACGAGCGTGGATCTGAAGCATTACCTCTTCGGAAACATCCTCGGCCTCGGCGATGCGGACCTGTGGATCGCGTACGGCGTGACGCTCGCCGTGGTGCCCGGCCTGCTGCTCGTGCTGCGCCCGCTCGTGCTCACGCTTTTCGATCCCACCGTCGCGCGCAGCCAGGGTGTGAAAGTGGACGCGCTGCATGTCGTGCTGATCGCCGCGAGTGTGCTCGCGATGATCAGCAGCGCGCAGTCGGTCGGGGTCGTCCTCATGCTCGGTCTGCTCGTCACGCCTGCCGCGACGCTCTACCTGCTCACGGATGATTTCAGCACGATGCTGTGGGGCGGCGCGGCTCTCGGATCGGCGGGATCGGTGCTCGGGCTGCTGCTCTCGTACCGCTTCGAAAAAATCCCGAGCGGCGCGGCGATCGTGCTCGTGCTCGGCGCGTGCTTTCTCGGCGCGTGGGCCTTCGGTCCGCGGTACGGACTGATCGCGCGCCTGCGCAAGCGCCGGCATTTCCACGAGGAATCGCTCTCGCGCTGGGAGCACGGGGACGGTCACAAGCACTGATTGAACCGCGAAGAGGCCGCTAATTCGAAATCGCTGAAACAACATGTTGCGCGATGAAACAGGACGGCGTGCATCGGGTAGGGTGGGCGTCCCGCCTGCCATGGCGCGCGTCCCGCGCGGCACCCGGCGGAGATCCACAGGCATTCAGTTGGTCAGCGGTGGCCGGATGTATTCCGCGGGACGCGAAATACGGCAGGCGGGACGCCCACCCTACCCGAGGCATGCGATTCCCCATTTTTTGGATCCTTCGGAGTTCGGGATCAAACCGTCACGGTTTCCGCCAGTAGTCGGGGAGCGTCTTCTTGGTTTCGAGGAGGATTTCGAGAATGGCCTTTCGGTCCTCCGGCGTCAGTCGTGCAAACTGCGCCTCGTCGTTTTCCCCCGTCAGGATGCCGTGCAGTTTGCGCAGGATGACTTCCTTGATCGGTGCGGAGATCGCGTCGAATGACGGCGAGTAAATGAGGGAGCTGCACGGGTATTTGAACATCCGCGTGTGCAGGTCGAAGTCGCGCAGGCTGCGGCCTTTCGTGTCGCGGATCGCGCGCGCGGTAAAGTCGCGGATGAACTCGGGGTTGCCCTCGATTTTTCCCGTGAGCGGAAATTCCTCGGTGAAAAGCAGGTAGCGCAGAAAGGCATCCACCTGCGCGCGCATGTAGCGCACGTGGCCGTAAGCGGCGAGCATCTGCCTCGCCTCGATGTTCAGGCGCGCGACGTAATCGTGCATGTGGACCTGATGCCCGAGCACCATGAGCGCGACGATGTCGCTGCCCTTGCCGTAGTATTTCGATGTGTCGAAAAACGGCGCGAGGTCCGTGAGGTTGCCTTTGAAGAGCGGCTCCGTCTTGAAGCGTTCGAGATCCTTTTCGCCGATCAGATTGCCGCGATGCGGCTGTGTGCCGTGTTTTCCCGTGACGTAAAAGCCACCCCATCGCTGGCTCAGCGGCGTGCAGTGCGTGATGTCGCGGACTTCCTCGAGCGCGAGCATTTCGCCGGTCGCATCCGTCGGCACGCTGCGCACGAAATGCCCCGGCACGCCGAGCGTGCGCTGCCCGCCGTGGCAGGAGAGACAGTCCGCGCTGCGGACAAATTTCGGCCGCCGCACCTTCTCCTGTTCGAGGAAATAAAACGTGCCGCCGAGTTTCGGATCGACGGACGAAATCTCCATCACCGGCGCGCCGGGGACGTAGCCGACATACACGTCGTCGCTGAAAAAAAGTGAGCGCGGATTTTCCGGCGAGATGAAGCGGCGCTGGAGCGAAGTCTTCGACATCACGAGCGACTGCGAGGATTTTTTCACGCCGAAGGCCTCGAGGATTGCCGGGAGGTAGCCGAACTGGCCGTCCCATTTCAGCGTCAGTTCGCCGCTTGTGATTTTCTGCTGCACGAGCGCGACGGGATCGTTCGGCTGTGTGGTTGAGTAGTTCGTCGGCTCGTGATCGTACTCAAGTGGGTGATCGGAACCTTGAAAATCCTCGGCGCGTCCCGAGGCGAGGATCAGCGAGAGGAGGAGGGAAAATGCGAGCTTCATCGTTGAGGATCTAAACTTACTTCCGCACCTTTCGCATGAGCCGATTTTGTCCAAGGCTCGCCTCCGGCCGTCCTCGCCCGCGCAAACGAAAAGAGCGCGGACTTCGCGCCCGCGCTCTTCCCGTGAAGCGATGCGCGCCACTCAGAGTTTCTTGATGAACACCTTCCGGAACTGCACCGGATCATTGTGCCCTGCGAAGCCGAAGAATCCGCTCGTGCGCGTCGCGCCGGGATGCTTGCTCTTCGCCATCACGGTTTCCATGTCCACTTTGCTGAGGTCGCAATCGAGGATCACGCTGCCGTTCAGTTCCACCTTCAGCGTCGAGCCCTTCACGGTCACTTCCTCGAAGTTCCATTCGCCGATCGGATGCTGATACCCGCGCGCCGCCGCGACCATCCCGTACGCGCTGCCGTGGGCCTGCCGCGAGTCGATCTTTCCCTTCACCTTTTCGTAGTTGTCGTCGAGCACCTGGAGCTCGCACATGCCGTCATACGCGGTGTTACCGGTGCCGGGATAGCGGATCGCGAGTCCGTTGTTGCCACCGGGTGGGAGCTTGAATTCCACACGCGCCTGAAAGTCGCTCAGCGACGTATTCCAGTACGGTGTGCCGCCTTTTTTCTCCTGCCACACCATCGCGCCGTTCTCGACTTTCACCACGTCCACCGGCCCGGCCCAGCCCGTCATGTCCGTGCCGTTGAAAATGGATTCGTAGCCGTCCTGCCCGTGGCTCGCGAGGATTTTGCAGGCCTCGTCGCTCCCGATCTCGCGGACGAAAAGATTCTTCCAGCGGATTTCGCTGCCGTGCGTCTGCAGTTGGATGAAACTCTTCGGCAGGATCGGCCGGCGCTGTTCCTTCGGCAGTTTTTTGTCGAAGTAGTTTTCGAGGATCGCGTGATCCACGACCATCTTCTCATTCAGCCACACGCTCACGCGCGAGCCGATCATGAGGATCCGAAAGTGATTCCATTCGCCGAGCGGCTTGTCCGCGTGGACGAGCGGGTCCTTGCCCGGCGATCCTTTCTCATTGTTCCAAAGTCCGCCCGATCCTTTGTCCTGCCCGAGTCCGCGCGGGTCGCCGCCCGTCGTGTCCCAGATTTGCACCTGCGGCACGCCGCGGAGGTAGATGCCGCTGTCGCCCTTCGGCAGCATCTTGTAATCGACGAAAAGCTCGACGTCGCCGTAATCCTTTTCTGTCGTGAGATAGAGGCCGTGGCCGTCGTTCACGATCTCGCCATTCTCGACTTTCCAGTGCGCATTGATGTGCTCAGGCGACTTCTTGCTCACGAGCGGGCCGCCCTCCACGGACTGCTTTTTGTAGTCGGCCACCTGCTCCGGAGTCATCGCGAGCAAGTCCCGCGGATCGCGCGTGGTCCAGCCAAACCAGCCGGAGATCTGCTGGCCATCGAACAGCGCAGTGAAGCCCGCAGGCGGCACATTATCCGCGCCGAGGGCGAAGCCGGTGAACGCGACGAAGAGGAGAGGGAGGGTTGTTGTTTTCATGGGGTTGTTTTGGAAAAGGGAGTGCCTTGCGACAATTCGGCCGCGCTGCGAACGCTAGGCGGTTTTCGTCGCAGCAGGCGTGCATTGCAATCTCGCACAAAGCTGCCGGCGAGTTTTCAATTCGCCTGCATTGCCGGCCTCGCTACACGATCGGCGACGCTGCTCTCGCCGCTTCCGCGCCGGCGCGGATGGGGGAGACCTTCACCACATTTTCCGCATCGTGATCGATCAGGTGCAGCCAATCCTCGGTGATGTCAGTCGGCGGGAATATGTCGTTCTCGCGGTATTCGGCTTCGAGCGAAATGAGCAGATCGTCCTCGCTGATGCCTTCATCTTTGCCGCTCGCGAGCGCGCGCTTGATCGCGAGCGATTTCGCGCGCTCGATGATGCTCGCGATGATCGCGCCGCTCACGAGATCGCCGCGGTAGAGCGTTTCCCTGCGACCGCTGCGGAGCGTGATGCTCAGAAAACGGTTTTCGTCCCGGTGCGCGAACTGCGCCTCGATCACGCGATCCACGAGGTGCGCGACGGTCGCATCCACGCCGCCCTTCGCGGCGACGAGAGCCGGATCGTACGGAAGATTCGGCGTGAGGTAGATGCGGTAAATCTCCTGCGCGCCCTCGCGTGTCGGGCGGTTGACTTTGATTTTCCGATCAATGCGCCCCGGACGCAGAATCGCAGGATCGATCAAATCCGCGCGGTTGCTCGCGATGATGATCACCGCGTCGTGCAGCGATTCGAGACCGTCCATCTCCGTGCAGAACATCGGCACCAGCGTGCTCAGGATGCTGCTCCAGCGTCCGGCGCGGCGCGTGCCGAGGATGCTCTCCGCCTCGTCAATGAATACAAACGGCAGGTAGCCCTCGCGGCGCTTCTCGCGCGCGGTGGCGAAGATTTCGCGCACGATGCGTTCGCTTTCGCCGACCCACATGTTGAGGATTTCCGGCCCCTTGATGTGCATGAAAAACTCGCGCATCTCCTGCCCCGTCTGCGCGCGGAGCTGTTGCGTGAGGTTCCACGCCGTCGCCTTTCCGATGAGCGTCTTGCCGCAGCCGGGCGGGCCGTAGAGCAGGAAGCCCTTCGGCGTCGCGTGGTGAAATTTCGCGTAAAGCTCCGGGTGCAGCAGCGGTCCCTCGATCGCCTCGCGGATCGCGGTGATCGCCTCGTGCTGCCCGCCGACTTTTTCCCACGGCAGCTCCGGCACCGTGTCGAGGTAATACTCGTTGCTCTTCGTGCGCGCGAGCACCTCGAGCGCGACGCGGAAATTCGCATCTGCGCGCACGTCGTCGCCGGGCTTCAGCTTTTCCTTCGCGAGGAGTTCGCTGCGGAAAAGCACGATGCTCTGCTGACCCGCCTCGCCGCCCACGCGGATGCGATCATTGCCGAGCAGCTCCGCGATTTTCACCACGGGCCCCGCGCGGTCGTAGCCGAGATCGCCCACGACGACATACGCCTCGTTCACCAGCACGCGCGTGCCGCGGCGGAATGCGCGCAGGTCCAGCCTCGGATCCACGTTGCAATAAAACTCCGAGCCGCCCACGACGATCTGCGCGAGCATCGCGGGCCGCCCCTCGTCGAACTTCGGATACGCCGTCACGAAAGTGCCGATGCGGTTCGCGGGCTGCGTCACCTTTTGCAGCGCGGCCTCCATCTTCTCGATCGTCTCCTGCGCCTCAAACATGATCTCCTCGCGCTCCGCCACCTCCGCGCGGATTTCCAGCAGCCGCGTGCGCATCGCGTCGCCCGGCGGGAGCTGTGCGATCAGATGCTCGATGCGCTCCACCAAACCGCGCGGCTCCTGTGGCGATGAAGCTCCCCCCTCATTCGCCGGAGAAAAATGGTCGTCCATCGTTTGCGCGAAAATACATCAACGTGCGCAACGTGCAACGGGGCGCTGCGGTGAGTGCACGCGTTTTCAAAAACCTGCCGCGCCCGCTCACGGTTTTTTCGGCTGTCCAAATTCAAACGCGCCGAGGTCCGGCGCCTTGCCTGCGAAGGGCAGACCGACATCGCTTCCGCGATCGATCAGCCCGCTGCTCTTTGCCAAATGAAGAAACGCGATCTCCGGCAAATCGCCGTTCGGCTGCCGCGGCTTCACAAGTTCGGCTTCGTCGAGGCCAGCGAAGTCGCGGTCCTCGATCCGCACCGGCAAATTGAAATAATTTCCGCCGACATCGGACGCAGCCTCGTTGAGGTTCGAGAGTTCAGTCCGGCCTTTGTAGCCGAGATTGTTTTTCATCTTATGGCCGTAGCCCGGCACATCGTTCACGTCGGCGGTGTTCCGCCCGAGCAGGTTGAAGTTAATCTTGTTCCGGTATGCCGTGTTGTTCAGCCAGTCGATGCCGCCGGGATGGTGGTTCGCATAAAATCCCGAGGCCTTGTTGCGCACCGCCACACAATTGCGGACGACGTGATGCGGGATCGGGTTCGGCAGATTCGCGGGCGGCGTGCGTGCGTAGCCGCCAGCCTTGAAGCCGTTGCCGTCGCCGAGGCTCGTGAACTTCGGATCGAAGCCATTGTAAAATGCCCAGCAGTTTTCAAACAGCACCGCCTCCGCCGTGTTGATGCAGTCAAAGCCGTCGTCGCTGTTGAACCACGCGCGGCAGCCGCGGAAGACATTGTTCACGCTGCCGCGCGGCGCGTGAAAGCCGAAGCCATCCACATTTCCGCCAAGGTGATCTTCCGAGGTAAAATCGTGGTTTCGATAGGCATCGCAGTTCAGCACCAGGTTGTCCGATCCGCGACCGATCCAGAGGCCGATGGCCTGGCCGTCGCGCATGGTCAGTCGCTCGAAGACGTTGTGGTCGCCGTGATTGTCGAAACAGATCGACTGCGTGTGTCCGGTGATCGTCACCTGCACGCCGATGACGGTGAGCCCCCGGAGGTGCAGCCACGAGCCCGTCACATAAAAAGCGGTGACGCGGAGGCCCGCCGGTTTCACCGCGGAAAAATCGAACACCGGCTGTTCGTCGCGGTAAGCCCAAAATCGGATCGGTTTCGCCGCGGTCCCATTTTTTTCGAGCAAGGTCACATGCGCCTGGCCGCGGCGTTCCTCGGCGATCTGCGCCCCGCTCATCGCGTAAATTCCGCCGCGAATCCAAACGGTGTCGCCCGGCGCAGCCGCTTTCTGCGCTCGCTGCACGCTCGCAAAAGGGGCGTCCAGCGTCCCTGAGGCGGAGTCGTCACCGCGCGGCGCGACGAAAAATTCCGCTGCGAAAATCTGCATGCCCAGCACGATTCCAAGGGTGATCGCAGCGCGGAAAAATTTGGTGCCCACGGCGATGATCGGACGGACGGGAAAGGGCATGACGTGATGTGTTTCGAAGCCGGCAGGCATTGGAAAATCTACGTGTGGGACGGAGAGAGTGACATGACAATCACGCCCAACGCCGCGCAGAATGCGACTTGTCTTCTCCGCGCACCGACGTGTCATCCTGAGGTTCTCGCTGCATCCTCATTTTCCCCCGCCATGAAAATCCCAATCGCATCCGGGTGTTCCTGCTCGCTGAGCCGAGCGACCAGCATGACTGCATCGTGCCCACGAACACGCTCACTTTCCGCAAAATGAAAAAACTCCTCCTCACCCTCACGCTCGCACTTTTCACGTGCCTGTTCACGACCACGCACGCGGCGACGAAGCCGAACATCATCCTCGTGATGCCGGACGACCTCGGCTACGGCGACTATTCGTGCCTCGGGAATCCGATCATGAAGACGCCGCATGTGGATGCGTTCTGGAAGGAGAGCGTGCGGCTGACGGACTTTCACGTGAGCCCGACGTGCGCGCCCACGCGCTCGGCGATCATGACAGGCCGGCATGAATTCAAGAACGGCGTGACGCACACGATCCTCGAGCGCGAGCGCATGACGCTGAAGGCGGCGACCATCGCGCAGGTGCTGAAGTCCGCGGGCTACGCGACGGGGATTTTCGGCAAGTGGCATCTCGGCGACGAGGCCGCGTACCAGCCGGACAAGCGCGGGTTCGACGAGGTGTTCATCCACGGCGGCGGCGGCATCGGGCAGACGTATCCCGGCTCGTGCGGCGACGCGCCGCACAACATGTATGCAAACCCCGCGCTCATGCATGATGGCTCGTTCGTGAAGACCGAGGGCTACTGCACGGATTTGTTTTTCGGCCATGCGATCGAGTGGATGGACGAGAAGCTCGACAAGGGCATCCCATTCTTCGCCTACATCCCGCTGAACGCCGCGCACGCGCCGCTGCAGTGTCCGGACGGATACGAGGAGCACTGGACGGGGAAGGTGGATCCGAATGTCGCGAAATTTTTCGGCATGATCGAAAACATTGACGACAACTTCGGCCACATGCTTGCGAAGCTCGACGAGTGGGGCATCGCGAGAAACACGCTGGTGATCTTCCTCGGCACTGACAACGGCGGCACCGCGGGCGTGAAGATTTTCAACGCGGGAATGCGCGGCAGCAAGGGCACGCCGTATCAGGGCGGCACGCGCGCGCCCGCGTTTTTTCGCTGGCCGGCGAAATTTTCCGGCGGACGCGACGTTTCCGTGCTCACCGCGCATGTGGATATTTTCCGCACGCTCGCCGATGCCGCGGGCGTGACGCTCGATGCGGAGGTTTCCAAACAGGTCGAGGGCCGCTCGCTCATGCCGCTGCTCACGCAGGAAAAAGCCGAGTGGCCCGACCGCACGCTCGTCACGCACGTGGGCCGCTGGCCACACGGCGAGGTTGCGGATGCGAAGTTTACGAACTGCTCGATCCGCGACAGGCGGTTCACGCTGGTGAACAACAAGGAACTCTACGACCTCGCCGCCGATCCCGGCGAAAAGACGAACGTGATCGAGCAGAATTCCGACGCCGCCGCGAAGCTCCGCGCCGCCTACGATCAATGGTGGACCGAGGTGCAGCCGATGCTCGTGAACGAGGATGCGGTCGGGCCAAAGATGAACCCGTTCAAGGAACTTTACTTCAAGCAATTCGGCGGAGAGCCGGATGCGGAACTGCTCCGGCAGATGGATCCTGCAAATTCCAAGGAAGGCGGGAAGCGCAAGCGCGAGTAGGAGCGCCGCAGCCTTGACCCGCACGCTATCCGGGCGCAGGAGAAGTGCGTGCGATTTGAACGCCAAAATTTGTTTGCCGGATGAATCCGCTCGACTTGCTGAAATTTGCCGGCGGCATTTTTGACGACCGGAAGCGGCCGTCGAATGCCGACGCCGAACACGAGCGCCAACGGCGCGCCTACCTCTCGGCCGCGAAGCGGCGCTGCCTCGAATACCGCGAACTCCGCTACTGCGAAGCGTGCCACCACTCGATGCACGCGTTCGTTTCCTTTTGCGAAAAATGCGGCAGCGCGACGGAGCCGCTGCCTGCCGTGTTTGCCGTCGAATACGCGTCTGCGGAATTCCCCGATCTGGTGAAGTCGCGCGACGATTTCGACCGGCTGATCGCCTAGGAAAAGCGCGCCTCCGCCGCGCTGCGGAACCAGCCGGGGCGCTCCGGCGCGAGCGCGATGTTGATCTGTTTCGTCTCGAGATATTCGTCGAGGCCGGACGTGCCGAGTTCGCGTCCCCAGCCGCTCTGCTTGTAGCCGCCCCACGGCGCTTCGTTGAACGTGGGGTGATAGCTGTTCAACCACGTGATCCCCGCGCGCAGCCGACGCAGCACGCGCAGTCCCTTCGCGCCATCGCGCGTGAAGACGCCGCCGGCGAGTCCGTAGATCGTGTCGTTTGCCAGCCGCACGGCTTCCTCCTCGGTGTCGAAAAGCTGCACGCACTGCACGGGGCCGAAAATTTCCTCCCGCACGATGCGCATGTCCGGCTGCGTCTCGGCGAAAATCGTCGGCGCCACGAAATTGCCGTGCGCATGCGGCGGGTCGGACAGGCGGTGTCCGCCGCAGAGCAATTGCGCGCCCTCGGCCTTGCCGAGATCGATGTAGCCGAGCACGCGCTCCATGTGCTCGCGCGTGATGAGCGGGCCCATTTCCGTCTCCGGGAGCATGCCGTCGCCGACGAGGATCTTGCGCGAGGCCGCGGCGAGCTGTGGCAGAAACTGGTCCGCGATTTTCCGATCGAGGATCAGCCGCGAGCCCGCGCTGCACACTTCGCCCTGTCCTGCGAAAATCGCGAACATCGCGAACTCAAGGGCGACCTCGAGATCGGCGTCCGCAAAGACGATGCACGGCGATTTCCCTCCGAGTTCGAGCGTCACTTTTTTGATGTTCCCAGCAGCGGCCGCGATGATTGTTCGACCGGTCTCGGTGCCGCCGGTGAAGGCGATTTTGTCCACGAGATGCGAGGCCGCGAGCGCCGATCCCGCGGTCGCCCCGGGGCCGGTGAGGAGCTGCGCGGCAGCCGACGGGAAGCCCGCTTCCGCGATCAACTCGAAGAGCCGGATCGCCGTGAGCGGCGTCGTCTCGGCGGGTTTCAGGATGCAGCAGTTCCCCGCCGCGAGTCCGGGCGCGAGTTTCCACGCCGCCATGAGCAGCGGGAAATTCCACGGGATGATCTGCCCGCACACGCCGATGGGCTCGCGCACGACCATCGTCTGCATGTTCGGGTCCGGCGTCTCGAAGGTCTGCCCGAGTGGCTTCGTGATCAGCCCTGCGTAGTACCGGAAGCAGCTCGCCGCGTCGGCGACATCGAATTTTGCCTCGCGCAGCGGCTTCCCGTTGTTGCGCGTTTCGAGCGTCGCGAGTTCGTCGGCATGTTTGTCGATGAGGTCCGCGAGTTTGAAAAGGAACGCCGCGCGTTCTTGCGCGCGCATCTTCGGCCACGGGCCGGAATCAAACGCCTGCCGCGCGTGAGCGATGGCGATTTTCGCATCAGCCGCGGAGGACTCCGCGACCTGTGCGATGGGCTCATTGTTCGCGGGATTGAGGATGGTGCGGGTGCCGCCCTCGACCGCCTGCACCCACTCGCCGCCGAGAAACATGGGGAGAGTTTTCATGGGGAAAATATCCCCCCTCGTGCCGTCTCGCGCAAGCGTGCGGGAGCGCCCGCTCCACCTTGCGTGCGACGCTCAGCCGTGGCGGAGGATCAGTGTCTTGATCTCCGTCATGTCTTCCATCGCGTAGCGCACGCCTTCGCGGCCGAAGCCGCTGTCCTTGATCCCGCCGTACGGCATGTTTTCCACGCGCCAGGTCGGCACTTCGTTGATGAGCACACCGCCCACGTCGAGCGTCTCGAAGGCAAGCAGCGCGCGGCGAATTTCGTTCGTAAAAATGCCGGCCTGCAGTCCGAAGCGGCTGTCGTTCACGAGGCGCAGCGCTTCGTCAAAATCGCGATGGCGGTGCAGCGTCACGACCGGCGCGAACAGCTCGCTCGTGCAGGCTTCGTGCGAGAGCGGCACGTCTTCGAGCACCGTCGCTTCGAGGCAAAATCCGCGCGCCTCGCCTCCGGTCACGACGCGACCTCCTGCCGTGACGGCAGCCGCGACGAGCGCGCGAGTTTTCGCGAGCGCCTCTGCGGTGATCATCGGCCCGACGAGCGTCGCGCGATCCTGCGGATCGCCGGTTTTCACTTTCTCCCGGATGTGCGCGACGAGCCGCGTTTTGAATTCAGTGTAAATTTCCTCCTGCACAAAAATCCGCTGCACGCTGATGCACGACTGTCCCGCGTAGCCGAATCCGCCCGCGGCAATCAACGGCACGGTGGCGGCGAGGTCCGCATCCGGCTGCACAATCACGCCGGCGTTGCCGCCGAGTTCGAGGCACACGCGCTTTTTTCCCGCGAGCGATTTCAGCTTCCAGCCGACATCGGGGCTGCCGGTGAAACTGAGCATCGCCACGCGCGAATCCGTCACGAGATGCGCGGCGTCGTCGTTCGAGCACGTCACGAAATTCATCTGCCCCGCCGGCGTGCCGGCATCGGCGAGCACCTCGGCGAGCAGCAGCGCGGTGAGCGGCGTTTTCGCGGCGGGTTTCACGACCATCGTGTTCCCCGTCGCGAGGCACGGTGCGACTTTGTGCGCGACGAGATTCAGCGGGAAATTGAACGGTGTGATCGCGCCGATCACGCCGATGGGAAACCGCCGCGACAACCCGACGTGCCCCGCGCCGGGCGCCGTCGCATCGAGCGCGAGCACCTCGCCGCCCGCACCATTCCACCGCCGCGCCTCCTCGGCGGCGATCGTGAAAGTGAGCACGGCGCGCGCGACTTCCGCCTCGGCATACGTGATCGGCTTGCCCGCTTCGGCGACGATGGTCGCAGTGAATTCATCGCGACGCTTCTCGATGCCGCTCGCGATGCGCAGGAGCAGCGCCGCGCGTTCGTGCGCGGGCACGCTGCGAGTCCTGGAAAATGCCTCGTGCGCCGCAGCGATGGCGGAGTCGAGCGTGGCTTTGTTGCCGAGCGACACGCGTGCGATTTCCGCGTCCGTGAACGCATTTCGCATCGGAATCGTCGCCGCCGTTTCGATCCATTTTCCGCCGATGAACAGTCTTGTTTCCATGGGCTATTTTTCAAACACCTCGCGTTTTTCCACGAAGATTTTCAGCCCCTCCTTGGAAAAATTATCCATCAGTGCATCCGGCGCGAGCGCCTCGGGCATCATCACGCCGCGCTCGGGGATCGCGCCCTCGACGATAAGCCGCGCAGCGAGCGCGGGCGGGATGCCCGTCTGCACGACGGTGAGCGAATAGCCATAGCGCTCGTAGGTTTCGTGGTGGCTGTCCATCGTGTAGATGAAGTACTCGACGCGCTTGCCGTCCTTCATGCCGAGCACCTCGGTGCCGACGCACGAGTAGCCGTCCGCCGTCGCGCCGAGTGTCGCGGGCTTCGGAAGATTCGCGCACGCGACGCGCACCGGGCTCACCTCCACGCCGTCCACCTTCACCTTTTTCCACGAGTCGAGATCGAGTAGCGCGAGACTCTTCGCGAGCGAGACGACCTTGTCGCTCAGCGTGTATTTGAACACGGAATAGCGGACGCCTTTTTCGACAAACGGCTTGTACAGCCCGAGCGAGACGCCCTCCTCGTGCGCCACCGCATACGTTTTCATCAGTCCGAGCGGCGGAGGAAAACGGTGCCACTCGACTTCCGTTTCGAGCGGCTTGCCGGACATCACTCGCCCGTCCCTCACGAAGTACGGCACCGCGCCGAGTTCCTCGAAAAGCGTCTCCGGCGAGAAGAGGACGGCAAAGCGGTAGCCCTTCACATCGGCGTTGTCGCCATCGAGCACGCGGATGCTTTCCGCGGTGTCGAGTCGGTCCATCGCCCAGCGTGCAAAGACATTCACGGCGCCGGGATCGCAGCCCATGCAGAGCAGGCCGAGCAGATTTTTTTCGCGGAAGCGCGCGTCGAATTTTTCGATCTCGGCCTCAAAGCTGTTCTTCGCCGGACGCTTCACGCCCGGCGGCGAATAGATGTCCGCCGCCATGTCGAGATAGTGCGAGCCGGCCTGCGCGCACGCTTCGAGGACGCTGTGGTTCACCTGCCACGTCGCGCAATTCAGCGTCACCGCGATTTTGTTTTCCTGCAGAAATGCGGCGAGTTTCGCCGTGTCCATCGCATTGATCTGCACGACTTCGAAGCGGCTCTCCTTCGTGCGCTCATGCAGGCGCTGTGCGTAAATCGTGTCCACGTCGCCGAGGAAAATGCGCTCGAAGGCCGCATAGCCATGCAGCTTCTGGCCGATGACGGATCCCACCCCGCCCATTCCGATGACAAGTGCGTTGGCCATGCTGCACTTTCGCCGAAGCCCCGCGCGGTGGCAAGCCGGCTGCAAGAAGAGCGCCGCCGACCGCACTGCCCCGTGCAAAATGGCTCTCCCTTTTGACGCGAGGCCGTGTGAAAGCCGCCATCCGACGGCAGGGGACGGCGATGCCGTCAGGCGTGCTTGCTCGTGGACGCGGCGTAATGCTGATCGAGCTGCGGGTGCAAGGCGAGGAGGGCGGCGATGCGGCGGACGTGCTTGGTGAAGTCGAGCGCCTCGTCGGTGGTGAGCGGGCGGCCGAGGAGGACGGCTTCGCGATAGCTGAGCCATTTCTTGAGCACCTGATAGCCGCCGAGGGTGTAGGCCCACACGGCGGCGGGCACGTCCTTCCAGCGCGTGGTGGCGTTCAGATGCACATCCACGAAACCCTCGCCGCGCGTGCCGGAGCGCACGTCGCCGGGGCCGGGCATCACCACGCCGCCCTGCCCGGCGTAGCCCCAACGGGCGGTGAGGGAGAGGTCGGGCGCTTTGGACTTAGCGTCGGCTGCGACGGTGAGGTCGCCGAGTTCACGGAGTTCGGGGCGAATCTTCTTGTCCGTAACGCCAGGGACTTCGATTTCGGGATCGAGCAACGCGGCGACTTGCCGCCCGCTGGCCGCCCCGGCACGAAGAGTCTCGGCGTCCTTCGGCAACGGCACGCGCGGCCAGTCCTGCCGCAAGGCCCCGGCATTTTCAGTGAGATAGGCGGGTGCGTGAAGGATTGCGATGATGTGAAAAAAGAGGTCTTCTGGCTTTGCGCCAAACTCTGCGAGATAGCCGAGTGCGAAGGGTGTGAGATTCGGGACAGTCTCACCGTCGCCGTCGCTGCCGACTCCGCCCATGTCGAGGTCCATCTGCGGTGGTGTTTCGCGGACGATGGAGGTAGTCTCCTTAGCCCGTAGAAAGAGTGGGAAGAAGTTGGAAAGGCCGTTGGCAAAATTGTCGGCCAAGACGCTCACGACATAGCCACGGTCAAACGCTTCCTTTGGCTGCCGCTGGCGTGCTTCAATGAACAAATTGCCGGAAAAAACTGCATCCATGAACTCGGGCCTCGGACGGTCAATGAGCTTTCCTTGCCACGTCCAAAGTGCCCAACGATTGTCAAGAGGACGATACGCATAGCGAACGATCCTCACAGCCTTCTGGCCCAAGGATAGCAGATGCGATCGAGTCTTTCGGGCATCGAACTGTTGGGATTGCTCCATAAGGGCAGGGCAGAGTGAGGCCATGTCCTCGTCTCGCACGTTCGAATCGAAGTAGTTCTTCACCCGTTCTTCCAAGGTCTTCCGGTCAATGCTTATTACGGCATCGTCGCGGCTTGTTTTCACTCCCGGAAATGACTCGGGCAACAACTCGGTAAGTAGCGACCATTTGCTATACTCAGCACGAACTGCAATCGGGACGAAAGGCAACCCGAGCGGGAGTGCTGGCTTTAGCGGGTTATATCCCCCTTCTTCATCGCGCGACGCCACAAGCTCTGTGCGTTTCTCCTTTCCCCACCAATGACGGAACTGCACCTCGGATTCGTGCGGCTTCGGCGGCTTTGCTTTCTTCGGCATTTCCTTCGCGCGGAAGTCGAGGCCGCGCTGCGCGGATGGTGGGAGCACGGGTTGTTTCTTTTCCTCCGGGCGCGGCCAGCGTTCCATCATCGCGATGGCGGTGCCGACCTGGATGCCCTCGCGGTTGTGCTCGGTGCTGAAGACGCTCGGGTCGGGCGTGCCGTCGGGCGACTTCTTCCCGGTTTTGTATTTGTCGCCGTTCAGGCAATCCACGGTGATGCGGTCGAAGACTTCGAGGTAACGCTCGCGCATCCCGGTGTGCGAGAGGCCGTCGAGCCACGAGTAGTTCGAGATGTAGCAGACGATGCCGTGCTTCCCCGGAGCGGGCGGAAGCATCGCGCTCGTGTCGTCCTTTGGCGGGCCTTCCACGATGCGGCGCTCGGCCATGCGGAAGAAGCGGACGTAAAGATCATTGAGGCCCTGGCCCTGCGGTTTTGGTGCGGCCTTCGTGGTGCGGTAGGCTTCGCTCAACCCGCGCTCCTCCTCGACGGAGATGCCCGCGAAACCGCTGTATGGCGGGTTGCCGATGATGACGAGGATGTCCGCGTCGCGCTTCACTTTGTCCGCCGCGTCGCGCTCGGCGATCAGTTCGGGAAAGAGGATCGTCTTCGGCTCCTCGGGCGGCACCCAGCCGGTGAGCGCATTCGTGAGGAAGACGCCCGCACGTTCCGGCTCCTTCGGCTTCTCGCCTTTCTTCGGCGGCTCCGGATCGTGAATCAAAGGCGCGCCGAACTTTGCGAGCAGCAGGTCAAGCTGGAAATGGGCGACGACATAGGGCGCGGGCAGCAGCTCGAAACCGAAAAGACGTTTCTGTGCAGCCTCCTTCACCATCAATCCGGCGAGCGCTTCTCCCGCGCTTTCCTTCAGCCGCTCATGGATGACGCGGAGCGTCTCGACGAGATACGCGCCGGTGCCGCAGCAGGGATCGAGGACGACCACGTTTTTGCTCGCGAGGCCGTCGGGGAGGCCGAAGTTTTCCTGCAAGGCGCGGTCCACGCGGGCGACCATGTACTTCACGATCTCCGGCGGGGTGTACCAGACGCCGAATTGCTTGCGCAGGTCGGGATCAAACTCCGCGAGGAAGGGCTCGTAGAAATACTGCACCGCCTCGCCGGGCTGGAAGCTCGCGAAGAAGGCCGCGCGCTCGACGCGGGCGAGCGTGGCTTCCGTCCAGTCGAGGATTTCCTCCAGGCCGAGATTGCGGAGCTGCTGCGGGTCGGCGAGCTGGTGGAAGAGCGTGCGCAGGACGGGCAGGCCGAGGTGATAGGCGGCTTCGCGCCAGCGGAAGCGATCGCCGGGCTTTGGGTTGCCCTCATTCCACAGCACCCATGCGGAAAAGATGCCGTAGAAAAGGGTCTGGATGAGCGTGGAGCGGAAAAAGTGCTCGCCCTTTTCCCCCTCGAATTTGATGCCGAGTGCCGCGCCGAGCGCCTCCGCGACGGGAGCAAGCGCGTTGCTCTCCGCGCCTTCGACTCGGGCGCGTGCCTCGCGCGCGTAGCTGGCGAGATAGGCGGCGAGATCCTTCGGCGCGGCAAGGCGGGCGCGATTGAGCATGACACGCCGGAGATATTCGGTGAGCCGTTCGGCGAGGAGCTTGTGGTCCTTCGCGTGCCG
Source organism: Chthoniobacterales bacterium (assembly GCA_038239865.1). Taxonomy (GTDB): domain Bacteria; phylum Verrucomicrobiota; class Verrucomicrobiia; order Chthoniobacterales; family Chthoniobacteraceae; genus SXWH01. Next base: position 16,704 of record JBBSEI010000038.1, read on the forward strand.
GGCGATTTCCCAAAAACCGCTGACGCTTTCCGCGACGTGGAAGCTCTCGCCGGGCGCGGGCTTCCCGCCTTCCCAAGTGTAGAGGGCGAAGCTGCGATAGTTGGTGAGTAGGATTTGCCCGTAGTATTCGAGGTAATCTCGGACCTGCGGAGTCTCCGCGAGCTTGAGCAAATCGTGATCGACGGGCTTGACCTCCAGCACGCCGCGCTCCGGTTTCAGCTTGAGAAGTGAGACTTCGTCGGGGTGCTGGCGGAGTTCCTTGGCAGAAAAAAAGCCGCCATCGGGAAGCCCTGCGCCGCTGTTCGACGGATGGATGACAGCGGTGATCTTCGGCTTCAGCGCGCCGCCGATTTCATTCAGCAGATTTGCCAGCGCGGGATAGCCGGAAGTCTCCGCCGTGCCCGCGCCACCGACGGCATAGAGGTCCGCAAGGTAACTTTCCACAGGGGTCATGCGCGCGGAGAATGCGGGGAGACGGAAAGCGGAACAAGTAGGAAGGACTGCGGCGCGGTCGGCGCAAATCCCGCGAGGTCTCGGGTCCTGGAAGTGCGTGTGTCATCGGGCGATGATTTGGAGCGAGGAGGCATGCTGGGGCCGCTTTTTTCTAACGGATGGCAACAGTGCAGCGCAGGGCGGAGTGAAAGCAAAACGGAGGCCCGGGGCAATGGCGCTGTGAGGAGAACGGAGCGGAGCGACGTAGCCTGCCGCAGGCAGCCCGAAGGGCAGCGCCGGGAAGCGATGGCAAACCGCGAGACTGAGAGGCGGTGCAGGGCGTCGCGGAATTGTCATGCCTTTCTCCTACCCGGCGGAAAAATTTCCCGGTAAGGCACGGCGCGCATCCGCATGAAAACTGAAACTGCACCACCGAAACGCAAGCCAAGTGCCATGCGCGTTTCCGAGCGTCTCGTGCAGTCGGGGAGGCAGGAGCCCGCGGCGGTGCTGACCGTGATGGACACGATGGAGGAGGGGCTCACGCAGGAGATGGCGGAAGCGCGGTTCGCGGAGTTCGGACCGAATGCGGTCGCGGAGGAAAAGGGGCGGAGTGCGTTGATCCGGCTGCTGAAGGCGCTGGTGAATCCGCTCGTGATTTTGCTCGGCGTGCTCTCCGCGGTTTCGTTCGCCACGGGCGACTGGCGCGGCGGCACGGTGATGGCGCTGATGGTGATCCTCGGTGTGTCGCTGCGCTTCATTCAGGAGGCGAAAGCCGATGCGGCGGCGGCGAAGCTGAAGGCGATGATCAGCGTGACGGCCACGGTCGTGCGCGCGGGGCGGGAGATCGAAATCCCGCTCGGTGAACTGGTGCCCGGCGATGTGGTCAAGCTTGCCGCGGGCGACATGGTGCCCGCCGATGTGCGGCTGCTTTCGTCGAAGGATCTTTTCGTCACGCAGTCCGCGCTCACCGGCGAGTCGCTCCCCTCGGAAAAGCACGCGCCCGCCGAGACTCGCGCGGAAATTTCGCCGATCGAATTTTCCAACCTCTGCTTCCTCGGCACGAGCGTGGAGAGCGGCACGGCGCGCGCGGTCGTCGTGGAGACGGGCGCGCGCACCTATTTCGGCACGATGGCGGCGACGCTCGGCACCGCGCCGATCGAGACGAGTTTTGACAAGGGCATCGCCAAATTTACCTGGCTGATGATCCGCTTCATGCTCGTGATGGTGCCGCTCGTCTTCGTGATCAACGGCATCACGAAAGGCGACTGGAAGGTGGCGTTTTTCTTCTCCGTCGCGGTCGCCGTCGGCCTCACGCCGGAGATGCTGCCGATGATCGTTTCGGTGTGCCTTTCCAAGGGCGCGCTCGCGATGTGCAAGCACAAGGTCATCGTGAAGCGGCTCAATGCGATTCAGAATTTCGGCGCGATGGATGTCCTCTGCACGGACAAGACCGGCACGCTCACGATGGACCGCGTCATTTTGGAAAAGTACTGCAACGTGCTGCAGAACGATGACGAGACAGTGCTGCTCGATGCGTACCTGCTCAGCTATTTCCAGACGGGCCTGCGCAACGTCCTCGACCGCGCCGTGCTCGCGCACCGCGACGCGCACGAGAAGCTCTCGCTCGACGAGTATTTGAAGGTGGATGAAATCCCGTTCGATTTCGTGCGGCGCATGATGTCGGTCTGCGTGGAGACGCTGAACCACGACCGGCTCTTCCTCACGAAAGGCGCGCCCGAGGCGGTCTTCGCGCAGTGCTCGCACTTCGAGCTCGACGGTGAAATTTTCCCGATGGAGCCGATCCTCGTCGGCAATCTGATCGAGCAGTATCGCGAACTGAGCGCGGACGGCTTCCGCGTGCTCGCCATCGCGTACAAGCATGTGGACCGCCGCGCCGCGTACACGAAGGCTGACGAGTGCGATCTCACCCTCCGCGGCTACCTCGCCTTCCTCGACCCGCCGAAGGATTCCGCGGCCACCGCGATTGCCGCGCTTCAGGCGCACGGCGTGCGCGTGAAAGTGCTCACGGGCGACAACGATCTCGTCACGCGCAAGGTCTGCCGCGAGGTCGGCATTCCCGCGGAGAAAATTTTGCTCGGCACGAAAGTCGAGACGATGAGCGACGCCGACCTCCAAGCCGCAGTCGAGGAGCACGACATTTTTGCGCGCCTCGCGCCGGCGCACAAGCAGCGCATCATCGAGACGCTGCGCGGCAATGGCCACGTCGTCGGATACCTTGGCGACGGCATCAATGACGCGCCCGCGCTGCGCGCCGCGGATGTCGGCATCTCGGTGAACACCGCCGTCGATATCGCCAAGGAATCCGCGGATGTGATCCTTTTGGAAAACAGCCTCACCGTGCTCGACGAAGGCGTGATCGAGGGCCGCAAGGTCTTCGTGAACATCCTCAAATACATCCGCATGGGCGCGAGTTCGAACTTCGGCAACATGTTCAGCGTGCTCGGCGCGAGCGCGTTTTTGCCGTTCGTGCCGATGACGCCGCTGCAGATTCTCACGACGACGCTGCTTTACGATTTCTCGCAAGTGCCGATCCCGACCGACACCGTCGGCCCCGAGCAGACCGCGAAGCCGTGCCCGTGGCAGATTGGCGAGCTCACGCGCTTCATCCTCTTCATCGGGCCGATCAGTTCCATTTTCGACTACACGACTTTTTTCGTCATGCTCTACGTCTTCAATTGCTGGGATCCGAAAAATGCGGCGCTCTTCCAGACCGGCTGGTTCGTCGAATCGCTGATGACGCAGACGCTCATCATCCACGTCATCCGCACCAAGCGCATCCCGTTCATCCAAGGCCGCGCAAGCTGGCAGCTCACGATGACCACGCTCTTCATCATGGCCTTCGGCGCGTGGCTCCCGTACTCGCCGCTCGCGCCGTTCCTCGGTTTCACGCCGCTGCCCGCACTGTACTGGCCGATTATTTTCGCCACGCTGCTCTGCTACATGACGCTCACGCAGCTCGTGAAAATGTGGCTGATCCGCAAGCGCTGGCTGTGAGTGGAGAGGGCGGCCGCGGAACTTCCGTTCGCGCCTGCATGGTTCCGGCATCCGATGGTGTCGCGCGTCAAAAATAGAGCGTCGTCTCGATCCCGAAGATGTGGCGATCGCGATCGGAGCGGGTGCGGTTCGAGTCCACGCGTTTAAATTGATAGTAGAGTTCCACGTTCAGGCTGTCGAAGAGCCGGCTCGTGTGCGTGTGAAATCCGAACGCCGGCCGCAGCACCGTCTCGAGCTCGCGGGTGCCGGTGTCGTACGCACGGCGGATGATCGTGGCCTCGCCGCGGAGGTACATTTTTTCCGCGATGCGATGCCTGCCATCCACGCCGAAGCGCGTCTCCTCAAACGTCGCGCCGCGCAGGGAAACGGAGGGCTGATTGCGCACGAGAAAGCCGGCGTTGATCTGTGTGTCCGGGTTCGGCGACCAGTTCACGATCACGGAGGCGACCGGCGACACGCGGTCGGGCTTCGGTGCGGGCGAATCGAACTGCCGCAGCTCCACGCCCGCGCGTGTCTGGAAGCGAAACTTCGGCGAGGCCTGCCACTCGGCGGAGGCGAACGCCTGCTCGTAGTTTTGCTCGCCGAACTTTGCCTGATCGAAACGGATGTTTCCGAATTCCATCCCCGCTCCGAGCGTCGTTTTTGCGGTCGCTGCGGACGCGATGCCCGTCTCGATGATGTGCTCGGAACGGCGCACGCTCGCATCTGCGGGCGCGACCCTGCGCCATGTGCCCTCGGCGCGGAGGGCCGTCTTGGCCGAGAGATTGTATTCGAGGCGCGGCGACACGATCGTCTGCGTGCTGGATTCCTCGATGGTGTTGTCGCCGCGCGCGCCGAAAATGTTTTCGTCGTATTCAAATCGTACCGCGGTCGTGAGCACCCGCCCGGCTCTGCCGATTTCACCCGAGACGCGCTGCAAAGTGCGCGACGTGCCTTCATCGATCAGCGTGTGCAGCGTCGGGATGTAGAGCAGGCTCAGGAAGCAATCCGTGCTCTGCGCATCCCCCGTGCGGCCGGCCGGCGGGCTGCCGAGCTCGAGTTGGAGGATGGGCCGCCATTCCATGATCACGTCTTCAATGGCGGAGTTGCGCGGCGCGTTCGTGAGATTGTCGGTGTGCCGCGTGTCGGACTGCAGCCCGACGCTGAGTCGCGCGAGCACCTCTGCCGCACTCGTCGTGCGCAGGGTGAAAGGCGTGTCGCCGTCCTGCGAGGCGAGATTTCTGCCGGGATGCCGCTGCAGCACGATCGGCGTCTCCGGCGGACGCTCCGGCGTGCGCGCGGAAGAAGGCACCGCCACCGGACCGCTGATCCGAAATGGCATCTGCGCCCACGGAGTGTTTCGCGGCGTGCCGGGGTTCGTTTGCAATTGTCGCGGGGCGTTCGCGGGCAGCGCGCTCAGATCCGGCAGTCCGGTGAAAAGTTCGCGGTGGTCGCCGGCGATCGGCGCGGTCTCCGCGGCGCCGGTGTTCACGTCGGAAAGTTGGAGCGGCGCATCCGATCGGAATTTCGGCGCGGTCTGCGCAGCGGCGGGTGCGACCGCAAAAAGAAACGCCGTCAGCCGAACGATGCCGCCGGGGAGAGCAACCATGGAGCGCAACTGCACGGTCGCTTCATTCAAGCTTCGATCTCCGGAGTCAACCGCCGAGTGCGCACGCGCCCGTCGCGGCGGGCGGCTTTAGGTTTGACAGCTTTCGGCGCGCGCGGCACGGGTCTGCGGCGTGGGAACGATTCCAAGTTTTGTCCGTTGCGCGCCGCTTGTTTGCCTCGCGCTGATGTCGGCAGGCTGCGCCCCGCAAGCAGGACCGCGCACGGAAATTCCGGCGCGAGAAATGGCGGCGGCGGCACCTTCCACCGCCCGGCAATATCGGATCGAGCCGGGTGATTTGCTGATGATCACTTTCACCGGCGAGCCCGACTACAATCAGCAAGTGCGCGTGGATTGGGACGGGCGCATCAGCCTCTCCTACCTCGGTCACGGCGCGCGTTCGGGCATGCAGGCGGCGGGGCTGGATGTCGCCACGCTCGCGAGCCGGCTCGCGGCGTATGCGCGGGAAAATCAGATCCTCGTGAATCCGAAAGCGCAGGTGCTCGTGATGGATTACGCGGGGCAGACTTTTGTCCTCCTCGGCCAGGTGAATCAGCCGGGCCGCTTCGCCTTTCCGCGCGGCCAGCAGCCGCGGCTGGATCTGCTCGAGGCGATCGCGCTCGGCGGCGGCTACACGCGGCTCGCGCGGCAGTCGGAGGTGCTCGTGCGGCGCGGAGAAAAAGTGCATCGGGTGGACGTGCGAAAGCTCGCGACGGAATCGGGCGTGCCGCGCTTCATGGTGATGCCCGGCGACGTGATCACGGTGACCGAGCGCATTTTCTGATCGCCGCGCGGCTACGCGATCATCCGGCGCGGCACGCCGGTCAGGATGAAACCAACGGGCCCGCGCCCCGCGGTCTCGAGCAACTGACTCGCGCGAACCGCCGAGGGGATCGCGGTGCGGCCGCAGCGGAGCACGAGGCAGGCGGCGTTCACGTGGCGGGCGATGAGCAGCGTCTCGCTCGCGGCGTTCACCGGCGCGGAGTCGATGATGATGCGATCGAAATTCACGGACGCGCGCGCGAGGAAGTCGCCAAAAGTCGCACCGGCAAACAGCGCGGAAAATTCCGCCGGCACGGAGCCAGCACCGAGCACGGAGAGATGCTCCACTTTCGTCGCGACGACGGATGTCGCGAGGTCGCTGCGGCCTGCGAGACAGTCAGCGAGGCCGGGCGTGTCTTTTGGGATCGAGAAAATTCGGGCGAGCGACGGGCGTCGGAAATCGGCATCGATCAGCAGCGTCCGCACGCCGCTGCGGGCGAGCGCGACGGCGAGGCCTGCCGCGCAGGAGGTGCAGCCTTCACCCTGAGTGGTGGCAGTGAGCAGGATGCTCCCTTTTCCATCCGCACCGATCGCGGGCGAGAGCGAGGCGGCGAGGAAACGGAAGGCCTCGGCAGCGGGCGAACGCGGCGCGGCGATGCCGGGCAGGCGGCTGGCATCGTGCAGCGCGGGAAGCCGCGGGATGGCTCCGGCGGCGGCGATGCCGAGCGTGCGCGCGGCATGCTCGGGCGACTGGATTGTGGGGCGACTCACGAATCGTCCGACGACCGCGCCGAATCCCAGCGCGCCGCCGCCGAACAATCCGAGCGCGATGATGAGGAGCTTGGTTTTCACATTCGGCGAATCGGGGAGCATCGGCGGATCCACGATGCGGAGGTGAACCTGATTGATGTTCTGGATCACGCTCATCTCCTTGAGGCGTTTCACGACGGATTGAAAGAGCGCGCGGTCGGCCTCCACCTCGCGCGAGAGCGCTCCGTAGTGCGTCGCCTTTCGATTCAGATCGAGCGCCACCTGCTCCTGCTCGGCGAGTCGCTTCTCCGCGGTCTGCTGCGTGAATTTCGCCGCCTCGTGCTTCGCGCGCAGGGAATCCGCCGCATTCAGCACCGCGGCATCCAGCGCGGCGCGGACCTGCTGCAGTTCCCGCTCGGCCTGCGCGTACGCGGGGTTTTCCGGTCCGTAGCGTTGCCTCAGCACGGCGAACGCGCCCTGCTTTTGCGCAAAGGTCCGCTGCGCATCGAGGACGGACTGCGCATTCGCGATGCTGCCGATCGCGAGCAATTTTTCCGGGACGTGTCCGGTTTTTTCGAGCTGGGCGAGATCGGATTCCAGCGCGGCGGTGTCGTTCTGCGCCTGCGCGGCGCGCAGGTTCAGATCCTTCAGGCGCTCGACGATGATGTTCTGCTTGTCGTCGAGTGAGACCGCCTGGTTTTTCTCGCGATAATCCTGCAACGCCTGCTCCGCGCTCTCGACTTTCTGCTTCAGCCGCACGGCTTCCTCGACGAGGAAACTGTTCGCTTCCCGCGACGGATTCGCCCGCCATTCGGAGTCCTGATTCACCGCCTCGCGGATCAACGATGCCACCAGCGTCTGCGCCATTTTCGGATCGCTGCGGCGCAGCGCGATGTCGATCAGCCGGCTGCCGCGGCGCAGCTTCACGGTGAAACTGCGCGAGAGGGAGTCGATCATGTCGCCCTGCGAGAGCGGCCGGCCTTGCAGTCTGCTCAAAAGTCCCGGCTTAAAAAATCCGGGCGTCTGATCGAGTTTGTTCGCAGTGATGACGCGCCAGATGAGCCCGCGAGTGACGAGTTGTTGCTCGACGGTTTTCAGATCCTCCGGCTGCTTGAAATCTTCCGTGGTGACTTCTTGAATCGCGACGACCGAGGCGTTTTGCGTCTCCACTTGGACCGTGGCCGTGGCCTCAAATGTGTCCGGCTGGGAGACGGCGTACGCGGCGGCGAGCACGAGTCCCGCGAGGGCGCAGCCGGCGATCTGCCACGCCTTGCGACGGACCAGTCCGCAGAGTGCATCGACATCGAACACCGCGTACGGTGCCGCGTCCGCGTCCGTAGTTTGAGCCGGGTCCGTTTTCATTCGACGCGCTCGCTGCCAGGATTCGCCGCCATGCAAAATGTGAGTGCGTCGCGCATTTGGTTCCGCCGTGGAAATGCTGCCTGTTGCCTACGCCGTGCCTCCATCGGGTGTCAATGTCGCCTGCCGATTTCCGATCCGATCAGCCTGCGTTTTTTCTCCGGAAAAACGTGAGGAACATGATCTGGAAATCCAGCCAGAGGCTCCAGTTTTCGAGGTAATACAAGTCGCAGCGGATGCGCTCGGAAAGATCGGTGTCGCCGCGCATTCCGTTGATCGCGGCCCATCCGGTCACGCCGGGTTTCGCGGTGTGGCGCACATTGTAGTGTGCGATTTCGTCCTTGAAGCTGCGGATGAGCACGACCGATTCCGGACGCGGTCCGACGAGGCTCATGTCGCCTTTGAGCACGTTCCAAAATTGCGGCAGCTCATCGATGTTCCACTTGCGGATGAATGCGCCGATTTTCAGCCGGCGCGGATCGTCCTTCACCGTCCAGTGGCCGCTGCCTTCCTGCTCCGCGTTCAGCCTCATGCTGCGGATTTTGATCATGTCAAACTCGACGCCGCCACGCCCCAGTCGCCGCGGGCGATAGAAGATCGGGCCGGGCGATTCCAGGTACACCAGCGTGCCGAAGATGGCGACGATGGGCGCGGAGAGCGTGAGGCCGACGATGGCACCGATGATGTCCACCATGCGCTTGACGAGTTGATTCACCGGCCGATCGAGCGGCAATTGCGAGATGCCGAGAATCGGCACGCCGCTGATGGTCTGGAGGCTGAGGCCGCTCACCAGGATCTGGAAATACGACGGGATGACCTTCAACTGGACCAGCTCCTTTTCGCAGATCGTCGCCAACTCATCGATCTCCGTCATCGAGGCGGAACGATCCGCGAGCATCACGATGTCGATGCATTTCACCCGCAGCATGTTCACGATGTCCCCAAACGCCGCGATGTGCGGGATCGTCGCGGGCGGATCCTTTTCGTAACTGCCGCGAATCGACGGGATGCAACCGACGACGGTGTAAGCCTGCGAAGGATCGCTCGTGACGAAGCGCGTGAGGCGTTCGGAAAGCTCGTTCCACCCGACGAAAAGAATCCGTTCGCGAAGGTGCTTCGAGAACCTGTCCAACGACGCGACGCGGTGCAGCAAGCCTCGCCAAATCAGGAGCGAAAGCAGCGAAGCGGCCGCGCCGATGCCCACATAGTCCAGCGGCAGAAAGACGGGGAAACTGAACACCCGGGTGACCACCACCACTCCGATGCCCCACAGGAAACAACCTTTGATGATGAGAAAGGCGACCTGCCGGTAACGAAGCAATTGGGACGCGCGATACATCCCGTAGTGCGCGAGGAGCAAAATCAGCGACACGCCGGCGATCGCCATCCAAGGCAGATAGTGATCCCACGAAAACCTGGGAGCGGGCGCGCCGAGCCACGGCAGGCCTGCGCGAAAGCGCAGCCAGAAAGCGAGGTTCAGCGTCCCGAGGACCACCAGCGTGTCTCCCACCACGCTGAGCAGTGCAAAGCGCCAGGCGATGGTCCGGTTGATTTCCGTCGTGTCTGTCGTTTCCCGTGAGCGTGCGATTAGTTCTTCGGCGAGACGACTCATGATGATGGGAGGGAGGAAAATCGCGCCGGCGTTCGCTTGGGCCGCACGCGAGCGGAAACTGAATGAAGCGAGAGGCGAAACATCAAGCTCATTGTGTTTCGCATCACGGTTCGTCCCACCGGGCGAAGCCGCGGCTTGACCGCCTGCGTCGCGCGCCCGCATATGAATTCGTGTTTCCACTTTGGATCACGGTCGGGCTCTCATCCGCGTCACGCCGCCGCCGCGCGCTCGTCGCGCGGGGGAGCGGGCGGGGGAAAGTGATGCGAAATCCAGGACCGGCCGCCACTCCGCCGGAGTAAACTCCCGTGAACTCCGCGACTCTCGCCACAAAGCTTAACGCCCTTTTCCGCAGCAGCCTCGCGCGGAATGCCCTCGCCCTCTACGGCGTCACTTTTGCGAATTCGCTCCTCCCGCTGATCACCGTGCCCTACCTCGCGCGCGTGCTCGGGCCCGGTGCATGGGGCATGGTGCTCTTTGCCCAGACCGCCGCGGTGTGGCCGTTCCTGCTTGTGGATTTCGGCTATTCCTTCTCCGCCACTCGCGAGATCGCGCGCCATGCGGATCAGCCGGAAAAGCTGCGCGAGATCGTCAGTGAGGTCATGGCAGGTAAAGTGGCTCTGAGTTTCCTCGCCGCGATGAGCGGCATAGCATTCTGGTTTTGCGTGCCGGAGTTCCGGCAGCAGCCGCTTTTTCTCACCGGCGCGCTGTGGTTCGCGATAGTTCAGGGGTTCAGTCCCATGTGGTATTTTCAGGGAATTCAGCGCATGAGCCTGCCTGCGCTCATCGAGGTCGCCTGCCGCCTGCTCTTCACGGTCAGCGTGTTCTTTTTGATCAGAAGACCCGACGACGCCATTCGGGTCATCTTCTATCAGGCGATTGGCATCACGCTGTCGCTCGGCATCGGACTTCACCTCATGTATCGCAGGGTGAAATTCACTGTCTGCAGCCTCCCCCGCGCCCTGCGGGCGCTGCGTGAGGCGTGGCCGTTTTTTCTCTTCGTCGCCATCATGAATATCTACGCGAAGGTCAACGGCTTCTTGCTCGGGCTCCTGATCGCGCCCGCCGTCGTCAGCTTCTACGCCGGGCCTGAGCGGTTGATGCGCGGATTTCTGAGTTTCGCAGGACCGATCAATCAGACCCTCTACCCGCGAATCTCACATCTCGTAAAACACGACTTCGCCGCAGCCCGGATCACCGTCCGCCGGGGAGCAATGGGCCTCGGGGCGTTGGGTGTGGTGCTCGGGCTGACGCTTACCCTCGGAGCGTCTTGGCTGGTCCCCGTGCTTTTCGGTCCCGGCTACGAGCGCGCCATTCCCGTGGTGCGGGTGCTGGGCTTCGTGTGCCCGTTCTCCGTGATCAACGGCATGATCGGCATCCGCTGGATGTTCCCGCTCGGCCACGAGCGCATCTACAATCGCATCATCACCTTCGCCGCGGGCCTCGATGTGATCCTCGCGCTCGCACTCATGCCGTGGCTCAAGGAACTCGGCGCAGCCTTCGCGCTCCTCATTACGGAGATGGCGATTACGCTCACCGTCTTCGCCGTGCTGTGGAGGATGCGGCTGAATCCGTTTCAAAATTCCGCGATCGAAAAAGCCCCCGCATCGTGAACGAAAAAGCCCCCGCATCGTGAACGAAAAATCCGCCATGGCTTCATCGCGCCCGCTGCTCGTCGGACTGAACGGCCGCTTCTCCGGCACGCTGAAACCGACCGGAACGCAGATCACATCCTTCCATCTTTTCGACGCGATCCTCCGCGGCGAACGCGACTTCCCCGTCGTCATTTTTGCCGATGAAAAATTCCCCGGCGTCGCCGCGTGGCGCACGCTCCCGCGCACGAAATTCGTGGACGTCCCGTTCAGCCGCTGGCGTCGCTCCGTCGCGCAAGCGTGGGAGCAGATCGTCCTGCCCGTCCGCGCGCGCGCCGCCGGCTGCACCATGCTGCATCACCCGATGACCACCTGCCCGCGCTGGCGTCACGGCGTCCGGCAAGTCGTCACCGTCCATGATCTGAATTTCCTGCATCACCCCGAATGGATCAGCCGCGCCTTCCGCGCCTGGCTCTCCACCGTCGTCGTGCCCGCGATCCGGCGCGCCGATCACGTCGCGGTGATTTCCGATTACGTCCTCGCCGACGTGCACCGCACCCTCGGCATCGCCGCGGAAAAATCATCGCGCATTTACAACGGCCTCACGCCGCTCCCGGTCGGCAAAAGCAGCACGGATCGCGCGACGGCAGCCCGCGTAATCCTCGGCATCAATCTCTGGCAGCCGCACAAAAATCTCCCGCGCCTCATCGCCGCGTTCACCCGACTGCGCGGCGAACTGCCCGCGCTCGAACTGCACCTCGCCGGCCGCCCGCAGGCAAACTACCGCGCACAGCCCGAGCTCGCCGAACTCCTCACGCGCCCCGGCGTCCGCGTCCTCGGCTACCTCAGCGAGGCGGAACTCGGCGCAGCCTACGCGTGCGCGGATGTCGTTTGCTACCCGTCCCTCGAGGAAGGCTTCGGCCTCCCCGTGCTCGAGGCCATGGCCGCCGGCGCGCCCGTCGTCACCTCCGACGCATCATGCCTCCCCGAGATTGCAGGCGGCGCGGCTGTGCTCGTGGATCCGCTCTCCGAGGAAAGCATCGCCGCCGGAATCCGCCAGGCGCTCGGTGAAAATGCCGATCAGCGCGCGAGCCGCATCGCCAGCGGCAGGCGCGTGGCGGCAAAATTTTCGTGGAATGAAGCGGCAAAACAGTACGCGGAAATATACCGCAAGCTCGCAGGCGACACTCCACGCCAAACCAGTGCATAACCCACGCAGCACCGAGGCTGAAAAATGAACGAAGCACTCGCCCACCACTGGCTCGTCCGCATGCGCGGCGGCGAAAAAGTGCTCGAACAATTTTGCCTGCTGTTCCCCGGCGCACCCATCCACACCATCGTCGCCGCCCCGGAAAATCTCAGCGACACCATCCGCCCGCACCCCATCCGCCCGTCGCTCCTGCGCCACATCCCCGGCAGCGCGAACCGTTACAAGTCGCTCCTCCCTCTCTTCCCTTTTGCAGTGCGGAAAATGAAGACCGCGGGCGACACGCGCTTTCTCCTCAGCAGCGACGCGAGCGTCGTGAAGGGCCTCGCGTATCCGCGCGCCACGCCGCACGTCTGCTACTGCCACTCGCCGCCGCGCTACCTTTTCGACATGCAGGAAACCTACGCGCGGCATACCGCCGGCCTCGGCGCGATCGGGCGCTTCGTCTTCCGCTTCATCGTCCCGTACGTGCGGCGCTTCGACTATGCCGCCGCGCAGCGCGTCACGCACTTCATTGCGAACTCGAAGTTCGTCCAGGAACGCATCCGCAAATTCTATGGCCGCGATTCGGTCGTCATTTTTCCGCCCGTGGATGTCGCAGCCTTTGATCCCGCGAGGCCCTCGGAGGATTTCTTCCTCATCGTCTCCGAACTCGTGCCCTACAAGCGCGTGGACATCGCGATCGATGCCTTCAATCAACTCGCCAAGCCGCTCGTGATCATCGGCGACGGCTCGGAGATGCCCGCGCTGCGACAGAAGGCCGGACCTACGATCCGCTTCCTCGGACGCCAGCCCTTCGCCGCGCTGAAGGACCACAACGAACGCTGTCGCGCGGTCCTCTACACCCAGATCGAGGACTTTGGGATCACCGCCGTCGAAGCGCAGGCCGCGGGCCGCCCAGTGATTGCGTTCCGCGCCGGCGGAGCGACGGAGACCGTAATCGAGGGCAAGACCGGCATGTTTTTCGACGAGCAGACCGCCGCGAGCCTCGCCGACGCCGTCACCCGTTTTGAGCGGCAGTCGTTCGCCCCCGCCGAGTGCCGCGCGAATGCAGAGCGGTTCCGCCCCGAGAATTTTCGTGCGCAAATCAAACGCCACCTCTTCGAACATTTGCGGGAGCATTTCCGGCAACACGAGTTTCCTCGCTGAAACATCCCGCCCGCCGCGGCTCTGCTGCGGCGGTGCCCCTCCACATGCATCCCGCAAAAAAAACGAAAAAGCCCGCGCAAGCATCTGCCTCGCTATGGTGGCTGCACCCGTTCTGGATCGCAGTCGTTCCGCTGCTGCTGTTTTCGCTCGTCGCCTATCTGCTGCCCGAGGCCGAATATCGGGAAAACTGGCGCACGGCAAAGGCGTTCGACTCCACCGCATTCGTGATCTGCGTCGCCGTTGCCGCCGCCTTTTCCGTGGGCTGCCTGCTCGCATCGTGGATCAATGCGGGCTTTTCCACGCATAGCCGGAACGCTTCGGGGCCGCGCGATGCCCGATTCGGTGCACGCGAGCTGAAAATCCTTTTCGATGTGGTTTTCGCCGTGACGATTCTTGGCTATGCGCTCTGGTTCGGCTCCATCCTGCGGCAGGGCGGACTCGGCATGATCACGAGCATGCTCTCGGGCGGCAAAGGCGCGTCCGACGAACTGAAAAAATCCGCTGCGGAATCCATCGTCACCGGAGTTACCACGTTTACCCAATTCGGCATGGGAACCGTCCTGCTCGGGACGTATCTCGGATTCACGCAGGGCTGGGAGAAGGTCAGGCTGCGCCTGGCGATGCTGCTGTTGGTGACGATGTTTCGCGCCATTTTTCTCTCCGAGAGGCTCAGTTTGATCGAGGTCGTGCTGCCGTCCGTGATTCTCATGATCCGGCTGGTTGGATTCGGACGGCCCGGCTCGGCGCTGCGGCGATTTCTCCTGGTCGCCCCGGTGGCGGGAATTGCCGGTCTCTACGCGCTCTTCACTTTCACCGAATACTTCCGCTCATGGTCCACATCTTATGCGGCCAGCGGGAATCAGTCGCTGTTCTCATTTTGTCTGCTGCGCCTGCTGGGCTACTACCTCACCGCGCTGAACAACGGTGCGATCGAGTGGCACGCGCACGGCGCGCTCAACTTTCCGTACGCGACGCTGGACTGGCTGTGGAAATTCCCCGTCGTGGGTGACGCGCTGCGAGCCGCCCTCGGTGGCGACAAGGATCCGGTCCTGACCAACCCCGCACTTCTCGCTTCAGAGGGGAACCCCGAGCTTAACAACACCAGCGGCATCTTCCCCGCCTTCACCGATCTCGGCATGGCTGGCGCCCTTGTTTATTTCATGCTGTTCGGTTGCGTGGCCCGGCTGCTCCATGGGTCTTACCAGCGTGGCTCCGTGGCGGGTCTTTTTCTCTATTCGTTCCTGTTCATCGCACTGAGCGAGCAGACGCGCATCATCTATGTGAGCACGGGCCGCGCTTTCCCGACATGGCTGCTGCTGCTCTTCGCGGTTCTTATTACACATCCCGCGCTCCGCCGTGGCCGGTCCCCGCGAAGGCCTGCCGTGGAGCCCGCTTCAACTGCGGCTCCCGATGTCCTGCCTCCCTGAGAGAGTGTATGGAAAATCTGTTTCGACGCGGGGACGCAGTGATGCGGAGGAGACTGCGACAATTACGGTGCGAGGCATCACGCTCTCCGTGGCCCCTCATCCATGAGGCCGCACCACTAAGCTGAAGTCTGGCGTTCGCAGCGCGCTCCGAGTCGCACTTTACAGGTGCAGGATGCGGGACGGGTTACACCGGCCCAGTAGCATGTCGAGCCAGGCACGGGCGCAGCCTTCCCACCATCGGAGCTTCTCCTGCCACGACGCTCCGCGGCTGCGGCGGAAAAACTCGACGAATGGCACAAAGTAAAATGCGAGATACAGGAAACGCAGGATCGCCCTTCCGCGGGGCAGATGCACCGATCCTATCCGCAGAAAATAGAGATTGTTCGCGATCATCGCATACGACACGCGGCGCAGATTTACACGCCCGCCGGGCGTTTTGAGATGCACGCACACGAAGTTGTTGAATTTTCCAACCGTCCCGATGCGGCGCAGGCGAATCGAGATCTCGTAATCTTCCGCGAACGCGAATGACGGGAGGTTTTCGTCGAACCGGACATCCTTCAACGCGGATGCTCGGACGCACATGTTGCAGCCGTAGAGCAACACGTATTTGCCTTCTGTCTGGAAATGGTCTTCGCCCCAGGGCTGCCAGCGGGACACCTCCGTGCGAGCCTCCTCCCGCGAAACGTCGCCGTCCCTGAGCGCCGTCCCAGATCCGGCGACGATGTCCGGGCGCTCGTCCATCAGCGTGCCCATCCTCCTCAGATACTCCGGATGAATCTCCACATCGTCATCGAAAAAAGTTGCCAAGTCGAATTCATTGAGGTTCAGCGCGTCAATTCCGGCGTTGCGCTGCACCGTGGCCCCCTCGGGCCCCACGATCGTCCGGATCCTCGGCTCCGACGAAATCCCCTCGGAGAGATCCGGAGCGCCGGGTGTGACGACCACGACCTTTGGCTCGCCGTGCTGTCGAAGAACCGACTCCAATGTTTCGCCGAGGATCTCCGCCCTGCCCTTGCTGACGATGATCACAGCGAATCGTGACGATCCCGGTGTTGTTTTCATCGGAAAAAAATGCGGAGGGTGTGAGGCGTAATCGTCACGTTTGACGGAGCGCAAATCAGCCCACTTCCGTGGCCCATGGCACCTGAGTGAAATTGAGTGCCGCCTCCCGGGCGAAGACTTCGCGCGGCAGCGACGGCACTTCGGACTTGCGGAAAAGCCGGTCGAGGATGTGTTCGACCACGAGCGGATCCGAGCAATCGTATCGGATCCGTATTCCCTCCGGCTGGCCAATGTCCTCGATCAGATCGGTACACTTGCGATGGTACTCCACGAGCGAAAACGGGACGCCGCAAAGGTACGCGGTGATCGTACCATGGAGGCGGACGCTCAGGACTGCGCGGCACGCGGCCAGCCCATGCCAGCATCCGAGCATATTGTCCTTCGCGCTGATCCATTCCACTTCCGTTCCCTGCCGCACCAGCCGGTCCATCAGTTCCCGCGAAAGCGCCTCATCGCCCCATCGTGGATGTGTGTTCAGGCAGAAGATGCGCACTGGCACGCCCTCGCGTTTCGCAAAACTCGACACCCCCTCGAAAAGCGCGGAGTTCCGGCAGTCTTCCGTCTTCGTATCGCCCCCGGTGAGCCGCTCGTAATGGCAGACGGAAATGCCCAGCACGGGCTGTCCCCGCGCGGGTTCCGTCTCCCGTCGGGCGTCTTCCCGCGCGAGCAGCAGCGGCAGCGCACCCACGAGATCCCGCGCGAGCAGCGGCTTCACGGGCACCTGCATCTTTTCCAGCAGCTCGACCGATTTCCGATCGCGCACCGAAAAATACGTGAACTTTCGCAGGAAGCGCGCGGCTTCATCCTCGTCGGCCTGATCGTGAAACGGCCCGATGGATACGCCGATGGCGGCGAATTTTGCGATCCCGCGCTCGGCGGCGATGCGCTGGACTTTTTTCATGATGCTTCCGTGAGACAGTGTCGATCCTCCGGCAAAGACGATGAGATCCCGCCGAAGAATGGCGCCGCCAAGAAATGAAAGCCGGCTCAGCTTCCCAGCAAGACCAGGGGCTGTGTAAAGTGCCTGCGGGAACCAGCCCGGTACGCGGAAGTTTGCCTCAATGCCCGCCACGGGTGGGCCGAGGATGTCCAAGTGGTGCCCAGCCCACCATCGCAGCGCGGCGAGAACGGTCGTCAGGTTGAACAACTCGTCCCCGTAGTTGGCGAAACCGTAATAGCCGTTGAGGGTGATCTTCATCGTTCCGTGTCCGCCGCCTTGTTAGCTACTTCCGATTTGCAGTGTCAATAACGGGCGTCCTAGCAGCGGGAGCGATCAAGGTGCGCCGCTTCCGCGCGCGGTTTTGCCCGCTTTCCGAAACTCCTGCCATGAACGCACAACGCCGGACAGCCGGCCCCGGATCAGCGTCACGTAATACCAGCTTCGCCGCGGCTGGAGCCGCACGAGGCAGAGTACGACTCCGGCCGCCGCGCGAAACTGGAACTTCAGGAACCGGATCGCGGCGCTACGCTGCCTGTAAAGCAGAACGTGCTTCACGGACATCCGTCCAAAGCCCCTGCCGTAGCTCAGCGCCCGCCTCATTTCACCCGCATCATAGCGCGCGACCTTCTGCGGGTGATGCATGATGAAGCTCGGATCGTAAAACAGCCGCTTCTGCTTGTACAGAGCACGCAGCACAAAGTCGGCTCCTTCCTCCGCACCGAAGAAGGTACCCACGCCGAGGCTCTCGTCCTGCAGCCCCACATCATCGAACAGACCTCGCCTGGCAAACATCGTGGCTTCGACCGTGGTGTGATAGACGTTCGCACGCGTCACCCACTGGCTGCGCGAGTCGAATTTCGCAACGGAACTTTCCCCTGTGACGGGATCGACAGTGCGCCCAAAGAGAGCATCCAACGCAGCCTTCACGTCGAACTGCGCTGCTACGCGCGCGAGCAGTTCCGGCGTGAACTCGCAATCGTCGTCGGGAAAATTGATGATCGCGCCCTTTGCAAATCCCAGCCCGTGATTCCTCGCATGCGCGGCGCCTTTCGATTCTGTCCTTAGGTGCAGCAGCGGCATGCGCTGCGCGAAGTCGCGGCATACATCGTCGAGGAGGGCATTCGGGTTTTGATCAACGATGATGACTTCAAAGTCCTGGCAACCCTGGGCCTCGATGGAAGCGAGCAGGCGGCGTACATCCTCGCGCCGGTTCAGTGTCGGAACAATCAGACTGAATAACACGCCATGTGTGCCGGTCATGATTGGTTCCTTGGGCGGCAATAAGTCGGGGCGCGGGTTTACCCGCACGCGCATCAATAGCTGAGATGCTTATCAATAAACTGAACGATCGACTCGGTGCTCGCGGGCTTCGCGAGAAAGGGGTAGCCGCCCATCACCCCGCCGTGCGAATCCACTTCGGACTTCCGGACGGTCGCGGTGAGGAAGACGACGGGAATCTTGCACAGGCTCGGGTTGTCCTTGAGCGCAGCCGCGACATCGCCGCCATCCATGTCCGGCATGATGACATCGAGGACGATCAAATCCGGGCGGAATTCCATGGCCGCTGCCACGACGACGTTCGGATCATTTTCGGCTCGCACCTCGTATTTGCCGGTCTGCTCGAGCGTCATGCGCAACAGCCGCGTCGTCACCTTTTCATCATCCACAATCAAAATGCGGCGTCGGTCAGTGCTCATGCGAATTTCTTAGGCAGCCTGCCCCCGAGTGTCAACTGGCGTCGGGAGCGCCGCCTCCTGCGCCGTGTGTCCTTTGAAAGTAATCCGCGCCGTGACTCCGGATTCGGGGCGGTTGAGAAGTTGCAGCGTGCCGCCGTGAAGTTCGATGATTTTCTTGGAGACCGTCAGCCCCAGTCCGGTGCCTTTGCCGTTCGGCTTGGTGGTGAAAAATGGATCGAAAATTTTCTCCAGCTTTTCCTCCGGGATGCCCTGCCCCGAGTCGCTGATCTCCATGACGACGATCGGATCGCCGACGCGGATGCGTTCGTTCTTTCGGTCGCCGGTCTCGGGTCCGGCGGTGGTGGATTTTTCGGTGAATGTCCGCACCAGCACGTCGCCGCCATCCGGCATCGCATGCATGGCATTGACGAAAAGATTGATCAGCACCTGCTCGACCTTCGATCGATCCAGCGCCACGGGCGGAAGGCTTTCGGCCATCCGTTTCTCGACGGTCACGTGGTTTTTCATCAGCTCGAGCCGCAGCAGCAGGAGCGCATTTTCGAGTGTGCCATTGAGATCCTCCACTTTGAGATCCAGCTCGTTCGGCACGGCGTACTCGAGCATCCCGCGGAGGATTTTGTCCATGCGCAGCACGGCGCCGTGCATGTCGTCGAGCACCTCCGACCACACGGTCTCCTCGGCGGGGATCGCCTTTTGCAGAAATTCCGTGCCGAGCAAAAGTTGGTTGAGCGGATTTTTCACCTCGTGCGCGATGCCGGCCGAGAGCCGCCCGAGCGATTCCAATTTCTCCGCCTGGATGAGCAGCATCTGCGTCTCCCGGAGTTCCGCATTCGAGCGCTGCAGTTCCGCCACCGCCGCGCGCATCGCCTGCTCGCTGCGGTCGCGCGCGATTTCGGCTTCCTTGCGCGTGGTGATGTCGCGGCTCAGGCACACGAGTCCGGTCACGCGCGAATCGCTGTTGAGCAGCGGGATTTTGTTTGTCGAAAGCCAGATCGGTTTTCCGTGCGGGCGATCCACCGTCGCCTCTTCCCGCTCGATGGACGGGCGATTCGCGCGGATGACGGCGAGATCATCCGCCTGGTCGCGCGCGGCATGTTCCGGGGGAAAAATATCGAACGCCGTCTTTCCCACGATCTCCCGGGAATCCTCCGCCCCCGCGAAGGCGAGGTGCGCGGCATTGCTCACGATGTAGCGACCCTGAAGGTCCTTCGCGTAAATGTGCTCGGGGAGATTGTCGATGATCGAGCGCAGCAGGTTGCGGTCTTCCACGAGCCGCCTTTCCACGAGCACGCGCTGCGTGATGTCGCGGATGATCAGGCCGACAAATTGCGCCTCCGCCGTCATCCACGTGCTCAGCGAAATCTCCACGGGAAACTCGATGCCCCCTGCGCTCACGCCGAAGATTTGGCTCCGCTGGCCCGTCCCGATCAGCAGGCTGGCGAATGCGCCCGAGCTGAGGTTCGCCATGCCTTCGTCGAATTGCTGCCGGCTCCGATCCGCGATGAGATCCGTCACCGCCTTTCCGCGGATCGCATCCTCCGCGTAGCCAAACATCCCGCTCGCACCGGCATTCCAGGAAGCCACTTTCCCCTCGGCGTCCGCGGCGATGATCGCATCCGCCGCCGCCTCCGTGATCGAGCGGAATTTCAGTTCGGATTCGCGCAGCGCCTTTTGCACGCGGGAGCGCTCGACGGCGTGCGAGATCAGCCGGTCGAGCAGCGTCGGCGTCATCTCCGTCTTTGGGAGAAAATCATCCGCCCCCGCGGCCACGGCGCATTCGTCGAGCAGCGGATCGGCGAGTCCGGTGAGCATGATC
The DNA here is from genome assembly GCA_038239865.1 of Chthoniobacterales bacterium. Classification (GTDB taxonomy): domain Bacteria; phylum Verrucomicrobiota; class Verrucomicrobiia; order Chthoniobacterales; family Chthoniobacteraceae; genus SXWH01. The sequence continues at coordinate 37,109 of JBBSEI010000038.1, forward strand.
AGCGGAAACCGGCACGCGACCTTTTTTGCCTCGCTCAGCAGGTCGAGGCCGGTGTGTTTGCCGAGGCGAAAATCCAGCAGCGCGACATCGAATGGATTGCCCAGATGCTCGATTGCGACTTCGTACGACGACGCCCACGTGAGGTCGAATTTGTCCGGGTCCGCCGTCTTCAGCATTTCGTTCACCAGGTGGAAATCCGCTCGATTGTCATCCACCATGAGAACCTTGATTGTCTTCGATTCCATATTCAGGCGTTTCTGGTTTTGCCGAACTGCACGAAGAGTACCGTCCGCGCGCAAGCGGCACAAGCACCATCGCTGCCGCGCGCCCGCGCTCAGCGGGTGGACCGAGAATGCCTGCATGGGGATGGAGGGAGCTTGTTTGGAAACGCAGCGACGCGGACACGCAGAGATGCCGAGGCATTCTGCGGTATCTTTCCCCTTTCCTCCGCGTCTCCGCGTCGCGGCGTTTATCTTCTGACTTTCGGTCCACATTCTCCGAGAGGCTGCGCGGATTCCTGCGTGAAATGCTTTCCATCTGCGCATAGTCTCCCGAAAACAAACACCGACACTTTCAACCGCGACCTCGCATTCCACTTTCCCATGCTGACCATCCGTGACATCCGCAAAAGCCTCGGCGGCCGCGTCCTCTTCGAGCACGCCTCCATGCAGGTGAACTACGGCGAGCGCGTCGCCCTCGTCGGCCCGAACGGCACAGGCAAGTCCACGCTGTTCGGGTTCATTCTTCGCAAGGATGATCCCGATGCCGGCACTGTGGAGCGCGATGCGTGGACGATGGTCGGCTATCTCCCGCAGGAGGCCGAGTGTGTGGGCGACGAGACCGTGCTCGACATCGCGACCGGCCGCGCGGGCGACATCGCGGTGCTGGAGGAAAAATTGCACGCGTTTGAAAAAGCGGGCGACGTCGAGAGCCCCGAATATATGGAGGCGCACGCGAAGCACGAGGCGCTGAGCAATCCGCAGGTGGACGCAAAGGCGAAGCGAATGCTTCACGGCCTCGGCTACCGGGAGAAGGATTTTTCGCGTCCGGCAAAGGAGATGAGCGGCGGCTGGATCATGCGCGCGCATCTCGCGCGGCTGCTCGTGATGGAGCCGGATTTGCTTTTGCTCGACGAGCCCACGAACCACCTCGATCTGCTTTCGCTGCTGTGGCTGCAAAATTATCTCAAGAACTACTCCGGCGCGGTGCTGCTCATTTCGCATGACCGGCAGTTCATGGATGAGATCGTCGAGCGCGTGTACGAAATAGATGAGCGCAAACTCGTCGCTTACACGGGGAACTACGCCGCTTTCCTGGAGCAAAAGGAGGCGAACTACGAGCAGCAGCTCGCCGCGTACAAAAACCAGCAGAAGGAAATCGCGTCGCTGCAGGAATTCGTGGACCGCTTCCGCTCCGTGACCTCGAAGGCCTCGCAGGCCATGAGCAAGCTCAAGCAGATCGAGCGCATGGAGAAATTTGAGAAGCCGCTCCCGCCGAAGAAGCCGTTCCGTTTTCAAATCCCGCAGCCGCCGCGCATCGGTCAGCGCGCGATGTCGCTCGAGGGAATCCATCAGGCGTACGGCGATGTGAAAGTGTACACCGGCCTCGACCTCACCATCGAGCGCGACGAGCGCACCGTGCTCGTCGGCCCGAATGGCGCGGGCAAATCCACGCTGCTGAAAATCCTTGGCGGCGTCCTCGATTTTCAAAAGGGCACGCGCACGCCGGGGCTGAACGCGAAGATCGGATACTTCAGCCAGCACCGCAGCGCGACGCTCGATCCCGCGAAGACCGTGCTGCAGGAAGTCATGGAGAGCGGCAAGGACCTCAGCGAAAACGACGCGCGCGGAATCCTCGGATCGTTCCTTTTCCGCAAGGACGAAATCTACAAGAAGACCGCCATCCTCAGCGGTGGCGAAAAGACGCGGCTGAACCTCATCAAGTTCCTCGTGGACCCGCCGAACCTCCTGCTCATGGACGAGCCCACGACGCACCTCGACATCCACACCGTCGAGTCGCTCATCCTCGCGCTGGAGAACTACC
>JBBSEI010000039.1:0-39098 GCA_038239865.1 Chthoniobacterales bacterium
GCGCCGGACAGCTTCGCCGCGTGGGCTTCGGTGTATGACTTGTTGGATCAGGGTCCCGAAAAGCAGAAGGCCGAGGAGTTCATCGAGAAGGCGCTGAAGAGCGGCTCGAAGAATCCGGACTTCTGGCTGAGCCTCGGCCGCTTTCTGCGGAAGAATTTTCTGAAGGACGACGGCACGACGATGCCGGAGCATTTGCGGCAGATGGAAACCGCGTTTCGCAGGGCCGTGGAATTGAAGCCGAACGATGCTTCGGTACTCGCGCAAGCCGGGGATTTTGCCGTGCTCGCGCGGAAGACGAAGGAGGCTCTGGAATTCTACGAACGCGCGGTGAAGCTGAACCAGGCCCCGCGCGACGAGGCGACGAAAAATCTGCGCGAGAAATTCATCCGCGCGCTTGCGGCGAACGACCGGAAGGCGGAGGCGATTCCGCTGCTCGAGCAATTCGCACGCGACCCGAACGAGTCGCTGCGGCAGGATCTCTTCGAACTGCTGGGCGAACTCTACGAGCAGAGCGGGCAGATGGACAAGGCGATCGAACACTACGAACGCTCGCTGGTGCTCGATGTCGGCGAACCGGTGAATCATTTCAATCTCGCCGACACGCAGATCCGCGCGAAGAAGCCGGCCGACGCGGTGGTGACGATGGAAAAGGCGCGCGCCAAATTCCCCGATCGCCCGCGCGTGACGCTCGGCCTCGCGCTCGCGCTCAGCGCGGCAAAGCGGCATGCGGATGCGCTGAAGATGTTTGCTGCCGTGGTCGAGGAGGCAAAGGGCCGCGACGACGTTCTGCTGGGCGCGGATTTTTATTTCAAATGGGGTGCGGCGGCCGAGCAGGCGGGGCAGGTGGACCGTGCGGTGGAGCTTCTGCGCAAGAGCATCGCGCTGAATCCCGAAACGCCCGAGGCCTACAATTACCTCGGCTACATCTTGGTGGACCGCGGACTGAACGTGGAGGAAGCCGGGCAGATGATCCGCAAGGCCGTGGAGATGATGCCGGACAACGGCGCGTATCTCGATTCGCTCGGCTGGTACTATTTCAAGGCCGGGAAATTCGCCGAGGCGAAGAAGGAATTGCTCACCGCCGTGGAGAAGCTCCCGGAGGAGGATGCGATGGTCTTTGATCATCTCGCCGATGCGTGCGAGCAACTCGGCAATCACGCCGAGGCGATCCAGTATTGGGAGCGCGCGCTGAAGCTGAAGCCGGAGGAGCCTGCGAAAATCAGCGCGAAAATCGAGGCGGCGAAGCAGAAGGCGGCGGGAAAGTAGCGCGGTCTCGGAGCGCGCGCGTGCGGGCCTGAGCCGCTGAGAGCCCGTCATGCACTTTCGGGGCGCTCATGCGCTGAGGGCAAAGGCCCGCAAACATGCAGCCCGAGGCCACGCTCTGGGTCATGGAAGTCCCAAGCAGTTGCGGTGCCAGCTTTCAGCCAAGCGGCGCGGCGGAGCCATTTACCGCATCATTTTGAAAATGGTGGCCACATTGGATCGGTACAGGCCGTCCTTTTGAAAAGGGTGACTACATGGGATCGGTACACGCCGTCCTTTTCGCAGGGATGAGAAGAATTGATCCACACAGGCCATCCTTTTGGCAGGGACGAGAAGAATTGATTCCCCGAGGCCATCCTTTTGAAATTGGAGGCCACTGTGTCGGATTCAGGCCGTCCTTTTGGCAGGGATGAGAAGAATGGACCCCGGACAAGGCGTCCCTATGAAAATGCCGCCCTCAATCATCCGCGATACGCTGACCGCCGGGCACTGGCTCGTTCAGCGGAGGCCCATGCCAAACCGGTGGGCGTGATGCGGTGTGAGCCCGTCTTAGGATAGGGTCAGGTGACTCACGCGCTGATGATTGCGCTGCGGAGGCCGTCGCAGGCGCAAATATTGCCATTGCTTCGGCCACTTTTTTTTGCAATCTTGCGTGGGCAATGCAAATGCCGCCCACGCGAATTCCCTCCTCAACCAAAGAACCGAAAATGAAAACATCCTCCCGCATTGTTTGCCTCGTCCTCGCCGCACTGCCTGCTTCGCTGCGGGCGGCGGATTACGTGACCACCGTCACGAATACGCCCAATCTGCTCGGCTACTGGCGCTTCACGCCCAGCACGCAGGCCAATAGCAGCGTGAACGGCTACACGGGGACTTTTTTCGGGGACGCGGCGGTGGGCGCAGCCGGTTCCGGGCCGGCGCTGGCAGTGGATCCGACAAACCGCCGCCTGACGCTTGACGGAACGGGCGACTATGTGAGCACGAGCCTGACGGGACAGATCAGCACCCAAGGATCGATCCTCGGCTGGTATAATTTCTCGGCGCTGCCTTCAGTCACCGGGCGCATCTTCACCATCGCCACGGAATCCGCCGTCGGGGATGACTTCAGTCTGCTCATCACGACGGATAACAGGATCCGATTCTACACCGACAGCGGCGGGAATTCAGCCAGCACGAACCCGGTCACCGATTTGAATGCATGGCATTTTGTTGCCGGGACTTTTTCCAATACTGGGACGCGTTCGCTGTACCTCGACGGGGTGGATGTGACCAGCGGCTCCGCGACCAGCTCGCATACTCTGAACAACGCGACCTTCACCATCGGGGAAGACACCGTTTTCTCCGGCCGCACTTTCCAAGGAGGACTCGATGAGATCGCCGTGTATAACCGGCAGCTGAGCGCGACCGAGGTCAGTAACATTTTCGCCTCGGCCGGGACGGTGCCGGAGCCGGGGGCGATTTCGCTGATCCTGCTGGGTGCCATCGGCTTTTCCGCCTCGCGCACGCGTCGCCGCTCCCACGCCGCGCAAGGCTCCACATCGTCGGCGACCTCAGCCTGAGCAAATCAGCAACAACCCCGCCGCAGCAATCCCCGCGATCCGTCTCCCGGCTTCGAGAGAACCCCATTCCCAAAGCCCCGGAAAGAAAACCGCAAGCAGCAAGAGCATGAAAAAAAACAACCTCACTCTCGCTGCTGCCCTCGCCCTCGCCCTCCTGCCAGCCGCGCGCAGCCAGGCGGGAGTTGCCCCGCCAAGCATCCTCTGGAATGCGCCCACGCTCATCTCCGCGGACGCGAATGTGATCACGGCTGGCACACTGCTTTACGCCTACACCTTCGGCGACACGGGCGTGCCGTCCGCGATGGTGAACGGGGTGACGTTTGCCCCCTTTGCCGCGCCGAACATTAGCAGCAATCCGGTGACCGTCGGCAGTGCGACGCTGGCGACGAGCATCGGAGGCTTTAACTCCACGAACACAGCTGCAGGAGGTGGCGGCGCGCCCTATACTTCCCTCTCCGCCGCTTATCAGGGAATGCTGCAGAGCGCCGTCGGCGGTGCGATCGGGAATTTGACTCTGACGCTGGGCGGGCTGACGCCTGGGACGAGTTACCAAGTCCAGTTGTGGTCGAATGATTCGTTCGGATTTTTCAATTTTCCTTCCCAAGACGCCCATACGATCCTGACCTCCGGCCTTTCGGTGTCGCTGGACCAGACCAATGCGCCCGCCGCGGCCGGCGGAGTGGGACAGTGGGTCAGTGGGAACTTCACGGCCAACGCACCGGCGCAGACCATCGTGGCCACGCCGAGCGGAGGGAGTAATTCAGTCTTGAATGGCTTCCAAATCCGCGCGGTGCCGGAGCCCGCCAGCCTCGCCCTGCTCGGCCTCGGCGCGGTGTGCCTCGCCGCCCGCCGCCGGCGGCAGGCCTGCTACGGGATGTTCGCCATGCGGTAGCCGAAGCCGCGCACGGTCTCCACGTGGCTGCCGGCTTTGCCGAGCTTTTCGCGGAGGCGGCGGACGTGGGTGTCCACGGTGCGCGTGTCGATCACGCTGTCGTAGCTCCAGACGCCATTGAGCAGCACGTCGCGGCTCTGCAGGCGACCGCGGCGTTCCATCAGAGTAAGACCGGCGTGGGGGGTGAGCTTTCTCCGGCGACCGTGCTACTTTCCCCGGCATGAGCACGCTGGCTGAAATCGAAGAAGCAGTGGAAGCCCTGCCGTTTCCTGAGCAGGAGGTTTTGCTGCGGCATTTATCCTCACGGCTGCGGCCTGGGCCGTTGCGGGGCGCGCCGGTTCCGCCGCCCGAAGTGCCGAGGGAGGAGCTGAAGCGGATCCACGCGCTGATCGAGGCGGAGTTTTCGCGGGTGGATGCGGAGGGCTGGTGATGCTGCTGGATACGAACGCGATTGCAGAAAGACGAGGCACGCGCCGAGGACTTGATCTTTCACTGCCGGACGTGCTCCTCAACCGCCGAACGGCCGCCTCGCAGCGTGTCGGATGTGGCCGATCCAGACGGTGGCAGGGTCGATTCGGAAAAAGATCAGATAGTTTCCGGCGGGCATCATCCGCCAGCGGGGCGAATAGGGATAAAGCGGGAAACGTGCCGGCAGGTTCTCCAGACTGTCGCAGGCCTCCAGAAGCTGGCGGATGAAGCGACCCGCCGTGTCCGCGTGTCCGGATTCATCGGCGATATGGGCGCCAATTTTCTCCAAGTCCCGCCTGCTGCGAGGTGAGTAGAGAACCCGATGCGTCATTTCAGCCCGAAATGCAGGCGCATGTCCTGACTGCTGAAGCCTTCTCCCCGGCCCAACTCGGACTCCGCTTCCGCCAAGGCTTCGCGAATTTCAGCAGTTTCACCCTCGGAGAAGCGGGCGGAAACCATCTCCGCAATGCCGGTCTGAATTTTCATCCAATCTTCGCAAGGCATGGTGGCGACGGTTTGCAGGATTTCCTGAGCGGTCATGGCTCGGAATCAATGCCACACGGGTCTGGCCGTCTCAAGGTGAAACGCTTGGGAAAAAATGATTTGGCGACATAGTAAGCGTCGAAATAGATCATCGCCCGTCGCGCATTACGGGATGTTCGCCATGCGGTAGCCGAAGCCGCGCACGGTCTCCACGTGGCTGCCGGCTTTGCCGAGTTTTTCGCGGAGGCGGCGGACGTGGGTGTCCACGGTGCGCGTGTCGATCACGCTGTCGTAGCTCCAGACGTCATTGAGCAGCACATCGCGGCTCTGCACGCGGCCGCGGCGTTCCATGAGCGTGGCGAGCAGTTTGAATTCGGTCGCGGTGAGTTCGAGCGGTTTGCCTTTCACGGCGACCTTGTGCTGGGTGCGGTCCACGGTGATTTCACCGAGCTTCACGATGGCGTCCTCCTGCGGCTGGCCGGAGGCGCGGCGCAGGATGCTCTGCACGCGCAGGACGAGTTCGCGAGGGCTGAAGGGCTTGGTCATGTAGTCGTCCGCGCCGAGCTCAAAGCCGACGATGCGATCCACTTCCTCGGCCTTCGCGGTGAGCATGAGGATCGGGATGCCCTTCGTCTCGGCGGTGTTCTTGAGCGCTTTGCAAACTTCGAGGCCGGCCATGCCGGGGAGCATGAGGTCGAGCACGAGGAGCGCGGGGAGCTGCGTGCGCGCGGTCTCGAGCGCGCTGGGTCCGTCGGCGGCTTCCAGCGTGGCAAATCCGGCGTTTTTCAAACTGTTGCAGACGAGCCGCCGGACATCTTCTTCATCCTCGGCGACCATGATTTTCTTGCTGTTGGATTTGCTCATGAAAAGCGGCGCAAGTGTGCCGGGAGCATCGCACGCGGCAAGCAGCGCGATGTCACAATCGTGTGACCTGCCGGTGCGCCGGCCACGCAGGGCGGGGAGGCTGGCGACGCCGCGCGATCAGGCGGGAGAACGGACAGATTGTGCGAAGTTTGGGCGCGCTCGGGAGCGCGCGACGTGGGCTTCCGCTCACGCCTGCAATGCCCACCGCCTCGCTGCGCTCGCCCGCGCGAAGTTGGAAAAGCTCGCCTACTTTCCGCGGACGCGGGCGGCTTACACGATCTTCAGTTCCGCCCCGGTGTTGTGGTCGTGCAGGCTGAACTTTTCGTGATGATAGGTCGGGTCGGGGCGGAAGCTGAGCTTGCCGGCGTACTTCCGCTCGATCTCCACGAGCAGTTCCTCGTCCTCCTTGCGGAGCCGCTCGAGGACGTGCGGATGGAGCTGCACGCGGACTTCGTGGACATCGACGTAGTACTTCATCACGCGGTGCAGTTCGCGCTGAATCTCGACGCTCATGCTCATCGGGCTCTTCACTTTTCCGCGCCCGTTGCAGTATGGGCACGGCTGGAACACGGAACCGCTGATGCTTTCCTGTGCGCGCTGGCGCGTCATTTCCATGAGGCCGAGCGGCGAAATGGGGAGGACGTGCGTCTTCGCCTTGTCGCGCTTCAGGCAGTCGCGCATGCGCTGATAGACGGCCTGCTGATCCTTGCGGCTTTTCATGTCGATGAAGTCGCCGATGATCAGTCCGCCGATGTTGCGCAGTCGGAGCTGCCGCGCGATTTCATCCACGGCCTCCATGTTCGTCGTGAAGATCGTTTTCTCCACGTCGCGCGCGCCCTTGTTGCGGCCGGTGTTCACGTCCACGGCGACGAGCGCCTCGGTTTCATCGATGACGATGTAGCCGCCGCACTTCAGCCAGACCTGGCGGTGAAAGGCATCCTCGATCTGCTTCACCACGCCGTAGCGCTCGAAAATCGGCACGGGTTCCTTGTAGTGCGTGATGCGGGAGACGCTGCGCTTGCTCACCTGGCCGACCATTTCCTGCATCCGGGTGACGCTGTGCGCGTCGTCGCACACGACCTCCTCGATTTCGTCCGTGAGAAAATCGCGCACGGTGCGCTCGACGAGATCGGGTTCCTGAAAGACGCACGCCGTCGAGGATTTCTGCTTCATCTTCTCCTCGATGCTCCGCCACTGCTCCACGAGATAGGCGATGTCGCGGATGAAATAGCGCGCCTTCTGTCCTTCGCCGACGGTGCGGATGATGACGCCCATGCCTTCGGGCACGCTGAGTTCGCGGAGGATTTTCCGCAGGCGTTCGCGCTCCTTGGGGTTGTCGATTTTCCGCGAGATGCCGCACTGGTCGCTGAACGGCATGAGCACGAGGAAGCGTCCTGCCATGCTGATGTTCGTGGTGATGCGCGGACCCTTCGTGCTGATCGGTCCTTTCGTCACCTGCACGAGCACCTCGCTGCCGACGGGGTAGATGCTCGGGATGTCCTTTGAAGTGATGCGCTGCTTTTGTTTTTTGTTCGTGCGCTCGACTTCTTCGACGCCCGCGTCGAGTGCCGCGGGAAGCGCGTCCCAAAAATGGAGGAACGCATTTTTTTCGTAGCCGATGTCCACGAACATGGCCTTGAGGCCCTGTTCGATGTTGCGCACGCGGCCTTTGAAAATGCTGCCGACGATGTTGCGATCCGTCGCGCGTTCCACGTTGTATTCTTCGAGCACGCCGTTCTCCATGAGCGCCACGCGCTTCTCGAGTTTTTCGACGGTGATGATGAGTTTGTTGCCAGTCTGGCGAGGTCCGAGTCCGATGAGTCGTTTCACTTTATTGATGAGGGAGAAGGTTGTTTGAGCGAGTTTGGTGAGCACTGGTGGGGTGAGTCTTAGCGGTGAGGGGCGGGTGGAATGGGCTTGGATTTTCCGAAGCCAAAAATGCGCTGGAAGAGGTTGGGCCTCTCGCTGCCGGGGCTGCCGGAGTTGCCGCGGCTCACGCGACCGCGTTCGTCCGCAGCGGCGCGGAGGTCGGGTTTGGCGGAGGTGCGTTCGCGCGCGCCGGAGGATCGGTTCGGCGCACCGGTGTGGTCGGAGGTCTCCTCGTCGCTGGACGCAGTGCGCGCGCCGTTTTTTTGTCCGGCGCTTTTGAAAGTGTCCGCCAGGAGCGTGCCGACGGCACCGTCCTCCTTCATCGTGATCTCGGTGATTTGCGAGAGATGCCCGCGGATCGGATCCAGCCACGCGATTTTCGGAGTGTATCCGGCATCGAGCGCGAGGCTTTCCGTGAGGATTTTGTGTGCGACTGGCGCAGCGACACCGCCGCCGGATTTTGCGCCCTGGATCATCACCACCATGGCAAACTTCGGATTTTTGTAAGGCGCGAAGCACATGAACCAGACGTGATTGTCCTTGATCCGTTCCTTGCCCTGCTGCCGCCAAAATTGCGCCGTGCCCGTTTTGCCCGCGACCTCCACGCCCTTGATCCGCGCCTTCGCGCCCGTGCCGCCCGCTTCGTTCACGACCTTCCACATGCCCTGGCGGATCGCCTCGATCTCTCCGGCGCTGAATCCCATGCTCGGCAAATTCGCGCGCACCTTCGGTTCCACGGGCACCGCGAGATTGCCCTGCTCGTCGCGCACATCGGTGCCCGCCGCATCCACCACGCGCGAGACGAGGCGCGGGTAAAATGAAGTGCCGCCGTTCGCGACGGTCGCGCAGACCATCGCCATCTGCAGTGGCGAAGCGAGCACGGAGCCCTGGCCGATCGCGGTGTTCGCGATGTGGCCCCACGATTTTTCAAGGGCGGAAAGTCCGCGCGCGGCGAGCCATTTCGGGCCGGGCAAAATGCCGGGACTTTCTCCGCTGAGCGGCAGGCCGGAGCGGAGGCCGAGGCCCAGCGCTTCGCCGACCTTCTCGTAATTGATCAGCTTGGCGTCGCGGCCCCACTGGTAAAAGTAGCTGTTGCACGAGTTTTTGATCGCTCCGACGAGATTGAGCGAACCGTGCGCGCCGCCCTTGTCGGCGATCCAGCACTTCATGAATTTGTTTCCGACCGTCACGCCGCCGGAGCAATTGTACGTGCGGCTCGCGGGCAGTCCGCCGAGGAAACCGGCCAGTGCGGAGACGACCTTGTACGTGGAGCCCGGTGCGAAGGGCTGCACCGCGCGGTTCACGAGCGGGTCCGTGTCGTCGTCGTCCAGGCGCGCAAAATCCTCCTCGCTGATTTTTGGGATGAAAATGTTCGGGTCGTAGTTCGGCACGCTCGCCATCGCGAGCACGTCGCCGTTGTTCGGATCCACGACGACGACGGCGGCACGGCCCACGCCGGCCTGCTTCAGCGTCTGCTCGACGATGGTCTGAATCCGCGCATCGACGGTGAGATACACATTGTTCCCCGGCGTCGGCTCTTCGCGCGAAAGTTCCGCGCCGATCTTGTTTTTCGCCGTGCGCTCGAGGATGCGGCGGCCCGGCTTGCCGCGCAGGTAGGAGTCGAAGGCCAGCTCCACATTCGAGCGCCCCTGCACCTCGGGCTGGTAGTACGTGAACTGTTTGCTGTCCGCGAGTTTGTTGATGTCCTCCGGCGCGCCGACGTAGCCGAGGATGTGCGCGGCGAGCGAGCCGTAGAGGTATTGCCGCACGGGGCGCAGCGAAATTTCCACGCCCGGCAGGCCGGCATCATTTTCGGAAATTTTCGCGACGGTGTTGAAATCCGCATCGTCGAGGTAGCTGTACGGCACCTGATCATTCGTGCGGTAGTGGCGTTCGAGCTGGCTGGCGTTGTAGTCGCGCGCGAGCTGCAATTCTTCGAAGCGCGGGATGATCGTCTGGTTCACGATCTCCACGATGTCCGGCATGGGCACGTCCTTGAGCATGCCGTCACGCGTGGTTCGGTATGGGATGAGCGGCACCTTGCCGTCGTTGAGTTCGCCGTAGCCCTTCACCATTTGCGGGAGGTAAAAATCCACGCAATAACTCGAGCGGTTCGCCACGAGCGTGATGCCGTTGCGGTCGCGGATTTCGCCACGCACGCTGGGGATGCGGACGGTGACGGACGAACTTTTGCGCAGCCGCTCCGTCCACTTTTTCGCATTGCCGATCTGCTCGTGCCACAGCTTCGCCGAGAGCACGCCGAGCATGCCGAGCATGAAGGACGCGAGCACGTACACGCGGATCGCGGAACTGGAGAGCGCGCGGAGTTTCGGGACTGGGCGGGGTGCAGCCATGATCAAATTGCCACGCGGCGCTGCTGGAAGAGACCGGCCCGGCGGCCGACCCAGTTCAGGATGAGGAAAAACGGGATGGCGAGAAATGCCGCGACGAGTCCGGTGCCGCCGATGCGCTGCCAGATTTCGCGCGGCCAGATGAGCGCGAAGGGTTCGCGGCGAAAGGTGATGATGATGAACTCCACGAGCGCGAGGATCGAAGTGAGGATGCCCGCGACGACGACGTGAATGTGCCACAGCCCGCGGAGGAAGAGCGGGCGCAGTCCATTCATCATCGCGCCGATTCCGGCGTAGAGGACGATCGTCCCGCCGAAGGGAAAATCCACGCGGCCTTCGACGGAGATGAAATTCATGCAGTCCCACATGAGCCCGGCGGCGAAGGCCAGCGTGAGCATGCTCCACACGGGCAGTGCGGCGGCGCCGCAGAGGAAAATGACCGGCAGCAGCAAAATCTGGCTGCCGAATCCCGGGACCACGCCGGTGAAATGCTGCAGGACGAATCCCGCGAACATCGCGATGATGAAAGCCCCGGTGATCATGGCGTCTTGCCGGCTCCTTTCATGCCCGTGATGACGAAGACATCCGCCAGCGCGGCGATGTCCACTGAGGGTTCGATGACGGCCTGCCCGTCGAGTTCCCGCGATTTGAATTCGACGATCTGTCCGATGAGGATGCCCGGCGGATAGATCGTCCCTGCCCCGCTGGTCAGCACTTTTTGCCCGGCGCGAAGGGGCGCGAAACGCGAGAGAAAGTTGAGCGTCATGGTTGGCTGGATGCTGTTGGAAGTCCGCTGTCCGCGCACTTCCACGCGAATGATACCCTGTTCCTTCGTGCCCTCAACCGTTCCGGCGATTTTGCAATTTTCATCCGAGACGAGGAGCACGATGGCGGAATGATCGTTCAGATTTACGACCTTTCCCACGAGCCCGTCGGGGGTGACGACCGCCATTTCTTCCTGCACGAGATCGGCGGCCCCTTTGTCGATGACGACGGTGCTCCACCAATTTGACGGACTGCGCCCGATGACGTGCGCGGGCACGAGCGTGAAGGGCGAAGTGCGCTGGTAGCCGAGCGCGGATTTGAGCCGGATGTTTTCGCTCTCGACGCCGCGCAGCGCCTGGTTCGTCGCGCGGAACTGATCGTTGTCCACTTTCAGCCGCTGATTTTCCGCCTCGAGTTCGTCGAGTTTTTTCAAGCCCGCCTTGTAGTTCTTCCAGCGTGAGTCCACCTCGGATCCCTTTTTCAAAAAGGGCGACATGATGCCGAGGAAGGCACTTTGCACGCGCTGGCGATTCCGCGGGCTCAGGACGAAAATGCCCATGAGCGCGGCGATGAAAATGCCGATGGCGATGATGTTCGCGCGGCGGTTCATCGGAATGCGGAACGCGGAATGCGCAACGCGGAAAGACCAGCGCGAAGGCACTTCGCAGCGTCGCTCCGCCGCGGCTCGTTCAGCGCGGCTGCCTGATGGCTCCGGGTCATCGGGGCGGTCAGCGGATCAATTCCGCCACTGCCGATCCGTCGCGGTGACCTGCCGGAGGAATTTCATCTCGCTCAAGGCGCGGCCGGTTCCTTCGGCCACCGCGCTGAGCGGATCCTCCGCGACATGCACGGGCAGCCCGGTCTCCTCGGCGAGGAGACGGTCCAGCCCGCGCAGGAGCGCGCCGCCGCCGGCGAGCACGAGGCCTCGGTCCACGAGGTCGGCGCTCAATTCGGGCGGGCATCGCTCCAGGGTCACGCGAACATTATCCACGATGGTGGAAATCGGCTCCAGCAGCGCTTCGCGGACTTCCTGGGAAGTCACGCTCAGCGTTTTCGGCAGGCCCGCCACGAGGTCGCGTCCTTTGACCTCCATGGTGGTTTCCTTCTCGATCGGATAGGCGCTCCCGATCTTGATCTTGATGTCCTCGGCAGTGCGTTCGCCGATCATCAGGTTGTAGGCCCGCTTCATGTACTGGATAATCGCCTCGTCGAGCTCGTCGCCCGCGACGCGCACACTCCGGCTGAAGACAATGCCGGAGAGTGAGATCAACGCCACCTCGGTGGTGCCACCGCCGATGTCGATGATCATGTTGCCCGCCGCGTCCTGCACGGGAAGTCCGCACCCGATGGCCGCGGCCATGGGCTCCTCGATGAGGTAAACTTCCCGCGCACCCGCGTGCAGGGCCGATTCTTTCACCGCGCGTTTCTCGACCTCCGTGATGCCCGAGGGCACCGCGATGACAACGCGCGGGCGTGGTTTGAAAAGAGTGCGCTTGCCGTGGACCTTCTGGATGAAGTGCCGCAGCATCGCCTCAGTGACTTCGAAATCCGCGATGACGCCGTCCTTCAACGGACGAATCGCGACAATGTTTCCCGGTGTGCGCCCGAGCATCCGTTTGGCCTCGTCTCCGACCGCGAGCACTTTGCTCGTCCCGGCCTGGACTGCGACCACCGAGGGCTCGCGCAAAACGATGCCGTGGTCCTTGACGTAAACGAGCGTGTTCGCCGTTCCGAGGTCTATTCCGATGTCGTTGGAGAAAAGTCCAAAAAGGCCATTAAGCATCGCACTTCCGAGAGTTGAGCAGGAGCGGCGTTACCGTCCTTGCGAGTGGAAAATCCGCCGCACCGCCGCCCGCAAACGGGTCGGTGTGTGGTGATGGGCGCGGCAGGATTCATGTTTCGTGAAAATAAGGAGCGGACTTCTAGGTTCCACATTAGGACGCGTCAAAGGAATTTCCCGGTATGGGGCGTTTTTGTGACAAACGGACGCGAAAAGTGAAGAACCACAGATCAGCGCGCATGGTCGCTGCAAAATTTCCACATCCGTTCACCTGCGTTCATCTGCAGCTTAAAAAAAAGCGCGCCCGGCGAAACTCATCGAATGCAAACTGTGCCGCTCACGCCACGGGATTCTGGTTGCGCTCGGGCTCGCGCGTCCGTTTCTTTCGCGGCACTCCCGTGAAAGGCCGCATCCTCCTCCGCACCATCCCGATTTTCATCGCTCTCGCGATCGTCCTTTTCCAGCGCTGCACGGCGGAAAAAGTCGTGAACGACGCGGGGCGCACCGTCCGCCTGGGCATGAATCCGCAGCAGGAATCCGCGCTCGGCCTGCAGGCTTACCGCCAGGTGCTCTCCGAGAGCCGCACGATCAATGGCGGTGCCGTGTATGAAATGGTGGCGCGCTGCACGGAGCGGCTCGAGGCGGCGGTGGGCGAGAAGGGGGAAAATTTCCAGTGGGCGGTCTCCGTCGTGCAGAGCGATCAGGTAAATGCCTTCTGCCTGCCGGGCGGGAAGATCGTGGTGTACACGGGCATCATCCCCGTCGCGCAAAGTGAGGCCGGGCTCGCCGTCGTGATGGGCCACGAGATCGCGCACGCCACGCTGCGCCACGGCAGCGAGCGCGTCCTCCAGCAGCAGACGACGAACACGTTTTTGCAGGGCGTGAATTTTTCCATGGGCGACATGAGCTACGAGCAGCGCCGCCAACTCATGGGCCTCATCGGCGCGGGCGCGCAGATCGGCTACATCCTGCCGTTCAGCCGCGATCACGAGAGCGAAGCGGACAGCACCGGCCTGCGTTACATGGCCCGCGCCGGCTACGATCCGCGCGAAGCCGTCACCTTCTGGCAGCGCATGAGCGCGCAGGCGGGCAAGGGGGCACCGCCGCAATTTCTGAGCACGCACCCCGCGAATGCGACGCGCATCGAGCGGCTGAAAGCGCAGCTCCCGCAGGCGATGGAGATCTACCGCGCGGCCGGGGGGAAGTGATCGATTCGCGCACGCGAGATTCGCGCTAGTGAATCGCGGGAGGAGTCGTCTATCGTGCCGCGCTCATGAAATCCCTCGACGCCAAGATCGCCGACATCCGCCAAAATCCCTCCGGCAGCAAGGCGTTCATCATCGCCGACGCGAAGGATGCGGACATGGCCTTCGGCATCACCGCACCCGGGCAGAAGCGCCCGATGAATCCCGAGCGCGTCCTGAAATCCGAGATCCACTGGCGCACGCTGGAGGAGTACCGCGAGCAGATCCGCAGCGTCGTTCGGCAGGGGATCGTGGACATCATGCTCATGTCCGCGTCGAACGTGGAGCACCTCGCGATGCGCGAGCGGCTGTTTGAAAATTCGCACATCACGCCCGCCGCGCGCGCGAACGACGCGACGGACATCTGGGTCATCCGCGGCGCGGAATACATCAAGGAACCCTCGCGGCCATTCCGCAGCGCCACGCTCGATCACATCAAGTGCGGCGAACTCGACTGCGACACGGATGCGTCCGCGATCGGCGCGGACCTCGGCCTGTACTCGGTCACGTTCACGAACAACTTCGAGCGCGACTACGAGACGCTGCGCGCCTTCAAGGAATTCCGCGAAGAGGCGGAGCGGAAAAACTTCCGCTACTTCCTCGAGGTCTTCGATCCAAATGTGGACACCGGCCTGCCGCCCGAGAAGCTCGACGGCTTCGTGAACGATCACATCATCCGCAGCCTCGCCGGCGTGACGGGAAAAGGACGCCCGCTCTTTTTAAAGATCGCCTGGCGCGGCCCGAAGGCGATGGAGGAACTCTGCGCGTACGATCCGCAGCTCATCGTCGGCATCCTCGGCGGCAGCGCGGGCACGACGTATGATGCATTCAAACTGATCGCCGACGCGCAGAAACACGGCGCGCGCGTCGCTCTGTACGGACGCAAGATCAACAACGCCGAAAACCCGCTCGCGTTCATCGAATTCCTGCGCCGCATCGTCGAGCGCGAGATCACGCCCGAGGAGGCCGTGAAGGCGTACCACGGCGTGCTGCAATCACTCGGCATCCCGCCGCACCGCCCGCTCGCGGATGACATGAAGCTCACACCGGCGACGACGAGCTACGGCAGTTCAGACGGCTCGAGGAAAATGATCGCCACTCCAGACGCTTCGTCTGCGTCGCCGGATGCAGCGGCGTCGGCCGGTCGGCTCGCGCAGCAGCTTGCGCGGATTCGCCAGCGATTCGGCGCGTGATTGGGGAGGGCGGGTGTTTCACCCGCCGTGCCGCGTTTCCTACGCGGCGCACCGGGCGAGAACGGCGGTCGTTCTCGCACTCACGCCGAACAACGTCCGATGTTCCGGGTAGCAGACCCGCTCCACCCGCGGCATCACACGCGCGGGACTTTCGCGATTGAACTCTCGCTGATGGATTGCCGATGGTGCGCGCACTGTGCTCGTCCTCGAAGTCTTCACCCAGGTCCTCCTGCCCATCCTGCTCATGTTCAGCGCAGGCTGGGTGCTCGATCGGAAATGGAATCTCGACCTCGCCACGGTGGTGAAACTGAACATCAACGTCTTCGTCCCATGCTTCATTTTCTACGAGCTCACGACGAAGACCGTGAAGAGCGACGATGCGCAGCGCGCGATGTTCTTCACGATTGCGGTCGTCGTCGTGCTGTTCATCATCGCCGGTCTCGTCGGAAAATGGCGCGGCTACTCGCTCGCGCAGACGCGCTCGATGCAGATCGCCAGCGTCTTCTACAACTCGGCAAACTACGGCATCCCGCTCATGCACCTCGCCTTTCCGGGCCCGAGCGAGCCGCTGCAAGTCTTCATCGTGCTTGTGCAAAACATCGGCAATTTCACCGTCGGCATTTTCCTCGTGTCCTCGGCGAAAAATCGCGGCTGGCGCGCGGTGCTGCCGATGCTCCGGCAGGCGAGCGTGTGGTCCGTCACCGCGGCGCTGATCGCGCGCGGCGTTCACGGTCCGTTCGATCCCGATCACTTCGCCCCTTCGATGCGCTGGCTGTGGACGCCCGTGCGCTATTTTCACGATGGTCTCGTCGCAATGGCGCTCATCACGCTCGGCGTGCAGCTTTCCAAAACCGCCGCGCGCGCCGCGCTGCCGCGCATCGGCTGGGCGCTCGCCCTGCGTCTGCTCGTCGGCCCGCTCGTCGGCTGGGGCATGGCGCTGCTGTTTGGCTTTGAGGGCGAGATGCTGAGGACGATGATCCTGAGCACTGCATTCCCCACCGCCGTGAACACCGCGCTCATCGCGCATGAATTCAAGGCCGACACGGAATATGCGACTGGCGCGGTCTTCTGGAGCACGCTCTTCAGCATGGTCACCGTGACGATTCTCATCGTCGTGCTGAAGCACTGGTAGGGTGCTCTCGCGGAAGCCGCCCTACCCGACGAACGCCTCGGCGACGCTGTCCGCGAGCAGCTTTCCGCGGCGCGTGAGGCGCACGGCATTGCCATCGCGCACGACGAGGCCGTGCGTTTCAAAATCTGCCATCGCCTCACTCCACCGCCCGAGTTCGTCCACGGGAATTCCCTCCGCCATGCGGATGCGAAACGCCGCGATCTCGCCCGCCCGCGTCGCCGCATCGAGTTCCTCGCGGACGCCAAACACCGGCGCATCCGCGAGCATCCCGCGCGTGTAGCCCGCCGTGTCGCGCACATTTTCCCAGCGCGAAAATCCCACCGTGCTGAACGCGCCTGGCCCGAAGCCGAGGTAGTCCGCGCCGAGCCAGTACGCGCGGTTGTGCTGCGATTCGCGCGGGTTCGGCCTGCCGTCATCGGCGTCGCGTCGCGCGTAGTTCGAGATCTCATACTGCGCGAATCCACCCGCATTCAGCGTGTCCATCGTCTCCTCGAAAAGCTGCGCGTCGCGCTCCTCATCCTGCCGGAATTCGCCGCCCGCGAGCTGGCGAAAATACGCCGTGTCCTCCTCGAATGTGAGGCAGTAGCTCGAGATGTGCTCCGGCTGGAGCGCGATCGTTTTTTCCAAAGTCGCGCGCCACTGCGAGGGACGCTGCCCCGGCACCGCGAACATGAGATCGAGATTGATCGCCGGGATGCCGCTCGCGCGCAGCACCTCGTACGTGCGCTCCGCCTCCGCGGCGGAATGCACGCGCCCGAGTGTCTTCAGCAGCGCGTCGTCCCACGACTGCACGCCGAGGCTCACGCGCGTCACGCCCATGTCCCGCAGCAGCGCCGCCTTATCCGCGCGCACCGTCGCGGGATTTGCCTCCACGGTCCATTCGCGCAGCGCCGAAAGATCGAGCCGCGCGCGCAGCCCGCTCAGCAAATATTCAAGCTGCTCCGTGCGCAGCGAAGTCGGCGTGCCGCCGCCGAAGTAGATCGTCTCCGGGCGCAGCGCATATTTTTCCGAAGCCCGATCCACCTCGCGCAGCAGCGCATCGAGAAAATCGCGGTTCTTATTTTTCCCGCCGACCTCGACGTAGAAGCTGCAGTAGGGGCACAGCTTCGGGCAGAACGGAATGTGGAAATAGAGATGCCGGATGGTGGTCACGCGCTCACCTCCGGTGCTGCCGTTTGCGATGGCGGGCTACTCCTTTTTTTCCGAGCCGATCCGTTTGTTCATGGATTGCTCCACTCTGCCGGAATAGTCGCTCACGCTCGGGTCCACTTCGCGGATTTTTTGAAAGAGCGCGCGGTTGTAATTCGTCAGCGCCTTGTGCGCCTCGGCCTCGTTCACTTCGCCGTCGGCTTTGCTTTTGAGATCTTTGATGTGCGCGTCCTCCTGCGCTTTTACCTTCGCCGCCCGGAATTTTCCCGCGTCGTCCGCCGGGTTCACCGAAGCCGCAGGCGCTCCTTTTTTCGCGCCGCCTTTGCCCGCTTTCGGCTTCACCGGCGCGGTCGGCACAGCGGGGGCGGGGACTGCGGGAGCGGGTTTCGCCGTGGGTTTCTTCATCGGCTCGCCGGACGTTTCCACGGCTGGCTTCGGTGCCGGTTTCGGTTTCGGGCGGGGCGCGCGTTTCACCACGGGCGCGGGTGCCGGTGCGGGAATCGGCGTCGGGCGCACGCCGAAGAAACGCTGGAAAATATTGCGCGAGTCGCCGGATTTTTGCGCCTGCACGTTCTCCGTGCCGGGCTTCGGCGTGGGCAGCGGACGCGGCGGCGGGGCGGAATTTGCCTGACCGAAAACGGAAGGCAGGGCGAGCGAGGTGAGGAGCAGGGCGGCGAAAATCTTACGCATGGGTTTGGTTGGCAATGGGCGGGAATTAGTGTTCTACGGGCGCCACTTGTCGAGCCTGTCTTCCATGTCCTCCACGGATGTCCGCCCCGCGACGCTGCGAAGCTGGGCCGAGGTGGACCTCGCCGCCATCGTGCAAAACGCCGCCACGCTCGCAGCCATCGCGGGGCCTGCGGTGAAAATCATGGCCGTCGTAAAAGCGAACGCGTACGGCCACGGCGCGGTGGAGGTCGTCCGCGCGCTCGCTGGAAAAGTCGCGATGTTCGGCGTGGCGAATCTCACCGAAGCGGAGCAAATCTCCCCGCATTCGCGGCACACCCCGATCTGCCTGCTCGGCGGCACGCTGCCGGTCGAGCACGCGGAGATCGTCCGCGGCGGCTTCATTCCGCGCGTGTCGAGTTTCGAGGAAGCGGCGCAGTACGCGTCGCATTCGAGCGGCGGGCAGGTGCCGATTCACCTCGCGGTGGACACCGGCATGGGCCGACTCGGCATGTGGGAAGAGGACGCCGTGGAGATTGCGCGACGCATCATCGCACTGCCCGGCGTCGCCATCACCGGCATCACCTCGCATCTCCCGGTCGCGGACGAAGACGCGGGCTTCACCGCGGCACAGCTTGCGCGCTTTCACGCGCTCGTCGCGCGACTGCGCGCGCTCGGCCTCCGCGATGCGATCGTGCATGTGGAAAACAGCGCGGGCCTGCTCGCTTTTCCCGATCTCGCCGGATCGCTCGCCCGTCTCGGTCTCGCACTTTACGGCGAATCGCCGCTGCCGGAATTTTCCGCGAAGCTCTCGCCCGCGCTGACATGGAAGACCCGCGTGCTGCTCGTCCGTGATGTCGGAAAAGGACGCGGCATCAGTTACGGTCGCACCTTCATCACGCCGCGCGCGATGCGCATCGCCACACTCGCGACGGGCTACGCCGACGGCTATCCTCGGCAGGTTTCCGGAAAAGGTGCCGCCGTCCTCATCGGCGGAAAACGCTGCGCGATCCTCGGGCGGGTGACGATGGATCAGATCATGGCCGACGTGACAGAGACGAGCGCCGCGCCGGGCGACGAAGCGGTGCTGATCGGCGCGCAGGGCGGCGAAAAAATTTCCGCCCGCGAAATCGCCGCGCTCGCCGGGACCATCGCGTGGGACATCTTCACCGGCATCGGCCCGCGCGTCGTGCGGCTGCATCGCGGCGATGAAGTGGGCGACGCTTCTGCTTCCAAAGCGCCGATTCCCGCGTAGGTATTCCCGCGCCGATGTATCAGATCATTTTCAACGAATTGAGCGCAGCCGAGATGGCCGCCCTGCCGAAAGAACTGCAACTCGATCTGCTCGCGGAGTTCGAAGAGCTGCCGGAAAATCTCGACGATCTCGACCCGGAAAAATTCGGCAAGCTCGAGCGCGAGGGCAAGACGCTGCATCGCTACCGGGCGCGCGAGCACCGCATCTATTTCGAGCGCCGGCCCGAGGGCATCACCGTCCATCGCGTGCTGCACAAGAACACGCTGCAGGATTTTCTTTTCCGCTCGAAGCTCTCCTCCGGCGAGGACGAGCAGCTCAGCAAAAAGGACGGCTTCTGGAAACTGATCGAGGCCGGAGCGAAGGCCGGGAAGAAGCCGTGAACGCCAAGCTCTGGGTGTGCGTGATCATCGGCGTGCTCGTCGCGCATCTTTCGGTGCTCTTCATCATCGATCATTTTCGCGACGCGAAAAGACCGCGCCCCGTCGTGGTGGAGCCCAACTTCACGGGCAGCACGACGACCTACACGAATGACCGCGGCGAGAAGGTGAAGGTCGTGCATGAGTTCACCGTTAACACAGAACTCGCGGACAAAACCGTGCTCGAAAAACTCTCCGCGCCGCCGAGTCCGGCAGCCGCGGCGGAGCCTGCAAAAACTGCATCGCCGGACGCGGCGCGCTGACCGAATGCCATGGCAAATTTTTTCCCGGACGAATCCGAGCGGCAGCGGCTTTTCCCCGTGTGCAAATCGAAGATCTTCCTCGGCCACGCTGCCGTGACCGCGCTGCCGGCCTGCGTGGCAGACGCGATGTGCGCGCATGTGCGGCAGTCGTGCGAGATGCCGCAGGAATTCGGCGACGTGCTGCGCGATGTGAAGGATGCGCGCCGCGTGTGCGCGGAATTCATCGGCGCGGAGGCGGACGAAATCGCGCTGCTCGGCCCGACTTCGCTCGGGCTGAGTCTTTTCGCGAACGGCATCCCGTGGCAGGCGGGCGACGAGGTGATCTGCTACGCGGGCGACTACCCGGCAAACGTGTATCCGTGGATCGATCTGCGCCGCCGCGGTGTCGTGATGAAAATGCTGCAGCCTGCGCGGCCCGGCGAGATCACGCCGGAACTTGTCGCGGCTGCGCTCACGCCGAAAACCAAACTGGTCGCCCTCGCGAGCTGCCACTTTTTCTCCGGTTACCGCATCGATGTCGATGCGATCGGCAAGCTGCTCCATGCGCGCGGCGTGCTCTTTTCGCTCGATGCGATCCAGACGCTCGGGGCGTTTCCGCTAAGCGTGGAGCATGTCGATTTCCTCAGCGCAGATGCGCACAAGTGGATGCTCGGCCCCGTCGCGATTGGGATCGTGATGGTGAAAAAGCAGCACTTCGATCTCTGCCGCCCGACGCTGCTCGGCGCGTGGAATGTGGTGTCGCCGAATTTCCAGGCGCAGGACGAAGTGCGCTTCGTGCCCACCGCGCAACGCTACGAGCCGGGCGTGCTGAACATCGCCGGCATCTACGGCATGAAGGCGGCGATCGAGATGCTCCTGCGCCACGGCACGCAGCGGATTGCAGAGCGCATCCTCGAACTCACCGCGCATCTCGCCGCCGCACTGCGCGCGCGTGGCTTTGAAATTCACAGTCCGAGCGACGGTGCGGCCGCAAGCGGGATCACGACTTTCCGCCACGAGTCGCGGAGCATGGCGGAAATGCACGCGAAGCTCGATGCGGCGGGTGTGGTGAGTTCGCTCCGCCACGATCACGAAGGCCGCGAATACCTCCGTTTCAGCCCGCATTTTTACAACACCGAGGCGGAACTCGACACGGCGCTGGCGCTGCTCGGATCGTAGGGCCGACTGCAGGCGCGCGGGCTTGTGTCTGCGCCTACTTGATCACGCCGAAGTGCGAGCCGCGATCGCCGAGGAAGGGCCAGTACACGAAGAATCCCGGGCCCATCAGATTTTCCTGCGGCACGGTGCCCCACGCGCGGCTGTCGGAGCTGTTGTAGCTGTTGTCTCCGAGCGCAAAATATTTCCGCTCCGGCACGCGGAACGTGGCATCCGGCTCGCGCAGGATGAGGCCGATCGTATTCGAGTAGCCGCGATATTCCTCCCACGGCGATTGCTCGCTGCCTTTCATCACGCGGACAAAACCCGGCTCCTGCGCGAGGTGGCCATTGTGGAAAAGCTCGGGCGCCGCGATGCGCAGTTCGTCGCCGGGCACGCCGGCGAGGCGCTTGATGTAGAATTGCGAAGGCTTGCGCGGCGGCGGGCCGAGGTTGCCCATGGCCTCGATGTTTTGCGTGGTGAAGACGAACACCTCGCCGCGCGTCGGCGTCCGGAAGTGATAGCTGAACTTGTCCACGAAAACATGGTCGCCGGTATCCGTGTAGCCGCGCGCGATCGGCTCGCCTTTGCGAAATGATTTTCCAACCAGCGTGGGCCGGAATCCCCGGAGGCGCCGCTCGCCGAACGCCGCCTCCACGGGGTCCTTCGATTCGTTGATCCAGTACGTGTGGCCCGCATCGGTGTCCACGCGGGTGTAGGTGAAAAATCTCCGCAGCCCGCCGCGGTTTTCCTCGGCGACCCTCGTCACAGTCTCGTCCGCTTCCGCGATTACATTGTGCCATGAACGCCCGTACGCGGCGGTGTGAAAGGCGCGGATGAGCAGGTTCGGCGGCTCCTCCGTGGTCGCCTTGCCGGTGATGCCGTTCAGCGTCGGATACATCGAGGAAGTCGGGATCGTGAAGGGCTGCAGAAAGTATGTGCGGATGCCGAGCGCGACGACGATCGCCACGAGGATCACCTCCACATTTTCCGCGATGCCCGCGTGCTTCCCGAGCGGACAATGCTGCCCGCACAATTTGTCGAGCGCTTGCTCGCTCACCGTCACCGCCTCACGGTCGCGGCGTTTCAGCGCATCGGCGAGCCGCGCGATTTCCTGTTCAAATATGACGACCACTTCCGGCCTCCAGCGGTCGCGATGATAGGCGACGCGCTTCTCCGCCTCCTTGATGTAAAGGCGGGCCTGCTTGACGTATTTCGGCGTGAAAAAAAACATGCGCGCGGTGCCTTAAGCGGGCACTCGCGAGATGGCAAGCACGCTCGGGTGGTGGTTTTCCCCGGGTCCCTAAAATGATGCGCCCACGGTCTGCTGGCGCCGGAGTTGCCCGCACGCCGCGGCGATGTCGTGGCCTTTTTCCCGCCGGATCGTCGCGGGGATTCGCGCGCGATCGAGGACGTCCATGAAGGCATCCTGCCGCGTCTCGCTCGGGCGTTTCCATTCGAGCCCCTCGACGGAATTATACGGGATGCAGTTCACCTTCGCGCGCACCTGCTTCGCGACGCGTGCGAGGTCGGCGGCGTGCGCGGGCTCGTCATTCACGCCCTCGATGAGGATGTATTCAAAGGTGATGTGCTGCTTCTTTTTCGAGGCGTGGTAGGCGCAGGCATCGAGCAACTCGGCGAGCGGGAATTTGCGATTCACCGGCATGATTTGGCTGCGCACTTCATCCGTCGCGCCGTGCAGTGAGATCGCGAGTCGGATCTGACGCGGCTGATCGGCAAGCTGGCGGATCTGCGGCGCGAGGCCGCTCGTGGAGACGGTGATGTGCCGCGCGCCGAGGCCGATGCCCCACGGGGAATTGATGATGTCGATCGCGCGCATGAGATTCGCGAAATTCGCGAGCGGCTCGCCCATGCCCATGAAGACGAGATTGCTCACGCGCTCGCCCGAGAGTCGCTCGGCCTCGATGAGCTGCCCCGCGATTTCACCGGGCGAGAGATTGCGCGAAAAACCATCAAGCCCGCTCGCGCAAAATTTGCACCCGTACGCGCAGCCCACCTGCGTGCTCACGCAGAGCGTGCGCCGGTCGCTCGCTTCGCCGTAGAGCGCGGGCGAAGCGGGGATGAGCACCGTCTCGATGAGCGCGCCCTGCGTCTCCTTTTCCGTCGGCGGGAGACGGAAGAGATACTTCCGCGTCGTATCCTCGCTGCCGAGCGTGCGGAGATTTTCCAACCGGAGAAAAATGAACGCCTCGGCGAGATCGGCGCGCAGCGCGGCGGGCAGATCGCTCATTTCGGAAAATGAAATCGCGCGCTTTTCGTAGAGCCAGCGGAGCACCTGCGCCGCGCGATACTTCGGCTGCCCGCGCGCGACGAGCGCGGCTTCGATCTCGGCGGGATCGAGGCTTTGGATGGCTTGTTTTTGCGATGCGTCGGGCATGGGCACACACATGGCCCACGAGCGGCGGCACGCCAAGCGGAGAGTCGCAGGCGCGGGCTGTGTCTCAATTTTTTGAAAGTTGAGCGTTGAGCGTTGGACGTTGAACGTTGACCTCGCCGAAGGCGCATCGCGATGGAGGACGCAGGCTCAGAAGCCGAACGATCCGCTGTGCGGGGCTTTAACATCCAACATCCAATATCCAACATCCAACATTCAACGCTCAACGCTCAACATCAAACACCGATGCCGAACATCACCTGACTGCCTGCGCGCTTGCCACGCTTCGCGCGGTGCCTAGTCTCCGCGGCCTTCATGTATTCCACTCACGAAATTTTCGCACACATGCCGGAGTCGGCCTCGGCACAGCTTTTCTCCCACCTCGCCGAAAACGAGAAGCCGCTGATGAAGGCGACGATCGAGACCCTCTCCAAGCAGCGCAAGCTGCGCCCGGTCTTCGTCGAGCGGAAGCCGAAGGCGGAGCGCATCGCGTGGCTGCGCGAGGCGTGCGGACGCAAGCAGAACGAAGGCATCGCGGCGCACCTCCTGCAAATCTGGCTCGTCGGCACGCAGAAACAATTGCTCTGCGATTTCCTCGACGGGCTCGGCATCGCGCACGATGAGCACGGCACGGTCGAGGAGCTCCCGGCTGCGCCGGAAAAGGCGAAGCTCGCGGAAGTGGTCGGCACGCTTTTGGCCAAGCACGATCCGGCGGTCGTCGCAGTGTACCTGCACGCCTTCCTCGCGACGAGCGACGCGGACTGGACTTCGCTCGACGAACTCCTCGCCGAGGATCCGCGGCTGAAGTTCAGCTAGTTGTTCGATGAGCCGTCGCGTGGAGAATCCTCCCCGCGCTGACGCTTTTCGTTGCGCGCGCAGGCGCGCGAAGGCTAGCTCCGCGCCATGGCAAACGTCGTTTTTCTATGGCACATGCATCAGCCTTACTACGTGAACCCGGTCTCGCGGGTCGCGATGATGCCGTGGGTGCGGCTGCACGCGGTGAAGGGCTACCTCGACATGGTGAGCGTGCTCGCCGACTACCCCGGCGTGCGCGTGAACTTCAACCTCACGCCCGTGCTCATGCTGCAGATCGAGGAGCTCGTGCAGGGGAAAATCCGCGACTTGTGGCTCGACTGGTCGCGCAAGCCGGCGGCGGACCTCGATGAAAATGAGCGTCTCGCGATCCTCGAGCACTTTTTCAAAATCCAGCACGACAACCTGCTTCGTCCGTTCCCGCGGTTTGCGGAATTGTATGCGAAGCGCGGCGCGTTCCAGCGCGACCGCGTGCGCTCGGAATTGCGGCACTGGAGCACGGAGGAATTCCGCGATCTGCAGACGTGGTACAATCTCTCGTGGTGCGGCTTCACCGCCGCGCGGCTGTTCCCGGAACTCGGCGCGCTGAAGCGCAAGGATCGGCATTTTACCGAGGAGGAAAAATTGCGCGTCCTCGAGATCCACATGGAAATCCTCGCCGGCATCCCGCAGCTCTACGCGGACGCCGAGGCGCGCGGGCAGGCGGAGCTGATGACCACGCCGTTCTTCCATCCGATCCTGCCGCTCGTGTACGACAGCGATTTCGCCGCGCGGTCGATGCCGGGGAGAGCGCTCCCGCGGCGCTTCCACTGGCCGCAGGATGCGGAGGCGCAGTTGCGGCTCGCGGTCGAGCAGCACACGCGGATGTTTGGCCGCGCGCCGCGCGGGCTGTGGCCGAGCGAGGGGAGCATCGCGCCGGAACTCGTGCCCGTGATGGAAAAAAACGGCTTCCGCTATTTTTGCTCGGATGAGGAAAACCTTTTCAATTCGCTGCGGCGCGACGGCATCCACGCGGATCACCTCGAGCTTTTCCAGGGCTGGCGCGTCGAGCATGAGGACGCGGCAGTGAACGCCGTGTTCCGCGAAAAGCCGCTGAGCGATTTCGTCGGCTTCATGGCATCGCGCGGTGAGCCGAGTCATTCCGCCGAGCACCTGCTCTCGCACTTCCGCCACATCGCCGATCACATCCCGCGGGAAAACGGGATGATCCCCGTGATCCTCGATGGCGAAAATGCGTGGGAAACATTCAAGGACGGCGGCGAGACTTTCCTGCGCGACGTGTACCGCGGCCTGGAAAAAAGCGGCCCGCAACTCACCAGCAGCACGATCGAAAATTACCTCCAGCGGTGCCCTCCAAAAAAGACGCTGCACAAGCTCCACAGCGGATCGTGGATCTACAGCAACTTCGACATCTGGATCGGCGAGGATGAGGAAAATCGCGCGTGGGATTTGCTCGGCGACACGCGCCGTTTCCTCGAGGGCAAGCTTCCCTCGCTCACTCCCGTTCAGCGCGAGGCGGCGCTGCACGAGGTGTACGCCGCCGAGGGCAGCGATTGGTTTTGGTGGTACGGTCCGGACTTCTCGACGGAGTGCGACGTGCTCTTCGACGAGCTCTTCCGGCAGCATCTGAAAAACGTCTATTCGATCTGCCGCGAAGTCTTCCCGCCCGAGCTGAATCGCACCGTGCTCAGCACTGAGAAGCCCGCGCTCTACACGCCGCCGCGGCGGCAGATCACGCCGATCATCAATGGCCAGCTCGCGCCCTTTTACGAATGGGTCGGCGCCGGACTCTACGTCGCCGGGAGCGAGCAGGGCGCGATGTTCCGCGACGACCGGTTTCTGCGCACCGTGCGTTTCGGCTGCGACACGGGCGGGCTGCACCTCCGCTTCGATCTGCGCCGCATGGGCGCATTCACCGTGGCGATCGTTTTCCAGGAACCCGCCGGACTCATCGCGGAGACGCCCGTCGCGACGCGCGGCAGCACGGGAAAAATCACGCTGCGCGGAGCCGACGGAAAAGCGCGCGTGGCGGGCGAATTCGCGGTGGATGAAATCATCGAGGTGAGCGTGCCTTTCTCCGCACTCCGCGTGAATCCGGGAGACACGCTGAAATTCCAGGTGAAAGTCTTCGAGCGCGGCATCGAGGGCGAGTGCTACCCGGAGAGTTCACCGATCACCCTCACGGTGCCCGCGGCGGACAGCGCGCTGGCGGAGTGGGTGGTGTGATTGCCCTGGACGATCCGTGGGCGCGACGCGCGCGCCTCGTCCACAACGACCGCTCGACCGATCGCGCGCGCTCAGTGTAATGCGTGTGATCTGTGGTCCATCCATCCGCTCCATCTCCGTTCCGTCTCGGCGTCATCGGCACGGGCAGCATGGGGAAAAATCACGCCCGCATTTTTTCCGAACTGCCCGGCGCGAAGTTCGCCGCGGTGCTCGATACCCGCGAGGATGTGGCGCGCGAGATGGCGGCGAAGTTCGGCGCGGAGCCGGTGACTTCGCTGGAGAAATTCATCGCGCTCGTGGATGCGGCGACGGTCGCGACGCCGACGGTCACGCATTTTGAAATCGCGAAGAAACTCCTCGAAGCGGGCAAGCATGTCCTCGTCGAGAAGCCGTTCACCGAGACGCCCGAGCAGGCGCGCGAGCTGTGCGACCTCGCGCAGAATCGCGGGCTCGTGCTGCAGGTCGGGCACATCGAGCGTTTCAATCCCGTGATGCCCGCGCTCGAGAAACGGCTGAACGCCCCGCGCTTCATCGAGGCGACGCGCCTCTCGCCGTATCCGGGGCGCAGCCTCGATGTCGGCGTGGTGCTCGATGTGATGATCCACGACCTCGAAATCATCCTGCATCTCGTGCGCTCGCCGTGGGCGCAGGTGGATGCTGTCGGCGTGGCCATCCTCAGCAAGCGCGAGGACATCGCGAACGTGCGCATCCGATTTGAAAATGGCTGCGTCGCGAACATCACCGCGTCGCGCATCAGCCAGGACAAGGTGCGGAAGATTCGCGTCTTCCAGCCCGATGCCTATCTCTCGCTCGACTACCAAAAGCAGGAGGGCTACCTGCTGCGGCTCGCCGGGGAAGGGGAGAAGGAGAGCACTTTCCTCGGAAAAATTTTCGGCCTCGCGACGGATGCGACGATCATCACCGAGTTTGCCGGCAAGCGCATCGTGCGCGAGCCCGTGGCGATCGACAAAGACGAGCCGCTGAAGCGCGAACTGGTTTCCTTCGTCGAGTGCGCGCGCGCCGGTGCGCAGCCGAAAGTCTCCGGCCGCGAGGCGACGGCGGCGCTGGAACTCGCGCTCGAAATCACGCGGCAGATCGAGGCGGCAAACGTGCAACCGGCATGAAGTTTTACGTCGTCGCGGGCGAAGCGAGCGGGGACGCGCGCGGGGTGGAACTCATGCGCGCTCTGCGCGAACGGCGTCCGGAGATCGAGTTCCTCGGCGCCGGCGGACGCGAGATGCGCGCCTTCGCGGGGGGCGCGATTTTTGACTGGGCAGACGAGGCGGTCGTCGGTCTGTGGGACGTGCTGAAAAAGTACCGGTACTTCCGGCGACAATTCCACCGCATGCTCGCGGAGATCGAAGCGGCGAAGCCCGACGCGCTCGTGACGGTTGACTATCCTGGCTTCAACATGCGCCTCGCGAAAGCGGCGAAGCAACGGATGCCGGAGCTGCGCACGATTCACTATGTCTCGCCGCAAGTGTGGGCGTGGCATCGCGGGCGCATCCCGAAGATGGCGAGATTTCTCGACCTCATGCTGTGCCTGTTTCCCTTCGAGCTGCCGCTGTATTCCGATGCCGGATTGCGCGCGGTGTGCGTCGGCCATCCGCTGCTCGATTCCCTAGCGGCGGAGAAAAGGGAGCAGCCGCGCGATGCCTCGCTCGTCGCGCTGCTTCCGGGCAGCAGAGGGAAGGAGGTGCGGAAGATTTTTCCCATCATGATCGAGGCGGCGAAGCTGCTGCACGCCGCCCGTCCGGCGATGCGCTTCGAGACTTCCGCCGCGCGCGAGTCGCTCGCTGACGAGATGCGCGCGATTTTGCACGCGCACGGCTGCGTCGAAAATTTTTGCGTCATCACGCTGCGCAGTTCGCACGATCTCATGCAGCGAGCCGGCGCGGGCATGGTGTGCAGCGGCACGGCGACGCTGGAGGCGACATTCTTCGGCCTGCCGATGCTGATCCTCTACAAGGTCGCGTGGCTGACATGGGCCGTGGGAAAACGCCTCGTGAAAATCCCGTGGCTCGGGCTGCCGAATGTTTTGGCCGGACGTGAGATCGTGCGCGAATTCCTGCAGGACGCCGCGCAGCCCCGGCTGATCGCGAGCGAGATTTTCCGGCTGATCGACGACGCTCCAGTGCGAACGGAGCAGCAGCGCGAGCAAGTGGCAGTCATCGCAAGTCTCGGCGAGCCGGGCGCGGCGCGGCGCGCGGCGGCGGCGATTCTCGAAGCCTAATCGAGCGGGAGCTTCACCGGTTCGCCGAGGAATTTCGGTTTCGAATTCAGCACGCACAGATTGGCGACAGCTACTCGCCGAGTTCCACATTCCAGTACGCAAAATCCACGAAGTGCTTCCAACTGTCGTGATGTTCCGCGCCGAAGGTGAGGTGCGCGAAGGGCCGCCACTTGGGCCGCTCGGGCTTGCGGATGAGTTTCATGCGCGCCTGATCCGGCGTGCGGTTGCCCTTGCGCGTGTTGCACGGGATGCACGAGCACACGATGTTTTCCCAGCTCATCTGGCCGCCGCGGTCGCGCGGGAAAACGTGGTCGAGATTGAGTTCGCGCCGATCGAATGTCCTGCCGCAGTACTGGCACATGTTGCGGTCGCGCTCGAAGATGTTGTGGCGCGTGAACTTCACTTCCTTCCGCGGCATGCGGTCGAAAAGCATGAGCACGATCACGGTGGGCAGGCGGATTTGGTAGGCCACCGTCTGCACCATCTGCGAGCCGGGTTCGCGCTGCGAGAGGCTGCGCCAACTGTCGAAATCGTGCGTGGAAAAGCTGCCGTCCTCGGCATGCACGACCTGCGCGTGGCCCTGGCACAGGAGAGAAAAAGCCCGGCGGGCGGAGCAGACGTGAATCGCCTGCCACAGCCTGTTCAAAACGAGAACTGGACGGTTGAGGAGCATAAGGGGGCCCCGGAGAGTGCGCGGAAGCTAGGGTGGAACGCCGGGGCTGTCAACCAGCGGGCGTCCGGGTAATGTTCTGGTTTGAAGTTTGACGTTGAACCCCGCGCAGCGGCCTTTCGGTTTCTAAATCCCACGTCCTGAATCGCACCGCGCCTTCGGCGGGATCAACGTCAAACTTTCAACGCTCGACTTCAAAATCGGCAAAGTAGGATACTACTGCGGCGCGACTCATCTGATCCGGCACGCGGCATAATCGTGCGGAAAAGTAGCCCGATGGTGAAGAAGTCCGAGGAGTGGGTCAGTCAGGCTTGATGTTATCGAGCGCGCCCCGCCACACTCCCGCGCCACTCTCCACCCAAAGCTTCCATGAGCACCAAAATCGAAACCTCATACGAACTCGCCAGCGAACGTTACGCCGCGCTCGGCGTGGATGTGAACGCCGCGCAGCGCACACTCGCGACGCTGCCCGTCTCACTTCACTGCTGGCAGGGCGATGATGTCGGCGGCTTCGAGACTTGCGGCGGCACGCTCGGCGGAGGCATCGCCGTCACCGGAAATCATCCCGGCAAGGCGCGCACGCCGGATGAACTGCGAGCGGATCTGGACAAGGCGCTCTCGCTCATCCCCGGCAGGCACCGGCTGAATCTGCACGCCTTCTACGGCGAGTTCGGCGGAAAAAAAGTGGACCGCGATGAGATCGAAACCGCGCACTTCAAGAACTGGATCGCTTGGGCGAAGGTGAACGGGCTCGGGCTCGATTTTAACCCGACGTGCTTTTCGCATCCGAAGGCTGCCGATGGTTTCACGCTCTCGCATCGCGACAAGGGCGTGCGCAATTTTTGGATCGAACACTGCCGCCGCTCGCGCGACATCGGTGCGGCGATGGGCAAGGCGCTCGGCACGCCATGCGTCACGAATGTGTGGGTTCCCGACGGCTTCAAGGACACGCCCGCCGACCGTCAGTCGCCGCGCGAACGCCTCGCCGATTCGCTGGACGCCATTTTCAAAAAGCCGCTCCCGGCAAAACACAATCTCGACGCGGTGGAGCCGAAGCTCTTCGGCATCGGCGCGGAGAGTTGCACGGTCGGCTCGCACGAATTCTACCTCGGCTACGCCATCACGCGCCGCAAGCTGCTCTGCCTCGACGCCGGGCATTTTCATCCCACTGAGACCATCGCCGACAAGATTTCCAGCGTGTTGCTCTACCTGCCTGAGATCTTGCTGCACGTCAGCCGCGGCGTGCGATGGGACAGCGACCACGTCGTCACTTTCAATGACGACCTCCAGGCCATCGCGCGCGAGGTCATCGCCACCGGCCACGCCGAGCGCGTCCATCTTGGCCTCGATTATTTCGACGCGAGCATCAACCGCATCGCCGCGTGGGTCATCGGCACGCGCAATCTCCTCCGTGCGCTGCTCCTCGCACTGCTCGAACCGCCCGCCATCCGCGCCGCCGAAATCGCGGGCGACAACACTGCGCGACTCGCATTGCAGGAAGAAAGCAAGTCGCTCCCCATCGGCACCGTGTGGGATTTTTACTGCGAGAGCAAAGGCGTGCCGGTCGGCGAGGCGTGGCTGGCGGAGGTGAAAGCCCACGAGCAGGCGGTGCTCTCGAAGCGCGCCTGAGTTTCAAATCATGCCGTCGCCACTCCTCCAACTGACTGCGGTCACGAAGTCCTTCGGCGCGGTGCGCGCGCTCAAGGGCGTGTCCTTCGACCTGCGGGCGGGCGAAGTGCATGCGTTGCTCGGCGAAAATGGCGCGGGGAAATCCACGCTCATCAAAGTCATCACCGGCGCGCACCAGGCGGACGGCGGCAGCATTGAAATCGAGGGCGAGCGCGTCGCGCACCTCACGCCCGCTGCTGCGCACAAGCTCGGGATCGCGTGCATTTACCAGCAGCCCGCGCTGTTCCCGGATCTGACCGTCGCGGAAAACATCGGCCTGCGGCTCGAACCAGCGTCGCCTTTCCGCAAAGTGAAATGGGGCGCGCGCCGTGACCATGCGGCGCAATTGCTCAAGCGCATCGGCGCAGAAATCTCACCCGATGCGGAAGTCTGTTCGCTCTCGATGCCCGAGCAGCAGCTCGTCGAAATCGCCTGTGCGCTCGGTGCGGGCGCGCGCATCGTCATCATGGACGAGCCGACCGCTTCGCTCACGCAGAAGGAGCAGCATCTTCTTTTCGCCGTCGTGCGCGATCTGCGCGCGAACGGCGTCGGCGTCATCTACATCTCGCATCGTCTCGAGGAAATTTTTGCGCTCGCTGATCGTGTGACGGTGCTGCGTGACGGCGAGAGCGTGGGGACGAGCGAAGGGGCCGGGATGAACGAGGCGACGCTCATCAAGCTGATGGTCGGTCGCGAGGTCTCCTCAATTTTTCCACCTGCGGAAAGCGAAGCCGGCGAAGTTGTGCTCTCACTGAAAAATCTCAGTTGCGTCGCCAGCGGCGTGAAGAACATCACGCTCGACGTGCGCGCTGGCGAAATCGTCGGCCTCGCCGGACTCGTCGGCGCGGGGCGCACAGAACTCGCGCGCGTGCTTTTCGGCATCACGCCCGCCGACTCCGGCGCAATCCTCCTGAACGGCCAGCGCATCACCATCACCTCGCCGCAGGAGGCAGTCGCGCATGGCATCGCCTACGTCCCGGAGGATCGCCGACGCCACGGCGTGATTCTCGAAATGCCCATCGCGCACAACATGACGATGGCGATTCACGAGCGCATCTTCCCCGGCACATGGCTGCGCTTCGGCGCCGAGCGAAATCTCGCGCAGGAATTCATCCGCGACCTCGCCGTGAAAGCCTACGGCCCCGAAGCGCCCGGCGGTTCGCTCTCCGGCGGAAACCAGCAGAAAGTCTCCCTCGCCCGCTGGCTCGCGACGAAGCCGAAGCTGCTCATCCTCGACGAGCCGACGCAGGGCGTGGATGTCGGCGCAAAAAGTGAAATCCACAAAATCATCCGCCGTCTCGCGAAGGACGGTCTGGCCGTGCTGATGATTTCCAGCGACCTGCCCGAAGTGCTCGGCATGAGCGACCGCATCGCCGTCATGCGCGGCGGCACGATCACCGCGATGCTCCCCGGCAAGAGCGACGCGCACGACGTGATGGCCGCGGCTCTGGGTCAGACGGAAAAGGGAGGTGCGCAATGAAACGCTACTTCCGCGAACTCTCCGTCGCCGCCGCGCTTTGCGTGATGCTCCTGCTGCTTGCCGTGTTCGCGCCGAATTTCTTTTCGCCGCAGCCGCTGCTCTCTCGCCTGACCGCCGCCGCGCCGAAGCTCGTCCTCGCGTGCGGTGTCGCGCTCGTGATCATCTCGCGGCAGATTGATATTTCCATCGGCTCGCTCTTCGCGGTCTGCGGGACGTGTGCGGGACTCATCGCCGCAGCAAAGTTTCCGTGGCCCGTCGCCATGCTCGCGGCGGTGGGCGTGGGTGCCATCGGCGGCGCGATCAATGGCGTGCTCGTGGCCGCGCTGCGTTTGCCGAGCATCGTCGTGACGCTCGCCACGATGGTCACGATGCGCGAGGCGCTGCGGCTCAAGCAGCAGGGCGTGTTCATCAATCTGCCCGACGGCGCGCAATGGTTCGGCCTGCCGATGACCGCGGGGCAATTCACCGTCTGCGGCATCGCGTTCGGCCTGCTCGTGCTGATGGCGTTCGCGATGAAGAATCTTTCCGCCGGGAGATTCGTCTATGCCGTCGGGTCGGACGCGGAAGCGGCGCGACTCGCCGGCATTCGTCCGCAGCTCACGACGTTTCTCGTGTTCGTTTTCATGGGCGCGCTCACGGGACTCGCCGCCGTGCTGAACATGGTGCAATCGCCGCAAGTCGATCCAAACAGCGGACGCGGCCTCGAACTCGAAGCCATCGCCGCCGCAGTCGTCGGCGGTGTCGCAGTGGGCGGCGGACGCGGGCGGCTGTGGGGTGTGCTTGCTGGACTGCTGCTGCTCGTGTGCATCGGGCCGGCGCTCACCTACGTGGGTGTGAAGCCGTATTGGGAAAAGGCGATCCAAGGTGCCATCATCCTGCTGGCCGTGGTGGCCGACGGGTTGCGAAGCCGCAAAGGAGGAAACGCCGTATGAACTCGGGCAAACACGGATTTAAAGCGCTGCTGCTCCGGCACGAGACGATCCTCGTGCTGTTGCTCATCGCGGAAATCATCTACTTCAACGCCTTCGGTCGCCGCTTCGGCACGGCGGACAATGTGACGAACATCGTGCGGCACTCGGTCGAGATCGGCGTGCTCGCGCTGGTGATGACGCCGATCATTCTCACGGGCGGCATCGATCTCTCAGTGGGCTCGATCCTCGGGCTTTGCGCGGTGCTTTTCGGCAAACTCTGGCGCGACGCGGGCCTCGATCCGTGGCTCGCGGGCGTCTGCACGCTCGGCATCGGCGGACTGTGCGGCGGGTTCAATGCGCTGCTCATCACGCGGCTCGGATTGCCACCGCTCATCGTCACGCTGGGAACTTTTTCACTCTTCCGCGGTCTCGCCGAGGCGGTCACGCAGGGCGTGGATGCGTTCACAAATTTCCCACAGTCGTTTCTTTTCCTCGGCACCGGGCAACTTGCGGGGCTGCCGACGCAGGCGTGGATTCTCATCGTCGTCGCCGTCGGCGTGTGGCTGCTCGTGCATCGGACGACCTTCGGTCGTTCTTTCCGCGCGATCGGCTTTGCGCCGGAAGGCGCGCGCTACGCGGGGCTGCCGGTGCAGCGTCGGCTCGCGCTGGCCTACGTGCTCGCGGGGGTGGTCGCGGGAATTGCGGCACTGACTTACACTGCGCGCTTCGGCACGGCGAAGGCGGATGCGGGAACCGGATACGAGCTGTTTGCCATCACTGCGGTCGTGCTCGGCGGCACGAGCATCTTCGGCGGCGTCGGGTCGGTGCATGGGACGCTGCTCGGCGTCGCGGCGGTGGCGGTCTTGAGCAACGGCCTCACGCGCGTGCCGGGCCTCATGAACATCGCCAGCGAACTTTCCGGAATGCTCACCGGCGCGCTGCTCCTGCTCGCGCTCGCGGCCGGACTGCTGCCGAAATTTCTCGCCTCCCGGCGCACGCACCGACCATCCCCACCGCAACCAACCCAACCCAAACTGACATGAAACACTTCGCTTCAATCCTCGCCTTCTTCGTGATGGCCCTGCTCGCGGGCTGCGACAAATCCGCATCCACCGGCGCCACCGATGGCGGCAAGAAAGTCACCATCGCGCTCATGCCGAAATCAAAGGGCAACGCCTACTTTGTCTCGTGCAGGGAAGGCGCGGAGGCCGCGGCGAAGGAACTCGGCGCGGAACTCATTTTCGACGGCCCGACGACGCCTGACCCCGCAAAGCAGAACGAAATCATCGAGAACTGGATCACGCTCGGCGTGGACGTGATCGCCGTTGCTTGCGAAAACAAGGAGGGCATTTCCACCGCGCTCCGCAAGGCGCAGCAGAAGGGCGTCAAGGTCATCACCTATGATTCCGATGCGGAAAAGGACGCGCGCTCGTTTTTCGTGAACCAGGCTACACCGCAGGGCATCGGCTTCGGCCTCATGGATGAGGCCGCGCGACTTTGCGGCGAGGACGGCGAGTTTGCCATTATCACTGCCAGCCTCACGGCGGCGAACATGAATGAGTGGCAGAAGTTCATCGAGGAACGCCGGGCATCGAAATACCCGAAGATGAAAATGGTCGCGCTGCGTCCGTGCGATGACCTGAAGGACAAGGCGCAGGCCGAAGCCACGACGCTCCTCAGCGCGAATCCGAATCTGAAACTCATCATGGCGATCTGCTCGCCCGCCGTCCCCGGCGCCGCCGAGGCCGTGAAGCAGGCTGGCAAGACCGGCGCGGTATTCGTGATCGGCCTCGGGCTTCCGAGTGAGAACAAGAAGTATGTGAAGGAGGGCGTGACGCAGAGCGTGATTCTCTGGAAGACGACCGACCTCGGCGCGCTCACCATCCGCGCCGCGCACGCGCTCGCGACGGGCAGGCTCAAGGCGGGAGACAAGACCTTCAAGGCCGGTCCGATGGGAGAGTTTGAAATCCAGGGCGACAACATCCTGCTCGGAAAGCCGTTCATTTTTAACAAGGACAACATTGACGGCTTCAACTTCTGAGGGAGATCGCAGCCGCGGAGCCTACGTGATGGACGCGTAAATTTGAACGCCCAAGTGCCTGCCGGAATAATCACCAAACGCTGAACTGCTGACTTTTCACATCATCATGAATTTCATCGCCTTTCTCCTCTGCGTCGCCCTCCGCACCGAATATCTGCCGAACCCCGACGGCATCGAGGTCGCGCAGCCGCGCTTGCAGTGGCGCGGGGAGTCCGCCGAGCGCGGGCAGAGGCAGACGGCGTATCGCGTGCTCGTCGCGAGCAGCGCAGAGAAGCTGGCGCACGACGAGGGCGATTTGTGGGACAGCGGGAAGGTCGCGAGCGATGCGACTTCGCAGCTCGCCTACGCGGGCAAACCGCTCGTCTCGCGGCAGCAGTGTTTTTGGAAAGTGCAGACGTGGGACAAGGGTGGCGCGGCGTCGAAATGGAGCGAGCAGGCGAAGTGGAGCATGGGGCTGCTGACGCCGGAGGATTGGAAGGCGCAGTGGATTTCCTTCGAGGACAAATCGCCGCTGCACGCCGAGCGTGCAAAGCTGCATCTGCCGCCAGCGCGATTTTACCGGAAGCCTTTCGCCGCGGGCAAAGCGGTGAAGCGCGCGACGCTTTATTTTTCCGCGCTCGGAATCGCGGAGATGCACCTCAATGGCAGGAAAGTCGGCGACGCATTTTTCGAGAGCGGCTGGGCGGACTATCACAAGCGCGCGTACTATCGGACGCATGATGTCACCGCGCTCATGCAGCGCGGCGAGAACTGCATCGGTGCGATCGTCGCGGACGGCTGGTATGCGGGCTACGTCGGCTACGGGATGCTCGTCGGCTACGGGCCGAACAAAACGGGACGCAACATCTACGGCAAGACGCCCGCGCTGCTCGCGCAGCTTGAGATCGAATTTGAGGACGGCTCGCGCGAAATAGTGGGCACGGATGCGACGTGGGAGACGAGTGGCGACGGGGCGATCCGCGAGGCGGATTTGCTGATGGGTGAGAGTTATGATGCGCGGCGCGAGGTGGCGGGCTGGTCAATGGCTGCGTCAGCGCTTGAAGACCAAGTCAAGAAACACCCGTTTTGGAAGTGGACGCCCGCAGTGCGCGCAGAATCGAACGGCAGCACGCGCACGAAATTTTTCGAGCCGGGCGTCGAGCGCGAGGTGGAGCTTGGTTTTCAAAAACCCGCGAAGCTTGCGGCATACACCGCGCCGCCGATCCGCATCGTGGAGGAGATCGCGGCGAAGAAAATCACCGAGCCGCAGCCGGGCACTTACATTTTTGATCTTGGGCAAAACATCGCGGGCGTGATCCGGCTGAAGGTGAAGGGCGCGGAAGGCACGACGGTGAAAATCCGGCACGGCGAAATGCTGCATCCCGATGGCCGCCTGATGACGGAAAATCTGCGCAAGGCGCGCGCGACTGATTTTTACACGCTGCGCGGCGATGCGAACGGCGAGACGTGGCAGCCGCGCTTCACGTATCACGGGTTTCAATTTGTCGAACTCACCGGTCTCGCGGAGACGCCCGCGCTCGATGCGGTGACGGGGCTCGTTCTGAGCAACGACACGGCGGCGACGGGCGACTTCGCGTGCAGCGATCCGGTGATGACGCAATTTTGGAAAAACACCGTGCGCACGCAGCGCGCGAATTTCATCGAGCTGCCGACCGACTGCCCGCAGCGCGACGAGCGGCTCGGCTGGTCGGGCGACGCGCAGATCTACGCGCGCACGGCGAGCTACAATGCGGATGTGTCGGGCTTTTTCACGAAGTGGCTCGATGATCTTGAAGAGGCGCAGCGCGACTCCGGCGCGTTTCCCGACTATGCGCCGTATCCTTTCGCCCACGGCAAGGCCGGGGCGACGCACGGTGCGGCGTGGACGGATGTCGGCGTGATCGTGCCTTACACGATTTGGAAAGTGTATGGCGACACGCGGGTGCTCGAACGGCACTGGGCCTCAATGACGAAGTTCATGGAGTGGCGGCGCAAGGCCGATCCGGAATTGAAAGGCGTAAGCATCGGCAACACCTGGGGCGACTGGCTGAATGTGAACGAAGCGACGCCGATTGAGTATGTGGACGTGTGCTACCACCGGCTCAGCGCGATGCTGATGAGCGTGATGGCCGATGCGCTCGGCAAACGCGACGAAGCTGCGAAGTATCGCGACACCGCGGATGTGCTTGCGAAGTCGTTTCGCAGCCAATTTGTGAAGCCCGACGGCAGCCTGAGTGTGGACACGCAGACCGCGTATGTGCTCGCGCTCGAAGGCCGCATCTTTGCCGAGCCCGATGAAGCGCGCGCCGCCGCCGCACGTCTCGCGGAAAAAATCGCGAGCAACGACACGCGCATGGCCACGGGCTTTCTCGGCACGAAGCCGCTGCTGCTCGCGCTCACGGTGAACGGACAGACCGATCTTGCGCTGCGACTTTTCCAGAGCCGGCGTTTTCCGTCGTGGGGCTACGAGGTCGAGCAGGGCGCGACGAGCGTGTGGGAGCGCTGGGACAGTTTCACGAAGGAGCACGGCTTCAACGGAGCCACCGGGAAGAACAACGCGGCGATGAATTCGTTCAGCCACTATTCGTTCGGCGCGGTGATGCAGTGGGCGTTCCAGACGCTCGCGGGAATTGACACGGACGGGCCCGGCTACCGGTGCATCGTCATCCGCCCGAATCCGCCATCCGTCGGGGTGAATGCGGCGGCGGGCGAGGCGAAGCCGATTGATTGGGTGAAGGCGCACTACGATTCGATCCACGGTCGCATCGCGAGCGAGTGGCGTGCGAACGGTGCGGACTTTGAACTGCAAACGACGATCCCGCCGAACACGACGGCGACCATTTTTCTCCCCGCAAAGGACGCGGCGTCCGTGACCGAAGGCGGCAAGCCGCTCGGCGATGCGGCTGGCGTAAAATTTCTCCGACTCGAAAATAGTCGTGCAGTGATCGCGGTGGAATCGGGAAACTACCGCTTCGCATCAAAACGCTGAAACATCCTCATGCCATCTTCCACCCACGTCGAAAATCCTGATGTCGTCCTCATCGGCAGCGGGATCATGTCTTCCAATCTCGGCGCGCTGCTCAAGCGCCTCGACCCGCGGCTCCGCATCCAGCTCTACGAAGTCACCGACGGGCTGGCACAGGAGAGTTCGGACGGCTGGAACAATGCGGGCACCGGACACGCGGGGATCTGCGAACTGAGCTACACGCCGAAGCGCGAGGCGGACGGCTCGGTGAACGTGAACAAGGTCATCGAGATCTTCGAGCAGTTCGAGCACTCGAAGCAGTTCTGGAGCTACGCGGTCGCGAGCGGCATGGCGGATCAGCCGGCGGAATTCATCAATCCCGTGCAGCACATCAGTTTTGTGCATGGTGCGGAGCAGGTGGATTTTTTGAAGGCGCGGGCCGCGGGCATGTCGGCGCATCATTTTTTCAAGGAGATGGAATACACGACGGACCGCGCGAAAATCGCGGGGTGGGCGCCGCTGCTGCTCGAAGGCCGCGGCGATGTGCCGATTGCCGCGACGAAAATGGACGCGGGCACGGATGTGAATTTCGGCGAGATTTCGCGGAAGCTGCTGCGCTGGCTCGGGCAGCAGGAGGGGTGCGGCATCGCGCCGGGGCATCGCGTGGTCGGGCTGAAGAAAATCAGCACGGGCTGGGAAGTGCGTGCGAAGGAACTCGCGACGGGGACGGTACGCGTGAACCGCGCGAAGTTTGTCTTCGTCGGCGCGGGCGGAGGCAGTCTGCCGCTCCTGCAAAAATCGGGCATCCCGGAGGCGAAGGGGCTCGGCGGATTTCCGATCGGCGGGCAGTGGCTCATCTGCGAAAATCCGGAGATCGTGAAAAAGCATCAGGCGAAAGTGTACGGGCAGGCGCTCGACGCCGCGCCGACGATGGCGGTGCCGCATCTCGATACGCGGATTTTGGAGGGAAA
>JBBSEI010000040.1:0-35582 GCA_038239865.1 Chthoniobacterales bacterium
GGATCAGTTTTGAGTTCAGCGCCGGCAGTCCCGCGCCGACGGCGGCGGCGAGTTCGCCATTCACGTAGAGCGTGGATTTTCCGCCGTCGCACACGAGCGCGAGGTGCGCCCACTGCCCCGCGGCGAGCGGCTGTGTCGCCGCTCCGCGCTGGCCGCTGATCTCGACAAAAGGCACGCCCGCATTTGCGCCGATCGCGAGCGAGCGCCCGCCTTCGCTGCGGCTCAAAATGATGGCATCGGCGGACGGCGCGCCGGGCTTCACCCATGCGCTGACCGTGAGCGGCGCGTTCGCGCTCCACACGAGCGACGCCGACGCCGCGATGCTCACGGAATTCTTGCCGCTGAAATTCACGCCGCTGCCGATCGCGCCCTCGGCGCGTGTCATCGGAGCTTCCGTCGTGTTCGCGTTTTTCGTCGCGTCCACGGCAGGTGCGTTGCTCTCGGTGAAATGGAAAACGAGCGTCGTGTCCGCGTCGTAGCAGGTGCGCGAATCCTCGGTTTTCACCGCCTTCGGATCGCCGCTGCCGAAGTACATCCAGAACGAATTTTTCGCGCCGGGTTTCACGTCCGGCAGCTTCACCCACACGAGCGCCTCGCCCATGAGCGTGTCGAGTTTTTCGACGTGATGCGGCAGCACCGTCTTGTCGTCCTCCGCGACGAACCGCAAATCGCCGAGATCATCCTTGGCCGAGGCGAAAGTGAAATTCGCATCGAACAGCCGCAGCAGTACCGTCGTGCCGCCGATGGGTTCGCTGATCGCGCCGCCCGCGGCCGTCGTGTCCACGGTGATTTTTTTTCGCGAGGTCCACGCGTCGTCCCACCACGAATTGCGTGCGAATGCCGTGGTGCAAAAGGCGAGGAGCGCCGCGACACCGAGCAGGGGGCGGGAGAAAAGCACGATCTTTCTGAATGCGAGTTCCATGGTGATTTTCTAAAAGTCGGCCCAGAGCCGGAAGTTCACGCGCGCCTCATGCGGGCTCGTCTCGCCGATGCCCGTGAGCGGGAGCGCAAGCTCTGCGATCGCGTGCAAATGTTTGCGCAATTGCAGCTCCGTCCCGATGCCGAAGCTCGCGAGGCGGAAGCTCGAAGTCTGCTGCGCGAGCGCCTTGTGCAGCGTGATCGTGCCCGCATCGAAGAACCCGTAAAAGCGCCACTCATCGCCCGTGCGATCATCGGGATTTTTCGGATCCTCTTTCGCCCGCACCTCGCGCAGCAGCGACGGCGTGCGCAGTTCGGCGGTGCCGAAAATTCCGTTGTCGCCGACCGCCTCGGCCTCGATGTAGCCACGCACCGTGCCCATGCCGCCACCGGCGACCTGCTCGCTGTTCACGAGCGGCTGGTCCGCGGCTTGGCCGTGGACTTTCAGGAAAACCTCCCAGTCTTTGCGCAGCTTTTGCGTGTGCGCGACTTCGCCGCGCAAGAAAAAGAAATTGCCGTCCGATCCGAAGCGATTGCGATCGAGGCTGGACACTTTGCTGCCGAGACCGCGCACGTTTGCCGTCACGCCTGCGCTCATCTCCGTGGTGCCGCGCACGACGTCGTCCTTTCTATGAATCCAAGTGCCGTCGTACCCGACGGTGATGGGGACGTAGGTCACCGGCGTCACGTCGCTCGCGGTGCCAGTGTTCAGCGTCTGGTTGAAATGCTTGTAGTCAAACCCCGCGCTCAGCGAGTGCAGGAAATTCTCCGCGCCCGGCAAAGTGGCGATGGCGCGCAGGCCGGCGATCTCGCCCTTTCCGAGCACCGTGGAGCCGCCGAGCGAGGAGACGTTGCTGTCCTGCTTCGTGTAGCTCGCGAGGATGCTGAGCCAGTCCGGATCGCGCAGGCGCCAAATGTAGAAGCCGGAGAAAACTTTCACCTCGCTCAGATTCTGCGGCGAGAGCTGCATGCTGCCGCCGATCGTGTGGCCAAGCTGCCAAAGATTTGCGTAGCTCAGCGAGGCGTTCAGGCGCAGGTCGGTCGTGTTCGCGCTGCGGCGGTTGTTCAGCTCCACGCGGCCGTGCAGCGGCAGCGTGTCCTTCACGTTCAGATCGATGTCGAACTCGCCCGGCTCGCCCGCAGGCGTGAGCTTCGGCTCCACGCGGCGGTCGCCGGATTGGTTCATCGCGACGACATCGCGCTGCACGTCGTTAAAATTAAGCACCTTTCCCTCCGCCATCGATCGCGCCATCTGCTTGAGCCGGCTCGGCAGGAAATACTTCGCGCCCTTCACGCGGAGCGCGCCCACTTTCCCCTCGTAAGTCTGCAGCAGCACCAGCCCGCCGCCGCCGCTCTGCTCGGGGATCACCACCTGCGTCGCCTTGTAGCCCTTGTCGTGATACGCCTTCTCCAGCGCCGCGCGCGCGGCCTCGACATCAGCAAAAGTGCGGCCCGGCCCGAGGAAGGGATACACCGCTTCCTCGACTTCGATGCGCGGCAGCGCCTGCGTGCCGAGTACGCGGATCTCGCGGATGAAAAGCCTCTGCGCCACCTCGGCTGCGGGGGCCTCCGCGCCGTGCCCGCTGCCGCGCAGGATCGCGAGCAGGCACGCGGCGAGCGGAGAAATAATGGGGCGCGAGTGGCGGCGGATCATCGGGTGAAAAGTCTGGAGGCCCTATCTCACCGCCCACGGAACACCGGCAAGCAACGCATTGTTACCTTTCAGTGACGGGCCGGAGGCAGCCGCCGAAAATCCCGATTTTTGCCTATGAAAGCGCACCGCAGGCATGTCGCGAAACCGCCATGTGAGCACATTGCGACATCTCCATGACGAAGCGGAGGCAGCTCGCGAAGATGGCGAAGGAAGGTGGATTTTCATGACGTCGCGCAGCACGATATTTTTTACTCGCCGAGCCGGTAGCCGAAGCCGCGCACCGTCTGGATTTGCTCCGATGCCGCGCCCAGTTTTTCCCGCAGCCGGCGCAATTGCGTATCCACGGTGCGCGGCGAGATTTCGCTCTCCGCACCCCACGCGGATTCGATCAATTGCTCGCGCGAAACCACGCGCCCACCCGCGCTCATCAGCACCGTGAGCAGTCGGAAATCCAGTGCGCTCAGATCCGCCGCCCGGCCATTCACGGTGACGATCCGGCTGTCCCCATCCAGTCTCAGCAAACCCGCGCTGAGACGCGACGGCCCCGGCGGTGCCACCGAGCGCCGCGAGAGAATCGCCCGGACTCGCAGCGCCAGTTCCCGCGCACTGAAGGGCTTGGCCACATAGTCATCCGCGCCGAGTTCCAGCGCCACGATGCGGTCGATTTCTTCCGAGTGATCCGAGAGCGCGACCACGGGGATGCCGCATGTGGAAGGGGTGGTCTTGATCGTCCGCAGCACCTCCTTTCCGGCCATGCCGGAAATCATCATGTCGAGAATCACGAGCGCCGGGAGGAGGTCGTGCGACTTCTTCAGCACGTCGTCGGCGCTCGTCGCA
Source organism: Chthoniobacterales bacterium (assembly GCA_038239865.1). Taxonomy (GTDB): domain Bacteria; phylum Verrucomicrobiota; class Verrucomicrobiia; order Chthoniobacterales; family Chthoniobacteraceae; genus SXWH01. The sequence continues at coordinate 3,410 of JBBSEI010000040.1, forward strand.
TGCACGACGGCGAAGCCCGCATTCACGAGATTGGAATGGATTAGCGCAGCGGAACCTTCATTGCTTTCCGCCACGAGGATGCGGAGTTCCGTCCGGTCACTGCTCATGGTGCGGAGAGATTTCAGCGGGCGCACTCATGCCCCTGCGCGGCGATGCATCGCCCGCGAGGCGGACATGATGAATGGACGGCATTCGCTTCCAATCGGGAGCAAAGATGGATGGCGGGATGCAAAACACGGCCCATCGTGTCGCACCCCATTGTTACACTCGTGTGGCCTCCGGTTGACATTGTGGTGACAACTTTGTCTCCAGGATCATCCGATCCACCCTCGCCACCGGCACGCTGCGGCGGGCGAAAGCAATGACTAATCGTAGCAAGTGCGGCGGACTGACGGTCCGCACTAATTAGATCGGCGACTAAGAAGAGACTTATCGTCCGACTGCGATTAAATCGCGGCAATGTGTCGTTTGTGTTCCGGAAAGGCGGAGGTTTGGTAAAACCTTCACCTCACCGGTGGTAACTCATTGAAGATTGTGAACGGCTGTGAATAAGTCCGCTCTTAACTCCCATGCAACACTATCGCACCGGTTGGATTTCCGACGTTCACCTTGGCACCCGCGGTGCGCAGGCCGAGGCACTCCTCGCCTTTCTCAAGACGAATGAGTTCGAGACCCTCTATGTCGTAGGCGATCTCATCGATGTGTGGTCGCTCAAGCGCGGCATCTATTGGCCGCAGTCGCACAATGACGTAATCCAAAAGCTTCTCCGCGCCGGGCGCAAGGGCACGCGCATCATCTACATCCCTGGGAATCACGATGAATTTCTAGCAAACTATCACGGCGAATATGGAAACATGACGGTGCAGGAACGCGCCATCCACACGACGGCGGATGGTTCGCGCTTGCTGGTGATCCACGGCCATGAGCTGGACACCGTGGTGCAAAATGCGCGTTGGCTCGCCCTGATCGGCGATGTCGGCTATCAGTTTCTGCTTTGGCTGAATCGTCCGCTGAACTTTCTCCGCCGCATCTTCGGCCTTGGTTATTGGTCACTCAGTTCCTATGCGAAACAGAAAGTCAAAAGCGCGGTGAACTATGTCGGCAAATTCGAGGAAGCCATCGTGCGATTTGCCGACAGCGACAATGTCCACGGCGTCGTGTGCGGCCACATCCACGCTCCGGTCGTGCGACCGATCGAAGGCGTGACTTATTATAACTGCGGCGACTGGGTGGAGAGTTGCTCCGCATTAGTGGAACATCATTGCGGACGCATGGAATTACTTACCGGCCTGCACACTCCGTCGCGCGTGATCCCGCTGCCACCGATGGGTTCGTTCAAGGAGTTCGAGGAAGTCGGCAAGCGCATGCAGCGCTAGAAGGCTGGGAGCGCGCGCCCTGCAGCGCGCCGCGTGGATCCCGCAATCTTCCGCGTCGAACGTGCCGGCGTCCCACGGCACCACGGGGTTCGCCACTAGCGGGTCCTCGCAGACGTTTGGGCAAATTTCCCCGAGGTCGGCGGGCCACCACTTTGCCCTTTCGCCCGACCCGCAGCCACCGGCTCGATCTCGGATTGGATCACGGATTTCACCATCAGGATCGTCGCCGCCAGCGCGAGGACCGAAACGAGCAGCGCGACCTTCGGCCCCCGCTTGAAGCGCGAGTGAAGAGGGCGCTTGCAGCCGCACTCGGGACATTCGGCGGCATAGCTGAGAAAGGTGTGCCGGCATCGCGGGCATTGGGTCGTCTGCATAGTTCGTAAGTGCTGGATAGGAGATGCCCGCGACGCGAAAAACCGGCAAGGCGGGGCTTGTTACGTTTCACCGCAGAGTGCCGCGAGAAACGAACAAGTGTGGCAACGCTGTCTCGGAAGATTCACCGGCAGGACAAGTTTTGCCCGAAGTGTCGCCCGCGACCAAAAACAGCGACCGCCCGCTGGAAGCAATGCACGGGCACCGGAAAAATGCCTGCCCGGCGAACTGGCGAAACAGCGTTCGTTTGATCGGCAAGGCTACCTCCTGTTTTTGAGAGGGAGTGGGCAGAGATGGATTCGAACCATCGAAGGCGTAAGCCAGCGGATTTACAGTCCGCCCCGTTTGACCACTTCGGTATCTACCCGTTTCGCGGAGGGGCGTGGTTATACGCACGCCACTCGCGGGCGCAAGGGTTTCGCGGGAAAAAATCGGCGGCTAACGACCTTCCGCGGATGCACGGCGGGGCACGATTTCAAAGTCGGTGCGCAACTTGGCGATGCTGTTGGCCGGGCAGACGCCGCGCCATTGCGTGCCGGGATAGATGATGGAGTCCCGCCCGATGATGGAACCGGGATTCAGCACGGAATTGCACCCGATCTCCACGCGGTCACCGAGGATGGCGCCGAATTTTTTCAGGCCGGTGGGAATGATCCTGCCCTCCGCGGACACGGTGATTTCCCCGCGGTCGAGCCGCACATTGCTGAGAATCGCGCCGGCGCCGAGGTGCGCCTTGTGGCCGAGGATCGAGTCGCCGACGTAGTTGAAATGCGGGATCTGCGCCTCGTCGAAGACGATGCAGTTTTTCAGTTCGCACGAATTTCCCAGCACGCAGCCGCGGCCGACGATCACATTTTCGCGAATGTAGCAGCCGTTGCGGATTTCGCAGTCCTCGCCGATCCACGCGGGGCCTTTGATCATCGCTCCGTGCTCGATCACCGTGCCCTGGCCGATGAAGACGTGATTGCTGACGAACGGCTTGCCGAGGAGCTTCGCGAGCACCTGCGGCTTCAGCCGGAATTGGAGGTAGCTGGGGATTTGCCGGAGCGCCTCCCACACGTTCACCGTGCTGTCGAAAAGCATCCGGTGCTCGGTGCGGCTGAGGTCGAGGAAATCGGACGGCGGAAAGGTCATCTGCATCGGGGAGGCGACCGACGTAGCGTGGCACCGGTGCGATGGCAAGGCGGCGCGGAAAATACGCTGCCGACTCGCGAGGGATCGGTGGCGCGGGGTCGCGCAGCTTCGCGCTCCACGGACGGAAGGCGTCGCGGTTGACTTTTTTCCGGCGCTCCGCACGGTGCGCGCAGATTTTTTCAAGCGCATGAGCACTTCAGTAAAAGCGATCGGGATCGATTTCGGCGGGACGACCATCAAGTCAGCCATCGTGCAGGATGGCGCGGTGATCGCGCGCGGCGAGATCATCGACACGGCGAAGCACCACACGGCGGATGCGATCATCAGCGAGCTGCTGCGCGTCATCGCCGCGATGCGCGCGGCGCACCCGGAGATCGCGGCGATCGGGATCGGGCTGCCGGGCTTTGTGGACAGCGTCACGGGCATCGTCCACGAGCTCACGAATGTGCAGGGCTGGCACGAAGTCGCGCTCGTCGCGCTGCTGCGCGAAAAGGCCGGGCTCCCCGCGACGATCGAGAACGACGCGAACGCGATGGCCTACGGGGAATTCCTCCACGGCGCGGCGAAAGGCGCGCGCAATGCGATCTGCGTGACGCTGGGCACGGGCGTCGGCGGCGGGCTGATCCTCGATGGCCGGCTCTTCCGCGGCTCGCGGCTGGCCGCGGGAGAGATCGGCCACATGAGCATCGATTCGCACGGCCCGCGCGGCGTGTACGGCACGCCCGGCGACCTCGAGACGTACGTGGGCAACCGCCAAATCGCCGAGCGGGCCGAACGACTTTTCACCGCCTCCGGCCAGCAGCGTCCGCTGGAGAAATGCACGCCCGCCGACCTCGCCGCGCTCGCCACCGCAGGCGACCACATCGCCATCGCGCTGTGGGACGCCATCGGCACGGATATCGGCGCAGCCCTCGCCGACGGAGTGTGGCTGCTGAACCCCGACACGATCGTGATCGGCGGCGGCATCGCCGCGGCGGGCGACACGATCATCGCCCCGATCCGGCGGACGATTTGCGAGAGGACGAGCGCGCTTTTTCACGAACAACTGAAGGTCGTCCCGGCCACGCTGGGCAACGACGCCGGCATCATCGGAGCGGCGGAATTGGCCCTCGAAATCCGCTAAAAAAAGATTTTTGAAAATCTTTTGAACGGGCCGCAGAGGCTGCGGTCATAGTTTCCGTGTTACAGTGTTAGGGTGGTTCGGGCCGCTCGCGAAACTCCGGTGGGAGTCCGCGGGCGGCCCGGCATCTTTTTAGGGTAAAGTGACGGATCAAATCGAGGCCCGACGGCGCGGGCGAAGGTTGCAAATTCCGCTGCTCAAAGTTCACCGTCGCGGCCCCGACTTCATTGACCCCGCCCCGCGCCGCCGATAGCCTCCGCGCCTCTCATGCACGACGAAACCCCACTGCTCGGCCTCCGCGGTTGCGTCATCGACGCTCCGGAATATGGCAAGCTGCGCGCGTGGCGCGACGGGGCCGTGATCATCAGCGACGGGCGCATCCTCGAGGTGGGCAGCTTTCAGTTCCTCGGCCGGAAGCACCGCCCGCAGCCCATCCACTGGCAGCAGTCCGACCGCGCGATCATTTTCCCAGGGCTCATCGATCTCCACACGCACCTGCCGCAATACCCCGTCGTCGCGCGCGGGCGCGGGCAGCTTCTCGAGTGGCTGCACCAGCACATTTATCCGCGGGAGCGCAGCTTCACCGGGCCGGTCAGCGCGCGCGAATCGGGCTCATTTTTTGCGGAACTCACCCGGCACGGCACGACGACGGCGGCGGTTTTCACGGCGGTTTTCGAGGATTCGTGCGACGTGGCATTCGAGGCCGCGGCGGCGTCTGGCATGAGGATCATCATGGGCCAGACGATGATGGACGTGGGCACCTACGGCACGCTCCAGCCGAGGAAAATCCTGAGCGTCGCGCTGCTGGAAAGTGAGCGCCTCTGCCGCAAGTGGCACGGCGAGGCGGACGGGCTGATCGAGTATGCCTTCAGCCCGCGCTTCGCCCTCGCGTGCAGCGAGCGGCTGCTGCGTTCGGCTGGGGAAATGGCGCGCCAATTCGGCTGCCACATCCAGACGCACCTCGCTGAAAACCGCGAGGAGTGCGAGCGCGTGCGGCACCTTTTTCCCAAGTCCAAGGACTACACCGACGTGTATGACAAGGCCGGCCTGCTCGGCCCGAAGACCATCCTCGGCCACTGCGTCCACCTCTCCGCGCGCGAACGCTCCGAACTCGCAGACACCGGCACCTCGATCGCGCACTGCCCCACCTCGAATCTCTACCTCAGCAGCGGCATCATGCCCCTCGGCGAGCACCTCGCGGCGGGCATCAAAGTCGGCTTCGGCAGCGACGTCGCCGCGGGGCCGGAACTGAACCTCTGGCAGGTCATGCGCAGCGCAATCGAGAGCCAGAAGGCGCGCGGTTTTTACGAGCAAAATGTCGCCGTCCCGTCCCCCGCGGAAGTCCTCCATCTCGCCACGCAGGGCGCGGCGGCGGCGCTCGGAAAAGGCGACATCATCGGCAGTCTCGATGCCGGCAAGGAGGCCGACATCACCGTGATGGACCTCACCGCGCTCCTCCCGTACGGCGGCGCGGAGACGAAGATCGATGACCTCACGCCCGACGACATGCTCGCCCTCTGCATCTACCGCGGCGGCCCGCACGCCGTGCTCGAGACCTTCGTCCGCGGCCACAGTCTCGCGCGCGCCCACGCCCACGCCGAACACGCGTAGCGATGCCCGACGCCATTCAGAATTCAAAATTCGGAATTCAAAATTTGCCCGACCCCGTCGCGCTCGCGCTCGCGGAGGACATCGGCAGCGGCGATCTCACGTGCGCTTTTTTCGTGGATGCGGCGCGGAGCGGAAAGGCGCGCATCTTTGCGAAGCAGCCGTGCACCCTCGCGGGATCGGACGCCGCGGCGCGCGCGTTTGCGCTCGTGGATGCCACGCTCGAAGTCCGCACCCTGCGCAAGGACGGTGATGCACTGCAGCCCGGCGACACCGCGCTCGAAATTTCCGGCAGCGTCCGGAGCATCCTCACCGCCGAGCGCACCGCGCTGAATTTCATCCAGCGTCTCAGCGGGGTGGCCACGCTCACACGCGCATTCGCGGACGCCGTGCAGCCGCGCCGCGCGCGCATCCTCGACACGCGCAAGACCACGCCCGGCCTGCGCATTTTGGAAAAATCCGCCGTCCTCGCCGGCGGTGGCACGAACCACCGCATCGGGCTTTTCGACATGGTCATGGTCAAGGACAACCACCTCGCCGCCGGCACCACGCTCACGGAGCTTCAGGAAAATATGCGCCGATTTCGAGCAGCGCATCCCGGCGTGCGCGTGGAGATCGAAGCGGATCGGATCGATCAAGTGCGCGACTTTCTCACGCTGGACGGCGTGGACGTGATCCTCCTCGACAACATGACCACCGCGCAACTCGCCGACGCCGTGCAACTCCGCGACGCGCAAAATCGCGCCGTGCTCCTCGAAGCCAGCGGCGGCGTCATGCTCGCGACCGTGAAGGCCATCGCGGCGACCGGCGTGGATTTCATCAGCGTCGGCGCGCTCACGCACTCCGCGCCCGCCGTGGATTTCTCGCTCGAACTGATCGAGGCATGAGCGCGCTGTCGCTCGACGCCCGCCTCCTCCGCGAACTGCGCGCCGCCGCGGTGCATCTTCCGCACGGCGATCTCGCCGAGGCGCTCGCCGAGCCGCGCCAGCACATCGCCACCGGGCTCGCGCGACTGCGCGGCGCGGGTTTCGACATCGAGGAAAAGCCCGGCCTCGGCTGCCGTCTCATCGCCTCGCCCGATCGCCTCATCGCCGACGATCTCCACGCGCGCCTCGGCGACTGCGAACTCATCCGCGAGATCCTCGTCTTCGAGGAAACCGCCTCGACCAACGACGTCGCCGCGCGCCTCGGCCGCGAAGGTCACGCGGGCGGTCTGCTCGTCTTCGCCGAACGCCAGACCGCGGGCCGCGGGCGTTTCGGGCGGCGGTGGGATTCCGCGCCGCACGCGGGCCTGTGGGCTTCGCTGCTGCTGCGACCGGAGTTTCCCGTACAATTTTGGCCCCGCCTCACGACATGGGCCGGTGTCTGCGTCGCCGCCGCCGTCGAGCGCAGCACCGGCCTGAAGGTGCAGATCAAATGGCCGAACGACATCCTCGTCAGCGGCAAAAAAATCGCCGGCATCCTCACCGAATGTTTCAGCGACACCGCGCGCGGCATGTTCGCCGTCGTCGGCATCGGCCTGAATGTGAACCACGACGCGATGCCCGCCGACATCGCCGAGCGCGCCGCCTCCCTCCGCATGATCACCGGGCGCATGCTCGATCGCAGCGCACTCGCCGCCGCCATTTTTTCCGAACTCGCCGCCCGCCTCCCGGACGCCGCGACCGCCTTCGATCGCATCGTCGCCGACGCCGCGCGCCGCAGCTCCGTGCTCGGAAAATGGATTCGCCTCGACGCCGCGGACGTCTCCTTCGAGGGCCGCGCGGAGAGTCTCGATGCCGGGGGCAACCTCCTCCTCCGCCTCGCCGACGGCACGCTGCGCACGATGACCGCGGGCGAGGTCACTTCGCAAAAGAGCGTGCCAGCGGCGGATTAAATCCCATTTGTCGCAAGAAAGTTTCGCGGCGGCGAAGCTGCGCACACAGGCTGCTATGCACGGTTCCCAGACAACCCCTGATGCAACTCGTCTTCTCAGAATTCCAGGACCAATTAGTCCGCGGCCTGGCGCACCGGATGAACAACATCCTCTCGCTTTTCCACGGCTACCTCGGGCTCCTCATGGATGAGCAAAAGCTCGACCCGGTGATGAAGGGAGGCCTCACGCGCATCCGCGCCGGCGCGCTCGAAGCCACGGAACTCATGGAGCGCATCAACGCCATCAGCCGCCCCGCCTCCTGCTCGCAGCGCGAAATGGATCCCGCCGATTTTTTCCGCCAGATCGCGCCGACGCTCGATCGCCTGCGCACGCCGAAAGTTCGCCTGACCGTCGAATGCCCTGCCGGCCTCCCGTCGATGTTCGTGGACGCCTCGCGCATGAAGCTCGCGATCGTCGAGCTCGTCCGCAACGCGTGCGAGGCCTCGGCGGCGAAAGTGCTCATCCGCGTCAGTGCGGAGCGCGGTGCCGAGCAGCCCGAATTTTTTCCCGGCAGCGGTCGCACGCGCGATCCGGAGTGGCTGAAAATCGAGATCATCGACGACGGCGCCGGCATCCGCACCGCGGGGGCCTCGCGGATTTACGAGCCGTTCTACTCGACAAAAAAATCGGCCCACGCCACCGGCCTCGGCCTCGCCGTCGCGCTCGGCTGCGCGCAGCAATTCGGCGGCACGCTCCAGCACCGCAGCAGCAAGGCGGGCACGACTTTCGAGATGTCGCTCCCCGCGCGCGCCCCGCAGCAGCTCAGCGCCGTGGCGTAGGCGGGGTTTGCGAGCGCCGCGCGACCGTTCAGTTCTTCGAGAGCACCGGCACCGGCGCCCCGGCTTTTTTAACCGCCTCATACTGCGCGCGCAACTTTTCCGCCTCGGCCTTCGCAGCCTCGAGTTCCTTCGCGCTCGCGCCCTGCCCGGCTTCCGCGTTGGCCTTCGTCTTCACGGCATCCTTTTCCATCTGCGCGACGCGGCCTTTCAGTTCCACCGCCTGCTTCTTGGCGTCCTCGATTTCCTGCTTCGCCGCAGCGACCGCCTTCTCCGCCGGCGGCACTTTGCGTGAAGCGAGCTTCGCATCTGCCTCCGCTTTTTTCACGCCTTCGGTCAGCGCCTCCGGCACCGGGCCTTCGCCGGGCTTCGCCGTCTGCTTGGCCTTCGCCGCCTCGAGCGCCACACGGGCCGCTTCCGCTCCGGGGCGCAACGCCTGCCGGGCATCATTCGCCTTCGCGTATTCGGGCGTGCCCATCGCAAATTTGTCGCGCTCCTCCTTCAGTTTCGCGCGCTGCGCATCGAGCGCGTCAAATTTCTTCTGCGCCGCCTCCACCTCCGCCGCGATCGCCTTGATTTCCTCGGCGAGCTTGCCTTCCGGCGGCTTCGCCTTCGCATCCGCGACCGCCTTTTCCGCCGTTGCGAGCGCCCCGGCGGCCGCATCGGCTTCCTGCTTCACCTTTTGAAATGCGGCCTCTTTCTCCGCGATGATCGCCGGCGCGTCGGCGGCCATTTTGTCCGCGGCCGCGATGCTCTGCTTCGCGAGTTCCACCGGGCGGAAGGCATCCTTCGCCGTCGCGATCAGATCGTCGTGGTGCGCCTGTTTTTGCGCGACCGTCTGCTTCGCGTTGAACACGGTCTGGTAAAGTTGCGCGCGCCTCCAGCGGGCGACTCCACCCTGCGACGCCGCGATCCGCGCCGTCGCCGCATCGAATTCCGATTTCGCGCGAGCGACCACCTGCTCGGTTTCGCCTGCCGGCGGATTCGCCACCGCCGCTTTCGCCGCGGCGAGATCCGACTCCACTTTCGCCAGCTCATTTTTCTTCGCCTGCACGACTTCTGAGGCCTTCGCGTAATCCGCCGTGCCCTCCTTGAGTTTCGCGCGCGCCGCGCGCAGCGGCTCGACCTGCGCCGCGAGCGCATCGTACGTCTTCTGCAGCGCCGGGACTTTCGCCACCGCCTCCGGCGACGCCGTGCGTTGCGCGGGCTGCTGGAACTTCGCGATTTCCGCGACGATCGCCTGCATGGCTTTCTCCGCATCCGCGATCGCCTTCGGCGCGGCGGTGCGGACGCGCCCGGCTTCCGTCAGCGCTTTCTGATGCTGCGCACGCGCGTCCTCGATCGCTTTTTGCGCGGCGGCGGACGCTGCTTTCGCGGCGTCCACCTTGTCGCGGCCCGGCGGCACCGGCGCGGCTTCCACCGCGCGCTTTGCGTCGGCGAGCGACTTTTCGGCCTTCGCGATTTGCGGCTCGAGTTCCTTCACCTGCTGCTCGGCCTTCGCAAATTCCGGCGTGCCCGCCGTCAGCTTCGCGCGCGCCTCCGTGCGCTTCGCCTGCTCGGTCTTCGCACGATCGAGCGCCGCTTGCGCTGTCGCGGCGGCAGCCTCCGCATTCGCGCGCTGGCGGGAAGCCGCGGCCGTCTCGATCTCCGTCGCGCTCTTGCGCGCGGCCCCGAGTGCGTCCTGCAATTTCGCCACCTGCGCCTTCGCCGCTTCTGCAGCTTTTTCAGCATTTGCCGGCGCGGCCTTCGCGGCTTCGGCCGCCTGCGTCGCCGCGGTTTTCCGCAATTCGGCGGCAGCGAGATCCGCCTGGCGTTTCGCCGCTGCGGCCTCGTTCTCCGCCTTCAATCGCGCCTCCGCATCCACGACTGCCTTTTGCAAACCGGGCAGCGCCGCCTGCGTTTCCGCGAGCGTTTTCTCCGCGAGTGCGAGCTGCTCCGCGATGCCCGGCGGATTCGCCGTGAGCGTGCCGAGTTTTTTTCCGTCCATCGCGAAGACGCGGATGTCGCCCGTCCAGTCCGCCGCGATCACGCGGTCGCTGTTCAGTGCGCAGCGCAGCGCGAGATCGCCGAATGCCTCCGTCGCGATGATCTGTTTTCCCGTCGCGTCCCACACCTTCGCGATCTTGTCGCGCCCGCAACTCACGATGCGGCCGTCCGGCGTGAAATCCACCCACAGCACGCCGCCCGCGTGCGCGGCCCAACTCCGAATTTCCACGCCGTCCTTCACATTCCACAGCACGATCTTCCCATCCTCGCTCGCGCTCGCGAGCACGCCCGGCATGAAGGCGAGCGCCGTGCAGGCGACCTTGTGGCCGGCGAGCGTGTTGAACGGCTTCGGCTCCGCGCCCGCCTCCCACACTTCCACGCCGCCGTTGCGATCCGCCGTCGCGAGAAATTTTCCATCCGGGCTGTACGCGATCGCGGTGATCCACTCGGTATGCTTTTTGATCAGCCCGGTCTGCTTGCCGTCCTTCGTGCGGTAAATTTTCACCTGCTTGCTCGGTCCGCCGAGCGCGACGAACTGCTGGTCCGGGCTGATGTCCGCCGCGAGCACCGCGTCCGTCTCGTTGCCGACGACGCCGATGCGCTCGCCCGTCGTCACGTCCCACATCACGACCTTGCCGATTTTTCCGCCGAGCCCTCCGCCCGCGATGAGCAGCTTCGCGTTCCGCGAAAAGCGCAGCACATTCGCGTAGCCCTCGGGGAACGCGAGCACGCCGACGCGATCCAGCGTCTCCGTGTTGTAAAGCAGCACCTGCTTCTGCCCGCCGATGGCGACCAGCGGCGACCACGGGCTCGCAGCCATCGCGATGACCGCATTGCTCGCGCGCGACTTCACAAACGGCTCCAGCGGCAGATCGCCCGGCATCGGCGGCGGGCCGTCCGGCTTCGTGAGCGAGACGACCGCGACGTCCACCTTGTTCGCCGCGACCTGCGCGGGTTTGCTGTTCGCATTCTCCAGCGCAAAGCCCGCGATCCAGCCCTTCAGCAACGCCATTTCCGCGTCGGAAAGCGAGTCACCTTTCGGCGGCATCTTCGGGTCGCCGCCCGCGGTGCAGACCTTGTAAATGAGACTGCCATCGGCATTGCCAGGCTTGAGCACCGGCCCATTTTCGCTGCCCGCAATGGTCGCCTGATAAGTCGTGAGATCGAGGCCCGCCTTTTTCTTGTCCGGGTTGTGGCAGTTCGTGCAGGAGTTGCGGAAAATCGGGGAGATCTGATCGGCGTAAGTCACCTTGGCCGGAGCCTGGGAAAATGCGGCAACGCTGAGGCCGAGGAATGCGGCTACGGACGCGGCAGATTTGAAAAGATTCGGGGTCATGGTTCTCGGTGAAGGAAAGCGGTGAGTGCAGGGGAAATTAGAGGACGAATTGCGGGTGAAAAGCCGCGTGCAGCGGCCTGTGGAGGGCTGGCGTCCGACCGGCAGTTTTCAGAGTTCAGAGTTCCAAGTTTCAAGTTCAGCCCCGCGCAGCGGCTTCGCCATGTCAGGGCGCGCATTCAAATCCGCAACGCGCCTGCGGCGGGCTGAACTTGGAGCTTGGAACTCAGAATTGATCTTCCGATTCCGCATTTGGCATCCGCCATGCGCCCCGGCATCGTGCGCCGGTGAACAGCGCACCGCGCACAGCATTCGTCCTCGGAGCAGGCCTCGGCACGCGGCTCCGTCCGCTCACGGAGCGCCGCCCGAAGCCGCTCATCCCGGTCGCAAACCGGCCGCTGATCACACACGCCTTCGACCACCTCATCGCCGCGGGCGTGGAGCGCTTCGTCGTTAACACGCACTGGTGCGCGGAGCGGTACACGGAGTTTTTTCCGGAGGGGAAATGGCGCGGCAGGCCGATCACTTTTGTCCACGAATCGCCCGAGGTGCTCGAGACCGCCGGCGGCATCTGGAATGCCCGCGCGCAGCTCAGCGACGGCCCGTTCATCGTGTACAACGGCGACATTTTCAGCGACCTCCCGCTCGCGCCCGCGCTCGATGCCCACCGCGCGGCGGGGAACGAAGTCACGCTCATCCTCCGCTCGCACGGCGGGAAGACGAACGTCTCCTTCGACGCCGCCAGCGGGCGCGTGCTCGACCTCCGCCGCACGCTGCGCCCGGACCTCGAGCCGCGGCATCTCTTCACCGGCATCTCCATCGTCGAGCCGGAGTTTATCGCGCGCATCCCCGCGGCGCAGAAAATTTCCGTCGTCCCCGTCTTCCACGAAATGATCCGCACCGGTGCAAAACTCGGCGGCATCGTGCTCGACGAAGGCGCAGGGTGGGACCTCGGCTCGCGCACGGAATACCTCGCCGTCCACGCCGCGCTCGCCGCGCGAGCGACGGAAAAAGCCCCGTGGATTTCACCCAGCGCATCCATTTCACCCGACGCGCAAATCACGCGCGCGACCGCCATCGCCGCCGGCGCGAAAGTCGGCGCTGGAGCCGTGCTGCATGACTGCATCCTGTGGGAAAACGCCACTGTCGCTCCCGGCGCACGCCTCACCCGCTGCATCCTCGCCGACGGGGCAACCGCCTCCGGCGAGCACGCGGATGTGGATTTTGCACCCGCCAGCAATCTCTGAAAAAACGGAAATGAATTTGGAAACCAAGAAGCCAAGAATCCTACGGATGGACTTTCCTGACTTCCTGGCTTCCAAATTAACTCTCTCCGCTTCCTGCTGCGCTCCATCGTGACGAACGCCATGTCCACCACCGTGAAGTCCATCGAGAAGGGCGGCTCCGGCCGCAAGTTCTGGCGCATCCGCACCCGTGCGGGCGCGGACACCGGCGGTGGCTCGTGCATCCTCGTCCGCTACTCCCTCGATCGCGCCGACAACGCAGGCTACGCCGACATCGCGCGCTTCCTCTCGCGCGTCGGCGTCCGCGTGCCGGAAATTCTGCTCCATGACGCCGACGAGGGCATCATGGTCATGGAGGATGTCGGGAGCGACGACCTCTTCTCGTTCCGCGCCGCGCCGTGGCCCGAGCGCCGCCATCTCTACGAACTCACACTCGCCCAAGCCGCCCTCCTCCACACCCGCGCGCACCTCGCCGAAGACTGCCCGCCGCTCCAGCAGCGCTTCGACGAAACGCTCTACGCGTGGGAGCAGGACTACTTCATCGAGCACTGCCTCGGCCGGCATTTCAAAATGACCGCCGCCGAAATCGCCGCGCACGTGGACCGCAACCGCCTGCGCGAAATCGCCGCCCAGCTCGCCGCCGAACCGCGCTGCCTCGTCCACCGCGACTTCCAGAGCCAGAACGTGATGATCCGCGACGGCCAGCCCGCCTTCATAGACTTCCAGGGCCTCCGCCCCGGCCTCGCACAATACGACCTCGCCTCCCTCCTGCTCGACCCCTACGTGAGCCTCCCCGCCTCCGAGCGCGACGCCCTCTTCGCCCACTACGCCAAACTCGCGCAGCCGGAGAACCCCGCCCACTTCCACGCCCTCTACGACCTCTGCGCCATGCAACGCCTCATGCAAGCCCTCGGCGCCTACGGCAAACTCGGCCACACCGACCACCGCCCCCATTTCCTCACCCACATCCCCGCCGCCGTCGCGCTCCTAGGCGAGGTGCTGGGGAAAATCACGGGATTGGAAAAGTTGACCGCGTTGCTCGGGCAGTTGGCGGAAAAGTGACCGACAGTGCTGCGAGCAAAGACAGCGGCGACGACTGCACTCGGGAGCACACGCTTCCAGCGTGTCGTGTCCGGCATCCCTGCCGGACACATCTCGGCTCACCGGGCGATCCGCGCCCTGCACAAGATGGTCCGCGCAGGATGCGCGAACCGGCACACTGGAAGCGTGCGCTCCCAAAGTTCCCATCTTTCGCGGTTCACAGCAGGCAGTGATATTCTGCCGATCCGCCTGATGAAATGACGGGCCTCATTGATGTGTCACGCCCGTGCCACTGGCACCGGCTTGCCACTCGCCGCGCGCTCTGCCACATTCCCGCCCATGAGCGCGCTGGCCACCACCTACAAGTTCACCGCGGAGGACTTCTACCGCCTCTACGAAGCTGGCCTCTTCGAGTCGAAGGACCGCCTGGAACTTCTCAACGGGGAGATCATCATCATGCAAGCCATCGGCCACCGCCACGCCCAGACCGTCACCAACCTCATCTTCGAGTTCGGCGAACATGCCCGCCGACGCTACATGGTCTCGTCGCAGAACCCCGTCGAACTTGAGCGCTACTCCATGCCTCAGCCGGATGTCGTGCTCGTGCCCATGAGCCGCCGCCACGCCCGGCGCCACCCGACTCCCGAGGAAGTCTTCCTCATCATCGAAGTCGCCGACACCTCGCTCCGTTACGACCGCGAGGAAAAGCTGCGCGCCTACGCCGCCACCGGCATCCGCGAATTCTGGCTGCTGAACCTCCAGGACGACATCCTCGAAATCTACCGCCAGCCCGAAGGCCCCGCCTACCGCGAGCAGCTCACCATCCCCGCCGACGGCACCGCGTCCCCGCTCGCCTTCCCGGATGTCACCATCGCCCTCGCGGACATCCTCCCACCGCGTTGAGCGTCCTCATCTGCCCGGAAATTCCCGCCCATTTCCGCGCCCTCTACGACCTCTTCGCCATACAATGCCTCATGCAAGCCTTCGGCGCATTTGGCAAGCTCGGCCACACCGACCACCGCCCCATTTCCTCACCCGCATCCCCGCCGCCATCCCGCTGCTAAGCGATGTGCTCAGGAAAATATCGGGCATGGAAAAGCTGGCCGCGTTGCTCTCAAAGCGGTCACTCAAGTGCTGAACAAAACCACCGATGCAGAGTAATCAGCCCCCGCTTTCCCAAGAAACGGTACGTTCCTGAAAGACCACAATCAGCGACCGATCGTCTTTTATTGAGATGTCAGCACGGCAGTTGCTAGAAAAAGCTGGAAATTGCTCGAAACTGTTTGATATTGCTTCATCCCATGAGCGTCTTGGAGATCATCGCAGAAAAACACTTGGGAGTTCAGGCCCTCAACAAACACCCTCAATTGCGAAAGGCTCTCACGCGCATTGAGGGAACCGCCGCCCAAGAATCGGAAAGGGAGCGAATCGCGTCCATTGTCGAGTTGTGCTTTGAATACGAGCGAGAGTTGGATCCCGAGGAGAAAGAGAACATCCTCCGAACGCTGGAAGAAATCAGTAGTAGTGAGCCACTCGAACTTCCCTCCGAAAACGCCGAACAATGGGAGAAACGATTGAAGGAGAAGGATGCTGGATATGCAAAGGCGGACGCCGCCGCCGGCAAGAAAACCGAAACGTTTCTCAAAAAGTACTTCTCGGCTCGAGCCAAGGCCGGCCTCGCGACCCAAGCAAAAGTCTCCCTCAAGTCGGGTTTGTCTCGCAGCTACGTGGCCGTAGTCGAATCAGGCGAGCATGTCCCTCAGCAGAAAACACTGCAGAAGCTCGCCAAGGCATTTGGTATTGATGTCACGGAGTTGATTCCGTAACGGCACTTGCAACGTTGCAAGTGCCGTGCGCCGGAAATTCAGCACTCAGGCTACAACGCCGAATCACTCCATGGGTCTCGGCCTTCACCGAGCAACAATCGCAATTGTCGGATACGGTGCTCTGACCTTATCCGGTCCGCAACGGGGATCTTGTTGCTTTTCTTCCAAAATACATCGGTGATGTAGATTGTCTTCGTTGCGTCATGGACCCAGAAGATGGCGCGCAACCAACCTTGCTGTCCGATCACCGAATGTTCGATTCGCAATTCCATACCCGCTCCACATGGCTCAACAGAAAGTTCCGGAATTTGCGGGAAATAACGCAGCCGCTTGGTCAACCGGATCGCCTCTCGCAACTGCTCTTTGGAAAGCAGCTTCTTCGCCTCGCGCTGGACGCGCGGCAAAGGCAGAACGCGGTATCTGATCTTGGGCAGCGAGGAACTCATGATTGCATGCTGCCGAGAGCTTGCGCGATCTTATTCCATCCGCTGCGCGTGACGGTGTAAGTACGGGGCGTTTCGGCATGAATCCATCCCTCAACGATGGCATTCTTGATGTCTCGTGGAAAATTCCGAGGCGCACTCTCCTTCGCCTGGCGGAATGTGCCATCCATGTCGGAACTGCGCCAAGGAGTGCCTCCACCCCGGGATTCGTGCCATGCTGCCAGCAGGAGGATCTTCTCCGGGAAGGTGTCCCATTTCAGACGATTCAGCAGTTCTCCTGCACCGTGCGTCTTCAAGGAATCCTTAGTCGCCTGCTCGCTGTCTTGACCCATCGGTGCTCCTGCATTCCCAATTGCTGGCACACCGCCGGAAATATCCGCAGTCGGTCCTGCTTGTGACCGAGGGGCGCTGTCGTCGCGATTGTCTTGGACCAACTTGATGATGGAAGCCAACGCCTCATCTCGGAGGTTCGCAGCGATGTTCAAACCTGCCGCCCGGATGGTTAATTGAATGCTCATATACACGAATACTACATCGTGTATTTTGAAGCTCAAGTTTATTTTTGGGGTATTTTGATTTATTTCCCTCGGGAATGAATGCCTGATTATCCGGGCGGAAAACCTTGTGAAATGACCATTTTTCTGAATGGCGAAGACTAACGGTAAATTCGCCAACGACCGTGAGAATTGAACGACGGAGAACAGGGGGTGCGCTTGCAAGCTCCGCGCGCGGCGTGCTACGTTCCGCGCCATGAGCATCACCGCCATCGTCGAGAACGACACGATCAAGCTGCCCGCGGGCATCCATCTTCCGGATGGGACGAAGGTCCAGATCGAGGCCGAGGTGCCGCCGCAGCGGAGTGTGGCGGAACGTTACGCGGGCTTGGCGGGGCTGGCGGATGATGTGCCGGCGGACCTCGCGCGGAACCTCGATCACTACATCCACGGACAGACGCGGAAGCCGTGAGAGTTTTTGCGGACGCCTTTTTCTACGTGGCGCTCATCAACCGCAACGATGAGCACCATGCGCGCGTGATGGAATGGGCGCGGGGCTTTCACGGGGAGATCGTGACGACGCAATGGGTGCTCACGGAAGTCGCCGATGCATTTGCGGAATCGCGGACCCGGCGGCAGTTGAAGGCGGGCTTCGAGGCTCTCGCGAACGATCCCGAGACACGCATCGTCGAGGTTTCGCCCGCGCACTTCACCCGCGGGATGAGCCTCCACAACGAGCGTCCAGACAAGGCCTGGTCGCTGACGGATTGCATTTCGTTTGTCGTGATGAGCGACGAAGGAATCACGGAAGCGCTGACGGGGGATCACCACTTTGAGCAGGCAGGTTTTGTCGCGCTGTTCTGACGGAAGTCCGCCAACGACCGCTCCCTCGCCCGCCAAACCGCCCGGCCAACTGGACGGCGGCGAAGCCGGTGCCGCCTATTCTCCCAGCCGCAGCCGCACGTACTCCGTCATCCGGCCCGGCTCGCTTTTCCGGCATTCGGTGATCGGGCGCTTGCCGTGGTTCAGAATGTCGGCGACGGCCGGAGTGGCGTCGGGGATGGTGGTCACTTTGGGGTAAAAAAAGCCCGAGTCCTTGTCCTTCATCAAGAGGTATCCCCTCACGGACACGCGTCCGTCGGCGGTGAGGAGTTCGGTCTGCACGAGAGTGTTGAGCGGCACGGGAGTCATCCTGCGGAAATGCCGGTTTTCGCGTCGCAGCACAATGGGATTTTAGCGGAGCGACGTCCGTGATTTTTCGACGAGCGATGAATCGCCTGCGCAAACGCCCCGCCGTGCCCCGCACCGGTTCGGTGCCGCCGCAATGTGCCTGGCGACCCGCTGCGGAATGCGTTTTGCAAAGCGCGAGGCGTGCCCGATCTCGCTGCCCGCCGACGCTCGAATGCACGCCCCTTTTCCGTGCACGCCCGGCGCGGCTGTGAGATGAACGCGCCGTGCCCGCATCCACCGCCCTCATCGTCCTGCCGCTGCTGGGTGCGTTTGTTTTCACCATCAGCGCGCTGCTCCTGAAGCGGGCTTCCGTGCTCGGCGCGGGGCTGTGGCGCACGGCGTTTGTCTGCAATTGCGCCGGGGCTGTGCTCTTTTCCAGCCTGCTGGCCTTTGGCGGGCCGCCGGTGCGCGTGGACCTGCTGTGGCAGCCGCTTTGCGTGGCGCTGTGCCTGTTCGTGGGGATGCTCGCGCAATTTCTCGCGCTGGAAAAAGGCGATGTGTCCGTGGCCGTGCCGGTGCTGGGGCTGAAGGTGGTCGCGGTCGCGCTGGTCACTCCGCTGCTCACGAATGACCGCGTGGACGCGCGCCTGTGGGCCGCCGTGGTGCTCAGCGCCGTGGGCATCGTGGTGCTGAACCGCAAGCAGAATGGCCGGCGTCCGCACAATGTCGGCATCACGCTGCTGTCCGCGGGCTTCGCGGCGGCGAGCTTCGGCACCTTCGACGTGCTCGTGCAAAAATGGGGCCCGGTGTGGGGCGCGGGCCGGTTGCTCCCGATCGTGTACGCGATGAACGCCGTCCTCTCCCTCGCGCTGATTCCGAAATTCCGCGAACCGCTCTCCGCGGTCCCGCGCACGGCGTGGCGATGGCTCGTGCCCGCCGCGTGCGCGCTCGCGGTGCAGTCCGTCCTCTTCGTCGGTGCCGTCGCCGTGTACGGCAAGGCGACCATCGCAAACGTGATCTACTCCGCGCGCGGCCTGATGAGCATCATCGCCGTGTGGCTCGTCGGCCACTGGTTTTCAAATCTCGAGCAGACTCTCGGCCGGCGCACGCTCGCGTGGCGGATGCTCGGCGCGGCCCTCATGCTCAGCGCGATCGTGATCGTGGTCACGCGGTGAAAAGGTCGCGTCCGACGACTCCCGCGGCGGAGCGTGTGCACCGAAAATCAGAAAATAAACGCGGAGACGCAGAGACGCGGAGTAAAGGGGAAAGGATATGGCAAAAGCCGCCGCGTTTTCTCTGCGTCTCCGCATCTCTGCGTTTCACAACCAGCCCCTTCATCCCCATGCAGGCAGTCTCGGTCCACACGCTAAGGCTTGTGCCGGATCACAGCGTTCGTGTTCATGGCCCGGTGCGCAAAATCTTGCATCCTCGCCGGACTTCGACCGGATTCCTCATTCACGATGATGTCACCACTTGAAGTGCTCGGCCTCACGGCCGCGGCGGCGCTGGCGGGCGCCATCAATGCCGTCGCGGGCGGAGGCACGCTGCTCACTTTTCCCGCGCTGATGTTCTTCGGCACGAGCGCCGTCGTCGCCAATGCCACGAGCACGCTCGCGCTCGTCATCGGCACCGCGGGGAGCATCTTTGGATTTCGCCGCCAAGTCGGTGCGGTGCGGTCGTGGCTCGCGCGCTTTGTCCCGGTGAGCATCGTGGGCGGATGGCTCGGCAGCGTGCTGCTCACGCGCACCGATGAACGTGTCTTCGCGCGCCTCGTGCCGTTTCTCATCCTCTTCGCCACGATCCTTTTTCTCGCGCAGGGCGCGTTCCGGCGCTTCGCCGGTTTTGCGCAAAAGGCACCGGCCCATCCGCATCAGCGCATGATGTGGATCGCCGTGGTTTTCCAATTCGCGGTCGCGGTGTACGGCGGCTACTTCGGCGCGGGCATCGGCATCCTCATGCTCGCGTCGCTCGGCTTTCTCGGGCTGCGCGACATCCACGAGATGAATGCGCTCAAAAACATCCTCGGCTCGCTCATCAATATCGTCGCCGCGCTGTGGTTCATTCAGGCGGGACTCATCGACTGGTCGAAGACCGGCGTGATGAGCATCGGCGCGCTCGGCGGATATTTCCTCGGCGCGCATTTTTCGCAGCGCCTCCCGCAGCGCGCGGCGCGGAGGCTCGTGACGGCGATAGGCCTCACGATCTCGGCGATCATGTTTTGGCGGCAGTTCCGCTGACCGCAGGCTTCCGCCTACTTCCTGAGATTGATCCCTTTTCCCTCGCCGGAATCGCCGAGGATCGTCGGCTCCTGCCGCTCGATGGTCGGCATGGTGCCATCCGGCGGATCGAGCGGCATCACGGTGAATTTCATCTCGCGCCCGTCGCGCGAGATACGCACGGGCAGAGGCTCGGTGGCGGTCACGAAAAATGCAGCGTTCAGCACATCCTCGGGGTTCGTGATTTGGAACGCGCCGACTTGCAGCAGGATGTCCCCGGCACGGATGCCGCCGGCAAATGCAGGGCCGTCTTCGCGCAGCGTGAGGATGCGCGCGGAACTCCCGTGCGCGGGCGCATCGGTCGGCCGCACATCCACGCCCACCCACCCCTGCCGCACGCGGCCATGCGCGCGGAAGTCGTGCAGGATTTTTTGCGCCGCCTCGATCGGCAGGGCGAAGATGCCGCTGTTTTCCTCGACGGTGCTGATGAGCACGCCGACCACTTCGCCCCGGTCATTCAGCACGGGCGAGCCGCCCTGGCCGCGCTGCACGGGGAGATTCGCGCGGATGAGGCGCGTGGCAAAATAGCGATCCTCCGCTCCCACGCGCGTCTTCACATCAAAGCCCGCGACGGGTCCGAAGCTGGGCGAAAGTGGAAATTCGAGCGGATAGCCGGCGGTGATGACAATCGATGCGACGGCGAGATCGGTGGATTTTCCGAACTTCAAAAATCGCACGGGACGCTCGGCGACGATCTTCAGCACCGCGAGCCCGGTGCGTGCATCCGCGACGAGCCGCGTCGCGGGATAGCGCTGCTCGCCGACGGCGACGATGACATCCTGCGAGGTGCCGCCGACGCTGTAACTCGTGAGCAGCGTGCCATCGGCATCGATGAAAAATCCCGTGCCGCGCAGGTGCCCGTGCTCGTCGTCTGCCTCGATGCAGCAGATCGCATCCGCGACCTTGCTCACCACTTCCCGCAATTCCCGCGACAATGCCTCCGCCTGCGAGAGTGCGGATTTGGCAGGCTCGGCAGGACGCGGCTCTTCAGCGCCGCGCGAGAAAGTCACGAGCATGCTCGCGACGACCGCAAAGGCGAGGAGGCCCGCGCGTCTAGAAGCGAATCTGCGTCGCTTCATGCCTTTCATAGCTGACCGGCTGCGCGTCGATGATGAACCGGACGGGTGCGCCCGGATCGCGCTGCACGCGGTGATTTTCCTGCGGTGCCAGCGGCTGCGTGCTGGCGGGCTGGAGCGTGAGCATCGGCCCCGCCTGGGCGAGGACCGCCGCGCGCGCACCTCCCTGAACGGCGAGCGGCGACGAATCGGAAACCCGATCGGGAATGGCAACGCGAATCGCCAACACGCCCGCGACGAGCAGCGCAGCCATCGAGCCGGCGTGACGCCAGCCCATTTCCAGCGGAGCGAAAAATGCGCGGATGCGCCCGAGCGCGATCTGCCACGCGGAACGGCGCAGCATTTCCTCGCGCTGGCGGCGATGCACGCGATCGAGGAGATTTTCAAAGTAGCCCGGCGGCGGCGTCTCGTGGCGTTTGAGGCGCAGGAGGGCCTGGAGTTGGGTGTCGTTGAGCGGCTGATTTTCCATGGCTAGGCGGAGTGAGAGTTGGAATGAACGGGCGCAAACTCGGAGAGCCACGCCTGAAGCTGTTTGTGTGCGTAGAAAAGTCGCGAGCGGACGGTGCCCTCGCCGATGCCGAGCACTTTCGCGATGTCCGCGTGCGGCAGTCCCTGGATGTCGAACATCGTCACGACGGCGCGGTGCTCGGGCGTGAGTTTCATCATCGCCTCATTGATTTTCTGCTGCATCTCGCCGAGGTCCGTCTCGCGCACCGGCGTGCTGTTTGCCTGGAGTTCGACAAATTCCTTGTCCTGCAAAATGCCGTTGTCCACGTCGTCGAGACTCATCATCCAGCGACGCCCGCGGCGTTTCAAAAAGTTCAGCGTCGTATTCGCGGCGACCGAGTGGAGCCAGGTGTAAAATTGCGACTTGCCGCGGAAGCCGCCGATGCTGCGGTACGCCTTCGCCCACACGTCCTGCAGCAGGTCGTCCGTGTCGTCGTGGTTCGAGGTCATGTTATACACGAGCGCGTAAAGTCGCGGGCTGTGCTTCACCACGAGCGCATCAAACGCCACCGAGTCGCCGGTCTGCGCCCGGGCGACAAGTTCCTCATCTTCACGTCGGCTCTGATCCTGCTCCATTTCGCGTGCATTCCTCTTACCTGCCAGCGCGGCAGCAGGAAAGGCCGATTCGGCTGGGAGAGGCGAAGACACCAAGGAAAGCAGTGGCAGTGAAATGTCGGTCATTTAATCACGACTGCGACCCTGTGAGGGGCCGAGTCAAAACCGGATGCACAGAGAAAGTGCAGAGTCAAAGCGAAACCGGCGATGAGAAATGGCGTCATTTTGCGGCGGAGGATTCCGTGTGGCAGATTCAGACAACCCGTGCGGGAGGATGTTCAAATCAAAATCGGCGCGTCCCCACGCCCGACTTCACCCGGCGAGAATCCCATGTGAACGCGGGGGCGCGGATCTGCATGAGACTCCGCCCGGAAAAAATGAGCGGGGTTCCTCGGCACCGCTCCCCATTTTCCTCCGCGCCTCTGCGTCGAAAAAATGCGCGCCCAGACCGGGTAGGAATTCTGGCCGCATGCGCAAAATCGCGATGGCAACTGGCAGCCAGCGCATCGGCAATTCCGCGGCATGCATTCACCGGCGAAGCCACTCCGCCCTTCGACCAACGCGCGCGCAGCCGGCATCAATCGCACTCGCCAACGCCGCGCATCGCCTGCACCTTCCGCGTCCAATGCCCCGCACCGTCGCAATCGTAGGTCGCCCGAATGTGGGCAAATCCGCTCTCTTCAACCGTCTCGCGGGGAGAAAAATCGCGATCGTCCATGATCAGCCGGGCGTCACGCGCGACCGTATCTCCGCGACGTGCAAGCTCGGCAGCGCGCCGTTCACCATCTTCGACACGGGCGGCATCGGTGCGGATGTGGACATGTCGTTTACCGAGCAGGTGCACACCGAGGTGGACATCGCCATCGAGACGAGCGACGTGCTGGTTTTCGTCGTGGACGGGCAGGAAGGGCTCACGGGGATTGATGGCGACATCGCGAAAAAACTCCGGCGCGCGCGCAAGCCGATCGTTTTGGTCGTGAACAAAATCGATCACGCAAAGCACGGGCAGTACGCGAATGAATTCACCAAGCTCGGCTTCGAGCGCCTGCTCACGATCAGCGCCGAGCACGATCTCGGCACGACACGGCTCGTCGAGGAAATCGAAGAGTTGCTCCCGCCGCACATCCCTGCAGAGCCGGGCGAGGAAAAGGGACGCCCCCTGCGCATCGCGATCGTCGGGCGTCCGAATGTTGGCAAGTCCTCGCTCACCAACCGCATCCTCGGCGACGAACGCACGCTCGTCTCGCCCATCAGCGGCACGACACGCGACGCCGTGGACATCCTCTACACGCGCGGCAAGCACGACTACATGCTCATTGATACCGCCGGCATCCGCCCGCGCGGGAAGCGCGACAATTCCGTCGAGATTTTCAGCGTCATGCGCAGCGAGGCGAGCATCGGCCGCTCGGACTTGTGCTGCCTCGTGATCGACGCCGTGGATGGCGTGACCGCGCAGGACAAAAAAATCGCGGGCCTGATCCAGGAGGCGAAAAAGCCGTGCGTCGTCGCGATCAACAAGTGGGATCTCATCAAGGAAAAGACCGATGACAAAGAGAGGCTGAAAGCCGTGCTGCAGCAGATCGAGGCGGAGCTTTTTTTCATCAAATATGCGCCCGTGCTGCTGCTCAGCGCGAAGACCGGCGAGGCGCTGGATCGGCTTTTCAAGACCATCGAAAAAGTCCGCACCGGCGCGAAGCAGCGCATCACCACCGGCCCGCTGAACCGCCTCATCGCCGAGGCGATGACCGCGCATCCGCCTGGGGCACGCAGCGGCAAGCGCCTCAAAATCCTCTACGGCACGCAGCCTGAGCCGCAGACCACCAAGGCCATCCACGTGCCCGAGGTCGTCTTCTTCGTAAATGACAAGAACCTGCTCGACGAAAGCTACCATCGCTACCTCGACGCGCAGATCCGCGAGCACTTCCCGTATCCCGGACTGCCGCTGCTCTTCCATCTCCGCAGCCGCGAAAAACGGGCGGGCAAATGACCGACGCGCTCCTGGAGCTCTGCGGCCTCAGGGTGGAAAATGCGGCTCACGTCTCGGGTGCGGAGTTTGTGCTGCGCAACAAGCAGTGGCTCGGCTGGATCATCGGCATTGGGATCGTGCTCGCGGTGCTCACGTGGTTCTCGTATCGGCGCGACGCCGCGGAGTTGATCACTCGTGGAAAAAGACGCGTGCTCACGGCGCTGCGCATTTTGCTGCTCACGCTGCTCGGGCTGCTGCTGCTGCGGCCGGTCGTGGCATTCACGATCGAGTCGGCGATCCGTCGCACGCTGCTCACGCTCGTGGATGCGAGCGGCAGCATGAAAATCCAGGACCCGCGCGTGGATGCCGCCGACCTCAAGCGCGCCGCAATCGCGAAGGGCATCCTCGATCCGCGCAAGGGCCTCGACCAGCAACTCGATCCCGCCATCGCCGCGAATGTGAAGCTCGTCCCGCGCGTCGAAATCATGCGCGGGATGCTCGGCAGCGAGCAGCTCGATCTCTGGCCGCAGCTCGCGAAGGAACTCGATCTCGCCGCGTTCAGCTTCGGCGCAGCGCTCGGTGACACCGGCGAGGCGAACGCCGAATGGCTCGCGCATCTCGATCCGAACTCCACGTCCACCGCCATCGGCGACGCCGTGCGCGATCTCATCCAGCGCAAGCGCGGCCAGCCGCTCGCGGGCATCTTCCTCGTCACCGACGGCGCGAGCAACCAGGGCTCCGCGCCGCTCGACGCCGCTCGTCTCGCGAAGCAGGAGGGCATCCCGCTTTACATCTACGGCGTCGGCATCACGTCGCCGCGCGACATCATCGTCGGCAGCCTGCTCGCGCAGGAGGTTGCGTTTGTAAAAGACGAACTGCCCGTGACCGTTCGCGTGCGCGGACAGGGGCTGAAGGGCGAAAGCGCGAAGCTCATCGTGCGGCTCGTGCCCGCGAACTCGGCCGGCGAAGGCGAGATCGTCGCGACGAAGGACATCACGTTTGGCGACGACGAGGACGCCGTGGCGGCCGTGCCGTTCACGCCGAAGACGACCGGCGAATTCGATCTGCGCGCGAGCATCGCGCCGCGCGCCGACGAGGCGTCGAAGGACAACAACTCCGTCTCGCAGCGCCTGCGCGTGATTGATTCGAAAGTGAAGGTCCTCTACGTCGAGACCACACCGCGCTGGGAATTCCGCTACCTGCAAGGCGTGCTCATGCGCGACCGTCGCGTGGATTTGAAATGCGTGCTGCTCGAAGGCGACGAGAGCATCGCCGCGGGCGACAACTCGCCCTTCCTCGCGAAGGTGCCCGCGAAAAAGGAAGACCTCTTCAAATTCGATCTCATCATCATCGGCGACGTCGAGCCGCGCAATTTCACGCCCGAGCAGTTCGCCGCGTTCGAGGAGTTCGTGCAGAAATTCGGCGGCTCGATGCTCTTCCTCGCCGGCCAGCGCGCGAACCCCGCCGCGTATCGCACCACCACGCTGGAAAAACTTTTGCCCGTCGAACTCGATCCCACCGCCGCCGCACAGCAACCCGCACCTTCGCAAGGCCTGCTCGTCGAACTCACCCCGCAAGGTCGCGCAAATCCGATGCTCAAGCTCGCCGCGACCGACGACGAGAGCGCCGCGATTTGGAAACGCTTCGGCAAACTTTTCTGGAGCGCCCGCGTGCTGCGCGCAAAGCCCGCCGCGCAAGTGCTGCTCGTGGACGCCGACCAGTCCCGCGCCAACCGCCACGGCAAGCAGGTCATCGCCGCCTTTCACCAATACGGACTCGGCCAGGTGCTCTACATGGGCACCGACAACACCTGGCGCTGGCGGCGCAACGCCGGCGACCAGCTTTACCCGCTGCTCTGGGGCCAAATCGCGCAGAAACTCGGCCTGCACCACCTCCTCGGCGGCTCGAAGCGCACGCAGCTCACCGTGGACCGGCAGAACTACACCACCGGCGAGCGCGTCACCGTCTATGCGCGCCTCTACACCGCCGATTTTTCCCCGGTGAAAGATCAGATCGTCGCCGCGGGCTTCACCGTCCTCACCGGCGCTGCACCCGGCCCCGAGCGCGAAGTCCCGCTCCGCGCCGTGCCCGAACAGCCCGGCATGTATCGCGGCGATTTCGTCGCGCTCGAACCCGGCACGCACCGCTTCGCCGTGAAAAATGATCCCGGCACCGTGCTGGAACTCAGCGTCACCGAGCCGAAATTCGAGACCGGCGAGACCGCGATGAACGAAGTCCTGCTCAAGCAAATGGCCGAAGCCAGCGGCGGCGCGTATTTCCGCGAGGAAAATTTGTGGCAGTTTCCAAAAGCGATCTCCGCGAAAGCCGAGCGCATCCAAGGCACCCTCGACGGCGAACTGTGGTCCTCGCCGCTCGCCTTCATCCTGCTGCTCACCGTCGCGACGATCGAGTGGGCGCTACGCAAACGGTGGCAGCTCAAGTGATATTGCCTGGCCTCAAACCCGACCTTCGAGCATTTCGTCATACCATTCTTCGCGGGTGCCGAGCGGCCGCAGCATCTCACCGAGGTCCGATGGCTCCATGTCCAGAACGCTCCGCCGCGGCTCCAACGCCTTTTCCCGTTTGGCCCTGCGGATGAATTGCTCCAACTCGTCAAGTTCACTCGCGGTCAGTTGCGGAATGGCGGCTTCGATTTCTATGAGAGTGCTCATCGCTGCGAAGGTAACACACCCCTCGGGGCAAGTTCAAGCGCGTGGCCACTATCAGTAATCGGTCCCCGCTTCAATACTGGTTACCTTGGCGTGATAGGCTCACCCGCTTCAACCCACTCAATGTATTTCTCACGGTCAAAACCGGCTGAAGCCAAGAGATCCGCAGCTTCATTTCGAAGCGCTGTTTTCATTTCCGCATCTTCTGCCAGTTTCGTATCCACGTCAGCAATGCTCCCCACGGACTCTGCCAGCTTCACAGCGCATTCTGCTTCACTTGGAAAGGCTTTCGCCGTGACTTCGAGCTTCGACATGCCGGTTGCGTCCACGGGTGGCGCGAAATTCGGTGTCATCTCAAACGCGAGCGAGAGCATCACTGCGCCTTTGTCTTCGTTGATAGAATATCGAAAACTGCGCCGCATTCCGACCGTCCACTTCGGACTTGGGGACTGCACCAAACGCAACAGCCACTTGCCGAGAGCCACGCCGAAGAGACGAATGAGTTCTTCCTCCGAAAGTCCTTCGGGGTTTACGTTCGCTCCTTCACCTTCAAGAGCCGCACGAGGTAAAAGACTTTCCATTTTTGCGGCGAAGACCGGATGCGTGTCAAAATTCTCGCGCGTTGGTTTGCACAGGCTTTGCATCCGCTCGTTATCCATCACAGCCGGTTCGACCATCGTGGTGATGAAAAGCAGCCAATTGGTTTTCTGAGCAGCGAATTGGTATTCGAGGAGGCGGTTCAACGCGGTGTAGTAAGGCTCAACGTCTTGCACTGTGTTCGGGAACATCGAACCGCAAAGGTCGAGATTAACGACATGGTAAGGACCGTAATTTTTAAGATATTGGTAAGCTGGCGAACTGGCTCCAGCAATTGACTCAAACCGATCCTTCACGACCTGAGAGTTAGGCAGCACACCCTCCAGCGAAGTGACCGCATTGTTAGCCACATGCACGTCAGTACCCACTTCGCCAGAACCATGTCCCTCGTTGAAGCCGAGATAACGAATGAAGCAATCCAGCGGATTGATCTCAGTCCACATCGAACGCATGTCGAGCAAGTGGTTTCCAGGTATCACTAAACAACGCAACGGGTTTTCCACATGCATCATGCTTTGGGTCTGCCCCAACATTTCTGATGGCTTCTGAAGGTTTGCCCGCCACTTGCCGTTTACGTTCCGCTTCGTGAGTTCATTCCACTGATGGCGTCGAATAAACTGTTTCCTGACTTTATGCCACGGCAGAAAATCAGAGCGAGGCGGCGCAATGTGCTCAGGTCGCTTCTCTGGGATGATTCCATCTCCGATGTCAGATCCCAGTGAACTCATGCTCAATTTTCCAACAGGACGATTTCGAGGATGTCTCGGATGAGTTTCTCTTGCTTCACGTAGGACAATGAGTCCAACAAGCCCATACCATGAAGTAGCTGTGCGATGCCGACGGCCTTTTTCTCTGCGAGTTTCAACCGATTGGCCTCGACTTCTGTATGGCGAGTCTGAGTTGACGGAGGAATAACCGCTTCTCTGTGAAGAACAATTACCCCATCGCGACGCAGTTTTCCAGCTTCGGCTTTGCGGCCGGGTTCCAACAACTCAACCACAGGCACGTCTTCAATTCCACGTGCTTTCAATGCAGCCGTCACCTTCTGAGTAACTTTTCCCCTTGTCTGCGCTGCTTCGTGTTGTCGCTGGGTCGTCCGCAGTTGCTTGCCGAGTTCCTTGTGCCGATTGCTAAACTGACGAAACGCAGAATGAAGCCATTTCGTGAGAAATTGGTAGTGCGGATGGGCGTAATTGAATGACTCACGATCAAGGTTGATTGCATCGTCGAGCCCTTCACTCACAAAAATTTCAGCGGTCACCTGCGACTTGCGGGTTAGTTCTGAAGTCTCATAGCCCATGAACTCGGCATCGAAAAGCGCACCTGATGCATTGCCAACTCGGAGGATGACACCTTGGTGTTGCTTCGGGACAATCCGAGGTGCCCAAAACAGGTAAGCCTCAAACTGCAGGGGACCTCCGCTGAGTTCGCGGATTTTGCCTGCAAATTCTTCCCGTTGGCGTCCGATGAAGAGCAGTGGAGTTCTCACGGCACTTTCTGTGCGCGGCAAGTCTCGATAAAGAATTGGACGCAACAGTTGCACGCCGTCCATGAATACTTCAAAGCGTCCTGCGGTGGCTCCATCCGGGGATTTTAGTTTCAGCAACTTCCGCGGGGATTTCCCCTCCGGGACGTCAATCGAAGTCGCTTGCCCTTTCAGTCGGTTCTCGATTTCAAAGAAAAGAATTTCGCCGTCATTCTTTAAGTCGAACGGATGACCTTCGAGGTAGGCTACAGGCGCGGAAAGAGCGAGCGTCCACAATGACCAAAGATAGTTATCGCAAACTTTCCGCAGATCCACAGACTCCCGTTCGCTTGTGAGCGAGCGAAGCTTTTGCACGAACTTCTCGAAACGCTTTCTAGGCCCATCGGTTTCCCTCCACGGTAGTGCGGCTTGTATGGAGAGGAGACCGGTCTTCTTTTCCACCCGGCCAATATGCAACTCGGGCGGATCGATTTTCTCGGCATCAGGGTCGTCTTCCAGATAATCCTGCCTTGTCCAAACATCATCACTTGCAAGCTCGTCACGCGTGCGCGGGAGTAATTCAAGCAGCTTGATTTCCGTCCCGTGTGCTTTCTTGTCCGTAGATGGTTCGCGCCAAATCCGATAGTGGCCTGTCTCATATTTGCGCTCGCCTTCCTTCTCCAGCGGCAAGACAGCTTGTTGCTGGTCTCTCTTACCAAGCGTAATATCCGCCACGGTGCGAAAGCTGTCGCCAGCAGTCTTCGTGATGATTAGGAAATGTCGGGTGAACTGCGCGACGGAAAAAAGGCCGATGCCAAGCTTGCCAATGAGCTGCCGTCCTCCTTCGCTCCGGTTTACGTTTGTGGGCGATGTCACTCCAAGTTCCTTGCCCTTCTCACTCCGTTTCGCGCTTCCGCCGATGTGCCTGACTAGCTGAGTGACCACCTCCGGACTAAGGCCGCGTCCATTGTCCCGAACGGCAATTTGTGCGAATCGCGGTGCGTCAGTCAGAATAACCACCTCCGTCGCGTCTGCATCGTATGCGTTGGAGACGAGTTCTCGCAGGGCTGATGCCGGCTGTCGGTAAATGCCTTCTGTGATGCGGGCCAGAACCAGTTCGTCTGTCTCTAGCTTCCCCTCCACCGGAGCGTGCGTCCGCTCGGTTGCGCGGATGTCACGGGAAAGTGCTTTGTCGTCCTGCTCAGGCATTGATGGGTGTGGGCACTCCCGTCATTTCAGCAAGAACACGCAAAACGGCAGCGGCAAGTGGGGGCGGAACAGCATTAGTCACTTGCTCCATCTGATTGGAGAAAGAGCCGTAAATCCGGAAATTGTCCGGGAAACCTTGCAAGCGTGCCGCCTCGCGAACCGTAATGCTGCGCGGTTCATTAAAGTGCGCGGGCGGAGCTCGATGCCCGGAGAACAGAGTGTTCGACAAGCGGGTCGGATGTAACCGACGATAAGACATTGGACCTGTGCCCGGCTCGATCGCCGCAATCTTCTTCATCACTCGTTCCGAGTGCTGCATAGCGAGATGGTTGTGAAAAGCCCCGTAATCCGTTTCATCGTTATAGTCATCGGGCCGGACTTTTGGGTTGGACAATCCATCAAGTGCTTGTTTCGCATGGATGGAATCAGTTTTGAAACTATCCAGCCGCTTTATCACAA
Organism: Chthoniobacterales bacterium; assembly: GCA_038239865.1. Classification (GTDB taxonomy): domain Bacteria; phylum Verrucomicrobiota; class Verrucomicrobiia; order Chthoniobacterales; family Chthoniobacteraceae; genus SXWH01. The sequence continues at coordinate 34,027 of JBBSEI010000040.1, forward strand.
CCTGTCCGTCCAATGGATGTCTGGTCACGAGGAAAAAGGCGCGCTTCCGTTTCTGCGGCACCCCGAATTCTGACGCATCGAGAACAATATGTGTAATATGAAACCCGCCCTGCCGAATCGTCCGCTCAAATTTTCGGATTCGATCCCCATGCTTGTCTGCCAGTAACATCGAGACATTTTCAATCAGGGCGCAATCAGGCTGAAGCTTTGAAATAGCACGTGCAACAGCAACGAGAACTTGATTTCGTGGATCTACAGGGTCGCGCGACCCGGCAGCAGAAAAACCCTGGCACGGTGGCCCTGACAGAACCACCATCGGCTGTTTCGCGGCTTTGAATTGCTCTGCCAACTTCACGCAACGCCCAAGGATTGCGGTTGATCGAACGCTTCCCGACAAGGCATTGGCCGAAGGAAAGTTTCTTGAAAACGTCTTCAATGCGTTCGGATTGACGTCTACGCCTGCGACAATCTGAAAACCGAGGGTCTTCGCCGCACAGGAAAGTCCGCCCATGCCGCTGCACAAATCGATTACGCCCGGCACGTTCAGTAAGGGATGCGGAACTAGACCGTTACCTTCCGAAGGTTTCGGCTGCCGATTAGAGGCGGAGACTGTTTGTTCGGTCGCTGAAATCACGCTGTTATTTTTCAGACGATATACGCAAACCAGATGTGTGGAAGGTTGAAATTTCTTCGGAAAAGAGCGTCCATGAGCGCATGGCTCAGTTTCCCAATGAACAATCCGAGGATGGTGAATTCGCGCGGCAGGAGGATGCCTTTCGCGATTGGGTCAGCGCCGATGGGTCCACGGCTTACCCGGCGGAGAGCGGGCGGTATCATCTTTACGTCTCGCTCGCGTGCCCTTGGGCGAGTCGCACGGTGATCGTCCGGCATCTGGCGGGGTTGGAGGAGAGCATCGGGCTCACGGTGCTGGACCCGGTTCGCGACGGGCGCGGGTGGGCTTTTCGCGAGGGGCCGGGCTTCACGACCGATCCGATCAATGGCTTCCATTTTCTCAGCGAAGCGTATGCGGCCAGCGATCCGCAGTTCGACGGTCGCGTGACGGTGCCGGTGCTGTGGGACAAGGCCACGCGGCGCATCGTGAACAACTCCGAGGACGACATCTGCCACATGTTCAACGATGCCTTCGGCGGACGGCAGCGCGCCGATCTTTTCCCCGCGGACCTGAAACCGGCGCACGCGCAGCTGGCGCAGTTCATCTACGAGAACGTGAACAACGGCGTGTATCGCGCCGGCTTTGCCGACAAACAGGCCGCCTACGAGCGCGCGTTCCGCACGCTCTTTGCCGCGCTGGATGAACTCGAGTCGCGCCTCGCCACGCGGCGCTGGCTTTTCGGCGCGCGCATCGTGGAGGCGGACTGGCGGCTCTTCTGCACGCTCGTCCGGTTCGACGCGGTGTATCACGGGCACTTCAAGTGCAACCTGCGGCGCATCGCGGATTACCCGAACCTGCAAGGCTACCTGCGCGATCTCGACCAGCAGCCCGGCATCGCGGCGACGGTGAACATCGAGCACATCAAGCGCCACTACTACTTCAC
>JBBSEI010000041.1:0-34866 GCA_038239865.1 Chthoniobacterales bacterium
ATGCTGTGGCCGAATCGCGCAAGTGGCGCGAAGCCACCAGCCGCCATCTTTTCGCGATGAGCCGAGAGGAGCGAAGGGCTTATCTCCATTCTGCGCGAGAGCACTATCTATCGGGAACGAAAGAGCACGCGGTGCAGAAAGAATCATGCGTCGTCCGCGAGGAGTCGCCGAAGAAATAGGGCTGATTGCAGCGCCGGGGTTGGCACTTGGGAAATTCGTTTTACGGCTTGGCGGCGGCTTCCTAAAACGGACGGGTCATGAAAATCCTCCCGCTCCCGCTCCGCGATCTTTGGCTTGCTGCGCTGATGACTTTTGGCCTCACCGACCCATCGGCGGCCGGTGCGGCGGCTCCGGTGGTTCTGGATCGTGACCCGGCGTGGGGCGGGGCGTATCGCGGGGCGCGGATGACGGTGGAGGAGACGAAGGTCTTCATGAAACAACTCGCGCAATACGTCTTCGATCATCACATGAAGAAGACGGAGAGTTCGTCGCAGCGCGGGATCATTTACGAATATCTGCACGTGGCGCAGGCGGGAAAGCCGGAGGGATTCATCGAGGGCGAAGCGCTGGATACGATGCACGATGGGGCGTGGTTTGCGGTCGCGATGGTGCAGGCGTATCGCGCGACGGGGGATGCTTTTTTCAAGGAGGTGCTGACGAAGTGGCAACTCCCTTTTTACCTCAAGATGCTGAATCACTCGGATGAGCTGTTCACCGCGGAGCGCGACGACGGGATCGATGTGGGCTGGGGCAAGGGAAAGGAGTGGCTGCTGCTCGGGCGCGAGAAGGGCTTCGTGCCTTATTGGTGGGAGGATGGCGCGTCGGTGAGCCTGGAGATGATCGTGCGGAAGACGGAGCACCTGAATTTTCCCGGCCGCAACGAACTGGCGGGAAAGCCGAACCCGGAGAAGCGGCTCGCGGGATATTCGCTCGGCTCGTCGAACCACATGGCGCAGGACCTCGCGGTGATGCTCGAGCAGTCCTGGCTGCTGCTGCACGGGAGCGCGGAGGCGGCGGATCAAAAGCTGGCGGGCGAGGTGGCGGAGGCGGCGCGCAATCTCGCGGATTGCCGCGCCCGCCATGGCGTGCCGAATATCCCGGCGGTGCGGGCGGCGCTGGCGATCACGAGCGGCGATGCGGCGATGCGGAAGTCGCTGCCCGACGTGACGTGGAAAGGACTGGAGTCGGGGCGCAACGACTGGCGGCACGCGACGGTGGAGTATAAGCCGGATGAGCAGGTGAAGGTGCCGACTTTTTGTGATGACCAGGAATACAGCTACTTCACCGGCGTCGCTCGCGATGGCACGCTGAGCGAGCCGCTGGCGTTTCGACTCACTTACGATGCCTTCACGCTGCCGAAGCTCTATCGCGCGTATTCCGACGACAGCGAAGTCCCGCCGGGCATCGGCATTTTTGAATATCCGTATTTCTTCGTGAATGGAAAACCGGCGGACACCCGTTCGCAGCGCAAGGGCCCGGCGGGGCGGCCACGGCCGATCGGCTCGCGATTCGGCCCGCAGAATATGGTGGTGATGGGCTGGGCCCTGCAGGCGCTGCGAGCGCACCCCGGCCTGTGGGACACGGCGAAGAAGGCGATCACGAAGGCGAACTATTTTCCGCCGGAAAATGAGGCGGACATCCGCGCCGCGCTGGAACGCGAACTCGGCGGCGGGCTCCGCACCTGGCAGGCGATCTTTCAGTCGAAGGGCTACATCCCGACCGGCATCGGCGCGGGCGGGACGGGCGCAGGTTTTCCATGGGACGACATCTCAGACACCGGGGGCTACGCGCATCTCATCGGTGCCGCCGCGCAGTGGATATTCCTGCTCGAAGGCAAGACGGACTGGGCCTCGCAGCGAGTGCCTGAACCGCAACGGTAAAGTGAAGGCTGACGTGTGGGTGGCGCGGCTCACTTCTTCGCCGAAGCCGGATGCGCCACCAGATTCGCAATGGCCTGCTTCAGCTTTTCCTGAGCGGCGACATCGGCGGGGATCGCATCGGCTCCGAAGACGGAGAGCAGGTGATCCCAGATGGCGTTCAGCTCGTTTTGAAATCCGTTCGTGTCGGCAGTGATTGCGACCACGGCATCCTTCTCGGGAATCACCACGCAGAGCCGCCCGGCGCGGCCGTCGCCGCGAAAGGCCCCCTCGGGAAAAGTTTTGCAAGACCGCAGGGCAAACGGCCAGCCTCGTCTGCGTAAGCCGACATTCGATGATGGCACTTTCCATGTTTATCTCCCTCCGCAGACTCCTCCTCGCACTCGTCGCGCTTCTTTTCATCCCGTCCGCAGTCCACGCGACCTGGTATAAGGAGAACGTCGAGGACGGGGCGGACATCATCATGATGGACCTTCGGTGGCCGTGGTGGCCGTCTTCGACCTATTACGCGAACTGGAATACGTGGTTCAACCCGCAGCCGAACAATGTCCACATTTATGCCGGATTCACGGCGAAGGTGCCGGACGGGCCGGACGCGCGGCCTAATCCCGATGCGCGGATCATGGAGGCTTTCCGGCCGGGCACGGTGTGGTCGTTCTGGGGCGGGAATAAGGACGGGACGCCGGTGCGGTTCCTCGACTGTGCGCCGAATCTTTTCATCAAGAACGAGTATGGCGGCGAGGGGAACAGCGGCACGCTCGGCGGTGAGGGCTGGCCGTTCATCAAGGCGCAGCGCTGGTATACGATGCTCGGCCGCGTGTGGCAGCCGGTGGGCGGCGACGACCATGCGTATGTGGCGCGCTGGATCAAGGACCACGCGGACGGTCGCTGGCATCTCATCGCGCTGGCGCGGCTGCCGATTGCGGCGACGTCGTTCACGGGGAACAGCGGATTCATCGAGCCGCTCACGAGTGAAAAGGCGGTGCGTCCATTGCATCGGCGGCTGGGTTATTTCCGCAAGGACGGGCAGTGGAAAAAGGCGGACGCGATCACCATCGACAAGACGCAGTATGTGGTGGTGAACAGGCTGCCCGAGGGCGACCACGAATATGCGGCCATCGAGTATTCGCAGCGGCCCGGCCTGCTGCCGATGAAGCTCACCGGCCAGCCGCTCGCGGGAGACCAGAAGTTCACCTTCACCACGAAGCAGCCCAATCTCCCGACGCTCGACCAGCCCGCCGTGACCAACGTCCGCGGCTGGCGAAAGGCCCGCACGCCATCGCGGTGACGCTCGTCTATGACCAGCTCGCGGCGCGGAACTTCAGACTCGAATGGGAAGGCCCGGGCATCGCGCGGCAGCAGATTCCCGTGGAGGCATTGCTCAGCGCGGAGGGCGCGGCGGCTCCGCAGGTCGCGGTGCGCGGCACAGCGCCCGGCGATGGCACGGGCAGCGTGACGGTGTCCGTGGATGCGCGCACGCATCGAGTGGAGAAGACGGTGCTTTTCTTAGGCGATCTCCAGCTCGCGGAAAGCGCTGGCACGGAGCTGAAATACCAAGGCCCACTGCCGAGCGGTGCGAACACACTCTGGTCCCGCGTCACGTATGACAAAAATCACACCGCGGATTCCGACCACCTCACGCTCAACGTCACCGGCAAGCCAGTGGACGCGGCGTGGACCGTGCGCAACGTCGGCGACCAGCGCGCCTCCGCGGGGCTGTGGCAGACGGGCTCGGACGCGTTCCGCTTTTTCGGCAACGGCATGCACATCGTGACGAAGCGCATCACCGGCGATTTCACCGCGACGTGTCGCATTGACGACTACAACGGCGCGCACGGCGAGCCCGTGAACCGCCGCGCCTGGGTGGGTATTTCAGCGCGGGAGAATGGCGAAAAACTGAACTGGGAATGGGGCAGCAACTTTCACCTCGTGCAGACGGCGGCCGACGGGCTGCGGCCCTCGGCGGATAACTCGGACCTCGGCGCGGGCCGCATCAGTTCCTACGCGCTGCCGGAGGGCCACCCGTGGCTGCGCATCGTCCGGCAGGGTAACGTGTGGACGGCTTGGAGTTCGACCGACGGCAAGCAGTGGGAACTCGGCGGGTATCAATTCAAGAAGGCGCGTGCGGACATGGATGTCGGCCTGTTCTTCAGCGCACTGCCGCAGGATGCGCGGGCACATTACCACGCCAGCGTTTCGCACTTCTCCATCGTGCCCGGCGTCGCTCCTGAACCCGCGCCGCCGCTCCCCGTCGCCGCGCAACACACGGATGGCGACCGCCTCACCGGCGTGGTGATGGCGCGTTCGGATGCGCGAGTGGTCGTCGTGCGCTCCTCCGCAGCGGGGCTCATCCGCACGACCGATGGTGGCAAGACGTGGGCGCCAGCCAACGGCACGCTCACCGGCAGCGACCTCGCTGCGCGCAGCGTCGCGATTCATCCGACGAACCCGCTCATCATGGTCCGCGCCGGTGGGCGCGGCAAAGGCGGTGCCTTGTGGAAAACGACGGACGGTGGCAAGGCGTGGAAGCGGCTCACGTTCGAGGGCGACTTCGACGGCAGCGGCCCATCGGCGCTGTGCGGCGAGATCATCGCCTTCGACCTGCGTGATCCGCGCACCATCTACGTCGGCTGCGAGTCTGCGGGATTTTTCAAGAGCACCGATGAAGGCGTCAAGTGGAGCAAGCTCGGGCTTACTGGCGAGCGCATCACCGCCGTGACCGTGTGGGCGTGGGAGCACTTCTATCCCGCCGTGGCCAAAGGCAAGACGCAGCTCGCCGTGACCACGTGCTCCGACCGCTGGATGACCTTCCTCGGCCGCGGCAAACCCGCCGTCACCACACCCGCGACCACCGCGCGCAGCTATATTTCCAACGACAACGTCGCCACCCTCACGCTGCTCGACGAGCGCGCCGACACCGGCTTCTTCAACGTCGCTTTCGACAAGGCCACGCAGACCGTGCGCGAATTTTCCTACGCCACCGCGCACGGCTACCAAGGCAATTCCGGCGGCTTCATGTCGCTCTTCCCCGACCGCAAAAATCTCGAATGGCTCCGCCCTTTCACCGCGCTGGCAACCGCCGCGAGGGGCGAGGAAAAGTTTGGCCGCTTCCTCACCCAAGCCCTCGACCCCGCCACGCCCGGCCGCCTCTCGCTCAGCACGCACTGGGGCTACGACTGGTCATGGCTGCCCACTCAAGGCACCGCGCCCAAGGGCGGCCTCATCGCCGCGTGCGCCGACGTGCACCAGGGCGAGCAATGGTGGTTCATCTACACCGACGGGCTCTATTCCTCCAAGGATGGCGGCGTCACACTCAGCAAAGTCGAGACGCGCTGAGCAACGCCCGCCTGCGCAGAAAAATCACTTCGTCGCCGGAGCCGGATGCGCCACCAGATTCGCAACGGCCTGCTTCAGCTTTTCCTGGGCGGCGGCATCGGCGGGGAGCGCCTCGGCTCCGAAGGCGGGGAGCAGGTGATCCCAGATCGCGTTCAGCTCGTTTTGAAATCCGTTCGTGTCGGCGGTGATCGCGATCACGGCATCCTTCTCGGGAATCACCACGCAGAGCTGGCCGGCGCGTCCGTCGCCGCGAAAGGCATTGTGCGTGCAGCGCCAGAACTGGAAGCCGTAGCCCTGCTTCCAATCAATGCCGATGCCCGCGTGGCCTTCCTGATCGTTCGGCACCTGCTTGCTCGTGGCCTGTTCGACCCACTTCTCCGGGAGCAACTGTTTGCCGTTCCACTTTCCCTTTTGCAGATAGAGCTGGCCGAATTTCGCGATGTTTTCCGTGCAGAGCCAGAGGCCGTAGCCGCCGAGTGAAGGGCCCTCGGGGCTGGCGTCCCACTTCGCGTTTTCGATGCCGAGCGGCTCGAACAATCGCGGCTTTAGAAAATCCAGCGAGGTCGCGCCGGTGACCTTCGTGACGATGGCGGAGAGCATGTAGCTGCCGAACGTGTTGTATTTAAAATGCGTGCCCGGCTGGTGCGGCACCGGATGGGCGAGGAACTGTTTTGCCGTCGGCGCGTTGTCGGTGATCTTCGGTTCGGTGTCGTGGCCGCAAGTCATGGTGAGGAGATCTCGCACCTTCATGGCCTTGAGATTGTCGGAAGCGTCAGCCGGCGCGTCGGCGGGGAAGAACTTCAGCACGGGATCGTCGAGGCTCAACTTTCCCTCCGCGATGGCGAGCCCGACGGCGGTGGAGTTAAAGCTCTTGCTAAGCGACCACAGCACATGCGGCTTATCCGCCGCCTCCGGGCTCCACCAGCCCTCGGCGATGACATGGCCGTGCCGCACGATCATGAAGCTGTGCAGCGTGCGGATCTTCTCCACCGCAGCGACGAATTCGCCGATGCTCCCCGACGAAACACCCTGCGCCTCCGGCGTGCTGCGCGGCAACGGCGACGCGGCGTGCGCGTGCGGGAGCGAGGCGAGAAAAGCGGTGGCGATGAGTGCGGGGAGGAGGAGGATTTTCATGGGGATCGTGAGTGTCGGAGGAGACGGTTTAGCGAGCGTTCCGCACCGTGGCGAAGCGAAAGGTGGCGTCACCGCGTGAAACCTTCCGGCTTTGTCCATGAGTCGCGTCCTATTTTGGCATTTGGAAGCCATGATGCCATGAAGCCATGAAGCGAATCACCCCGCGCTTCCGCCGGCCTCCGCTTCCTAGCTGCTTGGTCTCCAAAATCCGACACCACGAACCCATCCCCGCATCCGCCCCGAACTCAGCGCTTGAGAAAGGCACACCGTCCTGTTTTTTCTCCGCCCATGTGCCGTGCGGATCGCACCCGGCACGCGACGTTCCCCTCAGTCCCCCCGCTCCCCTTTTCCTCATGACCGCACACGAACTCCACACCCTCCTCCGCTCCCCCACGCCGCCGCGGCTCATCCATGTCCTCCCTCCGGAAATCTTCGCCGCCGAGCGCATCCCCGGCTCCGTGAATGCGTGCGTCTATGAAATGGCCTTCGTCGATCAGACCCGTGCGCTCGCGCCCGCCCCATCCGCCGCGATCGTCGTGTACGGCGCAGGCGGAGGATCGCTCGACGCCGCCACGGCCGTGGAAAAACTCCGCGCCGCCGGCTACACGCAGGTGCAGCCCTTCGACGGCGGACTCGCCGCATGGCAAGCCGCCCGCCTGCCGCTCGAAGGCAACGGCCACCTCCCGCAGCCGCCCGTGCCCGACGGCACCTTCCGGCTCGACACCGCCCAAAGCATCATCCGCTGGACCGGTCGCAGTCCCTTCAACCACCACAGCGGCACCGTCCATCTCGCCTCCGGCGAAATCATCCTGCGCGCCGGCGAACTCGCGAGCGCCCGCTTCACCATCGCCATGGAGAGCATCGCCAATGAGGACATCGCCGACTCCGCGATGAACAGGATGCTCATCGCGCACCTGCACTCCGCCGATTTCTTCGACGTCGCGCACCATCCCACCGCGCAATTCACCGCCGAAGCCGCCGAGAAAATCGCCCCCTGCACCGATGGCACGCCGAACTTCATCCTGCGCGGCACCTTCACGCTCCGAGGCATCAGCCGCCCGCTGGAATTCCCCGTGCTCATCGCCACGACCGAGGACGGCCAGCGCCTCACCGGCCAAGGCCAGTTCGAACTCGACCGCACCGACTACGGCAGCCACTACGGCTCCGGCAAACTCTTCCGCTTCCTCGGCAAACACCTCGTCAACGACCTCATCCATCTCCATGTCAAAATGCACGCGGTGCGGGAGGGGTAACTACTGCTCGAAGCGCTATTTTTCCAAACCGAGAATGTGCGCTACGAACCCAGTTCGCGCGTAAAATGCGCGGCTTGTGCTGCCGTGTCCTGGCCCCTTTGTCCGAGGTTGGACAAGCACCCCCATCGCGCCCGTCAGATGCTCGAAGCCTTTTACCTTAATCGTCTCTCGAACGAGTTCGTAATCCGCTCTGACCTGGTTGAGTATCTTTGGGTTATCGAGATCAAATGTTGAGACACGCGCCAGCAGACTTCGGCCCTCTTGCTGCGATTCAAAAACTCGGGCACACACAACAGCCTTTCTTAGCTTGCTGAACAGGTGACTTTGTTCAAACGGAGTCTGCACCACGTTATAGGCATCGATCATCGTGATCGCCATCGTCTCCTTCACTTGCAAATCATCGCTGCTGTTTCGCTTTAGCGGAACGATCTTCAGTTCCCATGAACCGAAGTTCGGCGATTGAGCAGAGTTGATAGGCAGTCCCAGATGCCGTTCCAAGACATGACCTGCCCAGCCCTTATTATTTTTGTCGCCGCGCCAAACGGTCACTTGATATTTGTCTGCAAGTCCCCGGAGATCTTGTCCTTGAAGTTCCTTTAGCTTCGCAACCGCTTGTTCGCGTTCCATAGTCCCATTCAGAGAATCACTGCCGTTACCTTGGCTTTTGGAGCAAACAGATCCGCAGGCCCCCGGCTCTCTGATCTTACTCTTGCGACTGATAGCGCGACGTGATCTGCATCCGCCTCGATGCCGACGCAGTGCCTGCCATTGCGAATCGCCGCAACCGCCGTCGTGCCCCCACCGAGAAACGGATCCAGCACAAAATCCCCTTCATTAGTCGAGGCGAGCACACAGCGTTCGACGAGGGTGACGGGCTTCTGTGTCGGGTGTTTGCCGAGTGATTTCTCGTTTCCGCCAGGCGCGGTCATCGTCCAGACGGTTTTCATCTGCTTGCCGCCGTTCGTCTGGCGCATGAGGTCGTAATTAAAGCGGTGCTTGCTCTTCTCATTCTTCGCGGCCCAAAGGACGGTTTCAGTGGAATGTGTAAAGTAGCGGCAGGAGAGATTCGGCGGCGGGTTCGGCTTTTCCCAAGTGATGTCGTTGAGGATTTTGAACCCAAGCTGCTGCATCGCATAGCCGATGGAGAAGATGACGTGGAGCGTGCCACTGACCCAGATCGTGCCGTTGGGCTTCAACACGCGCTGACAGCGACGGAGCCATTCGAGATTGAACTCATGATTGAGTTCAGGACCGCGCGACTTGTCCCAATCGCCCTTATCCACCTTCACCATCTTGCCAGCGTGACAAGTGATGCCGCCGTTGGAGAGAAAGTATGGCGGGTCGGCAAAGATGCAGTCGAACCGACCTTCAGGATATTTTGCAGCGATGGCGTCGAGGAGTTCGAGGCTGTTACCGTGGTACAGCCACACTCCGTGCTCATCATCGTGATAGGCGAGGCGCGGAGGCGACGGCGGAGCGGACTTCAGTTGCTCAACCCGAGGTGCATCCTGCGGAATCTCGATGGTCCCGTCCTCACGGAGAACAAAGGAAGACGTCGAAACGGGAACAGCATTCAAATCATCGGCTACCGGGCCGTTTTTCGGTGTCTGCAGTGGCGTCGAGTAGAGTCCACGCAGTTTGGGTTGTTTTTTTTGCTTCGCCACCGGTGAAGCATTCAGGGGTTCGTCATTTCGAGCAAGCTTTCCTCAATCTGTTCCGGCATTTCACCATCTACTGAGACGGCGCGGATACACTTCCGTGATCGGCGGCTACTTCGACGACGAGTGGAAAGAGCCCACCCGGGAACTTTGGCGGCAGATGGAGGCGGGCCAATACCAGTTCCTGACTTCCGAGGTGACGATTGATGAACTGACCGCCGCGCCTCAGCGGGTGCGCGAACTCTTTGCGCGCACTTTCCCGCCCGAGGCCATCCTCGGCGTCACTATGGAAATGGAAAACCTGGCCGCGGCCTACATGAGCCATCACATCCTCCCGCCCAAATACACGGACGACGCGCGTCAGGTCGCGGCCTGCACCGTGGCGCAAATCGAATACCTGGTGAGCTGGAATTTCAGGCATCTGGTCAATGTGGAGCGTGAGAAAGGATTCAACGCGGTGAACCTCTTGCAAGGCTATCGGAGCATCCGTATCGTGAACCCACTGGAAGTCATCTATGGAAACGAAGAACAAAGCATTTGATGCCGTGGCCGAGTCGCGCAAGTGGCGTGAAGCGACGAGCCGCAAGCTCGACACGATGAGCCTCGAGAAACGGCTCGCGTATCTCGGCAGCGTGCGCGAACGCTACGTGGCGGAGCGGGAAGCCGAATCGTGCGCGGTGCGCGAGGAGCCGCCGAAGAAGTAAGCGTGCTTTTTTCCAGCCGCGGCCAGCCACGCGCGGCTACTTCGCTTCGACGACTTCGATCACGTTGAGCTGGATGAACTGGCCGTTGAACGGCTGCGGGGCCGGGGGCACTTCGGGGACGACCAGTTTGAGGAAGTTCGTGATCATCCGGCCGTTCTGGCCGTTGCCGTGGAAGGTCAGCGTGGCGCCGCCTTCGATCTCGATGGTCTTGGTGTAATCGATCGTGAAGATCTTATGGCCGACGGCGTCCTGACGGTTGAAGAAGAAGTGCGACGCGGGCGCGGAGACGGTGAGCTGATAGATGTTGTAGGTCGCATTGTTCGGCGCGCCGCCGATGTAAAAATGGTCGCCGTCCTGCTGGCCGTCCTTATACATCATCGGCTCGACGACGCCGCGCACGCGGATGGTGACCTTGTAGCGTTTGCCCGGTTCGCCGCCGAATTTTTTCACGTCGGTGAATTGGTCATTGGTCGCCGGGTCGTTCGTCGCGCGCGCCGAGATGCCGTCTGCGCCGGGCTTGGGATTTTCCGGCATCGGGTCCTTGCAGGGAAATTCGTAGCGGTACCCGTCAATGGAGGCGGCGATCTTTTTCAGGTCGTCGGCGGAGGCGGAGTTTCCGGCGAGGAAAGTGGCGGCGATAATGAGGCAAGCGATGCGGAGCTGGAGTGAGATCATGGATGTGGTGGAGGTTAAAAATGGCTGCGGTGCGGCGGTGGTTCGCTCCACGGCAGGCTCGAACGATCGCGGGAAAAGGACGCGGCCGATTTTCAGAGGCCCTTCGGCAGATCCTTGAACGCGTCTTTGAGCGCCTTCTCGGCTTCCTTTTTGATCGCGTCGATCTCGGCGGCTGCATCGCTCGCGGCTGCTGGCGGCGCGGACCCGGCTCCGTCCCAATTCAGGCCCTCGGCGAATATTTTCACGACGCTGCCCGCCGGTGCGGACTGGATCATGATCGTCAGTTTGGCGTCGCCGAGTTCGCGTTGCAGGATGACGTTCTTCGGACCTTTCACCCCGCCGGTGCCGTCCTTCCACCCTTGCGCCTTGAGCGCAGCGGAAAGTTCACTGACCACCGCGGCGACGGGCTGTCCGCTGGTGAGGTGGATCTGGTTCACGATCTCATTGTATTGCACGTCCTTCGCGTCCTTCGGGAGCGGCAGGCTGCGCGCGGAGATGGTCGGAGGCGCGGCGGTCTTCACGCGCTTGGCGGGCTTTTCACGGGGAGCCGGTGGCGCGTCCGCGACCGGCTTCGGCGGGGCGGCGCTTGCGGTGCGGAGCTTCTCGGGCAGCGGTGCGGCGAAGGTGAGATCGACTTCCCACTTTTGCCCGAACGCATCGAGCGTCCCGCCCGTGGTCACGTGGCCGGTGACGTTTCCGCCGGCGACTTTGAACTCGGACATCTTGATTTCTCCGACCGAGCTGAATCCTGATTTTTTGTGCGCGCTGTGGGCCACCTCGCAGCCGAAAATCTGGCCATCGTAAAACACGCTGATGACGAGTGCGCTGCCGAGCTTCCCGAAGCCCGCGTCCCACGATGGCTTCTTCGTCGTGGCGGGATCCTTCTCGGTGAAAACGAGCTTCACCGCAGGCTTGCTGTCGAACTCCTCGCGCTCCTCGACGAGGACAAATTTGATCGCCGCCGCCTTGCCGTCGCCGATGAATTTTCCGGCGACGCTCGGCTTCACGGGCGGGTCGAGTTTCGCGGGCGGCGCGCCGGCTTCCTGCGCGGACGTGCGTCCGGAAATCCCGACAGTGGCGAAGATGGCGGCGAGGAGCCAGGAGCGGAGAGTGTTCATGGAGTTTGTGGGGATGTGGAAACGGGAGGGATCGTGCCCGCGGGAAAGGCGGAGGCCAGCCTTAAAAAATCCGATCCTCGTTGCGAGGGATGCGGCGTGTGCTCTCTACTTGCCGACACTTCCCCGATGAAAAATCGCCTCCTGCCCTTCCTGTTCTCCGTCGTGTTTTTCCTTCACGCCATCGCGTCGCGCAGCGCCGGAGCGATGCCGGAGATCATCAATGTCTCCGCGTACGACCCGAAGGAAAAGCAACGCCCCGGCTCGAGCTACTCGGAGCACGATGTGTCCGCCCTGCGCGACAGCGGGGCGAGCGGGCTGATCGCGCGCGCAGGCAAGGGCGGGAATCTCGATGAGAAATGCGCCACTTTCCTCGCATCCGCGGATCGCGCGGGGCTGCTGCCCGGCGTGTACTACCGGCTGCAGACGCACACGGATGCCGTCGCGCAGGCGGATCAATTCATCTCGCGTGCGCAATCGCTCGCTCGCAGCCGCTCGTGGAATGCTCCCTCGCTGCTCCTGTGCGCCGACTTCGATGCGCACTCGCGGCTGTCGGATATCACGGGCTTCATGGATCGCGTGGAGAGCCGCACGGGCGTGGTGCCGGTCGCGTATTTGGAAAACAGCACGCAGCTCAAGCTGCTGCTCGGCAGTGCCGATGCGGCGACGAAAGCGAAGCTGCGGCGGATGCCGTACTGGCTCGCACTTTACGCCCACGACAGCGGGGCGGGGCCGCAGTTTCCCGCGCCGGGGAGTCCGCAGGGCCTGGTGGAGCAATACCGCGTGTGGTCCGACTGGACGCTGTGGCAGTACGGCGGAGTGGACTGGGAGCGCGGCCGCTCACGGCCGAAAGTTTACAACCAAGGGGCGCACCGTTTCCCGCTCTACTTTGGCAAAATCGACCGCCCGCTGGAGCGCAATGTCTTCAACGGTTCGCTCGCGGCACTGCACGCCTTTTGGCAGCGCCATGGCCTGCGGCTGAAGTGAGCCGCGTGCGGGCTGCGGCAGGAGATCCTCCTGCGGCTACTTCATTGAATGGAGCCCGATGAGATTGCCCTCGGTGTCGAGGACATGCGCGATGAAACCGTGCGGACCGATCGATTTCTTCGGCGTCTGGATGCGGCCGCCATTGTCCACAGCGCTCGCCGCCATCGCGCCGCAGTCCTCACCCGGAAAATAGACGAGCGTCCCGCCGACTCCGGAGTCCTTGCCCGTCATTTTCACAAGGGCTCCCGCACAACCGGGGCTCTCGGTCTTCATCGGGAAAGTCCACATCTCGACCTCGGGACTTTCGATACGCTCAAGGGTCACTTTGAACGTCGTTTCGTAAAACTTCCGGGCCCGGTCCATGTCCTGGACATAGATCTCGAACCAGCCGACGGCATTCATGTCTTTGCTCATGCCGGTGAATCGGAGTCGGTTTTCGCGGTGGTCGTGCGAAACGTCGCGTCCGGAAATATTCGCGCGCGATCGCGAGACCTCACAGCGGCGCGAGCCGCATGTTGCGGTATTCGCATTTCATCTCCACGCCGGGGTGGATCTGAAGGCCGAGCGGCGCGGCGCCGGAAAATTTTGCGTCCGTGTATTCCGAAGCTTTCCGGCCATTGATCCAGCAGGTGAAAGTGTCGCCCTTCGCCTGAATGCGGAAGGTGTTCCATTCGCCCTCGGGCTTCATCAGCGTCTTCGCGTCCTTCGCCTGTCCCGCTTCGGGATATTTTTCTTTGCCGCCGGTGTACCACGACCCGGACATGTCCACCTTCAGGCTGCCGGAGATGCCGAGTTGCAGTTGGATGTTTGGCTTCCGCATCTCGATGCCCGTGTCCACTCCGCGCGGCGGCGTGCCCTTCCAGCGCACGTCGAATTCGAGCACAAAATCGCCGTACTCCTTTTCCGTCCACAGGTAGTTGCCTTTCTTCGCCGCGTTGTTTTCGCCGATGAGCACGCCGTCCTCCACGCGCCAAAATTCCGTCGAGCCCTCGGTTTTGAAATTGGTGAGGTCCTTGCCGTTGAAGAGCGGCGCGAGCGGCGGTTCAGCGGCGGTGCAGCAAAATGCGGCGACGAGGGAAAGCGCGACGAGGGAGAATTTCATGCCGCGAATTCTGGCCGCCCGGCACGCGCGAGGGAAGCGTGTTTCGCATCTCGCGATCGGATGCGAATTTGGAAACCAGGAAGGCAGGAAAGAAGCGCGGACAGCGTCCTCGATCCCATTCCTTCATGGATTCATGGCTTCCAAGTTCAAATGACGACACCGCCGTTTTCCGCGATCCCATTGACGCGCACCTCGGCATCGACATATCGAAGTGCCGCGCAGCGCGAATCGCGCGCGGACACAAACCCATGCTCAAAGAAACGTCAGCAGAAACCACAGTCACCCCGGCGGAAGCGATCGTCGGATTCCGAGATTCGGGCATTCACGGCATGGGCGGCTTTGCGCGGTGCAAAATCAAAAAGGGCACGCCGATCATCGACTACGTCGGCGAGAAAATCACGAAGGCGGAAGCCGCGGTGCGCGTCGCGGCCGACAACCCTTTCATCTTCTGCCTCGACGACGAATTCGACGTGGACGGCGATGTGCCGTGGAACCCGGCGAGATTCCTGAACCACAGTTGCGAACCCAACGCCGAGGCGGAAATCTTCGGTGATCAAATCTGGATCCTCGCGCTGCGCACGATCCGTCCGGGTGAGGAAATCACGTTCAACTACAGCTACGATCTGGAAAATCACGAGGAGCATCCGTGCCGCTGCGGTGCCGTGAAATGCGTCGGCTACATGGTGGCGGAGGAATTTTTTCCGCAATTCGCGCGCGAGAGTGCGTCGGTGTGAAGAACTCCGCGTGAGAGGACGGCAGACGGCCGACGCGCGGACAGGGCCGCCATTTGGAAATCAGGAAATCACGCGCTGCGCGTGACTCCCGCGCGGGTTACTTTTTCCGCGCCGGCTCCGCGCCTGCCGCCGGGAAACTCTCCGGCGCGGGGAGATTCCACGCCTGCCACTTCGCCGCGTATTCGCCGCGCGGGAGGAGGACAAAATGCGGCCTGGCATCCGTGCGCAGCCAGCGGATCAGCGCGACGAGATCCGGCTCGGCCATCACCGTGCAGCCGACGCTCGGCCGGTGCGGCGCGCGGCGGAGGTGGAAGAAAATCGCGCTGCCGTAGCCGGGCACGGGCGGGTCGGAATTATGCCGCAGCTCGACGAGCCAGCGGTACGCAAAATCGCCGGGCCTCATGCGCTGCTTCGCGTACCACGGCGGCGGACTGTTCGGGTCCACCACGACGTGCTGATTGTACTTCGGATGATTCACATCATCGATCCACGCGTCCGCCGCGGTGACGGTGTGAAACGGATAATCGCTCCCCGCCGGCAGCGCGCTGTCGTACGTGTAGATCGTGCCGATGCGGAAAACTCCCGCCGGCGAGCGGCCGTCATTTTCCACTTTGCGCAGCCCCTTTTCCTCCTGCCCGTGAATGCCCGAGCCCCACGCGAGCCCGCGCTTGCCGTAGAGCACGGTCCACGGTTTGCCGACCGGCTTCCACGAACCCGCCGTGCGCTCGAAGCGCTGCGCGCTGCCCTCGAAGGCATCCCACGACGGCGCGATCGAGACGACGAGCTGGCGCACGCCCTCGAGTTCCGCGGCGCGCGATGCGGAGGAAAAAATGAGCAACGCGACGGCGCACATTTTGAGCACGGCGCGGAGCGTTTCCACGTTGCGGGCGCAGGCCGCGATCGCCACTGTCCCGCGCGTGTTTCGCCCCTCACGCCTGCTCTCGGTTTTTGTGATCATGCTCGGGACTTTCGTGGCGTACTGGCCTGCGATGCGCAACAGCTTCGTGTGGGACGACACCGCGCTCGTGCTGCGCGACCCGCTCATCCGCTCGTGGCGGCTCACGCCGGATGCGTTTCGCGAATTCCTTTTCCTCGATGCGACCGCGAGCAATTTCTACCGTCCGCTGCAGCGGCTCACCTTCATGGCCGACTATGCGCTGTGGGGCATCGCGCGCAGCGCGGATAAAAGCAGCGATGCGAAGTCGGCGGAAAAAACCGGCGCGCCGGACACGGGCGACAGCGCGGATGTCGCCGCCGTGCAGCGCGCGCCGCAGCCGGGCTGGCACTTCACGAGCATCCTCGCGCATGCGCTCGCGGCCCTCGCGCTGTGGTGGCTGCTGCGAATTTGGCTCGGGGAAAATGCGGCGTGGTGGGCGCTCGCGGGCGCGCTCGCGTGGGCGGTGCATCCGCTGCACACGAGCGCGGTCACGTACGTGAGCGGGCGGGCGGATTCGCTCGCGGCCATCTTCATTTTCTCCGGCCTCGCGCTCGTCGCGAAGGCGCACGCCCGCGGTGCGCTGGTGCCGGGCGATCGTTCCGCGGCGCGCGCGATCATCGTCGCCGCGGTGTGCGCGCTCGCCGCGCTGCTCTCGAAGGAAAGTGGGGTCGCGCTGCTCATCGTCTGGCTCGTGTGGGTGCTCGCCCGCGCGCCGCGCGATCCGCGCGGCTGGTCGGCATGGATCGCGGCGACGGTGATCGCCTGCGGCGCGTACGGTGCGCTGCGCATGACGGCCGGGCGCACGCCGCCGCCGGAGTCCGGCGAAGTCGCTCCGTGGCCGGTGAGGCCCATCCTCATCGCCCGCGCGCTCGCGGAATACGCGTCGCTTTTCGTCGTACCGCACTCGCTGCACATGGAGCGCGATGTCTCGACGAATCCCGTGAGCGGGACGTCCAATCCGAGCGCGGACTACAAGGCGAACCTCCGCAACGGCCGCCTCCGCGAGGCACAGACGCTCGCGGGTCTCTTCATCGCCGCGGGCCTCGTGTGGTGGTGGCGGCGCGTGCGGAAAGTCGCGCCGGACGCTGCGCTCGCGCTCACTTGCGCGGCGGTGACGTGGCTGCCGATCAGCAATGTCTTCCGGCTCAACGCGACCGTCGCCGAGCACTGGCTCTACTTGCCGAGCGCATTTTTGTGCGCGGCAATTTTGTTCACCGTGCGCGGCGTCGCGCCGCAGCGTCCTTCGCTTTTCCGCGCGCTGCGCGCAGTCGCGGCGCTGTGGGTCGTGTTCCTCGCGGTGCAGACTTGGCGGCAGCAGAGCTATTGGCACGACCAGCGCACCTTCGTCGTGCAGACGATCGAGCGGGCTGGCCGCAATGCGCGGATGGTGAGCAATCTCGGCCAGCTCGCGATGCAGGACGGCAAGCCGGACGAGGCGCTCGCGCTCTTCCGCGAAGCGCTCGCGCTCGAGCCGAAGCTCGCGCTCGCGCATTTCAACATCGCCACCGTCGCGCTCGCGAAAAAGGACTACGACACGGCGCTAGCCGAACTGAAGCTTGCGGAAAGTTCGCCGCTCTTCGGACCGGAAATCGATGTCGTGCGCGCCGCGATCGAGCAGGCGCGCAGCGGAAAAATGCGCTTCGATCTGCTCGGCAGCGCCGCGAGCACTGCCGGCCGCAACTGGGCCGTCGCGCAGCGCTATCCCCTCGCGCTCGCCGCCACCGGCCGTGCGGACAAGGCGTACGAGGACGTGCTCCGCCAGCTCACCGGCCACCCTTTCCGCGCCGAGGCGTGGCGCCTTCTCGGAAAGCTCGCCGAGCAACTCTCGCAGCCTGCGCTCGCCACGCGCGCCTACTCCGAAGCGGCGAACCGCGACGTGCGCGACGACTTCAGCCGCACGCGACTGCGCGAACTGCGCTCGTCGCTCTGAGCAGTGTTCGCGAATCCTGCAACGTGAGGCAATGCACGCCGCATGACGAGACGTGCAAAAGCCTCATCGGTGCCTCAGAAATTCTTCGAGCGTCAGGCCGATGTCCTTGATGATTTGGCGGAGGAGCACGGGGAAAACGTCTCTGCCGGGATGGTTCGGAACGGTCGTGCCGCGTCCGTCGGCGTGACGCTACTGCATGTGCGAACCGCGCTGCCGGGCGAGGACGAAGCCGAGAGACTCCATGATGCGACAGACCTCGCGTGGCTTGAGAACCGGCGGTTTGGACGCGGGCTACGCAGCGACGGTGATGCTCTGTGTGCCGACAAACTCAGCTTCCAAAACTGGTTCCCCGTCCTCCAAAAGCATTTCGATGACTTCCCGGAGATTGCGCTGAAGCTCGTCAAGCGACTCACCCTGCGAATGAGCGCCCGCGAAGCCGGGAACGAAGCCAACATAGATCCCCGTGTCGGGACAGCGCTCAATGACTGCGGTAAATGCTCTCATGGTCGGAAAACGCATTCATTGTAGGGAGCAATCGTGCAAAAGAACGTTCCCCATCTTGCCGGTGACCTTTCCCCGGACGGTGATTTGCTGGCCTTTGGAGAGTCTCCCAAGATTCGTATCGGATCGCGGAAAGACGCACTGAACACCGTCCAAAAAACCGTCACCACCAATAACGACGTAGGGATTGTCCAAAATATCCTTCGCAATACTCTGCACCGTGCCATCCACAATCACCGTCTTGTCTTTGTATTGGCTGTCGGCAGCAACTTCATTGGCTTTGTAGGCGCTAAACAATGAATTGGCGCTGACGGTGATTGGCGGGGACGAAGGTGTGGTCGGAGAGGAACTGAAAAGCGACGAGATGGGGTTGGTCCCATCCGGTTTTTTGATTGTAAGACCGGCGATGACTACACCGACGACAAACAGCAATCCGATAATTTGGCCGGGCTTGAGATTCTTCGGATCATATTCCGGAGGTTTTGGAATAGGCGCGATTGCCGGTGGCGGTTGCGACTGAACCACATTCGGCGGGGAACCTCCTGCAAGCATAGGAATCGTGATGATGTTTCCACACGATGGGCAGTTCGCAGTGGTGCCCCTTGTCGACTCCTCGGCCTCGATGCGCTGCCCACAGTGAGTGCAGTGAAATTTGAAACTCATAGTGTGTGTGGGTAAGCGCCTACGCCGCAGGCGTCGCCTTCTGCTGGCGGATTACCATCTTTGCGAAGGTCTCGACCGTGAAGAGTTTCGCGATCTCCGCGGCCTTCACCGGGGACTTGATGCGGTCGGCGGGGACTTCGCTGAGGAATTCGCGCAGGCGCTGCTCGCCGGCGGGCGTGAGCGTGCCTCCGCTCTCGAACTCGGCTTCGGACAGGCTGCCGCGCGCGTCCTCGATGATTTTGCCGCGCGGGATCTTCACTTTGAACGCGCGCTCGAGGCGGAAGACGATGTCGAGGAAATCAATGGACTCCGCGCCGAGGTCGCCGATGAGCGACGAGTCGGGCTTCACATTTTCGGCGTCGCAGCCGAGCGCGTCGGCGATGGTGTCGGCGACTTTCGGGAGGATGGCGGAGATTTCCTCGGTGGTGATGTTGGCGGTGCTGTTGCTCATAAAGTATTGGTCGGTGTGCTGCGGTGCGGCTGGCTCCTTAACCGAAACGATGCAGATGGGAAGCGCGACGCTCGCCGGAACACAGGCTTCCAGCCCGTGCGGTCCGCGGGCTTCCAGCCTGCGGAAAAGGCACGCCAAATGGTGCGGACAGAACAGGCAAGGGTGCCCGTTTGCCGCACAGGCTGGGAAGCCTGTGTTCCGGCTGGGCCGCTCGTGATAAGAAAGCGGAACATTTTCATTCCATCTTGAAGCCCCCGTCCACGGACAGGATCTGGCCGGTGATGTAATCCGAATAGCGCGAGGCGAGAAACCACACGGCGTGCGCGATGTCCTCGGGCTTGCCGATGCGTTTCAGCAGGATGCGCGAGGTGATCTGGTCGCCTGCGATGTCGCGGACGGTCTTCGACATTTCGGTGTCAATGACGCCCGGTGCGACGGCGTTCACGCGGATGTTGCGCGAGGCGACCTCGCAGGCGAGCGAGCGCGTCATGCCGTTGATGGCGCCCTTGCTGGCGGCGTAATTCGTCTGGCCGCGCCCGCCCTTTTCGCCGGAGACGGAGCTGATGTTGATGATCCGTCCGCGGCGCTTCGACATCATATACGGCAGCACCGAGCGGCACATGTTGAACGCGCCCTCGACGTTCGTTGCGAGCACGGTGCGGATGTCGTCGTCGCTCAACATGCCGAGCAAGCCGTCGCGAATGACGCCCGCGTTGTTCACGAGCACATCAATGCGCTCGGTCCGATCCGCGACTTCCTCGACGAACGCCGTGCAGGCCGCGGAATCGCGCACGTCCACGCACTTCGCGGAAATTTTCGCGCCGGGAAAAGCGGCGATGGTTTCCTCCGCCGCTGCCGCATTTCCGAGATACGTGAAGACGACCTCCATGCCCGCGGCCGCAAGCGTGCCGACGATGGCGCGACCGATGCCGCGGCTGCCGCCGGTGACAATCGCCACGCCGTCTGCGAGGCCGGAATCTGCGAGCGAGGGTGCAGTCACTTTGAAACAAATGGGTCAAGGTCCACCACGGGCACGAGAAGGCGCGCGACGAATCGGAACACAGCCTTCCAGGCTGTGCGGAGCGCAGGCTTCCTAGCCTGCGGTTTCTGGTGACGGCAGGCTGGAAGCCCGCTGGCCGCACAGGCAGGATGCCTGTGTTCCGTTTGAAGCGCCGTCCCGTTCATCCGGAAATGCAGTAGCCGCCGTCCACGACGAGCGTGTGGCCGGTGATGAGCGCCGCCTCGGGCTGGCAGAGGAGATACACGGCGTCGGCGACGTGCGCGGGCGTAAGCGTCTCGGCCAGCGGCGTGCGGCGCGCGGACTCGGCGAGGAGTTCCTCGCGGTTTGGAAAATGTTTGAGCGCGTCCGTGTCCACGACGCCGGCGCTGACGATGTTCACGCGGATGCGGCGCGAGCCGAGTTCCTGCGCGAGCGCGCGGGCGAGCGATTCGAGCGCGGCCTTCGATGCGCCGATGAACGAGTAGTGCGGAATCGCGCGCAGCGAGCCGAGGCTGGAGAGGCCGATGAGGACGCCGCCATTCGTCATGAGCGGCACGGCCTGCTGCGCGAGGGTGTTCAGCGCGAGCGCATTCGTCTCCATGCAGCGGCGCCAGTGCTTGAGCGTGAGTTCCAGCGCGGGCTTCAGCACGCCGATGGCGGCATTGCTCACCACGATGTCCACGCGGTCGAACTGCTTCCGGAATTCCACAAACGCCTCCGCAAGACTCGACGGATCGCTGACATCCGCCTGCACGGCGAGCGCGCGGCGGCCGAGATCACGGATCGTTTTGCACACCTCCTCCGCCTCTTCGTGGCTGTTGAAATACACAATCGCGACATCACAGCCGGCACGGGCCAGCTTGAGCGCAGTCGCGCGCCCGATGCCGCGCGCACCGCCGGTGATGAAGGCAATTTTGCCGGAAAGTGTTTCGCTCATTCGTGAAAAGGGCGCGGAGTGTGTGGGGCGCCCGGGGAAAAATCAACAGGCGGTGTGGGGAAACAACGGACGCTCAAAGCGGGGGCTCGCTCCAACCCGCCATGATCCGACACATGAGAGAGCTGCCAGGCATGACTCGGGTAGGGTGGGCGTCCCGCCTGCCGTATTTCGCGTCCCGCGGAATACATCCGTACATCGCTGACGCGCGGAATACCTGCGGACGTCCGCCGGGTGCTGCGCGGGACGCGCAGCACGGCAGGCGGGACGCCCACCCTACCCGATGCATGCCGTCCTGCTTTCCGCGCAAGGTGGACGCTTCAGCGCCGGAATTTTGGAAACAGCCTTCCCGTGCGCGCGATGTGCTGGCGATATGCTTCGCCGTGCGTGGCGAGCAGATACGCTTCCTCGTCGGCGGCTTTCAGCCACACGCAGGCGAGGTGAAATCCTAGCAGCACGAGCGAGCACACGGTCGGCAGCAGGCAGACGACGCCGGCGAGCATGACGACTTGCAGCGCGTAAATCGGATGCCGCACGCGCGAAAACGGCCCGCTCGTGACCAGCGCATTTTTTTCCTGCGCATTCACGCCGATGCGCCAGGCGCTGCCCATGATCGCGTAGCACCACAGCGTGCCCGCGTAGCCGGCGACGACGAGCGCGATGCCGGCGATCATCGTCGCGGCGTTCACGCACTGCGGGCACAGCCGCACGAAGACCCACGCATTTTCGCCCCCGGCGAAAAACGGCTGCCCGATCCACACGGCGATCACGAGCAGCCAGCCGAACCACAGCACGCGTTCCTTCGCCGTGCGCGGTGTCAGGTTGGGCGAACGGCCGATTTTCCGCCGCACGCGCTGCGCCTGCACGAGCACGCCCGCCCAGTAGATCGCGCCCGAACCCGCGACGATCGCCTTGCGGATCAGCAGCGCGTCAATTCCCATGACCATGCGCGCGCCGCGCCCGGATCAGCCGCTGAAGCTCGATGACCCAGTGCCGCCGCACGCTTTTCCAAACGTCCGCGCCAAAGGCGATGCCCTTCACGTCGCCGAGGCTCGCGGGCTCCGTGGGGTGCGCGCTCGGCACGTAATTGTAAATCCAATCGATCGCCTGGCGGTTGCCGAGGAGCCGCGTGAGTTCCGGCGTGTGGGCGTGGCTGGAGCCGAGCGGGAGTTCCACATTGCGCACGCGCGCGTGACCGGAGGATTTGAAATGATTCGACGGGCCAAAGCCGAGGTAGTCGCCGCCGAGCACGTCGAAGCCGAGGTAGAATCCGGTGAATTCATCCACCGTGTCCGGCACCGTGCGGAGGCTCAGCATCATGTCCCACTGATTCGGCAGCACACGCGCCGCGCCGCCGGCGCCGAGCGAGCCGATGTACGGGATCGTGAGTCCGACCACCGGCCGTTTTTTTCCGCTCAGCGGATCGGTGATCTCCGTGCGCTCCTCGGGCTTCCACGTCAGCGGACTCCACACCGCAAGCCGGTCGCCCGACTGCCCGGCGTAAAGTTGCAGCACTTTGATCGCCTGAAATCCGCCCTGGCTGTGCCCGAGAATCATCGGGCGCATGCCCATGTGCTCGTAGAACCACGCGGCGATTCCGGCGAAAAGTTCCGCATCGTAGTAGCAACTGATCGTGTATTCGCCCGTGGACCGAAGGCGGATCGATTCCTCCGGATAGCCGAGCGCGACGAGGAATTTCGAGAAGTCCTTCAGCCGCTCCTGCACGTTGCGGATGCCGCCGTGAATGTTGATGATTTGCGGCGCGGGCGCACCGGCGAGCACGTTGCGCACGTCGGACTCCGTGACGTGTTCCGGGTTCAGCGCGAGGATGCGGCCCTGCTGCTGCGACGACATTCCGCCGACGCGCGCACTGAATCCCTTTTCGACTTCCGCGGCATCGGATGGCGGCAGCGGCGTGAGATCAAATTTCGCGCAGCCCGCGACGATCAGCGCCGCGATGAGCGCGGTCAGCATGGGAAAAATTGCGCGCTTCATGCTGCGTCCTCCAGTGCGCGCACTGCGGCGGTGAAGCGCCCCCGCACCGCGGCGATCTCTTCGCGCGAAAAGACCGACGTGCGATACGACAGCGCGAGGTTCACGCCTTTGCCAAATGTCGTGACCGAAAGCACCAGCGGAGTGACCGGACCGGTGGACACCGTGCGCAAATAATCCGACGGCCGTGCCGCGGTGGATTCGACTGGAAGTTTTGTGAGATTCATATTCGTGAGCCCGCCCCAGAGCGGATAATTCTTCGGATAGAATCGCCGCCGCTGGTTCGTCGAGAACAAAGACATGAGTCGCAAAACAAGGCCCATCTCCAGCGAATTCGCGAGATAAAGTGCGCCGTGCTTGCAGCGTTTTGTCTGCCGCGCAATCGAGCGCGCGAGACCGGCGATGCCGGCGATGCTGGCGGTTTCCGCGATGGCGGCGGTGACGGAAAAATTGCCGAGCACGAGGTCAAAATCGCGACCGTGGGTGAGGCCGAGATCGCGCCGCGCATTCACGATGCAGCCGAGCGAAATCTGATCGCGCCCCGGCCGGCGCGCGGCTTCGCAGAGCGGCCCGAGCGCACGCATGAGTAGCGCGAGAAAAAGATCGTTCACCGTGACGCCGAGCCTCCGTCCGGCGGCGATGAGCAGTCCCAGTTCGGCGCCGCCGAGCGTGAAAAGCTCCAGCCCATTTCCAAAATTATCGCTGTCCGTGCCGCCGGGTCGGATCGCGGTGCGCATCGCGCGAAACTGCGCGGGCAGCCCGAGCATTTTCCGAAGCCACGAGAGCGGACCCCACAGGACGCGCGTCGCGGTCGCGGGATGATCGCTGCGCGCGGGCATTTTTCCTTCCGCGTAATCCGCGACGAAATCCAGCGCGAGATGCACGGTCGGTTCCGCATCCGCGATCGCGTGAAAGTACACGATGCCCAGCCAAAACGACTCGCCCTCGAGCACGGCAAAAAATCGGAACGGCGTGAAATCGCCGCTGCGATCGAACTTCGCGTTGACCTGTTTTTCCATCTCCGCGCGCAGCAGCGACGGCACCTCGCCGCCCTCGGAAAGCACGGCAAGATCGATCTCCGCAGGCCCGCCGCGGAATTCAAACTCGCGTCCTTTTGCATCGAGGTGAAAGCCCGTGAGCCCGCGCGCTTCGAGCACTCGCGCGAGGGTGCGCCGCAGCCGCTCCGCATCGAGGACTCCGGGCACACGCGCGACATGCACCGCGTTGTAAGCGTGCAATTCATCCCACTGGAGCATCGTGCGCTGGAAAGTATTGAGTCGGCCCGGACGGGACATTCCGGCCACCTTGCCGGAGCGTCGCGCGCGATTCAATCGTCGCGTTTGCGCGCGAGCGGAGCGGACGCTCTCCGCGGTCGCAGCCAAGTTTTCGCGACGCTGAGGGATTGTCCCGGCGGCCCCTTTCGATGAACAAAAAATCCCACCGTCCTCCGCGCGAAGAATCCGAAATCACCCGGCGCGGTTTTTTGAAAACCTCCGCGAACGCCGCGCTCGCCGGATCGCTCACGGCGAATCTTTCCGCCGCCGCTCCGGAGAACCGCGCGAACATCATCGCACAGGAAAATGCAAAACCCGGCTCGACGGACTGGCAGCTTTCGCGCGTGCGGCTCGACAAAAACGGCGGCTACCGCGCGCCGCTCATCGAGGGCTATTGCTCGAAGCAATCCGCGCTCGCGGGCGAGACGCTCGACATCATGGTGAGCACGATCGTGCCGGCGAATTTCACCATCGAGATTTTCCGCACCGGCTACTACGGCGGACGCGGTGCGCGGCTCATGTCGGTGCTCGGACCATTCGCCGGAAAAAAGCAGCCCGATCCCGAGATCGGCGAGAAGCGTCTCCGCGAATGCAAATGGGAGCCGAGCACTTCGCTGAAAATCCCCGGCGACTGGCCGAGCGGCGTTTACCTCGGTCGGCTCACGACCGTGCCCGGCGCGGACAAACCGTACTGGCAGAACTACGTCGTCTTCATCGTGCGCGACACGCGCAAGGCCGACATCCTTTTCCAGTGCAGCGACAACACCTGGCAGGCCTACAACAAATGGCCCGACAACTGGTCGCTCTACACCGACCCGCGCGGCGCGCACGCCCGCGAAGTCGCCGTCAGCTTCGACCGGCCCTACGCGAAGTACGCGCAGATCTACGACAACCCGCAGTCCCTCGGCAGCGGCGAATGGCTGTGCTTTGAGTTCCCCGCCGCGTACTGGCTCGAGCAGCAGGGCTACGACGTCACGTATTGCTCGAACAGCGACTGCCTCGACGCCTCGCAGCTCACGCGCTGCAAGTCATTCATCAGCATCGGCCACGACGAGTACTGGGACGTGCGGCAATACCACGCGACCAAGTCCGCCATCGAGTCCGGCGTGAATGTGCTGTGGCTCTCGGGAAATTCCGTCTTCGGCGTCACGCCGTTCACGCCCTCGGGCGACGGACGCGCGAACCGCATCATCGAGCGCGTCGGCCATTTCGCCGGCCTCAGCAACGACGAGGTCGCCGCGGAAAGGGCCGTCTTCACGGAAAACTATTTCCGCGCCGGGCCGGACGAGAGCCTCATCATCGGCGCACGCAGCATCGTGCCGTTCAACGGCGGCGGCGACTGGACCTGCACAAAGCCGGACCACTGGATCTACGCGGGCACCGGCATGAAACACGGCGACAGCATCCGCGGCCTCGTCGGCTGGGAGCACCACGGCGCACCTGCAAAATTGCCCGGCCTCGAAGTCGTCGCCGAGGGGACGAGTTGGAGAAGCGGCGTGACGCCCGCGCACTACACCGCTACGATTTTCCCCGGCCCGAAGAACAACTTCGTCTTCAACGCCGCGACCATCTTCTGGGCGCAAGGCCTCGGCAACCCGCCCGGCCACATGCTCCCGTGGTCCCACTGGTCCCGCCCGCAAGGCCCGGACGAACGCGTGCAGCGCATCACGAAAAATCTCCTCGACCGCGCGATCAGCGCCTGACGGCAGTCCGGAAAATGTAGCGCCGACGACCCGTCGGCCCGCGCCGGCTTTTGGATTCGTCCTCGCGTCGTGAAAAACTCTGCCGTGCGAATGCCATTCGTAAGCAAGCGCCCGCCGACGGGTCGTCGGCGCTACATTTGCCCGCGCGCCATCCGAAGCTGCGTCAGTCACCGGAGATCATTCGCGCATCATCACGCTTCGCCAGCGAGCCGGAGGACTTCGCTCACGAGTTCCGGGGCCGCGCGGAAATTTGCGCGGCCCAAAAATTCATCCACCCCCGGCGCGACGGCGGCGAGATGTCCGTGACGTTTTGCGCGCACCAGAATCCCCAGCACCCCGATGGGCGTGAGACCGAATTCAACAGCGGCTGCTCGCCCTCTGGATTCATCAATCAGCACCGCGTCAGCGTGGATTGCGAGCGCGAGGGCAAGAGCCTCCGTTTCCCCTTTGTCCAAATTCACGCGCCGGATGATCAGTTCGGGAATGGAAACCGGTCCGCTGACTTGCACCCAATCCGGAACGCGCAGGCCGGCAAATCGCCCTCCCGATTCAGCAAGCCGGTGAAACTCCGACTGCACCGCGGGAGCAATCAGCACCTCGCGGAAAAGCACACGCAACAAATCCGCCTGTGACACCAGGACGAGATTGATGAGGACGGAGGGGTCGGCGACGACGATCACTTTCCGAGCAGCCGATCGAGCGCGGCGAGATCGTCGTGCAAATCGCCCACCGAATAATTGCGCGGAATGCCCCGCTCCACGAGCGCGCCCTGAAACTCCACCAGATCCATTCCGGCGAGATGCGAGCCGCCGACTGCGCTGACCTTCCCTCGCGCATACAGCGCGCAGGCAAGCTCCGTGCGCAATTCGGCATCGGAGATTTCCCGCAGCGCCGGTTCGTCTGGAAGCGTGAGTGTCATGCCCGGCAGGATACGCGGCATCCGGGCCGGGGACAATCCGCGAATTGCAGACGAGGCTCAGCGCGTCAGGCCGCGCTCAGCTCGTAGGAAAATTTCGGGATCTCCGCCCTCAGGCTCGCGTGCTCGACGGTGATTCCGCAAATCGCCCCGTTGCGGTCAATGTCTATAAGCGTGTCCTCGTCGAGGTCGCGCGTCTCCGCCACGTCGGCAGCACGGAATTCGATGTGGAGCGTGTCCGTGTCCTGAAAGTATCGAATCTTCATGGCGTGAATGAGCGGTCGAAAAATGCGTTGTGAACAGTCTCGCCGTCGGGAAGCAGTATGACACGCAGAAATCTCCCCGTCCATCCATCCCGCCTCGGCCCGTCGCCCAGCGATCCGGACCACAAAACAGCAGGAATTCCTCTTTCCCGCCCGTTCGAGACCACAAACGCGCAAGAATTTACAATTCCCGGCCGGTTGTGATCACAACCGGACAGGAATTCACAATTCCCGGTCAATTGTGATCACAACCGGGCAGGAATTTATAATTCCGAGGCCAGTGAGGCTGTAGATCGCCTCCCGGCCATAATTTCCACACCACTACAGCCTCAAACACCTGGGAATTGGAAATTCCCGCCTGCTTGTGATCCCGACAAGCCACCCTTCCGGGTCAGTGGCTCAATTTGGAAGCAGAGAACACGAAAAGGACTTCGTGGCTTCCTGCTTCATCTCCTCCTTCCTTTCTTGAAACTGAGCCACTCCCGAAACTTGATGCGCGCGGCATTCCGTCGCCACTGCCGGGGCGAGTTCTTCTTTTTTCCGGCGATCCGGTGGTTTCGCTGCGCCGCGGATTACGCGGCTGCGCTGCACCACCGGCTAATTTCCATCAGCCCTCCGGGCTGTCAGCACCTTAGCCAGCTAGAACACCTGCTTAGAACTGCGGCGGAGAAAGAGGAGCGAAGGAAGACCGAGGCAAACGAGCAGTGCGGTCGCGGGTTCGGGCACTTGGTTCGCCAGAGGGAGTGGAACACCGGCATTATTGGTAAAAGCGAGCCCATCGGACTGGATAAGGTAGCTGTTGGTGAAGACCGAGCCGACACCGCCGGGGGTGATCTTAATAACCTGGCCGCTCCCATTCGCCACGTAAAGATTTCCAGTGCTGTCAAAGGCAATGGCGTCTGGACCGCTTATTCCGCTGCTGGCAAAGGTCGCGAAGTCAGAGCCTACACCCGCAGACGTGAACTTTTCAATTACTGAGCCAGCGCTATACGCGACGTAGAGATTGCCGCTGCTGTCGAAGGCAAGCCCGTCCGGAGCTAACCCTCCGGTGTTGGCGAAAACAGAACCGACACCGCCGGACGTGTACTTTTGTATCACAAGGCCATCTGCAACGTAGAGGTTGCCCGTGCTGTTAAAGGCTAGGCCGCGTGGGGCTGAGAGTCCGCTGGCAAAGAGAGAGCCAACGCCAGCGATGTTGAATTTTTCGATTGTGGCGTCGCCATAGTTTGCGGCGAAAAGATTGCCCGCGCTATCAAAGGCTAGGCCGCGCGGGCCGTTCAAACCGGTGCTTGCAAAGGTCGACTTTACCCCACCTGGGGTAAACTTCAGAATCGTGTTGTTTACTGCATCCGCGACGTAGAGATTGCCAGCACTGTCAAAGGCAACGCCTGCTGGACTCGTTAAGAATCCCGTGCTGGCAAAGACTGACCCCACGCCCGTGCTGGTGACCTTGTCAATCGTGGCAGTGTTGGGGTTCGAACCGTACAGAATATCGGCGTGGGCTGGCAAGGCGAACAAGCCAAGCAGGAACGCTGCAAGAGCATTGAGTGAGTGGCTGGATAATTTCATCGCGTGCCCGAATACTAGCAACGAAACTTCTGTCAACAGGTAATACGGATCGCGCAAGTGTGGATCTTCTGGCAGCCAGCCCGCCCTACCCCAGCGTCCACCCCTTGCGGTATTCGCGGCGGAGGAAGCGCTCGGCGTCGGGGGCGTTCGGGATGCGCATGGCGGCGGTGTCCCATTCGAGCTTTTTGCCCGCACGGTAGGCGACGTTGCCGAGGTGGTTTGCCTCGGTGAGCCGGCCGCTGTAGCCGAAGTGGCACGTCGTGGCCGCACCGGTTTTGCACGCGTGGATCCATTCCTGGTGATGGCCGATGGACGGCGGGATGGTCTCCGGCGGCGGGACGAATCCCTCGAACTGTTTTTCCGGCAAAAGCAGGAGCTTGCTGTAGCTGGAGAGGAGCATGCCTTTGTCGCCGATGAAGAGCACGCCATCGGGCCACTGCGGGATGACTTTGTCCGTCCACTGCTGCGGCCTGTGCGTGCCCTGATGCCACGTGAGTTTCACGGGCGGCATCGCGGTGCCCGTGCCCGGCAAAGTGCGCGCGCCGTATTCGTAGGTCGCGCTCATCGAGGCGGGCGCGATCTCCGGGTGCGGCGGCGGGCCGCTGGCCTCGATGGTGAGCGGGGCGTCGAGGCCCAGCGCCCAGAAGGGCAGGTCGTTCCAGTGCGAGCCGAGGTCGCTCATGGTGCCATTGCCAAAATCCCACCAGCGATACGATTTGTGGCCGGGCCAGTAGATGTTGTTGAAAGGACGAAACGGCGCGGGGCCGATCCACAGATCCCAGTCGAGTTCCGGCGGCACGGGATCGGTTTCCTTCGGGCGCTCCTGCGTGTTCGTCACGTCGTGGTTCGCCTCGGCATCCGCAGGCGACTGCCAGCCCCACGCGCGGCTCACCCAAACATGCACTTCGCGCACGGGCCCGATGGCGCCGCTCTGCACGAGCTCGACGACGCGGCGGTAGTTGTTCGTCGCGTGAATCTGCGTGCCCATCTGCGTCGCGACGCCCGCGGCCTTCGCGGCCTCGGTGACGATGCGCGCCTCATGCACGTCGCGCGTGAGCGGCTTCTCGCAATACACATGCTTTTTCCGCCGCAGCGCGGGCATGGTGGCAAACGCGTGCGCGTGCTCCAGCGTGCCGACGAGCACGGCGTCGAATTCCGTGTCCTTCAGCTCGTCATACATCTTCCGGAAGTCGCGGAATTTTTTCGCGCCCGGCGCCTTCACGGCGGCCAGGTCGAGGTTCTTCGAGTTCACGTCGCAGAGTGCGACGATGTTCTCCGTCATCATCTGCGCCATGTCCGCACCGCCGCGTCCGCCGCAGCCGATGACGGCGATATTGAGCAGGCTGTTCGGCGACGCGCAGCGGAGGATGGCCGGGAAGCCGAGCACGCCCGTGGCGGCGGCAGCGGTGTGGAGGAAGCTGCGGCGTGTGATGGATGCGGGAGTGCGGCGTTTATTCATGGGATTGGGTGCGGGGATTTGGTGTTGGGGGAAAATTCGCGCTGGCGGGAATGCGCGCACGGCGTGTGATGCATCACGCGCGCAGGCACAGCGTCTATTTTGAAACGGGCGGTTTCTTTGGGGATTCCATCGCTGCGACGAAGCTCACGCGAGCGCCGCGACTGCCTCGTCCGTCGCCTCGGCGAGCACGGCGATTCCCTCCTCCAGTGCATCGCGCGGGATCGTGAGCGGCGGCGCGATTTTCACCGTCTGGCCCCACGCGCCGACGGGCGCAAAAAGCAGCAGCCCCTTCCACATGCAGCGCTCGATGATCGCGTGCGCGAGATCGTGATCCGGTTCCTTCGTGCCGGCCTTCACAGCCTGCATTCCCGCGACGAGTCCGCGCGCGGTGACGTGACCGATGAGTTGCGGATGCTTCGCCTGGATTTTCTTCAAGCCCGCGAGCAGCACCGGCTCCAGCGCGGCGGCGTTCTCCGTCAGCTTTTCGCGGATGATTTTTCGCACACTCGCGAGCGCGGCGGCGACGCAGACGGGATTGCCGGTGTGCGTGCTCGTCATCGAGCCGGGGCCGAATTGATCCATGACGCTCGCGCGCCCGATCACCGCGGAGAGTGGCAGCGAACTGCTGATGCCCTTGCCGCAGCAAATCACATCGGGCGTCACACCGTAGTGCTCGAACGCCCAGAATTTCCCCGTGCGCCCGAAACCCGCCTGCACTTCGTCGAACGTAAGCACGATGCGGTGCTCGTCGCACCACGCGCGGAGTTGCTTCACAAATTCCACCGGCGCGAAGTCCGGCCCGACGCCCTGATACGTCTCCATGATCACGCCCGCGACATTCTCCGGCTCCATCCCGCGCGCGGCGATCGCTTTTAAAAATGCGCCGAAGCTCGTGTCCGTCTGCCAGTAGCCGTCGGGAAATGGCGCGGTGATGATCGCCGGGTCTTCGTTCACGATCCAATTTTTCTGCCCGCTCATGCCGCCCGCCTGCTGCGAGCCGAGCGTGCGCCCGTGAAAGCCGCGCTCCCAGCCGATGATGCCGATCTTTTTGTTCCCGCCGACCTTGATGCCATGCGCGCGGCTGAGCTTGATCGCGCATTCCGTCGCCTCCGAGCCGGTCGTGAGCAGGAAGACTTTTTCCAGTCCCGCAGGCGCGAGGCTCGCGAGATACTCCGCGAGTTCCGCGCGCTCCTCACTCGGGAAACAATAATTGTGCAGCAGCCCGCTGTTCACCTGAGCGATGATCGCCTGCTTCACCTCCGGCGCTCCGTGGCCCGCATTCGTCACGAGCACGCCGCTCGACCAGTCGAGCCAGCGGTTGCCGTGCTTGTCGAAAATGGAAATGTCCTCCGCCCGGTCCCACACGATCGGCGGCTGCCCGCGCATGGACTGCGGCTCGAATTTTCGCAGCCGCTCCAGTGTGAGCAGCGAGTCCGGATGCGGAATCTGCGTCGCGATGCGGCGATACTTGGTTTCGACGAGCGGCACAGTCCGCGGAGTGATGCTGAATTCTTTGCCCATGTTCGGTGTGGAGGTTCGCCGCAAGAATTAGCACCGCGCACCGCGCACCACCACTCGCATTGTCACGGCTTCCGATACTTTCGTGCGCCCCGCTGCTCGTCGCCCGGCGCGTCGGGAAAGTCAGCGCGACTTGCCCGCCCGCACCGGCCACGAGGTGCCATCCTTAAAGCCAAGCGCCATGGCGGGCATGTCGGGACTGAAGTTGGAGCCGGTGAGCACTGGGGTGATCGAGGGATCGTCCATCGCGATGCGTCCGCCCTTCGCGACGGTGCCGTAATTTTGCCACGGGGGCAGGAAACCACAGAGGGACACGGAGGATTCACAGAGGTGCGCAGAGCCTCCGTGATTCCTCCGTGATTCCTCCGTGATTCCTCCGTGATTCCTCCGTGTACCCTCTGTGAACCTCCGTGGTTCAAACCGGGCGCTGTCCCGTCATCGCGCTTGTCACGGCACGTTGGATTTCATATAAGATCCGCTTCTCATGAAGCCTTCACTGTGCGTGGTTCGGACGGTTGTTTCTTTTCCCATCGTCGGCGCGCTGCTCACCGGCTGCGGCTCGCTCGGCGACTCGGTGCGACTGCACAAAACGGTGCTGGTGAAAGTGCCGATCGAGAGACCGCTCCCCGGTTGCAGCAGCGGAGGCTGGGAATTTCGCCATGTGCTCGAAGCGCCGAAGACGCAGGGCCGGCAGGGGCAGTGGTATGTCGCTTGGAATGACGCCAAGCCGATCCTTTCCACACGCACGAGCGCGTACTGGCAGAAGATTTTCTCCCGCGCTCCGGAAATTGCGCACGCGGTGCATGGCGGGTTCGGCGTCTATCCCCTGCTCATCGAGCCGAATCTCAGCTTCACCAATTTGCGTCCGAAGAAACCGGCGATGCCGGTACAAGTAAAGGAGGGCGAACGCGTGCTGTCCGCGTACGGCAATGGCGTGCGGCTCGTGGTCGGCAATGCGCACATGAAAGTGTGGCCCGACGGCCGGCAGCCCGATCCGCAGCGGCCTCGAAAATTTGTGATCGATCCGATGTGGCACTTCGATGATCGCCACTCCGAAATCGCGAAGGCGCAGCAGCGTTTCGAGCATCCCGGCGAAGGCGTGACGATCGGCCATCTCGACAACGGACTCGATGCGCGGCATCCGGCGAGCCCGATGAAAATGCAGCGCGGCGACTGGAAGGCGAACGTCGTCGGCCTTCTCGAATACGCGCAGGAAAAGGCGCGCGGCCACCATCCGCCCGAGCCGCCGCCGCCGGAGACGAGCGGCGGTTCGCACGGCATGGGCACGTCGGGAATTCTCGCCGGCGGCTGGGTGCAGATGGACGAGCGGCCGGTGCGCGGCGGACGCGTGAAAAGCTACGACGGCTGGCTCGGCGGCGCACCGTACGCGCATGTGGTGCCAGTAAAAATCGCACCGTGGGTCTTCTCGCTCGGCACCGGCGAACTCGCGTACGGGATCGACTACGCGAGCCGTGTGCGCGGCTGCGATGTGATCACGATGAGCCACGGCGGCGCGCCGACCCAGGCGTGGGTGGACGCGGTGAACGCGGCCTACGAACGCGGCACCGCGATGTTCGCTGCGGAGAGCGATTTCTTCTCGCTCGCGTTCAATCCATTTCAGCCGCGCGGCTTCATCGTGCCGGCGAGTCCCGTGTATCCGGCCGCATTCCGCCGCGTGATCGGCGTGACGGGCGCGACCTCGGATCACGGGAGCTACGCGTGCAATTCGCTCGGGCGCGTGCTCGCGCATCTCGGCGCGTGGAAGCAGTGGGCCTTCCGCGGCAGCTATGGCGCCGATGGCACGAATACTTCGCTGCTGCGCCCGATGAGCAAGCCCGACCCGAGTGTGATCAAGCGCCTCGGCAATCTCCGCGCGCAGCCCATCGCCGCGTACGCGCCGAACGTGCCATGGATCACTTTGCGCAAAGCGGGCGACAAGCTCGTGGCCGATGGCGTGGACCTTGATGGCGCGGGCACTTCCGCCGCCACGCCGCAGGTCGCCGCCGCCGCGGCGCTGTGGCTGCAAAAGCATCGCGCGGAACTCGTGCGCGCAGGCTGGTGGTCGGACTGGCACAAGGCCGAGGCGGTCTATCACGCGCTTCTGAAATCCGCCGACCGCGGTGAGCGGCACGCGCCGGATCGCTATCTCGGCGCGGGCATGCTCAAGGCGGACAAGGCGCTCCAAGTGAGCCTCGCGGAAATCCAAAGTTCGCCCGCGCCGAAGCATCCGAAAAAGAATCCGCCGCCCGAGAGCCTCTACTTTGGTAAGGCACCTAACGATTATTTCGACGGCGGCCGCAGTATCTGGGGCATCATCGGCCTGCGCTCCGGGCGCGATGTGCCGACGGGCAATCGCGCGAAGCTCCGGGAAAATTACACCGTCGTTCCGACACCCGCTGTTGCGATGCAACGGCTGTACTACAACCTGCTCCTGCTCCGCGAATGGCATCGCGGCGGCGTGCCGGTGCGCGACGAGCACAAGCACGGGAAAGTGATCCCGCACGATGAGACTTTATACTGGGATCGCGCCGGTCGGATGGCCGCCGCAAGCGGGGATCACTGAACGCGCAGGACAATGTGGAATAGGCTTCCAGCCTGTCCTCCGGCAAACTTGTCGGAGCGGCTTGGAGTCTCCGGAAGGAACTGCCGCTCCGCCCATTCCACCCGGACAGGCAGGATGCCCGTCCTACATTTTTAGCCTGCCGTGATCGCCGCGCGCTCGTCGTCGAGGGCACCGGTTTTTTCGAGGAAGTAATCGTAGCCGCCGGGGTAGCCGGTGACTTTGCCGTCGTTCACGTGGAGGACTTTCGTGGCGAGTTTGCGGATGAAATGCACGTCGTGCGAAATGAAGACGAGCGTGCCCTGGTAGTTCTCCAGCGCGAGGATGAGCGACTCGACGGTGTGGATGTCGAGGTGCGTCGTGGGCTCGTCCATGAGCAGGAGATTCGGCGGGTCCACGAGGAACTTGATCAGATTGAGCCGAGTCTTTTCGCCGCCGCTGAGGATGGCGGTCTTCTTGTAGATTTCGTCCTTGCGAAAAAGGAACGATCCAAGAATTCCGCGCGCGTCGTTTTCGCTGAGATCCTTGCCGCTCTCCATGACTTCCTGCAGCACGGTCTTCGCGGGATCGAGCGTCGCGCTGCGGTGCTGGCTGAAGTATCCGATCTTCGCGTTCAGCCCC
>JBBSEI010000042.1:0-33540 GCA_038239865.1 Chthoniobacterales bacterium
TCGAGGACGGCTGCATCACCGGCGGCTCGCTCGCCGAACGCGTCCCGCGCAATGAATTTCTCTCCGCGAAAAAGACGTACAAAAATTTCGACCTCACGCTGAAATTCAAACTCACCGGCACCGAGGGCTTCGTGAATTCCGGCGTGCAGTTCCGCAGCATCCGCATGGAAAATCCCGCGCACGAAATGTTCGGCTACCAGGCCGACATCGGCGACCCGACGTGGTGGGGCTGCCTCTACGACGAATCGCGCCGCAAGAAAGTCCTCGCGAAATCCGACATGGAAGCCGTGAACAAAGTCCTCCATCGCAACGACTGGAACGACTACCGCATCCGCTGCGAAGGCAAGCGCATCCAGATCTGGCTGAACGGCGTGCAAACCGTGGACTACACCGAGGCCGAAAAGGACATCGCCGAGGACGGCCTCATCGCCGTGCAAATCCACGGCGGCGCAAAAGCCGTCGTCTTTTTCAAGGACATCGCCATCGAGGAATTGCCGTAGCCGCCGATGGGAAAACGGAGAAACGCCATCGCTGGGATTTTAGTGGGTGCCACGCTGATCCTCATCGCGCAGATCGTGGGATACTGTGGCTATCGGATGGGCATGAACCGCGCACACACGGCTCTCTCCGGCGCTGGCATCACCAGTCCAGGCGCACTCTCCAGCAACATTGACACGATGCTGTATTCACTCATCGCCGGCTGCGTGGCCTCTCTCATCGGGCTCGTCATCCTTGTGCGTGGGCTCATCGCATCCCGACGCGCGCGATGCGAGGATCGCTGACATCACGCTGGCCACCACAACGCATGCCCACCATCGCACTCCTCGGCACGCTCGACACGAAGGGCGACGAGCACGCCTTCGTCGCCGCGCAAATCCGGGCGCGCGGGCATCGCACGCTGCTCATCGATGTCGGCACCGATCAGCCGCCGCGCATCGCCCCCGACATTTCTCGCGAGGAAGTCGCGCGCATCGCCGGGATCGATCTCGCCGCGCTCACCGCACGCCATGACCGCGGCGAGTGCGTCGCCGCGATGGCAGCCGCAGCCGCGATCATCCTCACGAAATTGCAGGTCGAGGGAAAAATTGACGGCGTGATTTCACTCGGCGGCGGCGGCGGCACGGCCATCGCGACTGCGGGCATGCGCGCGCTGCCGCTCGGTTTTCCAAAGCTCATGGTCTCCACGCTCGCGAGCGGCAACACCGCGCAATACGTCGGCGTGAAGGACATCGTGATGTTCCCCTCCATCGTGGATGTCGCAGGCATCAACCGCATCTCGCGCATGATCCTCACGCGCGCCGCGGGTGCGATCTGCGGCATGGTCGAGTCAGCGTGCAGCGAGGAAAACCTGGAATCGAAAATCGGGAATCAAAAATCCGCCGACCGCCCGATCGTCGTCGCCAGCATGTTCGGCAACACCACCGACTGTGTGCAGCGCGCGAAGTCACTCGTGGAAGCCGCAGGCTTCGAGGTGCTCGTCTTCCACGCCACCGGCACCGGCGGACGCACGATGGAATCACTCATCGAAAGTGGAATGGTCTCGGGCGTACTCGACATCACCACGACCGAGTGGGCGGACGAACTCGTCGGCGGCGTCCTCGGCGCAGGCCCCACGCGACTCGACGCCGCAGCGCACACCCGCACGCCCGCCGTGGTCGCACCCGGCTGCCTCGACATGGTGAATTTCGGCCCGCGCGAAACCGTTCCTGCTAAATTTGCCGCACGCCGTTTTTACCAGCACAACCCGCAGGTCACGCTCATGCGAACAACGCCCGAGGAGTGCGCCGAGCTTGGCCGCATCCTCGCGGAAAAAGTGAACGCGTATCGCGGCCCGGTCACCGTGCTGCTCCCGCTGAAAGCGATCAGCATCATCAGCGCCCCCGGCGGTGCATTCCACTGGCCCGAGGCGGACGCCGCGCTCTTCGGCGCGATCAAAAAACTTCTGCGCCCCGGCATCCCGCGCATCGAACTCGACTGCGCGATCAACGATCCCGCCTTCGCCGACGCGTGCGCGAACGCTTTGCTCGCGAACACCGCGAAACGTTGATTCGCGCCCGGGCATCCGCTTTCCTCCGCGCTCCACATGAAAGCCATCCAACTCGAGAAGCCGCAGTCCTTCCGCAAAATCGAAATCGCCGAACCCGCCGCGCCCGGCCCCGGCGACGCGGTCGTGACCATCCACCGCATCGGCATCTGCGGCACGGACTACTCGGGCTTCCTCGGAAAAATGCCGTTCTTCAGCTACCCGCGCATCCCCGGCCACGAACTCGGCGTCGAGGTGCTCTCCGTCGGCGAAGGCGTGACGAATGTGAAGCCCGGCGACAAGTGCTCCGTCGAGCCGTACATCAATTGCCAGAAATGCTACTCGTGCCGCCGCGGCCACTCGAACTGCTGCAGCGGCCACATGACGCTCGGCGTGATGTGCGACGGCGGCATGTGCGAGCGCTTCCTCCTCCCCGCGCGCAAGCTGCACGTCTCGCGCAAGCTCACCTTCGATCAGCTCGCGCTCGTCGAGACACTCGCCATCGGCTGCCACGCGATCAACCGCGGCAACCCACAGCCCGGCGAACACGTCCTCGTCATCGGCGCAGGACCGATCGGACTTTCCACAATCGAGTTCGCGCGACTCAGCGGCGCACGCACCATCGTCATGGATATGAATGCCGCGCGCTTGCAATTCGTCCGCGAGAAAATGGGCGTGCCCGACACGATCCTCCTCGCGCCCGGCGGCGAAGCCGACGCGCTCGCGACACTTTCCAAAATCACGAACGAGCAACTCGCCGACGTGGTCGTGGACGCGACCGGCAGCAACAAAAGCATGGGCGGCGCGCTGTCGTACTGCGCGTTCGCGGGGCGGCTCGTGTATGTCGGCATCACGCAGCAGGAGGTGAGCTTCCTCCACGCGCCGATTTTGCACCGGCGCGAAATCACCATCATGGCCTCGCGCAACGCGCTGCCGCCGGACTTCACGCGCATCATCTCGCTCATCGAGGACGGAAAAATCAACACCGGCCCGTGGATCACGCACCACGCGAAATTCGACGACATGATCGACGTCTTCCCCATGTGGCTGAAGCCCGAGAGCGGAGTGATCAAAGCCGTCGTCGCGCTCACGTAGCGCGCGAAGTTGGCGAGCCGTGAAAAGTAGGCGAGATTTTCAATCTCGCGCGGCAGGATGGGCGAAGGCGGAGGGATGGCGCGGAGCAAAAGACCGCTCGGATTTCGCACGCCTCCCCACACCTCGCTGCGGTCGCCCCCGCGAGATTGGAAATCTCGCCTACATTGTCACAGCACGGCGGGATTCCCGTAGAGGCTGAAGCCGCTGGTCCACTCGATCTGCACGTCGAAGACTTCGCCGATGTGCCGCTCGCTGCCCTCGAAGATCACGATCTTGTTCCCCGGCGTGCGACCCGAGAGCGTCGCGGGGTTTGTCTTGCTCGGCCCTTCGCAGAGGATCTCCACGCGCTTGCCGACGAGCGCGTCGTTCTTCGCTTTCGCGAAGTCATCCACGATGCCGAGCAGGATGCGGTTGCGCTCGTCGCGCACTTCCTCGGGCACCTGGTCGTCCAGGAGCGCGGCGGGCGTGTCACGGCGCGTGCTGTATTTGAAGATGAACGCATTGTCGAAACCGACGCGGCGATACAGTTCGCACGACGCCTCGAAATCCGCATCTGTCTCGCCGGGGAAGCCGACGATGACATCCGTGGTGATCGCGACATCGGGCCGCGCGGCGCGGATGGACTCGACAAGCTTGAGATATTTTCCCGCAGTGTACGTGCGGTGCATCGCTTTCAAAATGCGATCGCTCCCGCTCTGCACGGGGAGATGCACGTGCGCCATGAGCTTCGGCAGACGCGCGTAGCACTCGACGAGATCGGCGCGGAAGCCGATCGGGTGCGGCGAAGTGAACCGGAGTCGGCGCAAGCCTTCGACCGCATGCACCGCTTCGAGGAGTTGCACAAACGGCGACTTGTCCCCGACACGCGGGAACTCGTGGCGACCGTAAAGATTCACGATCTGCCCGAGCAGCGTGACCTCGCGTACGCCGCGCGCGACGAGCCCTTCGACCTCCTGCACGATGTCCGCGATCGGGCGCGAACGCTCCGAGCCGCGCGTGCTCGGCACGATGCAAAAGGTGCAGTGCATGTTGCACCCCTGCATGATGCTCACAAACGCCGTCGCCTGCCGCTCCTTCAGCGTGTGCTCGCGGATCGTATCCTGCGATCCCGCT
This sequence comes from Chthoniobacterales bacterium, assembly GCA_038239865.1. Taxonomy (GTDB): domain Bacteria; phylum Verrucomicrobiota; class Verrucomicrobiia; order Chthoniobacterales; family Chthoniobacteraceae; genus SXWH01. The sequence continues at coordinate 4,232 of JBBSEI010000042.1, forward strand.
TCCTCGGCGATGTCCACGATGCTGAAGCGCGCGTCGTCCATGAGCCGGTCGCGGAGCGCGGTCTTGCGCTGCACGAGTTGGTCCACGTAGTCGGCGACCTTGTGAAATTTCTGCGTGCCGACGACGAGGTCCACATGCGCGATGTCGCGCACGAGTTCACCTCCGCGGCTCTGCGCCATGCAGCCGAGAAAGCCGAAGACCATCTCGGGCTTGTCCGCGCGCAGCCGCCCGAGCAGGCCCATTTTACCGAGCGCCTTTTGCTCCGCGAGATCGCGCACGCTGCACGTGTTGATGAGCACGACATCGGCCGCCTTTTCTTCCGCCGTCAGCTCATACCCGCGGCCGACGAGATCGCGCGCGACCTGCTCGGAGTCGCGCTCGTTCATCTGGCACCCGTAGGTCTTGAGAAATACTTTCGGCATCGTCGAAGGGCGCGGAAGCTAGCCGAGCACACGGCGCGCGTAAATGGGGAGTGTGCGCGTGCGCGCCAAAATCATTTTTGAAACGCAGAGACGCGGAGACGCAGAGAAAAGGATCGCGGGCAGCAGCACGCAACGCGGCACTCACGAACATTTCAGGATGCACTTCCTCCGCGTCTCTGCGCCTCTGCGTTTCAAATTCCAAACGCCCGCAGCTCCACGCGCAGCCGCTCCATCGGCAGGCCGATCACATTCGAGAACGATCCCTCGACCGCCGCGATCATCTCGCCGCGATCCTCCTGCGCGGCGTACGCGCCGGCCTTGTCGAGCGGATGAATGCGCGCGAGGTAGCGCCGCAATTCCGCATTTGTGCGGCGGTGGAAGCGCACGCCTGTGACCTCGATGAATCCGCGCTCCCTCTCCCGCCCCGCGATCCACACGCCGGAATACACCTCGTGCGTGCGGCCATTCAGCCGCCGCAGCATCGCGGATGCATCGTGCATGTCCGGCGGCTTCCCGAGCACGCGGCCCTCGAAAAAAACTTCCGTGTCCACGCCGAGCACGACGGCATTTTCACCCGGCGCAAGTTGCGCCAGCGCCGCGCGCGCCTTGGCCCGCGCATTCGCGAGCACCGTCTCGCCAGGCGAAAGATGCGCCGGCGCGATCTCCGTCACGCCGCGCGGGACTCGCACCTCGAATTCATGCCGGTGCTCGCGCAAAAGAGCGCTGCGGCGCGGGGAGGCGGACGCCAGAATGAGCAAAGGCCGGGCTTTCGGCCCGGCCTTGCTGAAATCCGATTCCGTTTTTTTTCCGCCCGGCATTATTTCTTCGGCGCTTCCGGAGCGGCGGGCGCGGGCGCGCCGGCACCGGGCAGCTTGGGCATTTCCATTTCCTGATAGCCCTCGGGCTTCACAAATTCCTTGTCGTCCACGGCCTCTTCCTTGGCCTTCACGAGCGTGATCGTCATCTTGCCCACGGGCGTGTTCACTTCGCTTTTCACGACCATGCCGGGCACGTCGATCTTGCTCGGATCGATGCCGCCGCCGCCCATGCTGCTGTTCAGCTTCGCCATCTGATCCTTGATGGATTGCGCGTTCGGAAAGTCCTTCGCGATCCACAGCTTCGCCTGCAGCGAGCCCTGGTTCATTTCGAAAATCTCGGTGTCGTAGTCACCCACCTTTTCCTTGGCACCGGTCGCCTTCGGCTTTTCGACTTTCGTCGGGTCCACGCCGAGCGCCTTTTGTCCGGCTTCCTGCTGCTTTTTCACGTCGGAGAGATTCATTTTCATCGCCATCTTCTGCTGGTGCATGAGCGTGACCATGTCGCCGCTTTTGAAATTCATCAGCGTCGTGACACTGCCGCCCAGCGGGCTTGGCATGTCCATGCGGGCGTTGTCGCCCTTCACTTTCATGGTCACGTTGCCATTGATGATGGCGGATTCCATTTTCTGTTCGATGACGATGTCCGCGCGGGCAAAGGCGGCGGCGAGGACGAGCGGGGCGAGGCGGAGAAGGAGCTTCATAGAGGCGCGAACGCTGCCCTGCACGGCGGCGGCGTGAAAGGAAAAAAGCGCGACGGCGGAGCAATTCGCTTGTCGCTGTGCCGGACACTCTGTAGCCGAGTCCGCCCATGAAGCGCACCACCCTTGCACCTCTCTCCCTCATCGCTCTCGCGACGATCACGGCTTTTGCCGGACACAAGGTCGCGGAAAAAACCGTCGCCACGCGGGACGACTCCCTTCCCGCCGGCACGATCACCGCAGGCGGAAAATTCAGCAACCACCAGGAGAGCGCGTGGCTGGATGCGCTGATTCCCTTTGCGCGCGTCGGCGATGTCACGCTCTTTGGCGATCTCCGCGGGACGTGGGATGACAACTCGCAGGCCCTTTTCAATGCCGGCCTCGGCGCGCGCTACCTCGTGCCCGGCCACGACATCATCATCGGCGGCAACGTCTATTACGATTACATCGACAGCCAGTTTGGGAATCACTTTGACCAGCTCGGCCTCGGCGCGGAGGTGCTCACGAAATGGTTCGACGCGCGCTTCAACTACTACGTGCCCGACAACGGCATCCACCCCGTGCGGACCGCCCCCGGCTTTCTGCGCCTCGAGAGCGGAGTGGACGGCTGGAACACCGAGGCCGGCTTCCTCATTCCCGGATTGGAAAAGTATCTCGAGGCGCGCCTCTTCGCCGGTTACTACCAGTATCACAGCCGCGTGGGACTCGGCGTCGAAGGCTTCAAAGCCCGCGCGGAGATCCGCTGGACGCCGGCCATCACCACCGACCTCGAGTACTGGGGCGGCAACAGCGCGAAGCTGAACGCGCTCAACGGCGGCAACTGGATCGCCGGCGTCCGCGTCTCGCTGCCGTTTGAAATCGGCAATCTCTTCCAGGGCCGGAATCCCTTCGCCGGCGCGGGCGATGCGTTGAAATTTGGCAAGCGCCGCGAATTCAAGGAACGCCTCGGCGAGGTCGTGTGGCGCTCGCACCGCACGCAGACGGCGGTGACCGATCCGAAGGCGATCCCGGGAACTGGAGTGCCGCCGACCAGCGCGCAGCCGACGTCGACGCCGGGACAGCCGACTGCACCGACCGTCGCGCCGAGTCCGACGCCCACCAGAACGATCCCGCCCACGCCCACGCCCACGCCATTCAACGATTAGTAGCAGTGATCGGCACTCTCCATGCCGGGGCTCGAGGCTGACAATGTCCGCTTCGTTGGTTTTCTCGAAGTGCTGAGGCGCGGCGGATTCTCCGCGCAAAACGCCGCCCAAACTGCCGATGCTATCACCGCGCGCGCTCGCAGCGCACAGCGGCCAATTCATCGAGCAACGCGAAGAGCACCGCTCCCGCCGCGCCGCTCCCGGGCGGCGGCGCGAGGAGTTGCTCGCGCGTCTGGATGAACGGCGCGGTGCCCGCCTCATCAAGCGACGCCGATGCGAGATCCTCAATGCCCACGGTCTCCATCTCGAGGTGGAACTGCAGCCCGACCACACGGTCGCCGAAGACGAACGCCTGATTCGCACACGCCTCGCTCTCCGCCACGCGCCGCGCGCCCTCGGGGATCGTGAACGTGTCGCCGTGCCAGTGCATCACCGTCATCCGCTCGGGAAACGCCGCGAACGGCGCCGCGCGATCCAAAATGCGCACCGGGAACCACCCGATCTCCTTCACCGGATTTTGGAACACTTTCCCGCCGAGCACATCCGCGAGGAGCTGCGCGCCGAGGCAGATCCCGAGGATCGGCTTGCGCGCGGCGATCGCGGTTTTCAGAAAATGTTTCTCCCCCGCCAGCCACGGATGATCGCGGTGATCGTGGATGCTCATCGCCCCTCCCAGCACGACGAGAAAATCGAACGCCTCCGGCGCCGGCGGCATTTCTCCCCCGTGCAGAGCCGTGCGCGTGAGCGTGTGTCCGCGCTCCGCCGCCCACGCCGCGATGCGCCCTGGTCCCTCGAGGGGCGCGTTTTCGAGCGAATGAATTCTCATGGCCGGCATGATGCGCCTGGGGGCACCAGGCGCAATTATTTCCGGTGCGCTCAGCCTGTGAAACGCCCGGGCAGAATTTCCTTGCGGGCATCGCAGCGGAACTTCACAAGCGAATCTCGCAATCGAATTTCGATAATGAACCCCGCCGACAAACCATTGCAACGCGTGCTTTCCGGATTCATCCGGATGCACGTGCTGCATCATGCGGAGGAGGGCGACCTGTTCGGCCACTGGATGATCGAGGAACTGCGGCACCACGGATACACGATCAGCGCCGGCACGCTCTACCCGATGCTGCGCACGATGGAGAAGGACGGCTGGATCAGGGGCCGCGACGAGAAAGGCGGGGCGCACCGGCGGCTCTACCGCATCACACCGAAGGGCCGCAAGGCGCTGAAGGAAGTCCGCTCACGGCTGCAGGAGCTTTTCCGCGAGGTCGGACCCGCAAAGAAGAAATCACCCAAAACCAAAACATCCCATGAATGAAATCATCCTGATGTCCCATGTGCTCTTCGGAGTCGCGTGCATCGTCGCTGCCGTGTGGCTGTTCGTTGAAGTGCTGCACGCGAGCGAGACAAACCTCGCGCGCATCCGCCGCATCAGTTGGAGCGCCGCCGCGGTCATGTGGTTGGCATTCATTGTCGGTGGCTACTGGTATGTGACTTCCTACAAAGTGGATAAGGCCATCATCCTGAAAGGTCCGTGGCCCTTCGCGCACGAACTGGTGATGGAGACGAAGGAGCACCTCGTCATCATGCTGCTGCTGCTGGTGACCTACCTGCCCATCGCGGCCTCGAACAATCTCGCGGCAAGCACGGGCGCGCGCCGCCTGATGCTGTGGGTCACCGGACTCACCGCGCTGCTGGCACTCGCCATGGACGGTGAGGGCGCGATCATCGCGATGGGCGTGAAGATGGGATTGCTGCCGAAGTAAAACTCAAACCAGGAATACAAAAATGGAAAATACGAGCCTTTCAAAAAGCAGCGTCTCCTTCGGGCTGTCGCTCGCGGTCACCAGCGTCATCAACGCCATCCTCGTCGTCGCCAAGGAAAAGAGCGAAGCCGTGATGAACGGGATGAAAAAGGTCACCGGCCATCATTGGATCACGCACACGCTCCTCGTTCTCGTCCTATTCGTCGTCTTTGCGCTCATCTTCGGAAAGATGAACGGTGGAAAGGGCAAGGCGATCACCGCCGGCAAACTCATCTGCACGATCGTCTCCGGCATCGCCATCGCGGGGCTCATCATCGTCGGCTTCTATTTGATCGCCGACTGACGCCTCCGGACAAGACGCCGCATTTCGCGGGAAAAAGCTCACGCGATCCCTCCGCCGCCAAGGCAACCCAAACCCACAACTTCACATCCTCAACCTCATCCATGAATCGTCCATGCCTCGCCGTCCTCCTCTCCATCCTCAGCCTCGCCCTCGCGGGAAAAGCCCACGCCGGCCCGCCCTTCGTCACGGACGATCCCGAGCCCGTGGAACTCTACCATTGGGAAGTCTATGTCGCCTCCCTGGTCGCCCACGACTCCGGCGGATGGAGCGGCACCGCGCCGCACCTGGAGATCAATTACGGCGCAGTGCCGAATCTCCAACTCCACCTCGTCGCCCCGCTCACCTTCAGCGCACCGAAGGGCGCGTCCACGCAATACGGCTACGGCGACACCGAACTGGGCTTCAAATACCGCTTCATCGAGGAGACCGACCACCGTCCGCAGATCGGCATCTTCCCGCTCATCGAGCTGCCGAGCGGCGACTCCACCCGCGGCCTCGGCAACGGCAAGGCGCAAATCTTCCTGCCTCTCTAGCTGCAGAAAAGCTTCGGTCCGTGGACGACCTACGGCGGCGGTGGCTACTGGATCAATCAGGGCGTCGGCAACCGGAACTGGTGGTATGCAGGCTGGCTCGTGCAGCGGAAAATCACCAAACAGCTCACCCTCGGCGCGGAGATTTTCCACGAGACGAGAAAGAGCGACTCCGAAGCCTCGAACACAAAGATCAACGCCGGCGGCATGTTCGATTTCAACGACCACTGGCACCTCCTCTTCACCGCAGGACACACCGTCCAGGGCCCGAGCACATTCATCGGCTACTTGGGCCTGCTGTGCACCTTCGGCCCGGAGAAGAAATCCGCCGGCAAGTAGCAGCCCGCGCGAAGCCGACCCGCGAGGAGTGCTGACGGCCCGACTGCGGGCATTCACTGACCTACGCGCCAAGGCGAGCGGTCCGTCCAAGTCTTCAAGGCATCCGTGGCCCATGCGGTCGTCTTGTCCGTGTGGCAGACGTTGCACGCATTCGGGATTTTCAAAGTCTCGCCCATCGCGGGACTGACGAACCGGAAGGTGTGACTTCGCACGTTCACATCACCGAGCGTCGTCGCGATTTTGGGCATGTGGCAGGCGACGCACTCGCTGCCCGCGCTGCCGGCCTTGTGATGCGTGTGCTGCGCAATCGTGGGCGCGTGAGGCCCGCTCGGCGAAGTCGGGCCGTGGCAGTCCATGCACAGCGTGCTGACGGGCTTGCGCAGATTCGCGGGATGCACCGTGCCATGCGCGTCGTGGCAGGTGAAGCAGGTGATTCCGTGCGCATACATCTGACTGCTCACATAGTCGTTGCCCTGCATCCGGTTCTTGTGCGCGGTGCCATCGGCGAAGTGGGTGAATGTCGTCTCGCCGAGCTTGTGCTCCTCCAGCTTCCAATGGTCGTTCAGCTTCTTTCCCGGCTCGTAGCCCACCGGCCAGTCGTAGTGTTTCCCCTCGATGGGATTCGTCAAAGGCCGGCCCTGCGAATGACACTGGATGCACACGTCATTGGCCCCCACGTAATCCATGCGCGCAGGATTGAGGATCGAGTTGCTCTCAGCCTCCTTCACATGCTCGCTGCCGGGGCCGTGGCATCTTTCGCAGCCGACGTTCCACTCCGTCACCGTCTTCATCTTGATGTCGAAGTTCACGGAATGGCAGCCGTCGCAGAGCGCGCTGGTGGGGCGCTGAAAATTGTCGGGCGGATAAAACTTCACCCACCAGTCGTCCTTCACGAAGTAGGGCTTCCACTTTTTGTGCATCACGTCCCACTGCACGGGAAAGGGAAAGTAGTCGTCGCCGACCTTCTTGAAATAGCGCTGCTTCCAGATGCTGCCATAGACAAATGCGACGTCCGCCGCCGTGAAGTTCACAAGCGGATCCGGTTTTGAAAGGTCCGGGATGATCGCTTCGGGATGTTCCTTCGGATCACGCACCACGTTCGCCATCGGCGTTTTCTTCCAACGCTCGTAGATGTCCTCATGACAGTCCCTGCACGACACCGAGCCGACATAGTGCGCGCCCGCAGGTGCCGCATGGCTCACCGCGGTGGCCTGCGCGTCCACGGAAACAGTCAGGGGCAGCTTGCGAATGTAGGACACGAGCTGCCACGTCTGCTGGTCCGGCAACTGCCAGCCCGGCATGGCCGTGTTCCGGATGCCATTGCGGATCAGGTAAAACAACTCGCCGTCAGAGCGCTTACTTTTCACGATCGCAGCGCGGCTGAGATTGACCGGCGGCGGATACAGTCCGCTTGCGGTGATCGTCTTTCCGCTTCCGTCGTAGCCGTGGCAGACCTCGCAGTTCTTCTGATACAGCTCACACCCTGCTGCGACTGCCGCTCCGCTGTCACTGAGCGGATTCTTCATCGCCTTCGCTTCATTGGGAATGCTCAGGTTGACCAGCTTGTGGGCCACGAAAATCTCAAGCGCAGATGGCGTCTGCCGGGCAATCAAGCCGCCAGTCGTGATGTAGTGATAAAGGGCCGCGCATCCAATGGCGAAGAGGACTGCGAGGACAATGACGATCCGAATCCAGCGACTCCGTGATGGGCCCTGATCGGGCGAACTGGAGGGATCTTGCGGGTCATTCATGGCAATGTTCAGGCTGGCAGTTCATCGTCGTCTCCGCTGATCAGAGCATCACCTCATAGTTACGCTTCCAAAGCACGTCAAACCCCCGCTCGAAGCAGGCATCCACCGCCCGACGAGCGGCCAAAAGCCTGGCATACATTTTTTCTTCAAGGTTGCGGCAAACCCCAACCCTTTTCCGCGCTCCCTTACCGCCTCCGCCGCCGCACCGTCCCCGCGCCGAGACATAGCTGGCCCACGGCGAGCGTCGCAGGCTCGGAAACCGGCTCCACGGCCGAAGGACCGTCGAGCCCGATCATCGTGTCGCCGCTCACCCCGCTGCGCAGGAACAGCAGCACCATCAGCCCCGGGAGCACCGCGCCGAGAGCGCCCTCCTTCACGAGATTGTTCATCGCGCCGGAGACGACTGGCGTCTGATCAAACTCGAACGCCACGTTCACATCGTCGGGCACCGCGGTCTCGGATTTCGCGAGGTTCGCCTTCACCAGCCCGACCACCGCGAGCGTCGAGGCATCGGCGCGTTTCGTCACGGGCATGTACACGGTGCGGCGTCCGTTCACGAGCGCGAAGCAAGTTCGTAGTCGGTGATCTGCGGAGCGGCTTCCTGGTGGAACACAGCCGTCCCGGCTGTGCGGCCATCGGGCATCTTGCCTGATGCAGATGCAGGCGGGACGCCCGCTGGCCGCACAGGCTGGAAGCCTGTGTTCCGATCCGTGCCGGCGCTCCCCTCCTCTAATTACAGGAAATTCTTCGAGCACAGCACCGCGAGCAGCGCCGTCTTCACGGACGATTCGAAATTGTCCCCGAGCGCCTGCGCCTTCTCGCACAGCTTCACGAGGCGATCCGCTTCGTCGGCATTCACGGGCGGACGCCTACTGCATCCAGTCGCGACTGGCCGTCCGCCTGAGTGAACCCGGCCAGCACGAGCTTGCGGCGAAGCACTACGAAAAGGCGTTGGCGCTGATGCCCGACAGTTTCGGTCGCGTGGAGAGCCACGGTTTCGGATGCGAGGGCGCGTTCGGGGTCACCGAGGCACAGAGCGCAGCCGAGCGTACAGGAGAGACGCCCTACGGCGCTGCTCGCTCCGCGACAAACAGCCGCGTAAATTCGCCGTCGCTCACATTGAAATAAATCCGCCGCCCGTCCGCGCTGAACACCGGATGCGGATGCGAGACGCGCCACGATTTTGCGCCGTGCGAATTGTCGAAATGGTGCAGCACGATCTGCGCGGTGCCCTTCGCATCCGCGAGCACCACGCCCCATTCATTCCGCGCGCCGCCGAAACTCGTCATGATCGTGTCGGTGACGACGAGCTTCATGTCCGGGCTCACGGACGGATGGTCGCCGCTCACGTCGTGCAGCGGGGTCGCGATGCTGCTCGCGGCGGCGGCGAGGGCGGACTTGGAAGGCTTGCCCGCGGCGGGCGCGGCGGCGTTGGCGTCGGCGAAAGCCTTCGCGCGCGCGGCCTTCGTGGGCATGCCGGGATTCGCGGAGGACTTGCCGGTGTCGCTGTCGTACGTCGTGTAGTGCATCTCGGTGATGTGCCGCGAATCCGGCCACCACGACGGGTGGCCCCAGTTCGGATTCAGATAGAGGAATTTTTTCTCCGCGAGGCTGTAGCAGACGAGCCCCTGCCGCGCGCTCGCACTTTTGCTGCGCGGATCCTCGCCGGTCTTGAGCGCCATCTTGAAAAAGACGCGCTGCAAATCGGGGCTGACGATCGGGAAAAAGATGGACGGCTTTTGCTCGCCGAAACTTTTCGCGTACCACTCAGGATACGCCTGCTGCAGCGCGTCCACCGTCACGGGCGTCGTCTTCTCTCCGGTCGCGACATTGATCAAATCGAGGTCGCGATGCTCGCCGGGATTCCAGTGCGGACTGTAAAGCGGCACGATGTCCGCATTAGGCTGGCCCCATCCCGCGAGCTGATTTTTTGCGAGGACGCGCTCCTGCATCGTGTCGAGGTCCACGCACCATGTGGACCACCCGCCGTCGCGCTCGCCGTGGAAGACGACGCGCTTGCCGCCGGAGACCCACTGCTGGCACGCGGCCCGATGCGCGTCCTCGGCGTTGATGTTCGTCGCGAGCACTTTTTCCTCGCCGGTTTTCCGATCGCGGATGACGACCTCGCCGTGGTGTCCATCCGCCGCGGTGGAGGAAAAAAAGAGCGCGTATTTTCCATCGGGACTCTCCGGGCAGGTGTTGAAATACGAGTGAATCGTGTGCCGTCCATCCTGCGGCGCAACGACGCTGATCTTCACGCCGCTGCGCCACGCGGCGAGCGGATCATCGGCCGTTTCGGAGAAAGACGGCAGCGCGGCGACGGACAAAATACCGAGGAGAATTGGCAACTTCATGATCGTGAGGAGCGCGCTTTTGCGAATCTGTTAGACTGCCGCTCAAATCGCCCGCTGCCACAGCGCGGAAAAATATTTTCCGCCCTCGTTCAGCGAACCGTCGGGCTTCACGAGCCAGAAGCCGCGCAGCAATTTCGGATCGGTCACCGGCGTGCTCGGTCGCGCGTCGGGCGCGGCGAATTCATTGCAATACAGCTCCCAGTGCGCGGCGTAGCGGACATCCGCCGCGAGCATGACGCCGAGCGCCTCATCGTAACGCTCCGCGATGCGCTGCGGAGAGGCATTTTCCGGAATGCCAAATTCGCCGATCGCGAGCGCGCGCGGACCGAAGAGCGGACCCGTGCGAGCGTGCGCGCGGATTTCTTCGAGGCATTTCCAGAAGTGCAGCGGGCCGCCGTTCATGCCGTCGTACGCGCTGTACGAAACGAGATCCACCTCCACGCCGGGCAGCACATTTCGCGTCATCGTCGGGATGCCCTTGAAGCCGTCGTCCACGCGATTCACCTCGGCGGCGTGCGCGACGATGCACTTTGTCGCCGCACCGATTTCGGCGCGCGCCTTTGCCACGCCCGCCTGCCGCGCCGCGAACCAGCGCTGCATCGCCTCGCACCGCCGCTCCCAGCCGGTGGGCGGCGGCGTCCACTTTTTGTCGCCGCCGCGAAGCAGCCAGTCGCCTTCCCAATTTTGCAGCACGATCGTCACCGCACGCTCGCGGAAGGTGCGGAGAAAATGGAGCGTCACCTCGTAGTATTCGCGCTCGATGGCGGCGTAAAACTCCGCGGGCAAATCCCGCTTGTCCCAGCCGTGCTCCACCGGGCTGAACGCCTCGAGAATGAACGTCTGAAACGGCATCCGCCAGAGCTGCTCGAAGTAGTCCGACTTCGCGAGATCCACGAGCGTGCGGCAGCGCTCCCACTGGCTGTGAAAGGGGTAACTCCGCTCCGGACGATCCGGCTCGAACCAAAATTTCCCGAGCCGCGTGCCGAGCGCGAGCAGACGTTCCGCGCCTTCGAGCAGGAATGGCTTTTCGGTCAGAAAATAGCGCCCGCTCACATGCGCGGAGCCCACGCGCGCTGCGAAATCTTTCGGGAGTTCCTCCAGACGGCTGGGCCGATGCGCCTCGATGCGCGCGAGCACTTTTGCATCCTCCGCCTCCATCTCCGCGGCACGCGCAAAGCTCGACGCCAGCGCGACAGCAGAAACATCGCGGACGAATTTTCTCCGGCTGATTTTTGCAGACATCAGCGGTATTTCGCGATCGATGACGCGCGACGGCGCATCGAAATGAAATTCATCGCGGGCTCACACATGGCGTGCAGCGTGAGTTTCGCAGCGCAGCCCGAAAAGAACATTCTCCCGGCGCTTTCAAATCGCGCCCTTGCTGTGTGAGAGTCCGCGGATTGTCCCAGCCATGAACTTCCCCCGTCCATTTTTCGCCATCGTCCTGAGCGCCGCCCTCGCCTCCGCCGCGGACTTTCCGCAGCCGTACAATTCCGAGCCGGACCTGAGCATCCCGCTCATGCCAGCCGAGGAAGCGGCCGCGAAATTCAATGTGCCGCCGGGATTCAAAGTCAGCGTCTTCGCCTCCGAGCCGGATGTGCAAAATCCGATCGCGATGAGCTGGGACGCGCGCGGGCGGCTGTGGATCGCGGAGAACTACACCTACGCCGAACGCTCGAAACGCTTCGAGCTCGGCCTGCGCGATCGCGTGCTGATCTTCGACGGCACGAACACCGGGCATTTCACGAAGCGCACCGTTTTCACCGACGACGTGCAGATGCTCACGAGCCTCGAAGTCGGACACGGCGGCGTGTGGCTCATGTGCCCGCCGCAACTGCTCTTCATCCCCGATCGCAACGGCGACGACAAACCCGACGGCCCCGCTGAGGTGATGCTCGACGGCTTCACCGTGCCGCAGGACAACTACCACAACTTCGCCAACGGCCTGCGCTTCGGCCCTGACGGCTGGCTCTACGGGCGCTGCGGCGCATCGGCTCCCGGCGATGTCGGCGCGCCGGGCACACCTGCGGCGGAGCGCATCCCGTTGCGCGGAACGATGTGGCGCTTTCATCCGAAGACGCACGTCTTCGAGGCGCTGAGCAGCGGCACGACGAATCCGTGGGGGCACGACTGGAACGAGATGGGCGAGCTGTTCTTCATCAACACGGTGAACGGGCATCTGTGGCACGGCATCACCGGCGCGCACTACGTCCGCCCGCACACGATCGATCCGAATCCGCACGCCTACGCGCAGATCGATCAGCACGCCGACCACTGGCACTTCGACACCGCGCAGGACTGGACAAAATCACGCAACGGCGCGGCGAACGCGCTCGGCGGCGGCCACGCACACATCGGCATGATGTTCTACCTCGGCGACAACTGGCCGGCGGAATATCACGATCATCTTTTCACCTGGAACATGCACGGGCGGCGCGCGAATCAGGAGCTCATCGAGCGCAGCGGCAGCGGCTACGTCGGCAAACACGGCACGGACATCCTGCTCGCGGAGGACAAGTGGTTCCGCGGACTCGAACTCGGCTACGGCCCGGACGGCGGCGTCTTCGCGCTCGACTGGAGCGACACCGGCGAATGCCACGACAGCACCGGCGTCCACCGCACGAGCGGCCGCATTTTCAAAATCACGCACGGCGAACCGAAGCGCGTGGAGCCGTTCGACCTTGCGAAGATGAGCGACGCCGAACTCGTGAAGCTGCACACGCACGAGAACGAATGGTGGCCGCGGCAGGCGCGGCTGGAACTGATCAGACGAAGTAATGTGAAGCTAGAAACCGTGCGTGATTTCCTGCCGGTGGAAGAGAGAAGCGTTCTCTTAAACAGGATTCTATCTCATGACACGAACGTACAGCATCAGCTTCGCGCGCTATGGACACTCCACTCCATCCTACTTCCCCCGAGTTCTCATCCAACCGTAGGATTAACCCGACATCCGAACGAGAACATCCGCGCTTGGGCGCTCCGATTGGACACCGATGATTGGCCGCTTGACACGTGCATGAGCCAGCGGCCTCCGGGGTCGGACAAAGATTCCTTTGGCTGGTCAGACGCCCATGCCCTCACGGATGTCGCTGAAAAAGATTCGTCCGTGCTCGTGCGTCTAACGCTCGCATCTACGCTTCAGCGAATGAAGATCGGTCAGCGCCGCGATCTCGCGAAAGCACTTGTGGCCCACGCCGAGGATGCAAACGACCACAACATTCCTCTGATGATTTGGTATGGCCTCATTCCCCTAGCCGATTTTGATCCGATGATGCTCGTGGAAGTAGGCGCGGAATGCCAACTGCCCCTCACGCGCCGCTTCATCGCGCGGCGGCTCGTCGAGGACATCGAGAAGAATCCCGCACCCGTGAATGCGCTGCTCACTGCTGCGCAGACGAAGTCCGCAGCGTTTCAATCCGACATCCTCGCCGGGCTCGCCGAGGGCATGAGCGGGTGGCGCAAGGCGACGAAGCCGACGGGTTGGGATGCGCTCGCGGCTTCGCTCGCGAAGTCCGACGACGAGGCGCTGCGCGGTCGCGTGCGCGAACTCAGCGTGCTCTTCGGCGACGGACGCGCGCTCGACGAGGTGAAGCGAATCGCGCTCGACGGGAAGGCGGAACTCGGCGCGCGCAAGGCGGCGCTGCAGACGCTCATCGAGAGCAATCCGCCCGAACTCCGCAGCGTGTGCGAGCAACTCCTCGGCACGCGCTTTCTCAATGCCAACGCGGCGCGCGGGCTCGCTCGCTTCGACGACCCGGCGATCGGCGAGAAGCTCGCGAAGAGCTACCGCAATTTCCACGGCACCGATCGCGGCGCAGTGCTGGAGACGCTCGTCTCGCGCGCGACTTTCGCAAAAGCGCTGCTGACCGAAGTCGCCGCGGGGAAAATTCCCCGCGCCGAAGTCACGCCATTCCACGCACGGCAAATCCGCGGCTTCAACGATCCCGCGCTGACGAAACTGCTCACCGATGCGTGGGGCGAATTGCGCGAGCCCGCCGCGGACAAGAAGGCGCTCATCGCCAAAGTGAAGGCGCGGCTCACGCCCGACGTGCTCGCGAAAGCCGACCACAGCGCGGGGCGCGCGACTTTCTCCACCGTGTGCGCGACGTGCCACCGGCTCTACGGACAGGGCGGCGAAATCGGCCCGGACCTCACCGGCTCCGGCCGCGACAATCTCGACTACCTCCTCGAAAACATCGCCGACCCGAGTGCCGTCGTGAACGCGGATTTCCGCATGACGATCGCGGAACTCAAGGACGGCCGGATGCTCGCCGGCGTCGTCCCCGCGCAGACCGCGCGCACCGTGACGATCCGCGCGCTCACAGGCAGCACGACCGTCGAGCGCTCGGAGATCAAGAAGCTCGAGCAGTCCGCCGTCTCGATGATGCCCGAGGGACTGTTGGAAGCGCTCAGCGAAACGCAAGTGCGCGACCTGATCGGCTACCTCATGCAAAGGTCGCAGGTGCCGCTGCCACCGCCAGACGGCGCGCGTTAGCACAGGCGCGGAAAAATTGTCAGCGGACGCTAAAATGGAATGCGCTCGGGGCGGCGTGCGGGTTATGCCCGCAGCGAACCCCACACGACTTATGCCCGTCACGTTTCCCCCGTTCCGGGTTGGCAAACTTCGCACGTCTGCCATCGCCGGCGGCTTCGCGTTCTTTTGCGCAGCATCCATCGTCGCCGCACAGCGCCCCGGCCCGCCGACGGATGGCAACCCCGGCATCCGATCGAACCGCCCCGGCGGAGATCCGGATGCGAGACGCGAGAACCGCGTGAGCATCACGACCGAGGGGGATTTTCGCATCATCAAATCGAACGGCTGGCCGGACCACGCACCGGGGGATTTTCCGCGCCGCGGAAACCCGAACACCGCGTCGCCGCAGGACTACACATTTCGAGTCACGCTGAAGCCCGCCGCCGCCGCCGAGCCGCAGCGCCGCGGCGGATGGTTTTTCGGCGTCGCGCTGAATGGCGTGCCGTTCGAGGCCGGCACCGCCGAGACTTGGAACAACGACCGCACCTCCGGCTGGCGCTACGAGGCGCACACCGGTTTCCTCGATCTCGGCCTCGACGAACACAACGCGCACGTGCAGCCCACCGGCGCGTATCATTACCACGCCACGCCGACCGGCCTCGTGCAGAAGCTCGGCGGCGATGATGGAAAAATGCTGCTCGTCGCGTGGGCCGCGGATGGGTTTCCGCTGTTCACGGCAAATTGCCACGGCGATCCAAAGGACGCGGCGAGCCCGGTGCGCGCGATGAAATCCAGCTACCGCCTGAAGACCGGCGCGCGGCCTGCGGACGCCGACGGGCCGGGCGGCAACTACGACGGGCGCTTCACGCAGGATTGGGAATTTGCGCAAGGCACCGGCGACCTTGATGAATGCAACGGTCACACCGCCGCGACACCGGATCACCCCGAGGGAATTTACCACTCCCACATCACGACCGCGTTCCCGTTTCTCCCGAGAATGTGGCACGGGACTCCCGATGAGAGTTTTGGAAAAGGCGGCCCGGGCCCGGGCGGCACTCCGGGGAGGAGGCTCAACGCAGGCCGCCCGTTCACCGGCGGATCGGAGGATTTCTCCGGCTCACGCGATGGCAACCGCGGACCGGCTGTGATGCCTGGCGGTCCCGGCTTCCCGCTTCCGCTCCTCATCCGCACCCTCGACGCAAACGGCGACGGCATCCTCGACGCCGACGAGATCGCCAACGCTCCCGCCGCACTCCGCAAGCTCGACAAAAACGGCGATGGCAAACTGACGCCGGACGAATACCGCGACTTCGGCAACCGCCCTCTGCGATAAAAACCGTCCTGCACGACCGGGACCAGCCTGCCATCCACGACCTGCTCGCGAAATCCCATGCCTCACTCCCCAGCGGCGGCCTCGTCATCATCCACGATGCATTCATCAATGCCGACAAGACCGGCCCGCTGCACATCGCAGAATATTCCGCGCTGCTCATGAACATCACCGAAGGAAAATGCTACTCCCTCGCCGAACTGCGCGGCTATCTGAACGAACTCGGCTTCGAGTGGCTTGAACCCAAATCCACCGCCGTCCGCCGCGGCTTTATCGCCGCACGAAAGCCGTAAAATGTGGGGCCGACGACTCATCGGCCCAAGCGTGTGCTCGCGACAGAACGCTCGGTGAAATCCCAGACACAGATTTTCCATGCAGGCCACGGGACCGGCGAGTCGTCGGTCCCACATTGCCGCCGCCCTCCCACAGACGTTCATTCTTTCACCCCCGACACCTCCCGCTTAGGACTGCCCATCCACCCATGACGCTCTCCCTCCGCCTCGCGCTCATCGCGATTTTTCTCCTCGCCCACTTCGTTCAGGCGGAAGCGCCGCCTGCATCTTTCGCCTACATCCTCCAGGCCGATGCGTTCGCGAAGACCAAGCCGCAGGCCGTCGAGCAGCTTGCGGCGTGCGGGCGCGATTGGATCGTGCTCGATGCGCAATTCAGCAGCGACACGCCGTGGACTCGCGCGGACCTCGATGCGATCCGGCACGGACTCGCGGGGCGCAAAGTGATCGCCTACATTTCCATCGGCGAAGCCGAGGACTACCGCCCCTACTGGCGAAAGGAATGGGGGCGC
This sequence comes from Chthoniobacterales bacterium, assembly GCA_038239865.1. Taxonomy (GTDB): domain Bacteria; phylum Verrucomicrobiota; class Verrucomicrobiia; order Chthoniobacterales; family Chthoniobacteraceae; genus SXWH01. The sequence goes on from JBBSEI010000042.1 coordinate 20,998, forward strand.
AAAGGCAAACTGACCGCGGCCGCGCCCGCGTGGCTCGGCGTGGAAAACCCGGAGTGGAAGGGCAACTACCGCGTGAAATATTGGCACGCCGAGTGGCAGAAGATCATGCTCGGTACCGTGGACGACGCGATGGCGCGCGGCTTCGACGGCGTGTATCTCGACATCGTGGATGGCTTCGAGACCTTCGAGCAGGATGGCAAGGAGTTCATTGACGACCGGGCAAATCCCGAGACGAAGCAGAGCTACCGGCGCGACATGGTGGATTGGGTGAAGTCCATCGCTGCACACGCGCGCGCGAAAAATCCGGCGGCACTCGTCATCTCGCAGAATGGCTCGCAGCTCGTCGCGCACGCGGATTTTCTCGAAACGATCAGCGGCATCGGCATCGAAGATCTGTTCACGAATCGCAACAAGCTCCAGCCCAAGTCACACACCAGCGAAGTGCTGGGCCACCTCGAAAAAATCGCGAAGGCGGGAAAGCCCGTGCTGCTCATCGAGTATCCCAAGAGCGCAGAGCGACAGGACGCGGCAAAGAAACTCGCGCACGAAAATGGAATGACGTGGCTGATCACCGACCGGCAGCTCAAGACGCTCGGAGAATCGAGGCGGTGAAAATTTCCTCAGCCGGACATGCAACCGGCCACGGCAACTTCACCGCTGTTTGATTTCATTCTCCTGCCTGCCGCAGGATTTCAGCCACGATCTTGTCCGCCATCCAATACCCATTGTTGCGCATCTGCTCCAACAAAGGGCCCACCTCAGTGACGAGGGACGCTCGCTTGGCTTCCACGAGCAGCCGTCCGGTGCCGATGACAGCAAGACCATACACAGCGCGCGCGATCCTGCGTCCTTTCACCTCGTCCATCAAAACCAATGATGCCGATTTTTCGAGGGCCAGCGCGATTGTGGCAGCCTCGCCGCCATCCAGCAGCGATGACAGCAACAAGTCCGCTTTCTTCACGAGAGACACCACGCGCAACCAAGACGTAGCCTGAAACACACCGGCACCCGTGCCGCTAGGTCCGCCCGCCTCGACTTCCGACTGCACCTCAGCCGGGACCAGCACTTCGCCGAACAAATCCCGCAGCAGACTCAACTGCCCGATGCCTGCGAGAGCGATGAGCGGCCCCGCATTGCACACGATGGTGCTCATGCACGCGGCGGCAGCGGCGTGGCGAACTCAGCCTCCAGTTCCGCCGCGTCCCACTTCACGCTGTCCACGCCCCACTGCCGGCAGCTCAGCAGGAAATCCCTCCTCGACACTCCGGCAAACTGCGCCGCCTGGCCGCTGGTGAATCGCCCGACTTCAAAGAGCTTCATCGCCGCCGCCATCTTTGCATCCTCCGCGAAATGCTGCGCATCCGTGCCCAGCGCGGCCAGCCATGCATCGGGATATTCAAGCGTCACAGCATTCATGGCGGGGAAAATAGCACGCTCATCGGGGGAAGCTCAAGCGCCGGGTCTGGCTTTCCGCGTAGCCGCCAGCAGCAAGTTCACATCGAGCAGCACGCTCATGGAAAATCCACAAGCAGCGTCTTCACCACCTCCGGCGTCATCGCCGGCGCGCCGGGCGGAGCCACCAGCACCGCGTCGCCGTTTTCCATCACGAGTTTGCCGCCGGTCGCCGGCGCTCCCCTCACCTTCGACTCGATGTGCCGCAGCAATGCCACCTGCTCCGCCTGCGAACTCGGCTTCGAGTAGCTCGAACACAAATCCACCGCCGTCGGCCGCGGTTTCATCGTGGCGCGCAAAGAATAGCAACGACTGCTATCATTTGGACGAATCTGATTCTTTCAATTCGTCAAGCCACTCCTGTCCGTCGTCGATGAATCGAGAATCTCGAAATGCTTTCTCGAATGGCTTTGACCAGGTTTCCATTTCTGCAGAGGAAACTATTTGGTCTGTTACCATATCTACTACTGGAATCGTAAGCGCACTGTATCGCATCCACCCCATTGGAGTGTCCTCTGATTTTTCCAATCTCGTCAATGTCTGATGCTCTGCTTTCGTCACAACACAGCCACAGGAGAAGCGGAGAGCTTCATGCACTGGGAGTGCCCGTCGCACGACAAACCACAAAAGACTAATGGGGAAAACATGTTCGTGTTCCACTTGATCACCGGGCGCTTCAAGCGCCGCCTGCGTGCGATATCGAGTTCCATATTTTCCATCTACCTCTGAAACCAGCCACGCCGCTGTCCAAAAGAGCTTTTTCATCAATTGCACTTTACCTGGGAGCCCTGGTAAGCCGAACACCGCTTCCACTGCCCGAGTTACAAAATCAATGGATGCGTCGCGATTTTTTGCGGCTTGATATGGTCGCTGGTGAATAGGCGTGTCCTTCATAGAGCGTTACTCGGCTTCGTCAAATGCGATGTCCACTTGGAAATTTCTCACATCAGCCGCTCGCTCGTCTCCGCCTTCAGGATGTCGTCAATCGTCTCGCGGCGGCTGATGATTTCCACGATGCCGTCCGGCTCGGCCCAGACCTGCGGGGCTTTGCCGATGGAGTTGTAATTGCTGCTCATCGCGGAGCCGTAGGCGCCGGCGTCGCGGATGGCGAGCAAGTCGCCGGGCTCGGGACGGGGCAGCATGCGTGGGACGAGTTCCTCATCGGCGCCGCCACGGGTGAAGACGTCGCCGCTTTCGCAGAGCGGACCCGCGACGACGATCGGCTCGCGCGGCTGGTTCGGATCGTCGTGCTCTTTTCCGAGCACCTCGATCTGGTGGTAGCTGCCGTACATCGCCGGGCGCACGAGGTCCACGAAGCCCGCGTCCACCATCGCGAAGGTCGCGCCGCGGCCCTTCTCGTTGGATTGCGTGCGCTTGATGTCATGCACCTGCGTGATGAGCGAGCAGGACGGCGCGACGTAGTAGCGGCCGGGCTCGATTTCGAGCCGGATTTCGCGATGCGCGGCGGCGGCGATGCGCTGGTGGCAGGAGGTGAAAAGTTCGCGCAGCGGCTCGATGGGCACCTGCGATTCGCGGTCGCGGTAATTGTGCGGGATGCCGCCGCCGAGGCTCACGGCGGCGAGCTGCGGGAAGTGCGGGATGAGATCGCGGAACTCGACCGCGAGCCGCGTGAGATTTTCGTGCAGCTCCTCGAATTTCGGCCCGCTGCCGATGTGCGCGTGCAGCATCGTGACGGTGAGGCCCGCGCGCTCGGCGGCGTCCTTCACAGCAATGAGATCGCTGTGCCAGATGCCGTGCTTCGACGACGGCCCGCCGGTGTCGCATGTGTTCACGTGGCCGTGGCCAAAGCCGGGATTCACGCGGATGCTCACCGGGCCGCGATAGCCCGCGTCGGCGAGCTGCCGGATCATGCCGGGCGAGCCGATGTTCGGCAGCAGATTATTTTGAAGGACGACGTCGAGCGCGTTGTCGCGAAACACGTCGGCGGTGAAGCACACGACCGGCGGATTGTTCCCCGGCGCATGGCCGGCCCGCAGCGCACGCAGCGCCTCGTTGCCCGACACCGCATCAATCCAAATCCCCGCCGCCGCCATCTCGCGCAGCACCTTCGTCGCCGGGCACGCCTTCATCGCGAAGCGCGGCTGAACGCCGGGCGCGCTGGCCATGAATTTGATGTCGGCGATCCGCTGGCGGAGCACCGCGGCGTCGTAAAACCAAAACGGCGTGCCGACCTTGGCGGCGATCTTGCGAATGAGTGTGGCGTCGAGCTTCATCGGGTCGCGGAGGATGGCGCGCGCGGGAAAAGCGTCAAGCCGCAGCGAGAGGCAGCAGTCTCCTGAAGCGATTGAACCACAGAGGAGCACAGAGGCATTCACAGAGGTGCACAAAGGCTCTGTGATTCCTCCTTCGTCCTCTGTGAACCTCTGTGGTTAAGAGACGCGACGGACCGCACCGCACGTTCGCATTTGCCGAATCCGCGCGCACCGCTCATAAGCTCCGCCATGCGCATCCTCTTCCTCCTCGCAGTCACCACCACCGCATTCGCCGCCGAAGACTATCCGCTCGGGCCTGATTCGAAGCCGCAGCCGGGCGTGCCGCAGGGCGAGATGAAAAAGTTCACGCTCGAGACCAGCACGATTTTCCCCGGCACGAAGCACGAGTGGTCGCTCTACATTCCGAAGCAGTACGACGCCGCGAAGCCCGCGTGCGCGATGGTGTTCTTCGACGGCGGCGGCTTTGCAAAAGTGGACGGACAGTTCCGCATCCCTGTCGTGTTCGACAATCTGATCGCGAAGAAGGACATGCCGGTGACCGTCGCAATCTTCATCAATCCCGGCACCGTGCCCGCGACTCAGCCTGGCGCGAGTGCGCGCAGTTGCCGCAGCTACGAATACGACTCGATGGGCGATGCGAACGCGCGCTTCGTGATGGAGGAAATCATCCCCGAGGTGCGCAAGCTCGTGAAGCTCACCGACGATCCGGACGGCTGGGGCACGTGCGGCACGAGCAGCGGCGGCATCGCGGCGTTCACGCTCGCATGGGAAAAGCCGGAGCACTTTCACAAGGTCATCAGCTACATCGGCAGCTTCACGAACATCCGCGGCGGCTACGACTACCCTGCGCTCATCCGCAAGACGAAGGACAAGCCGAAGCCGCTGCGCGTCTTCCTGCAGGACGGTGCCGCCGACCTCGACAATCTCCACGGTCTCTGGCCGCTCTCAAATCGCGACATGGACGCCGCACTGAAATACGCCGGCTATGATCACAAATTCGAACTCGGCACCGGCGGCCACAGCGGCAAGCAGGGCGGCGCAATTCTGCCCGACGTGCTGCGGTGGCTGTGGCGGGATGCGGTGAAATAGCGGGAGCGCGGGTGGCGACAGCACGCGCCGGTGTGATGCGTGGCTGTGACTGGTGAATAGTGACTTGCGATCCGCAGTCGCGGCCTTTGCACAGGCTCTCAAGCGAGTGGAGCGGTGGATTCCGATCATCGCACAAATCGCCTCACGCACCGGCACGCAAGACCAGTCACAATTCACCAGTCACCAGTCACAGCACCGAAAGACCGGCGCCTTCGCAAACTTCGACGCACGCCGATTCCCATCACTTTCCGATGCAAAACTGCCCGAAGATCACGCCGAGCAATTCCTCCGTATCCGCGCGGCCCACGATGTCGCCGATGGCGTCCATCGCGGCGCGGAGTTCTTCGGCGATGAACTCCGGCGACAGCGCCTGATCAAAAGCCCCGAGTGCTGCGCGCAGAAAGTCGCGCGCGGTCTCCAGACACGCCTGATGCCGCGCATTGATCGCCACGCTCCAGTCGCCCTTCGCCGCACCGCCGAGAGCCGCATCCACGATGGCATCCAGCAATTTTTCAAAACCCTCGCCGGTGAGTGCGGACACCGCGATGCCGCCGTGCGCCTGCCACGATGCGTGGACGCCGAGGTCCGCCTTGTTGAGCACGAGCAGCTCAATGTGGTGCCGACGACCCGTCGGCTCTGCGCTCGTGATTGCAGCTTGTGTGGGGTCGCCGGGCACCGTCGTGTTGCTCCCAGCGGCCTCCGCCTTTCCACCTGCCGGACCGACGGGTCGTCGGCTCCACATAGCGGCATCGCCGCTCGCGTCAGCGACGTGCAGCACGAGGTCGGCGCTTTCGATTGCACGCTGCGTGCGCTCCATTCCGGCCTGCTCGAGTTCGCACGAGCTATCGCGGATGCCCGCCGTGTCCATCAGCCGCACGGGGATGCCGCGGACGTTGATCGTCTCCTCCAGCACGTCGCGCGTCGTGCCGGGGTGATGGCTCACGATGGCGCGCTCGTAGCCGAGCAGCCGGTTTAGCAGCGAGGATTTTCCGACATTCGGCGCGCCGAAGATCACCGTGCGCAATCCCTCGCGCAGCACCTTCCCCTGCCCCGCCGTCGCGATCAGCGCGGCGACATCCGCGAGCGCGTTCTCGATTCGTCCGCGCAGCGCGACGCCCGTCTCGGGTGAAATGTCCTCGTCGGGGAAATCAATGTACGCCTCCACCTGCGCGAGCGTGTCGAGCACCACCGCGCGGAGTTCGCGGATGCGCGCGCCGAGGCGGCCTTCGAGCTGCTCGTTCGCGGCGCGCAGCGCGAGGTCCGTCTGCGCGCTGATGACATCCATCACCGCCTCCGCCTGCGTGAGGTCGAGCTTGCGATTCAGGAATGCCCGCTGCGTGAATTCCCCCGGCTCCGCACTCCGCGCCCCGGCGCGCAGCAGCACCTCCAGGATGCGTCGCGACACGAGCACGCCGCCGTGGCAGGAAATCTCCACGACATCCTCCCCCGTGTAGCTCGCGGGCGCGCGGAAGACCGTCAGCAGCACATCATCCAGCCGCCGGTCCCCGTCGAAAATGCTGCCGAAATGCGCGACCCTCGGCGTCAGTTCCGCCGCACCTTTTTTCCCGCGAAAAACTGTGCGCGCAATCTCCACCGCCCGCGCCCCGCTCAGCCGCAGCACGGCGATCGCCGCCTCGCCGAATGCGGTGCTGATGGCTGCGATGGTCTCATTCATGGGCGAAGAAAAGCAGCGCGCCGCGTCTTCTCCAAGACGCTTCGTAAAAGCGGCTACGGCACGAGTTCCACCAAGTCCGGCTCATCGGGAAATGCGAGGCTCAACGGCTCGTCGAATGTCGCCAGCGCCAGACCGTGCTGACGGGCAAGCGCGGCGAGATAGTGGTCGGTGACGTTGTTTGCACCGGGGATGCGCTCGGTGAGGAGGACGCGATCTTCACAACTCAAATCATCCGGCACGAAACGATGCCGCGAGTCCGCAAGCAGGCGCCGCAACACGCCGAATGCCTGCTCCGGCGACATTCCGTAGCCGAGCATCGGATGCGACGAGATGCGCGCGAAACCAAGCTGACTCACCGGACACGTCGCAAACTCCGCCACCGTTTGCAGCCAGCGCCGCGCCGGCCCGTGATGCTCGTGGTTCTCCCACAGCAGCGCCATCAGCAGATTCACATCCAGCAACCGCGTCACGCCGCGAACCCTTCAATCTCCCGCACCTGCTCCGAGGTGATGACTCCGCCTTGCGCACGAATCACCGGCAGCCCATCCGCCTCACTCCCGATGGAAAACGCCGCCGTTCCATTGCCGGGACTCGCAGCGAGCATCGTGAGCAACCCGCGCCCGTGTTCCGGCAGCAGATGAGGTCCGACGGGCGTCACCTTCCCGTGGTCAATTTCGACTTCGATGGTCACCGTGCTCATGGCGGAAAAAGTAGCACGCACCGGACATGGCGGGCAAATCCCAACTTCGCAGCGCGTTTCAGGTCGGCTCGGTTCCATTCGTTCGCCTTTGAATCACCGTGTGCCGGAAGCGTGCGCGGAGCGCACGCTCCACCACGATGCGGCGGGCGGATGCAACCCCTTCAGGGTTGTCCCCGTCTTTCACGCCAGTCCCAAGGTAGGCGCGCCTGCGTCGCGCCAGCCTCGGGCTGAATGATGGAACGGCCTCGGCGTTTTCGGCCCTCCCGCGCGGCGGTCGTCCCCCACCCTACTTCCCGCCCGCCTGCTGCTTCTTCAATTCCGCCTCGATGCGCTCGCGGTCTTGCTTGGCGCGCATCGAATCCCGGTGCTCCGGCCCGTGCAGCTTGATGAAGCCAGTCTCCGCCCGCTGCGCGAAGGCGAGTGCCTCCGGGAACTTCTTCTGGGCTTCGAGGCAGAGGGCGAGTTCGTAGCAGTACTGGAAGACTTCGGGATGCTCCGCCCCGAGCGCGCGCGCGATGATGGCGAGCAACGCGCGTTGCTCCTTCTCCGCCTCTGCATGCTTGCCTTGGTCTCGCAGCGCGACGGCTAGGTTCATCCGGCTCAACAAGGTCTCGAAATGCTCCGCGCCGAGCACGCGCTCCTGGATGGGAAGCACCGTACGAAACTCCTGCACCGCCTCGGCATGCTTGCCTTGTTCATCCAGCGCACTGGCCAGATTGCTCCGGCTCTTTAAGGTCTCGGGATGCTCCGCGCCGAGCACGCGCGTCTCTATGGCTATGCGTGTGCGATGCACCTGCTCCGCCTCGGCATACTTGCCCTGGAATCGCAGCGTGTCGGCCAGATTGCGCCGGCTCTCTAAGGTCTCGCGATGCACCGCGCCGAGCACGCGCTCGCGGATAGCCAGCACCGCGCGATTTTCCTTCTCCGCCTCGGCATACTTGTATTGGGCATCCAGCGCGAGGGCCAGATTGTTCCGGCTCTTTAAGGTATCGGGATGCTCGGCGCCGAGCAGGCGCTCGCGGATAGCCAGCGCCGCCCGATTCTTCCTTTCCATCTCGGCATACTTGGCCTGGCCGTAAAGCCCCTCCGCTTCATAATAGGAACGCCAGGCTTCCTTTAACTGCTTTTCCTCCTCCGCGGTGTGCTTCTTCTCCTGCGCATTCGGCGCGGGCTTTTCCTCCCCACGGAGCGGCGCGGGGAGGCAGAGCGCGAGCGTGGCGACGGCGAGGATGAGCGTGATCGGGGAACGGGAGGGCGACTTCATTGTGCAAAAGTGCGGCGTCTTTACTTCCCGAGCAGTGTGCGCAGTTCCGCGAGGAAGCGCCGGTTCTGCTCCATGGTGCCGATGCTCACGCGGATCCATTCGGGGAGGCCGTAGGCGGTCATGTCGCGGATGATGACTCCCTTTTTCATGAGCGCGTGGAAGACGTCGCGACCGCTGCCGACGCGGACGAGGACGAAGTTCGCGTGGCTGGGGACGAACGGGAGGCCGAGCGTGGCGAACTCCCCCTGCATCCACTCGCGGCCCTCGATGGTGAGGTCGCGGGTCTTGCGCTGGTGGTCGTCGTCGAGGATGCCGGCGAGGGCGCCGGCCTGGGCGATGCCGTTGGCGTTGAAAGGCTGCCGCGTTTTTTGCAGCACATCGATCAGCTCGGCGCGGGCGAGGCCGTAGCCGATGCGGAGATTGGCGAGGCCCTGGATTTTCGAGAAGGTGCGGAGGACGACGACGTTGCGGCCTTCGCGGACGAACTTGAGCGTGTCGGGCGGGTTCGGGAGGAATTCGTAGTAGGCCTCGTCGAAGACGGTGACGACGGTGTCGGGGACGCGCGCCATGAAGCGGTCAATCTCCTCCTGCGTGCAGAGGGTGCCGGTGGGGTTGTTCGGGTTCGCGATGAAGATTTCCTTCGTGCGCGGGGTGATGGCGGCGAGCATGGCGTCGAGGTCGTGCGCGAAGTCGGGGTCGGGCACCTCGATGGTGTTCGCGCCGAAGAGCGTGGCCATAAGCTTGTACACGACGAAGGCGTGGCGCGCGGCGATGATGTCGTCGCCGGGATTCAGGAATGCCTTGCCGATGAATTCGATGATCTCATTCGAGCCGCAGCCGAGGATGACGTTCTCGCGCTTGAGCCCGACCTTCGCGGCGATGGCCTCGCGCAAATAGTAGCCGCCGCCATCGGGGTAGAAGTGCGAGCGCAGCAGCGCGTCCTGCATGGCCGCGAGCGCCTTCGGGCTTGGGCCGAGCGGATTCTCGTTCGAGGCGAGCTTGATGATCTGCTCGGGCCGCAGGCCGAGTTCGCGTGCGACGTCCTCGATGGGCTTGCCCGGCTCGTAGGAGACGAGTTCGCGGAGCCAGGGATGTGCGGAATTCCAGACGCTGGTCATAGGGCGCGGGAACGTACTGGGAGCGGGGGAAAAGGCCAGTGCGCAGTGTGCTTTGGGGATGTGACTGGTGACTGGTGAATGGTGACTGGTATTCCGCGCCGCGTGCTTCCGGTCGGACGCAGCACGTCGGCATCAGAGACCATTCACCATTCACCAGTCACCATTCACCAGTCACCAGTCACCAGTCACCAGTCACCAGTCACCAGTCACCAGTCACAACTGTTCCCGCTCTGATTGCCTGCTTTTCCAAAGCGGCGAACTCAGCAACGCTCCACCGCTCCCGCATGAAACTCCACGCCGCCATTCTGACGGCAGCTCGCAGGCCGCGCATTCCGCACATTTCGCGAGGAGAATTTCCGCAAGGTTGGGATCCGTGTGGCGTCGTGGCGGATGGGGCGATTTGAGCCTCGCGCCATCGATCCGCACGATGCGCGAATGCCGGCGGAATCCCTCGTGCGGCGGAATTGACCCGCGTGGCACGACTCTCGCATTGTCCGCGCCGTCATGGATCTCCGAAAAGCCGTCATCACCGCCGCGGGCAAGGGCCAGCGCGGACTCCCCCTGCAAACGCTCGTCGATCGCGACGGGATCACCAAGAGCGCGCTCGCGATCATCATCGAGGAAGTGCTGTCCGCGGGCATCGAGCAGATTGCCATCGTGATTTCGCCCGGCGACGAGACGGCATTCCGCGTCGCGGCGGGCAGGCACGCGCAATGCCTCACGTTCATCGAGCAGGCGCAGCCGCTCGGCTATGCGCACGCGGTCGCGAGCGCGGCGAGCTTCACGGGCGACGATGCGTTCCTGCTGCTCGTCGGCGATCATCTTTACCTCTCGCACACCGGGCAGGGCTGCGCGGAGCAGCTCGTCGCGATCGCGCGCGCGGAAAAGTGCGCCGTGTCCGCGGTGCAGGCCACGCACGAAAGCAAGCTGCCTTTCTACGGCGCAGTCGGCGGCAAGCTCATTGATGCCGCGCGGCACCTTTATCAAATAGACACCGTTCTCGAAAAACCGACGCCGACCGAGGCTGAGCAACTCATCAACGTCCCCGGCCTGCGCTCCGGCTACTATCTCTGCTTTTTCGGGATGCACGTCCTCACGCCCGCGCTTCACCGGCTGCTGCGCGAGGTCTTTGAAAAAGCACCCGGTCGCGAACAGACGATCCATCTGCGCGCCGCGCTCGCGCAACTTGCCGAACATGAGCGCTACCTCGCCGTCGAACTCGAAGGCCGCCGCTACGACTTCGGCCTGAAATACGGACTGCTCACTTCGCAGCTCGCCCTCGCCCTCGAAGGCCGCGACAGGGACGAGGTGCTGCGTGGCATCGTCGAACTCCTCGCCACCGCACAGCAGGCCGCGAAGTAGCCCATGTCCACCCGCCTCACTTCCCTCGTCAGCCTCATCACATCGCCCGACGCAGCGGTGCGCGATCGTTCGCTCGACGACGTCTGCCGCACGCTCACGTTCGCGCAGCTCCTCGCGGAATGTGAATCCCTCGACGCATTTCGCCGCGAGTCGCGCAATCTCTACGCGCGTGTCCGCGCGCTGTTTTTCCTCGCGGCGATCCACCGCTTCCACCTCCCGACGCGTCCAGAGTTGAAACACGGCGGCACGATTCCATTCCACGGCTACGAGCATCTGCTGCAGCGGCGCTTCGAGGACGCCATCGAGTTTTTCCAAGCCGAGCAAAAGGCGGGCGGCCCGTCCGACGGACTCTCATCCGCGCTCGCGGCATCGTATCATCGCCTCGCCTTTCAAACGCTCGCGGATCAGGTGCGCCGCAGCGTGCGCACCGTGCGCGGGAACCAGTGGATGTTCCGCATGGGCCATCCGAAAGATCAGCCGCTGCGCATCCGCCCCGAGATGCTCCGCACGAACGCCGCGGGCGCGCATCCGATCCTGCGCGAGTTGACGCCCGTGCGCATGGACCTCACGCACTCCGCGTGGAGCGACATTTTTTTCCTCGGCATGGATTACCCCGAGGGCGCGCGCGTGCTGAACATCTCCGTGGACCTCGGCGTGCATGGCCGCGACAGGGAGACGAAACCGCCCGTCAGCGCGTGGCTGCGCGTGATTGACGAACCCGTGCTGCGCCTCGTCTCGGTCGATCTCGGCGCGAGCGCGGACATCACATCGCTCGCGGAAGTTTTCGATTTTGCAAAAGACTACCTCGGCCTGCTGAAAGCCGCGGTGATCGCGAGCGGCGTCGTCCCGCCAGGCATCGAGGGCAGCGGACAATCTCTCACCGATCTGCTCGCGCAAATGCTCGGCCCCGGCCGCGGACTCGAGATCGTCTCCAGCGTCAACGACATCCCGAAAGGCTCGCGCCTCGCCGTCTCCACGAATCTCCTCGCCGCGCTCATCTCCGCGCTCATGCGCGCGACCGGACAGGCCGAGTCGCTCACCGGCCCGCTGCGCGAAAGCGAGCGCCGGCTCGTGCTCGCGCGCGCTCTGCTCGGCGAATGGATCGGCGGCAGCGGCGGCGGATGGCAGGACAGCGGCGGCGTGTGGCCGGGCATCAAATTGATCGAGGGCGTCGTCGCGACAAATGCGGACCCCGAGCACGGCATTTCGCGCGGTCGCCTCATGCCGCAGCACCGCGTTTTCACCCGCGACGAAATCCCCGACAGCGCGCGGCAGGCGCTGCAGGATTCGCTCGTGCTCGTCCACGGCGGCATGGCGCAAAACGTCGGCCCCATTTTGGAAATGGTGACGGAAAAATATCTTCTGCGATCCGCCGCCGAGTGGCACGGACGGCAGGAGGCGCTCGGCTTTCTCGATCAAATCCTCGACGCACTCCGTGCAAGCGACATCAAGCGCGTCGGTGAAATCACCACGCGCAATTTTTCCGGCCCGATCCAGGCGATCATCCCGTGGGCCTCGACCTACTACACCGAGCGGCTCATCGAGTCCGCGCGCGCGGAATTCGGCGCGGACTTCTGGGGCTTCTGGATGCTCGGCGGAATGAGCGGCGGCGGCATGGGCTTCATCTTCGCGCCGCACCGCAAGGCCGA
>JBBSEI010000043.1:0-32922 GCA_038239865.1 Chthoniobacterales bacterium
CTAGTGAGCACCTTCGTGTCGGGCTTGTTTTCCTTTTTGATGCGCGCTTGGAAAAGCGCGTTCAGGTCTGCGAGCGGGAGGTGTTTTTCCTTCGCGAGCGAGCGGAGGAAATCATTGTAGGGCGCGATGAGCGCGTTCTCCGCGGTGTCGAGTTTCTCATGGATCACCGTCGCGGTGAGGATGACCGGCTTCACGCCCGCTTTCTTCGCGTTCTCGATGATCGCCGTGATATTCTTTTTGTAAGTGCCGCGCTCGGCGACCTTCTCATCGTATGCGCCGGGCTTGGCCGCAGCGTCGTCGTCGAGCGGCACGCCGTGCTTGCCGTGCCACACGTCGTTCACGCCGCAGCTCAGGGTCATCCATTGCGGCTTTTTGCTGAGCACATCCTTGTCGAGCCGTCCGAGCATCTGGTCGGATTTGTGTCCGCTGATGCCAGCCGGCACGGGCTCGGCCTTCACGCCATTTGCCTCGAGTCCCGCGATGACGAGGCGGACGTAGCCCGCGGGATTTCCCCAGCCGCCGGCGGTGATCGAGTCACCGAGGAATGCGATCTTGTCGCCACTCTTCACGGCGATCTCCGCGGAGGCTCGCGGCATGATGCCGAACACGGTGAGCGCGGCAGCGGTGAAAATGGTGCGGAGGAACGAAGGGGCGACGATTGGTTGCATCGGCGGTTTATCGTTTGCCCGCACATGGCGGAACAAGTCCCGACTTTCGTACCCAGCGATTGTATCGAAGCCGATACAACTCTCCGTTTCCTTCCGGTGCCTGCTGTGTGCTTGTGTCGTCGGTTCATGATGCGCAAACCTTTTCCCAATCCCCGGCCGAATGCCGTGCGGCGTTGTTTGCAGAGCGCCGGGCTTGAGCCGTGCGGCTCAAATCGGTAATCGCATCGCTTTCCCCATGCGCGTCCTTGTCATCGAAGATGAACTGCAGCTCGCCCGGCACGTGACGAGCGCGCTGTTCCGCACCGGGCATGAGACGAACACGGTGCATGACGGTGTCGAGGGATTGCGCACCGCGCTCGAGCAGGCGCCGGATCTCATCGTGCTCGATCTGAATCTGCCGGGGCTCGATGGCTTCAGCGTCCTCGCGAAACTCAAGGAGGCGCGCAGCCCATCGCGCGTGCTCATCCTCACGGCGCGCGGCGATGTGGCCAGCCGCGTGCAGGGGCTGAAGGGTGGCGCGGACGATTATTTGGCAAAGCCGTTCTCGATGGACGAACTGCTCGCGCGTGTGGAGGCGCTCGGCCGCCGCGGGGCCACGCCGACGGCGGCGGACCGGCTCGATGTCGCCGATCTGCGCATGGACATCCAGCATCGGCGCGTCACGCGCAACGGCGAGGTGCTCACACTTTCGCCGCGCGAATTCGACGTGCTCCATGTGCTCATGCAGGAGCCGGGCCGCATTTTTTCGCGCACCGAATTGTGCGAGCAGGTGTGGCAGCGCGAGCACGAGTACGACATGCGCACGGTGGACATCGTCATCGGCCGACTGCGCAAGAAAGTGGACTCGGGATTTGCCGAGCCGCTCATTCACACGATGCGCGCCGTGGGCTACACCATCCGCGCTCCCGACGCCGTGCCGGCGAAAAAATCAATTCCCTCCCATCCATGATCGTCCTTCGCAGCCTCTTCGTTTTGCTCGCCGCACTCCCGTCTTTTTGCCTCGCGGACACGGCCATCGAGGGCCGGGTGGAATTGCCCAAGAGCCGACACGCGCCCGTGGCGAACAAGCGCTACGAGATCGTCTCGAAAGGCGGCGTGCTCGCGCCATTCCCGGCGTTTGCGGTCGTGTATCTCGAGGGAAATTTCCCGAAGCCCGCGTCACTGCCGGTGCAGCAGATGGTGCAGAAAAATCTCGCCTTTGACACCGCGCTCCTGCCGGTGCGGCTGGGCACGAAGGTCGAGTTTCCAAACCTCGACGACACGACGCACAACATCTTCTCGTTCTCGCCGACGAAGCGTTTCGACCTCGGCCGCTACACGGCGAGCGAGCGGCCCATCCCGTCACAGACCTTCGACAAAATGGGCCTCGTGACGCTGCGGTGCGACATCCACGAGCACATGCGCGCGCTCATCCTCGTGCTCGACACGCCGCATTTTATGAAAACGGACAACGAGGGCCGCTTCCGCCTCGGCGGTCTCCCGGCAGGGAGCTACACGCTCAAGGCGTGGATCGACAGCAAGACCACGCTGGAGCGTCCGGTGGAGCTGAAATCCGGCGCAACGGTGCGGATGGATTTTCCGTGATCACGCCGACCACCGGTCCGGATCGCGGAGTGGCCGCATTCCGCATGAGGCTGCTCGCGGGCATGGCGCTCGTGGTCGTGGCGCTCACTGCGGGCGGCCTGTATTTTGCCGAGCGGAAAGTTTCCGGCGAGACGCAGCACACGTTTCAGCGCGCGTTTGAGGCGGACCTCGCGCTGCTGCGGACCATCCGCGAAATCCGACATGCCTCGCTCGCGGAACGCTGCCGCACGCTCGTCCGCATGCCGCGCATCCATGCCGCGATCGAGGACAATGCGCTCGACATGCTCTACGTGAGCGCGGGCGATGAATTGGGCAATGTGCTGGCGGACACGAAGTCGGCCAACGAGCCGTTCGCGCGGCATTCGATCCACGCGAAGTTCTACCGTTTTCTCGACGCGGAGGGCGGAGTGATTCCGCCGACAAACGCCGCGGCGGTGGGCGCACTGGAGGCGGATGAAGAGAAGCGCCTCGCCTCCGCCGGAGTGCCGCTCGAACAGCAGACCGGCTACCTGTGGAGAAAGGCGGGAAGCGCCGCCGGAGAAATCGTGGAGCTGATTTCCACGCCGATCATTTCCACGGAAACCGGCGATGCCATCGCGGCGCTCGTGGCGGGTTTCCCGCCGAGCGGGGAAAATGGCCGCGCCGCTGAAATCCACGGCGGCATCTGGCTCGATGGCCGCCTGCACATGCCGTCCGTGACGGACGCGATTCGCTCCGCGGCCAGCGCATCGATCGAGCGCGCGTTCGCCGGCGGCGCGGAGTCCGCCGCGCAGGGCATCCCCGTGCGCGCGGGCGGCGAGGAGCACTTGATTTTCTTCGAGCGGCTGAATCCCGGATCGTCCTTTCCGCCGGCGTATGAGGTCGGCGCATATTCGCTCGCCGGCCTGCACGCGCGGCAATGGCAGCTCCGCTGGCAGGCCGCGGGCGTGGGGCTGCTGCTGCTGGGGATCGGCATCGCCGCAAGCTCGTACATTTCCGCGCGCCTCGCCCTGCCGGTGCGCGAGCTTGCGATCGTCTCGGAGGAAAATCGCGTGCTGCGCGAGCGCGCCGAGAGCGCGCTCGAGATCACGAGTGGCGAACTGCTCCGCACCGCGCGCTTTTCCGCCGACGCCTCGCACCAGCTCAAGACTCCCGTGACCGTCATGCGCGCGGGCCTCGACGAGCTGCTGGTGCGCGAGGAAATCTCGCCCGCCGTGCGCGAGGAGCTGTCGCTGCTCGTCCACCAGACTTACCGGATCACGAGCATCATCGAGGACTTGCTGCTGCTCTCGCGGCTCGATTCGGGCCGGCTCCAGCCGGAGCTTTTGCCGGTGAATCTCGCGCACATCGTGGACACGTGCGTGGACGACTTGCATCTGCTGAACGACTCCATGGATCTCGAAGTGGAGACGGACGTGCATCCCGCATTGCACATCGCCGGCGAGAAACGCTACACGATGCTCATCGTGCAAAATCTCGTTGAAAACGCCCACAAGTACAACCTCCCGCACGGGCGCATCCGCATCGCCGGCCGCGAGGAAAACGGGACGGTGCTTCTGACCGTCGGGAACACTGCGCACCCCATCCCGCCCGCCTCGCGGGAGCATATTTTTGAGCGCTTTCACCGCGCCTCGGTCGGCGAGAATGTCCCCGGCCACGGCCTCGGCCTGAACGTCGCCCGCGAACTCGCGCGCCTCCACGGCGGCGACCTGCGCCTGGTCCGCTCGGATGCGGGATGGACGGAATTCGAGGTGCGGTTTTGTGCGGCGGGGCCGGACGATTCTCGCGCGGCTGTATGAGCAGGCCGGGGCTGCTGTGCGTGTGCCTCGCGGCCCTCGCATCGGCCGGGCTGTGCGCGGAGGATTTCCTCGACCGCGTGGACGAGGCGCTCACGATCTCGACCTCCGACGGCAGCGTGCGCGCGCGTCTCAGCGGCACGCTCGATCTGGAATATTACCATGTGGACCAGCCGGTCTCCGGCCTCATTGACACCACGCTGCACGATCTTTTCAACCCGCGCCTGACGCTCTTTATCGATGCGCAGTTCGGCCCGCACGTTTACTTATTCGTCCAGTCGCGCGCGGACCGCGGTTTCGACCCTTCCAACAACGGCGCAAGGATACGCTTCGACGAATATGCGCTCCGCTTCACGCCGTGGGACGACGGGCGCCTGAGCGTGCAAGCCGGCAAATTCGCCCCCGTGATCGGCAACTGGATGTCGCGTCACCTCTCATGGGATAATCCGTTCATCACCGCGCCGATGCCTTACGACTATGTGACAGCGGTCTCGGACATCGAGGTGCCGAAATCCCGCGCCGATTTCATCGCGGGGCAGAGCGGCGGCAGCTATGAGTATAACCCGCTGGTCTGGAATGCCGCCTATGGCACGGGTATTAGTGTCTCCGGGCAGCTCGAGAAGTTTGAGTATGCCGCGGAAGCTAAGAATGCAGCCGTCTCCAGCCGGCCCGAGTCGTGGGACGCGACGGACACCGGCCTGGATCATCCGGCGGTGAATGCCCGCCTCGGAATCCGCCCGAATCACCTGTGGAGACTCGGCTTCTCCACCAGCTATGGCCCCTATCTGCGGAACCAAACTGAGTCAGCATTGCCGCCCGGCAAAGGCATTGGAGACTATCATCAGATTTTGCTGGGCCAGGACATTAGCTTTGAATGGCACCATCTCCAGATTTGGGCCGAGGTGTATGAGTCACGATTCGGCGTTCCAAATGTCGGCAACGCCGAGACCATGGCCTACTATCTGGAAGTCAAATATAAGTTCACTCCCAGGCTTTTCGGAGCGCTGCGCTGGAATCAGCAGCTATTCTCCGACCTGGCAGACGGCTCTGCGTGGGGCCGCGATGTATGGCGCATGGATGCCGCGGTCGGCTATCGTTTCACACCGCACACCCAACTAAAGCTGCAGCATAGTCTCGAGCATGAAACCTCCGCGCCACACGGATACCGGAACACATTCGCGGCGCAGTTCACATTGCGGTTTTGAATGACGGGCAGCGGCGGGCCTGACATCGTGGTGCGGGGCTCAGCGATTCGGCTTAATCATCGGCAGTCCCTATGCACTGTGGAAAGAATGTTCAATTCCGTCCCGCTGCCTAAATACAAAAACCGCGGAGGCCGAAAGGCCTTCCGCGGCTTTTGTGGGTTTGGTTGATCCCCGGCTGTCGGGATTATTGGCCAGTCAGGATTACCTGTCCGAGGATGTCAGTCACCGTGACGCTGCTGACAGTGGCTCCGGGAAGGACATAGCCGACGGCAGTAGCCGCACCGACTCCGCCGGTAATCGTGAATGTCGTTGCGGAGATGCCGTAATAGCTGTTGGCGGTGGTCACGGTCACATAAAACACCGAACCATCCGGATCGTTGATCGAGCTGGCGGAGAGATTCAACGTCAGCAGCGACAGGGTCGGGTAGTAAGGATCGATGCGATAAGATCCCGTGGCCTGTGGCAGCACTCCGTTGATCGTCACGGGTGAGGTGAAGGTAAGTGGAGCCGTGAGGATCGGCGGGAGTGCGGGTTTCGGGGCGACCTTTCCACCGCCGCCGCCGCCGGTGGAAGTGCCGCCGCCGCCGCCAGCGCCGCCCGTGGAGGGAGCGCCTGCCGGATCAGTGGCCTTGCCGCCGGCGAAGGCGTCGTGAGGCAGCGCGAAGCTGGCGCTGATCACTGCTGCTGCGATGGCCGCGAAGAGGCGGCTCTGGATGTGGGATGTCTGATTGGTTTTCATGATGGGTTTTGTGGTTTGTTGTTTGTAAGATGTGAGTCGTGCTCACAGCGCGATTTCTAAGACCGGATGCGATCACCCGCAACAAACCAACCGTAACGGATCTGTTACAAAGGCTCTTCTTGCGCCCGCATCAGCCCGGATCGAAGGAGGACCTGAGGCCGCGGCCAAGGCATGAATCAAAGCCCCGGATCGCGAACCCCAGCCGCCCGGGCGAGTTGTTGTAATTTCTGCCTTGGGCTGTGGCCTGCGTGATGAAGCAGTTTGGCCGAAACGCGGTCGAAGGCGGTTTCGCGACTTATGGAACCATCACGCTCAGCATCCCTGCGCAGGCAGGCGGCGCGGTCGTTTCCCTCGCGAGTGGAGATGCCTCATTGCTCGCAGTGCCGGCCACGGTGACTGTCCCGCAGGGTTCGTTCGCCGCGCAATTCGCGCTGAGGTTTTAAGGAAGGCGGGCAAGTGGCCCCGGATGGGAGGAGCGTGACCGATTTCATCGGACGGGCTGTGTGTGTAACAGTTCTGATACGGTGGAGTATTTGCTCGTGGCGCGATGGCGGCTGAGAAGGAGGAAGTCACTTGGCAACCTCACTCACTTAAAACCGAAAAACAAACACACCATGAAAACAGACAAGGCAGCAAAGGCATCCATTCTCACCGCATTGCTCGCAATGCTCGCACTCATCACCTGCGGCATCATGCCTGCGCGTTCGTTCGCTTCCGGCGGCGGCGTGAGCGTGAAGGTGGACTCCATCAAGGTCAGCAAGTGCTTTTGCGGATTCGGCGAGATGCTCATCAAGGCGAGCAGCTCCGATCCCACTGCACGGCTCTTCGCTTTTACGCCGTCCGGCACGAACCTTGGCGAAGTGCAGAACGGTGGCGGCAGCCGCTACGGCGGCACCGTGATGGGATACGTCCCGGTCGATCCGCTGTTTATTACCATCATCAGCAGCTCCGGCGGCAGCATCACTGTGCCGACGACGCCGTTCCAGTTGTAGTCCGCCCAGCAATCCGCCCGCTCCACCAAGCCACGGGCACGGTGCCTCGCACGGTGTCCGTGGCTTTGCTTTCGGGGGGCGTTATCGCAGCTTGAAGCCCGCGCTTTGCTGCATACGTTGCGCCCCGTGAAAATTTTTGCCTACTCGAAGACCGATGCCATTCCCGTGCTTGCGGGCATTTTCCACACCGCGTGCCTGGTCGGCATGTTCGTATGGTTCCCGATCCTGCCGTGGTGGGCGGTCGTCATCTGCGGGCTGCTTTTCTCGATCAGCATCTCGTGGAATATCAACGGCATCTCGCACAATTTTCTGCACAACCCGTACTTCGTCTCGCCGGTTTTGAATCGCGCGTTTAGCTGGCTGGAGTCCGTCACCATCGGTTTCTCGCAGCAGTTCTACGAATGCGTCCACCAGCAGCACCACAAGGGCAACAGCGACCGGCAGGACGAAAAGGGAGATACGATTGACTGGCTTTCCATCTACCGCCACGGCCACGACGGCGAGGCCGAGAGCGCGTGGAGCTACACGTTCCTCAGCTTTTTCCGCGATGATCCAAAGGCCATCTATCGCGAGCTGAAGCACAGGAATCCCGCGGATGCGCGCTTCGGGTTGTTCGAGATTTTTTCCTTCGTCGCGCTCGTCGCCCTCGCCTTCTGGCTGAACTGGCGCTTCATGGTTTTCTTCTATCTTCCCTTCTACTATCTCGGTCACTGCCTGTCCTATCTCAATGGCTTCTACCGGCATTATGGTGGAAATCCGGACGCTCCGATCGCCTGGGGCGTGAGCAGCTATCACCGGCTCTACAACCTCATTTGGTTTAACAACGGCTTCCACGCCGAACACCACTTTCGTCCAAAGATGCATTGGACCAGGATGCGGGAGGTTCACGAGAAATTCGCGGAGGATCAAAAGGCCGCAGGCGTGCGCGTCATCCGGCCCCCGCACGCGCTCGGCTTCCTCGATCCCGACCTGCCGGAGAAGAGCCGTCCGCTTGTGCCCGCGGAGCAGAAGGGGAACTAAGCGTTTGCACTCGCAGGCGTGGGCGGGAACTCCCGTCCTTGCGCTCAGTGCGGGCCAACTTAGGCGGAAGGCTAAGTCAAACGGGGAGGCACCGAGCGAGGACGGCGGACGACTCGAAGGGGACAACAAAAAGGCGCGCGGCCTTTCGACCGCGCGCCTCCAGTGTTAGGGCAAACTAATTCCGCTTAGTAGCGGTAATGCTCGGGCTTGTAAGGTCCGTTCGGGCTCACGCCGAGGTATTCGGCTTGGGACTTGGTGAGCTTGGTGAGCTTCACGCCGATTTTTTCGAGGTGGAGTCGCGCGACTTCCTCGTCGAGATGCTTCGGCAGGCGATAGACGTCCGCGGCATACTTATCCTTGTTCCGCCAGAGATCGAGCTGTGCGAGCGTCTGGTTCGTGAAGGAGTTCGACATCACGAACGACGGATGGCCGGTGGCGCAGCCGAGATTCACGAGGCGGCCTTCCGCGAGCATGAAGATGGTGCGGCCGCCGGGAAGCGTGTAGGAATCGTATTGCGGCTTCACGGTCACTTTCTTCACGCCCTTGTGCGTGTTGAGTCGCTCGACTTGGATTTCGTTGTCGAAGTGGCCGATGTTGCAGACGATCGCCTGGTCTTTCATCTTCAGCATGTGCTCGAGAGTGATGACGTCCTTGTTGCCCGTTGTAGTGACATAGATGTCGCCGCGACCGAGGGTGTCCTCGACGGTGGTGACTTCAAATCCTTCCATCGCCGCTTGCAGGGCATTGATCGGATCGATCTCCGTGACGACAACGCGCGCGCCGAAGCCGCGCAGTGAGTGGGCCGAGCCCTTGCCGACATCGCCATAGCCGCAGACGACTGCGACCTTGCCGGCGATCATCACGTCGGTGGCGCGCTTGAGTCCGTCGCTCAGTGACTCGCGGCAGCCGTAAAGGTTGTCGAATTTCGACTTAGTCACCGAGTCATTCACATTGATGGCGGGGACGAGCAGCTTGCCCGCTTCCTTCATCTGATAGAGACGATGGACGCCGGTGGTGGTCTCCTCGGAGACGCCGCGCCAGTCCTTCACCATCTTAGTCCAGATGCCGGGATGCGTCTTAGCCACCCGCTTGAGAAGGTTCTTGATGACCTGCTCTTCGTGTGAACCGCTCGGGCTGTTCACCCACTTATCGCCTTGCTCCAGCTCATAGCCTTTGTGGATAAGAAGGGTAACGTCGCCGCCGTCGTCCACGACGAGCTGCGGTCCTCTGTCTCCGGGATGAATGACGGCATCCAGCGTGCAGTCCCAATACTCTTCGAGCGTCTCACCCTTCCAGGCAAAGACCGGCGTGCCGGTCGCCGCGATCGCGGAGGCAGCATGGTCCTGCGTGGAGAAAATATTGCAGCTCGCCCAGCGGACGTCGGCACCGAGGTCCACGAGGGTCTCGATGAGCACGGCGGTCTGGATGGTCATGTGCAGCGAGCCGGTGATGCGGACGCCCTTGAGCGGCTTTTCCTTCGCATACTTGCGGCGGACGGACATGAGGCCGGGCATCTCGTGCTCGGCGATGACGATTTCCTTGCGGCCCCAGGCGGCGAGGGAAATGTCGCGGACTTTGTAGTCGTGCTTGCTGCCGTTGCCGGAGCCGTTGGATTTGGCGGGAGCCTTCGCGCTTTTCGCGCGGGGTGGTGATAGTTTGATCTTAGCCATGGTGTTCGGTTGTTAGTTGGTTAGTTACTTTGCTGCCTTCTTAAGTGCGTCGGCCTTGTTCGTGAGTTCCCAGGTGATGTCCTTGTCGTTGATTTTGCCAAAGTGGCCGTAGTTCGTGCTCTTCGAATAGATCGGGCGGAGCAGGTTGAGCTGATTCACGATGTCGGCGGGCTTGAAGGAGAAAACCTTGTTCACTGCGGCGAGGATCTTCTCATCGCTGATCGTGCCGGTGCCGAAGCTATCCACGTGCACGCTGACCGGCAGGGGATGCCCGATAGCATAGGCAAACTGAATCTCGACGCGCGAGGCGAGGCCTGCGGCGACGATGTTCTTCGCCACCCAGCGGCCCATGTAGGCGGCGCTGCGGTCCACTTTGCTCGGGTCCTTGCCGGAGAACGCTCCGCCACCGTGACGACCCGTGCCTCCGTAGGTGTCCACGATGATCTTGCGACCCGTGAGCCCGCTGTCGCCCTGAGGTCCGCCGACGACGAACTTGCCCGTGGGGTTAATCAGATACTCGGTGTCCTTCGTCAGCATCGACTTAGGCAGGACTTTCTTAACGACGTTCTCGATGCAGAACTTCTCGATCTCCGCGTGCTCCACGCTGGCCGAGTGCTGTGTGGAGATGACGACATTCACGATACGCGTGGGCCGGCCATCCGCATACTCCACGGAGACCTGCGACTTCGCATCCGGACGCAGCCACGTAGCTAGTTTTCCGGCCTTGCGGATGCGGGTTAGTTCGCGGCCAAGACGGTGAGCGAACATGATAGGCGCTGGCATTAGTTCCGGCGTCTCGTCGCACGCGTAGCCAAACATGATGCCCTGGTCGCCCGCGCCCTGCTCGGCGGTTTTCTTGCCGTGGGCCTTCTTCGCATCGACGCCCTGCGCGATGTCGGGCGACTGCGTGGTGAGGTAGTTATTGATGAAAAGTTTGTCCGCGTGGAAGACATCGTCGTCATTCACGTAGCCGATGCCGCGCACGGCGTCGCGGATGGTCTTGTCAATATTGATGACGTTGCCGATCGGCTTCCCGCCGAGCTTCGGGATGGTGATTTCGCCGCCGACCACGACGATGTTGCTTTTCACGAAAGTCTCGCAAGCGACGCGGCTCGTGCGATCGATCGTGAGGCACGCGTCGAGCACCGCGTCGGAAATGGTGTCTGCGACTTTGTCAGGATGGCCTTCGCCGACGGATTCTGAGGAGAAGATGAAACTACGGGACATGAGGTGTGGTTGGTTGGTTTTCGTTTGGCATGATTCGGCGGATGCAAAAAACGCACTCACGAATCATGATTGGATGATATGTCGCGAAAAGTGCGCGCCGGTCAAACGGAAAATTGGGCGAATTCCAGCCGTTTTTCCGCGGACGTCTTTCGGCAAGAATGCTGCGTCCAGAGCGGGGGCGATCTGCCTCGGGTAGGGTCGGCGTCCCGCCTGCCCGTGCTGCGCGTCCCGCGTGGCACATCAGACGCGGACCGGTTCACAGACGCACGTCTTGTTTGATCCGAATGTGTCCCGCGGGACGCGGGCCACGGCGGGACGCCCACTCTACCCCGATGCAAATCCGCCTCGCAGATGCATGCCGACGGTGAACGTGACGTTCATCCGCTTCGGGATTGAACGCTCGCATTTCCCCGCGCATGAACGTGCGCGTGTCCCATCGCGCCGAACTCCACTCCACGCTCAAGCGCGTCTTCGGCTACGACTCGTTCCGGCCGCTGCAGGAGGAGATCATCACCGCGGCGATGGACGGGCGCGACGTGCTCGCGCTGCTGCCGACCGGCGGCGGGAAGTCGCTGTGCTTCCAGCTTCCGGCGCTGCTGAGTGATGGCCTCACGGTCGTCGTCTCGCCGCTCATCGCGCTGATGAAAGACCAGGTGGACGCGCTCACGGCGATGGGCGTGGCGGCGACGTTTTTGAATTCCACGCTCGGCGAACGCGAAGCGAAGGACCGCCTGAACGGCCTTTGGAACGGACGATACCGCATGCTCTACGCTGCGCCCGAGCGACTCATGCTGCCGGGCTTCCTCGACAAGCTGCGCGAGTGGAATGTGACGCTGATCGCGATTGATGAGGCGCACTGCATTTCGGAATGGGGTCACGACTTTCGCCCCGAGTACCGGCAGATCGCATCGTTGCGCGAAAAATTCCCCGGCGTGCCTTTCATGGCGCTCACGGCGACGGCGACCGAGCGCGTGCGCGTGGACATCGCGAAGCAGCTCCACCTGCACGAGCCTGCGAATTTCGTCGCGAGCTTCAACCGGCCGAACCTCACTTATCGCGTCGTGCCGAAGTCGGACGGCTACCACCAGACGCTGCGTTTCGTCCGCGAGCGGAAGGGCGAGTGCGGCATCGTGTATTGCTTCAGCCGCAAGTCCGCGGAGTCCGTCGCCGAGAAACTTTCCGCCGACGGCATCGCCGCGCGCCCGTATCACGCGGGTCTCTCGGACAAGCTGCGCGCGGAAAATCAGGAGGCATTCCTGCGCGACGAGGTGCGCGTGATTTGCGCGACGATCGCCTTCGGCATGGGCATCAACAAGCCGAACGTCCGCTTCGTCATCCACTACGAACTGCCGAAGAACATCGAGGGCTACTATCAGGAAACCGGACGCGCCGGACGCGACGGACTGCCCGGCGAATGCCTGCTGCTTTTCAACCCCGGCGACGCGATGAAGCAGACGCGGTTCATCGATGAAAAGCCCAGCCCCGACGAGCGCCGCATCGCCCGCGCGCAGCTCCAGCAGATGGTCCACTACGCCGAGTGCGCATCATGCAGGAGGGCCGAGCTGCTCAGCTATTTCGGCGAGACGTACGGAGATCAAAATTGCGGCGCGTGCGACAACTGCCTCACGCCGCGCGAGACCTTCGATGGATCGACGGCTGCGCTGAAGTTTCTCTCCTGTGTGTTTCGCGCGCGCACCGCTTCGTATCGCGGCGACGCGAGCTTCGGCATCAATCACCACGCCGAAGTCCTCACCGGCGCGGACACCGAGCGCATCCGCAAGTGGCAACACGATCAGCTTTCGACCTTCGGCATCGGCACGGAGCACGCGCGCGAAGGCTGGCAGCACATCGGACGTGAGCTCGTGCGGCTCGGCTTGCTGCGGCTCGCGAGCGGGGAATTCCCCACCGTCGAGCTGACCGACGAAGGCGTGCAATTCCTGAAAGCCCGCCCGGCGCTCCAGCTCACGCGCCCGCCTGCGAAACTTGAGCGCACACGCAAAGGCGAGAGGGGCGATCCCGCGCACGAGGCAAAACCGCGTGCGTACCGCAAGGGCGACATCGCGTGCGACGAGCCGCTCTTTGAAAAACTCCGCCAGCTCCGCCGCGAGATCGCGGACAGCCGCAGCGTGCCGGCGTACATCGTCTTCGGCGACGTCTCGCTGCGCGAAATGGCGCGAGATTATCCGACGACCGAGCGCGAGATGGAAAACATCAGCGGAGTCGGCATCAAGAAACTCGAGGACTTCGGCGCGCAGTTTCTCGACGCGATCATCAAGCACCTCCGCGAAAATCCGCGGCAGGCGTTTTTGGATTAGCAGCGGCCTCCCACATCCCGCGGCGGCGGATTCTAGCTTGATCCAGCGGACGGGATAACAAAGATGCAAAGAACATGGAGACCCCCCGGACTTCGCGCGGAAACAGGAACGCTACGGATGCCACCGGCGTGCGTGGTGGGGGAGTCGTGATTTTCCTCGCGCCCGGCGCACGCGACTGAGGCACCGGACTCCCGGCGACTGAAATGCGGCTGATGAAAATCCTCCCGAATGCCCGCTGTGTGCTGCCCGCGATCAAAAATTTCGCGCAGAGGAAACGTGGCGCACGTCCGGAAATGACGGCCGATTTTGTCCGCGCAAACGCAAAAAGAAATGCCGCGCCCGCCCCTCGCGACGCGGAGGCGAATCCCGAAAAAATGAAGACCACCCACTGGAGCAAAATGATGCAAGCGGCGCGGCTGTTCGCGGCGAGCGCAGTCGTGTTGGCGGCCACACTCGGCCGCGCGCAATCGCCCGTGCCGGAGGCGGTGCCGATCGCCGTACCGATCGCCGTACCGATCGCCGCGGGGAACGACGCCCCGATTTTCGGCCCGCCAAAATCGCTGGCCGCGCCGACGCTCACGGAGATCGGTCCGGTCCCCGCCGGGCAGGTCGGCCCGGCGTGGATCCCGCTGGGACCGGCTTCCACGCAGGGCGGGCAGGTGACGGTGCCGCCGAACAATGAGATCGCCGGTGCGGTGCAGGCGTTCGCGATTCATCCCACGAATCCTGATGTGATCTACCTCGCGGCGACGAATGGAGGCGTCTGGCGCACGGCGAACGCCACGGCCACGAGCCCGACGTGGATTCCGCTCACGGACGATTTGCCGTCGCTCTCGATGGGTTCGATTGAATTCGATCCGACGGATGCGACGCGGCAGACGCTCGTGGCGGGCAGCGCGCGGGAGAGCAGCTTCGGTGCGGCGGGCGGCGCGCGCATCGGGGTGCTGCGCACGACGGATGGCGGTGCGACGTGGGCGGTTTTTGGCACGGCGCTTTTTGGAAATGAAAATCTGACGAGCATCGCGGGACGCGGCGCGGTGATCCTGGCGGCGTCGGATACGGACTACAGCGTCAGCAATGGCAGCGGCTTGTTTCGCAGCACGAACACGGGCGCTTCCTTCACGCTCGTCTCGGGCACGAGTGGATTGTCCGCGGGACCGATCAGCGATCTGGTGGGCGATCCGGGGAATCAAAGCCGGTTCTTCGCGGTGGTGCGGACGGTGGGAATTTTCCGCAGCGACGACACGGGCGCGACGTGGACGAACGTGACGAACAACCTCACGGGCATCAGCGCGAGCACGACGAAAGTGGAGATGGCGATGTTCAACAACGGCACGACCTCGGCGCTGTACGTCGGCGTGCTCAGCTCGACCGCGCTCGCGGGCGTGTGGCGCTCGACGGATCTCGGGGCGACGTGGACGCAAATGGACACGCCGGTGACCGGCGGGCAGACGAATGTCCATTTTTCCATCGCGACGGATCGGACGAATCTCTCGCTCGTGTACGTCGGTGGGCAGGCGGGGCGCTTTCGCGGCGATGCGTCGCTGCCGGCGGGGAGCCAGTTCACGTCGCTGCATTCGCCGAATTCCGCGGGCACCACGCCGCACGCGGATTCGCGCGAGATGTTTTGCGATTCCGCGGGCACGCTCGTGGAGTCGAGCGACGGCGGCATTTACCGCCGCCCTTCGCCGCAGACGAACACGTCCGCGTGGGTCTCGGGCATCGGCAATCTCGCGTGCTTCGAGGCGCACGACGTGGCCTACGACAGCGTGAATCACATCGCGATGATCGGCACGCAGGACAATGGCTGCCACATTCAAAGTTCGAGCGCATCGACGGTCTGGACATGGATCAGCGGCGGCGATGGCGGCGACGTGGCGATCGACGACATCAGCACGCCCGGCGTGTCCATCCGCTACGGCAGTTCGCAAAATCTCGGCGGCTTTTACCGCAAGACTTACAATGCATCGAACGTGCTCCAGAGCACCGTCTCTCCGGCGCTCACCGTGCTCAGTGGCGGGCCGGCGATCAGCACGAGTTTCGTCACGGGGATTGAAATCAACAAAGTGGACGGTACGCGGCTGATCATCGGCGGCGCGAACGCCGCGTATGAATCGCTCAACCGCGGCGACACGGTGACGGCGCTCACGCCGACTTCCGGGGTGAACGGGATTTTCTCCGGCCTGCCAATCGCGTACGGCGGCTGGCTTTCCGGCGTTCCGAATCCGGACATCCTCTATTACGGCTCTGGCACGTCGGTGAAAATCCGCACGACCGCGGGCGGCGCGGTCGCGAGCACGGCGGGCGCATTTCCCGGCGGCACGGTGCAGGACATCGTGCTCGATCGAAATGATTACCGGCGGCTGTTCGTGGCGGGATCTTCGACGGTGTACTTCAGCCCGGATTCCGGCGCGACGTGGCAAAATATCACCGGCGATCTCACCGGGGTCGGCGCGCTGCACACGATCGAATTTTTCCGGCTGTACGGAAATGACTGCGTGGCGGTGGGAACGGACATCGGCGTGTACTGCACGTTTGTGAACAACCTCGGCACGTGGCCGAAGCTCGGCATGGGGCTGCCGAACGTGCTCGTGTACGACATGAAATTCAGCGCGGCGGACAGCGTGCTCGTCGTCGGCACGATGGGCCGCGGCGCCTTCCGCCTGCCGATCAGCGCGATTCCGCTCACGTATCTCACGCTCGGGCTTTCCTCCAGCACGGTCACGGAAGGGGCCGCGCCGGTGACGGCGACGCTCACCGCCACGCCCGCGCCGACCTCGGATCTCACGGTCACGCTCAGTTCGAGCGACACGGGCGAGGCGACGGTGCCCGCCACCGTGACCATTTTCGCGAATCAAACCACGGCCACATTTTCCGTGACTGTGATCGACGATGTGCTCGTGGACGGGACGCAGGTCGTGAACATCACTGCGAGCGCGGCGGGCTACTCGGACGGAATCGCGCCGCTCAGCGTGCAGGACAATGAAACCGCAACGCTGACCGTGACCGCACCCGCGACGACGATCGAGGGCGCGGGCACGGTGCAGGGCACGGTGACGATGAGCAGCCCTGCGGGCAAAGCGGTGTCCGTCGCGCTGAGTTCCAGCGACACCACGGCGGTGACGGTGCCCGCGACGGTGAACATCCCGGCGGGACAGACCTCGGCGAATTTCACGATCACGGTCGTGGACGACAACAAGATCGACGGGACGCAGAATGCGATCATCACGGCGCACGTCGCGAATTGGACCGACGGCACCGCGGCGATCGCGGTGCAGGACAATGAAAATCTGAACCTCACGCTCGCGCTCCCCGCGACGGTGATCGAGGGCGCGACCGGAACGGGAACGGTCTCGATTTCCGGCACGCTCGCGACGGCACTCACGGTCTCACTTTCCTCGGACACCACGTCGCGGCTCACGGTGCCCGCGACGGTGAGCATCCCGGCGGGCAGCACGTCGGCGACGTTCACACTGACCGCGCCGAACAATGCGCTGATCGACGGGAACGCACTCGTCACGATCGCGGCGGGCGCGAGCGGCTTCATCGGGACGAATGCGACGACGACGGTGGTGGACAACGATCTGCACCATTACGTGATCACCACGATCGCCTCGCCGCAGACGCGCGGCTCGCCCTTCAGTGTGACGATCACGGCGCAGAATATCGGCAACCAGACGATCGCGGGCTACACGGGAACGGCGCGGGCGGTGCGGTTTCGATTTCACCGACGACCACGACGGCATTCACCGCGGGCGTGTGGACGGGCAACGTGACGGTGAATACTTTCGATACAAACGTCGTGCTCACGGCGAGCGACGGGGCGGGGCACACGGGGGCGAGCAATGCATTCACGGTCGGCACCGGCACGCTGCATCACTTCTCGTGGAGCGCGCAGGCGGCGCGCGCGCGGAATGCCGCGGTGGGCGCCACGATCACCGCGCAGGATGCGGGCAATAACACGGTGACGTCATTCGCGGGCACGCCTGCACTGAGCGGCTACACGGGCAGCGCGACGGGCTCGACGGTCGTGATCACGGAGATCAATCCGAACACGCCGGATGAGATCGAGTTCATGAATGTGAGCACGTCGCCGGTGAACATCGGCGGGTGGACGATTTACATTTATGATAACTTCACCGGAGGATCCGCGCCGCTGGTCTTCACGATTCCCGCGGGCACCATCTGCGCGCCTGGACAGATCTTCCGGTTGCAGGAATTCGGCACCGCGCCGGGGACCTTCCCGCTATTTTTCTACGGAGCGAATATCGGCTGGACCTCCGGCACGACGGACAACATCGGCGTGCTCCTGCGCGATGCGTCGAACAACCCCGTTGATTTCATGTGTGCAGCCGGGCTCGCGGCTTCGAGCATCACTTCGCCGACGGCGATCCCGGCCAGCCAGTGGACCGGCGCGCAAATCGCCGGGCCGACTGACCTGACGTACAGCTACCTGCGGATCGGGAATTCGGATACGAACACCTCCGCGAATTGGACCACCGGCACTCCGAGCATCGGCACCGCCAACACCGGGCTCACGACGCCGTTTCCGGGTGCATTGCTCGCCGTTCCGATTTCGCCGACGATCTCCGGGAATTTTTCGGCCGGTGTGTGGACTGGCAACATGACGGTTTCGCAAACGACGAGCCAGATGCGGTTCCGCGCGGACGATGGTTCGGGCCACCTCGGGGACAGCAATGCGTTTGACGTGACTGGCACGCTGGCGCTTTCGATTCCTGCGAGCGCGCCGGAAAATAGCGCACCGGTGACGGGCACCGTGACCGTCTCATCCGCACCGGTGGGTGATCTCGTGGTGACGCTGACCAGCAGCGACACGGCAACAGCCACGGTGCCGGCCACGGCGACGATTCTTTCGGGGCAGACGAGCGCGACGTTCCTGATCACGCCCATCGACGATCTGCTGATCAATGGAACGCGCGTGGTGACCGTCACCGCCCACCTCTCGAACTGGACGGACGCGACGGCGAACATCAGCATCCTCGACAACGAGACACTTGCGCTCGCACTTTTTCTGCCGGCGAATGTGTCCGAAGGCTCGACCGCCACGGCGACGGTTTCGGCGTCGGGCGCGGTGCCGGGCAACCTGACGGTTTCGCTCGTATCCAACAACACCCCGCGGCTCACCGTGCCCGCGACGGTGACGATTCCCAGCGGCTCGTCTTCGGTCGCCTTCACCGTGACTGCGGTGGATAACGCGCTGACCGACGGGAGCGCCACGGTGAACGTCGCCGCGACCGCATCCGGCTACACGGGCACGAATGCGAACACGACGGTGCTGGACAATGACGTGCATCATTTTTCCATCGCGGCCATCGCGTCGCCGCAGACGAGGGGCGTGCCTTTCAATGTCGCCATCACGGCGTTTGAGATCGGCGGCGGCGTCATCACGAGCTACGGCGGCACGCCGGGCCTCACGGCGAGCGGCGCGGGCGGTGCAACTGCAATCTCGCCGGCGAATGCGAGCGGATTTGTGAACGGCGTGTGGACGGGGCAGATCACGTCGTTCACCACGGACACGAATGTGGTGATCACCGTGAGCGACGGCGCGGGGCACACCGGCGCGAGCAATGCGTTCAGCGTCATCAATCCGCTGTTCTCGCCGACGGTGGTGGAGACGGTGTCGCCTGCGGCGCTGCTCGGCGGCAACAATCCAAAGGCACAACTCATCGTCGGTGCGGATGGCGCGTTTTACGGCACGACGCAATTTGGCGGGAGCAGCAACCAGGGCGCGGTTTTCAAAATCACGGCGGCGGGCGCGATGACCACGCTGGCAAATTTTTACGGCGCAAACGGGATGCAGCCGCTCTCGGGCCTGCTGCTCGCGAGCGACGGGAATTTCTACGGCACGACCTCCGCGGGCGGCGCGAACAATCTCGGCACGGTTTTCAAGATGACGCCCTCGGGCGTGCTCACCACGCTGGTGCATCTGAGCAGCGCGACGGGCACCGCCCCGAAGGCGCCGCTGATGCAGGCGCTCGACGGAAACTTTTACGGCACGGCTTCCGCGAACGGCGGCAGCGGCAGCGGCACGATTTTCAAAATGACAGGCTCGGGCGTGCTCACGGTGCTCGTGAATTTCACGGGAGGGAGCAGCACGGCGTACGGCTCGGGGTGCGCGGCGGGGCTGGTTCAGGCGAGCGATGGAAATCTGTACGGCGTGACCGCCGGCGGCGGGATCAGCGGCTCCGGCACGATTTTCAAAGTGACGACGGGCGGCACGTTCACGAGCCTCGCGAGCTTCACCGGCGCGACGGGCGTGGTGCTCGGAACGTCGCCGCTTGCCGCGCTCGTGCAGGCGAGCGACGGGAATTTGTACGGCACCACGAGCACTGGCGGCACGATCAATGCCGGCACCGTGTTCAAAGTGACCACCGCGGGCGTGTTCACGAATCTGCTCAGCTTCACGAACACGAGCGGCCTTTTTCTCGGCAACAGCCCGCAGGCGGCGCTCGTGCAGTGGACGGACGGATACTTGTACGGCACGACGAGCCTCGGCGGCACGGGCGGCTCGGGCTCGGTTTTCAAAGTGATCACGACGCCCGTCCTCACGTTCACATCGCTGCGCAGCATCAGCGCGAGCACCGACGGGCAGAACCCGTACGGCGCGCTCGTGCTCGGGAGCGACGGGAATTTCTACGGCACGGCGAACATCGGCAGCACGTATGCCAAGGGCACGGTCTTCAGCATTTCGCCGAGCACGACGGCGTTCACGCGCGTGTTCACCTTTGTGACGAGCCCGCCGGTCTTCCGAAATTTGATCCAGGGCAGCGATGGCAATTTTTACGGCGGCACGGCGAATGGCAACGCGGGGTTAAACAGCGTATTCAAGCTCACCGCGGGCGGCACGCTCAGCACGCTGGCCGCGCTCACGTCGAACAGTTCGGGCAATTTCTCCGCGCCATACGTGCTGCAGGGCAGCGATGGAAATTTGTACGGCACCGCGCCGACCGACGGGGCATACGGGCAGATTTTCAAACTGACGACTGCGGGCGTGAAAACGACGCTGGCGAGTTTTACGAACACCTCGGGTGCGACCGTCGGCAGCAATACCATCACCGGCCTGATGCAGGACACCGATGGGACGCTGTTCGGCACGACCACGGGTGGCGGCACGGGCGGCGGCTACGGCACGGCGTACAAGGTCACGACGGCGGCCGCGTTCACGTCGCTGGCGTCGTTCACGAACACGCTCGGGGTGACGCTGGGCAATGCGCCGCAGACGCGGCTCGTGAAGGGCACGGATGGAAATCTCTACGGCACGACGCAGAGCGGCGGCACGGGCGGCTTCGGCACGGTGTTCAAAGTCACGCCGGGAGGCGTGCTCACGACGATCGTGAATTTCACCGGCACGACGGGCGCGGCGCTCGGGACCAGTCCGAACACGACGCTGCTCCTCGCGAGCGACGGCAATTTTTACGGCACCACGACAAGCGGCGGCACGGGCGGATTCGGCACGCTCTACAAGGTCGCTGCGGACGGCTCGGGGACGTTCACCTCGCTGCTCAGTTTCACGGGGACGAGCGGCGCGTTTCTCGGCACGACGCCGAGCACGAATCTCGTGCAGGGCAGTGATGGCAACCTCTACGGCACGACGACGAACGGCGGCACGGGCGGCGGTTCCGGCACGGTGTACAAAGTGACGCCCGCAGGGGTGCTCACCACGCTGGTGAGTTTCACCGGCATAACGGGTGCGGCACCCGGCACGAATCCGCATGGCACGCTGCGGCAGGGGGGCGACGGCTATTTTTACGGCATCACGACCTTCGGCGGGCTTTACAGCATCGGCACGGCGTTCCGCGTGAATGCGTCCGGCATTTTCCAAAGCCTCTACACCTTCGGCACGAACAACGACGGCGGCTCGCCGAACATCAGCGGGAATAGCTTGTATTCCGATGCGTCTCGGCTGGTCGCGGGGACGGATGGCTATCTGTATGGCGTCAACGCCTCGTCCGTCTTTCGCGTGCATCAGCAGCCGGCCGTGCAGTCGGTCGCCGCGACGAATCTCATGCCCACTGCCGTGACGCTCACCGGCAGTGTGATCCCGAATCAGGACGCGGCGACGGCGTTTTACCAGTACGGCCTGAACGCCACGTACGGCTCGCAGACCGTGACGCAAAATCTCAGCGCCGGGGTGGTCGCGGTGCCGGTGAATGCTGCGCTGAGCGGGCTGCTGCCGGGCGTGATCTACCATTTCCGCCTCGTGACCGTGACGCCGCAGGGCACGTTCTTCACCGCCGATCAGACCTTCGCGACGCCGGGTGCGCCGCAGGTGATCACTGGCTCGTTTCCGAATGCCGCGCAGATCGGCTTTGCGATCGATGGCGTGGTGAATCCGCTCGGCACGAGCACGGATTACTATTTCGAGTACGGGCTGGACATCACGTACGGCACGCAGACCACGACGCGCAATGCGGGCGGCGGCATCGCCAATGTGCCGGTGAGCGTGGCCGTGAATTTGCTCGTGCCGGACACGACGTACCACGTCCGCCTCGTCGCCACGAACAGCTACGGCACGACGTACGGCGACGATCAGGTCATCCGCACTTTCCCGCAACTGACCTTCAGCGTGCCGACCGAGGAGGAGGGAAATGCGGACCCGGACGAGGTGGTGAGCCCGAGCGCAATCGCCGCGAACACGGTGCAGACCGCCTCGCAATTTCTGAACACCGGCACTGCGCCGCTCGCGGGATTGTTCAAGGCGGCGGATGGGAATTTTTACGGCACGATGTCCACCGGCGGCACGTTCGGTTCCGCGGGCACGGTCTGGCGCATGTCCCAGGGCGGCACGCTCACGACGCTTGCGAATTTTTACAACAACACGAACTCGACGCTCAGCGGCAACAACCCGCAGGCCAGCCTCGTGCAGGGTGCCGACGGCAATTTTTACGGTACCACGAACACGGGTGGCTTGAATGGATCCGGCACCATTTTCAAAATGACTCCTGCGGGCCAGATCACGATCCTCGTCAGCCTCAACAGCGGCAGCGTGCCGCTCGGATCGAATCCAATCGCGGGGCTCACGCTCGGGAGCGACGGAAATTTTTACGGCGTCACGCAGGGCGGCGGCTCATCGAGTGCGGGCACGATTTTCAAAGTCACGCCGGCGGGCGTCTTCACGACTCTCGTGAGTTTCACGGGCACGACCGGATCGTTCCTCGGCTCCAGTCCGCGCGCGGCGCTCACGCTCGGCGCGGATGGGAATTTCTACGGCACGACTGCGACGGGCGGTGCGAGCGGATTCGGCACCATCTTCAAAGTCACGTCGGCGGGCGTGCTCACGACGCTGGTGCAGTTCAGCGGCACCAGCGGATCCTACCTCGGCTCGACGCCGATCGGCGCGCTCGTGCAGGGCACGGACGGCACTCTCTACGGCACGACGAGCCTCGGCGGCGCGAGCAATCTCGGGACGGCGTTCAAGGTCACAACCACGGCCACTTTCACCTCGCTCGCGAGCTTCAGCGGCACCGCGGGCAGCGCCCTCGGATCGAGTCCGAAGGGTGCGCTGGTGCAGATGCCGGACGGCAATTTCTACGGCACCACGCAGAGCGGAGGCGTAGGCGGCTTTGGCACGGTGTTCTCGATCACACCGGCGGGAACGTTGACGACGCTCGTGAATTTCACCGGCAGCACCGGCGCCGCAGTGGGCACCACGCCGCAGGGCGCGCTCGTGGCCGGGACGGATGGCGCACTGTACGGCACGACGAACAGCGGCGGGCTGAACAACGTGGGCTCGATTTTCAAAGTCACCACGGGCGGGCTTTTCACCACGCTCGTGAATGTGACCGCCGCGCCGAACTTCGGCCGGCTCACGCAGGGCGAGTCCGGAAAACTTTACGGCTCGCTGCTCGGCGGCGGCGGCGCGAATGGATTTGGCAGCGTGTATTCCACGCCGAGCGGCGGCGCGCCGGGCACGCTCAGCACGCTCGTGCCGGTTTCCGGCACCACGGCGCTGAATGCCCGCGCCGGCATGTTGCTCGGGCTCGATGGAAATTACTACGGCACCACGGCCGCTGGCGGCGCGATCAATTCCGGCTCCGTGTTCATGCTCACGCCCGCGGGAATTTACAACACGCTGATCAGCTTCACCGGCACCTCGGGACTGAACCCAGGATCGAGCCCGCAGGCCGCGATGATCATCGGCAGCGACAGCAATTACTACGGCACGACATCGGGCGGCGGATCGAGCAACTCGGGGACGATTTTCAAAATGACTCCCGCTGGCGTGCAGATGACGCTGATCAATTTCACCGGCACCACCGGCGCAAATCTCGGCTCCAGCCCGCAGGCTCCGCTCACGCTCGGCAGCGACGGCAACTACTACGGCACCACGACCAGCGGCGGCAGCGGTGGCGGCTTCGGCACGGTCTTCAAAATGACGCAGGCAGGCGTGCTGACCACGCTCGTGAATTTCACCGGCACCACCGGCGCGGCGATCGGCACCTCGCCACTCGGCGTGCTGGCGCTGGGCGCGGATGGCAATTTCTACGGCGTGACCAGCAGCGGCGGCACGGCGGGCTTCGGCAGCGTTTTCAGAGTCACGCCCGCGGGCGTTTTTACGAGCCTCGCCAGCTTCACCGGCACCACGGGCACGCTGCCCGGACTGACGCCGACTGGCGGCTTGTTCGCGGGACGCGACGGGAGCCTGTACGGCGTCACGTCAGCAGGCGGAGTGTACTTCGGGGGCACGATTTTCCGCTTCGCGCTGGATGGCTCCGTTGCCTCGATCTACACTTTCACCGGCCGCACCGATGGCCTGACTCCCAACAACGGCCTCGTGCTCGCGTCGGACGATTTCCTTTACGGCGGAAATACCACCGCCATCTACCGTCTGAATCCGCCGCCCGTGCCGCTCGTCGCCGCCGCGACGGACATCACCGCGACCAGCGCGACGCTGCACGGTTCGATCACGGGCAACAACTACACCGGCGACGTCAGCTTTGATTATGGACTCACGACGGCGTACGGAACGAGCACGCCGAGGCAGCCGTTTGTGTCCGGATTCGCCGCGCAGACCCTGACCGTGCCGATCACCGGATTGCAGCCGTTCCTCACCTATCACTTCCGGATCGGCGTCGAGACCTCGGTGGGCGAATTCGACAGCCAGGACCTGACATTCTCCACGCCGAACATCGCGACTTTCAACGCGGGCACCGACGTGCCGGTGAGTGCCGACGGATTCAACGCCACGGGGCTGCCGCTCAACATCACGCTCGGCTTCGCGCCGGCGAACGGGACGGTGCTCACGCTGGTGAACAACACCGGCTTCACGCCTGTCGTGGGGACGTTCAACGTGCTGCCGAATGGCTCCGTCGTCAGCGCCGCATTCGGCGCGCAGACCTATTTCTTTGTGATCAATTACGCAGGAGGCGACGGCAACGATATCACCCTCACCGCCGTCTCGCAGGCCATCACATTCCCGCCGATCCCTGCGAAACAAACCACCGACGCGCCTTTCACGCTCAGCGCCACCGCGACGAGCGGACTGACGGTGAGCTATAGCATCACCGCAGGCGGTGCCAGCGCCACGCTCGCCGGCAGCACCGTCACACTGACCGGCACCGCGGGCGTCGTCACCATCACCGCGTCCCAACCGGGGAATGGCAGCACCATCGGGGCGGCATTGCCAGTCACGCAATCTTTCGCCGTCTATTCGGGCGCTCCCTTCGTGCAGATCAGCAGCAGCAAGACCAATGCTGGCGGATTCTCGCTTGGCATCCGCGCGGGCGGCACGCTCTGGGGATGGGGCAACAATGGCAACGGACAGCTCGGCAACGGCACCACCGGCAGCAGCGTCACGCCGGTGCAGATCGGCGCGCTCGCCTCATGGAAATCCGTGAGCGCGGGCTATGCTCACGCGGTCGCCGTCCGCACGGATGGCACGCTGTGGGCATGGGGAATCAATACTTACGGCCAGGTGGGCGACGGGACAAATACACAGCGCACCAGCCCCGTGCAGATCGGCGCGCTCACCACTTGGGCTGCCGCAGTCGCAGGCTATCAGCATACCGTCGCGCTGAAGACAGACGGCACACTCTGGGCATGGGGTTATAACTCCGACGGCGAGCTTGGCCAGGGCACTGCCGACACACTGACCACTCATACTTCACCGGTTCAAATCGGGACCGTCGCCACTTGGGCCAGCATTAGTTGCGGTGGCTATCATACGATGGCGATCCGCACAGACGGCACGCTGTGGGCTTGGGGTGACAACCTCTACGGGCAGATCGGCAACGGCACGACCACCGATGTAACCTCTCCATTGCAGATCGGCACCGCGGCGAATTGGAACGGCATCTCAGGAGGCTATTACTCGAGCGCAGCGACCCGCTCCGATGGCACACTCTGGGTGTGGGGCCGGAATATTGAGGGCCAGCTCGGCGATGGCACGCTCATCCAGCGCACTTCCCCGGCTCAGCTCGGCACGGCCACCAACTGGCAAAACGTCCAGGCCGGCGGCTATCACATGCTCGGCACCAAGACAGACGGTACGCTCTGGTCGTGGGGCTGGAATCTTTACGGACAACTCGGCCAGAACTTCAATGACCTCGTCCTGCGCGGCAACACCCCGGTGCAAGTCGGCACCGCGAGCAATTGGAACTTAGTCGCGCCCGGCTATGATCAGGGCATCGCGACAAAGGCCGACGGCACCCTTTGGTCGTGGGGCGAAAATAGCAGCGGGGAGCTGGGCTATCTGGGTCGCGTGCCATTGCCGGTCGCCGCACAGTTCGGACCCATTGCAGCCGCCACCTCGGGAAATGGGCACAGCGCTGCAATCAAGCCGGACGGGACGTTGTGGATGTGGGGTAACAATGGAAACGGCCAGCTCGGCATCGGTGCCAGCGACGGCGGCCAGCATCCGGTGCCGGTTCAGCCAGCACCGGGCACGGGCTGGAGCAACGTTGCATGCGGCGCGTCTCACACAGCCGCAGTGCGCAGCGATGGCACGCTATGGACATGGGGCTATAACTTTTACGGCCAGCTCGGCGACGGTACGACGACGCAGCGCAACAGCCCGGTGCAAGTCGGCACCGACACGAACTGGCGGGAAGTCGCCACCGGTTACTATAACGCCATCGCGCTCAAGACCGACGGCACGCTCTGGGCCTGGGGTTATAACTCCGACGGCCAGCTCGGCAACGGCCTGAGCGACTCCGGCTCGCATCCCACACCCACGCAGGTCGGCACGGCTTCGAATTGGGCTCACGTCGTCACGCACGGCTATCATATCCTGGCCACACGCAGCGACGGCACACTCTGGGGCTGGGGTTACAACGCCTTCGGCCAGGTGGGGAACGGCACCACGACCACCCCCGTCACCACGCCCGTGCAGATCGGCACCGCGACCAACTGGAGCAGCGTCTCCACCGGAATATACCACACCAATGCCACTCGCACGGATGGCACGCTTTGGGGTTGGGGCTATGCCTTTTACGGTCAGCTCGGCGACGGCACCATCAGCAACCGCTCAACTCCATTGCAAATCGGCACCGCGACCAATTGGAAAACCGTGGCCTCCGGATACCACCACGCGCTTGCCTTGAAGACCGACGGCACCCTCTGGACATGGGGTTATAATTTCTACTCGCAGCTCGGCACTGGAACCATAGCCAACCGTTCCGCACCTGTGCAGGTGGGCACCTCGACGGGGTGGAACAACGTCTTCCAAAGCAGCTATCACTCGCTCCTGAGCACCGCTGATGGCTCCTTGTGGGCCTGCGGCTTTGCCAACAATGGCAGCCTCGCCTATGCATGGCGGAATCAATTCGTCCCGGACTTAGTCCTCCCCGCGCTCAGTCCCGCGCAGACGATCGTTTTCTCCGCGCACGGGAATGCGACGGTCGGCAACATGATCACCCTCGATGCGACGGCATCGAGCGGGCTGCCGGTGAGCTATCTCGTCTCCGGCCCCGTCACGCTGAATGGCAGCCAGCTCACGGTCACCGCGCCGGGTTTGATCGCGATCACCGCATATCAGGCGGGGGACAACTATTGGCAGTCGTCCGACATCGCGATCCAGTACGTGAACGCGCTGCCGCCCTTCATCACGGGCGTCTCGGTGAACGCCCTGCCGGTGACCACCGCCACGCTGAACGTCACGATCAATCCCAACGGCACCGCGACCACGGCGAAATTCCAAAGCGGAACGACCACCGCGTACGGCACGGACACTCCGATCACGCTCACGCCGGTGAATGGCTTTGCCGATCAGGCTGTGAACGCAGCGCTCACGGGACTCACGCCGGGGACGACTTATCACTTCCGCGTGACGGCCACGAACGCCGCGGGCACGACGACCACCGGCGATTTCACTTTCGCGACCGTGACCGCGGCCTATGCGGCGTGGGCCACCACGAATGGACTCAGTGGACCGAAAGCCGCGCCGGGCGCGGACTTCGACGGCGACGGGCTCCCGAATGTGCTCGAATGGGGCTTCGGAACGAACCCCGGCCTCGCGCGCAAAGGCCCGCTCGCGGTGAACGGTGCCATGATCACCGCCCGCGGCGAACCCATCACGATCACCGCGCCGGACGGAGCAGGGGGCTTCAATCACTTCGCCGCCTTCGCCCGCCGCAAGGACTATCTCACCCTCGGCATGACTTACACCGTGCGCTTCACCAGCGACTTCTCCATT
Organism: Chthoniobacterales bacterium; assembly: GCA_038239865.1. Classification (GTDB taxonomy): domain Bacteria; phylum Verrucomicrobiota; class Verrucomicrobiia; order Chthoniobacterales; family Chthoniobacteraceae; genus SXWH01. The sequence continues at coordinate 27,849 of JBBSEI010000043.1, forward strand.
TGGACCGTCGCCTCGACGACGCCCACGGCGATTGCGGATGACGGCGAAATCGAAATCGTGACCATCCCATTCCCCGCGGAGATCGACGGCGGTGCCACCGCATTCTTCAAAGTGGATGTCTCCGCGCCTTGAGGTCCCGTCATTCATCGTCAAAGGAAATCCACCATTGCAGCTCCACCATTTCGCGAACGTCGCGCACTTACCCCGCACTTATCCACCAACTAACACTTCAACTAATCCCAACATGCTCATCCATACCCGCCGGAAATTCGTGCAACTTACCGCGGCCGCACTGCCCGCCCTCGGCCTGTCATCCTGGGTGAATCGCCTCACTGCGGCGGAAGCGCCGGGGAAGCCAAACTCCAAAGTCGCCGGCGTCCAGATCGGCCTGAACGTGCCGTACAGCTTCGGCGCGGGCGTGACGGACGGTGATGAAATCCTCAAGTCCTGCGTGCAGCTCGGGCTGAGCGGCGTGGAGCTGCGCGCGCAGCCCGTCGAGGTCTTCATGGGCGCGCCGAAGGATCTCATTTATCCGCCGAAGAAGGACAAGAACGCGCCGAAGAGCGACGCGCCAAAAACCGACGGTGCATCGAATGCGGCGAAGCTGAAAGATTGGCGCAAATCCGTGCCGATGGATCGCGCGAAGGACTTCCGCGCGAAGTGGGAAGCCGCCGGCGTGCTCATCGAGATCGTGAAAGTGGACGGCATCTTCAAGATGTCCGACGACGAGCTGGACTACGCCTTCACGCTCGCGAAGGCGCTCGGCGGTCGCGCCATTTCATCGGAGATTTCGCACATTGAGGCGGAGCTGAAACGCGTCGGGCAATTCGCCGACAAGCACCGGCTCATGGTCGGCTACCACGGCCACGCCACGACGAAACCCGAGGACTGGGAAGCCGCCTTTGCCCTCGCGAAATTCAACGGCGCCAACGTGGACCTCGGTCACTTCGTCGCCGGCAACAACACCTCGCCCGTGCCCTTCCTCAAGCAGCATCACGAGCGGATCACGCACGTGCACATCAAGGATCGGAAATTCAACAACGGGCCCAATACGCCATTCGGCGAAGGCGACACGCCCATCGCGGAAGTGCTGCGCCTGATCCGCGACAACAAGTGGAACATCCAAGCCACGATCGAGTTTGAATACAAAATCCCCGCCGACTCGGACCGGATGAAGGAACTCGCCCGCTCGATCCAATTCTGCCGCGACGCCCTGGCGAGCTAAGGCCTGTGATGCCCTTCTGAGACGTTCATGTTCCGAGGGCCAAAGGCCCGCCAACATGCCAGCCCAGGGCAACGCCCTCGGTCATGGAAAACAAAAAGATCAAAGCCCTGAAAGGAGCGGTCCATTTAGTCCCGCCCCTTCACGGCTTTGTTGCCACGCTCACATGGGAGAGGCAAATCGTGGGCGTCGTGCGACAGGGCGAGCCGTTCAAGGTCGAACTGTTCGAGTTGTTCGACGACCCGTTCGTGCTTTCCCAGTTCCAGCGCAAGCGGCAGATCCCATCGCGGCAACTCGGGCGCGTCGTCTGGGTGCCGACCCCCGAGGATGTCATCGTCCAAAAACTGCGCTGGGGACCGAGCAAGGATCTCGACGACGCGCGCGACGTGCTGGCCGTGCAGGGCACGGAAAGTCTCGACATGGCATACATCGAGAACTGGTGCGCGAAGCACCACACCACCGACCGCCTCCGCGCAGCGCTCGCGGGAATCCCGCCACTGTGACGCGAACCGACGATTGCCTGCCGACGCTGCCCAAAACCAATAATCAGTCTGTCCCTCGTCCCTCTCGTCCCTTCGGCGAAATATTCGCCGCCTCGTAGTTGACGAGTTTCCCCTCGGATTGTGGATTTTTCTGCCGCCACACGACCAATTTGAAGTTCATGTGCGTAATAGAAGAAACAAAATGCACGAACTACCTCAAGGAAAACCCACAGGGATCGGGGCCGAAGTCGTGATGTCCACCGTGTTGGTGGACTATGAGGACGGCTCCATTGTCAGCCGCGGAATCGTGAAGAAGGCGGGCGGCTCCGTGACGGTTTTCGCCTTCGACGAAGGAAAAGGCTTGGGCGAGCACACTGCTCCGTTCGATGCGCTCGTGCAGGTGCTCGAAGGCGAAGCGGAAATCACGATCGCAGGCCAGCCCCATCGCTTGCAAGCAACCCCCATTTCCCCGTCTCCGATCCTGCCCAACCGCCTCCCGCCAAAAGCAAATTCCTAGCAATAAACCATTATGCCTACCAAGAAAACACCATCGTTCAAGACGATTCCCGTTGGCACCTCCGTATCATGGCACTATCGTAGCGCTATTGGTCACGGCACTGTTAAAGGTGTCCACAAGCGCGGCACTACGGCCGCCAACACGACGTACTCAATCACAGAACATGATCACCATCCCGGCGAACCAGCTGTCGTATTCCATTCTGGCAAAGCATTGACGCGTGCGAGAGAGTAGAAAATGGCAATTGCCCGAACAACCCCCTTGAAGAACAACCCCCATTTCCCCGCCTCCGGTCCTGCCCAACGGCTGTTTCAGGAGCCTCCCGCCAAAAGCAAATTCCTAGCAATCAATCGTAGTTGACGAGTTCCCCCTCGGATTGTGGATTTTTCTGCCGTCATACGACCAATTTGAAGTTCATGTGCGTAATAGGAGAAACAAAATGAACGAACTACCTCAAGGAAAATCCACAGGGCTCGGGGCCGACGTCGTGTTGGCCTCCGCGTTGGTGCACTATGAGAACGGCTCCATTGTCAGCCGCGAAATCGTGAAAAACGTTGGCGGCTCGGTGACGGTTTTCGCCTTCGACGAAGGACAAGGCTTTGGCGAGCACACCGTTCCGTTCGATGCGCTGGTGCATGTGCTCGAAGGCGAAGCGGAAATCACCATCGCAGGCCAGCCCCATCGCTTGCAAGCCGGCGAGATGATTCTCATGCCCGCGCACCAGCCGCACGCGCTGAAGGCGCTCAAACGCTACAAGATGGTTTTAACCAAGATCCGGTCTTGAACATGGAACCACAAAAGTTTCCTCTCGGCCTTCAGGTATTTTGCCGCCAGAAGTGCAGTTACGATTCCTTAGCTTCGACGACGAATGGCTACTGAGACAACAACCTATTTGGCGAGACTTAAAAATCGCTTTCTCGTTGCCGAACGCACAATGGCGTTTCAGCTTGAGAAGCCGGTGAACTTCATCTTCAAAGCCGGACAATGGATCGACATTACGTTGCTGAATCCTTCCGAGACGGACGCCGAAGGCAATGTTCGTGGATTTTCAATCGCCAGTGCGCCCGAAGAAGACCTGCTCATGGTGGCAACTCGAATGCGCGATACCGCCTTTAAGCGTGAACTGGGAAAAATGACGTTGAATACCGAAGTTAAAATCTCGGCGGCTGGCGGCAGTCTCGTCTTGCACAACAACTCTGCCAGGACCGCCGTCTTTCTTGCCGGTGGAATCGGCGTCACTCCCATCCGAAGCATTCTTCTTCATGCAGCCAGGCAACGACTGCCGCACCGAATCGTTTTTTTCTTCTCAAACAGGCGGCCGGAGGACGCGCCGTTTCTCGACGAGATGGAAGCGTTGCGAAAAGATAATCCAAACTATACGTTTGTCCCTACCATGACCGACATGGCGAACTCACATCGGCCGTGGAGCGGAGAAACAGGTAAGATCAACAAAGAGATGCTCGGGAAATACCTGAGCGACGCCAGGTCTCCGATTTATTACGTCGTCGGACCGCCAGGAATGGTAAGCGGATTGAAGACGATGCTCAATGAGTCGGGAGCCGATGACGACGATATCCGAACAGAGGGTTTTAGTGGCTATTAAGACTGAAAATATAGAGAATAAAATCATACCAATGCAACACGCATTCAAAGTTCGCGATCACGTTGAGTGGAACTCAGAAGCCGGTCGAGTTCGGGGAACGATCAAAAAAAAGATCACTTCTGAAATCACATTCAAAGGCTACAAGGTCCATGCTTCCAAAGAGGAGCCGCAGTATTTGATCAAAAGCGATAAGACCGACCACATGGCCATGCACAAAGGTTCTGCTCTTAAAAAGATCACTCAGAGCAAACGCTCGCCCAAGAACTAATCTCGCGGCATTGTCATAAGCAGTCTGTCGCGATTGGCTGGCAGGGTCCTAAGTTCAATCGTCGTCGTCAAGCGTGCCTTGTGCCGCGATCCCGCCGGCAGCGGTAGGTTTCCCCTTCAAAATCCATTCAAAAGCGACCGCTATTAGCGCGCCTATGACCGGTCCGACTAGGTAAACCCAAGTCGTGTCGAAGTGGCCACGAACTAAATCTGGGGCCAACGATCGCACCGGATTCATTGAGGCGCCGCTGACCGGTGCCGCCCAAAGGCCCGCCAAGACGATGTATCCACCTACTGCGATAGCACCGTTGGTGCCGATGTTCCGCGCTCCGGACGCCGTGCCCAAAATCGTATTCACCAACCCCGCTGTTAGCACCGCTTCCATAATGAGCGCCTTCCCGCTGCCTACACCGCTCCCCGGCACCGTCGCACCCAGTGCTCCAACTGTGCCGAACATGGCCCGGAGAAAGAGCGTTGCCGCGACGCTACCGACTACTTGGGCTAGGACGTAGCCGGGCACCCGCCGCCACGGGAAATTACACCGGACCGCGAACGCCAAAGTGACCGCGGGATTTAAATGAGCCCCGCTCACCGATCCCATGAAGTAGATGATTGCCATCACCATGAGCCCCGGAGCGACCACGATCATGCCGGGCGTGACTGCCCCACCGCTGCTGGCAGCGACAATCCCACCGCCTGCGGCGACCATGACTAACAGAAACGTGCCCCAAGTTTCTGCGAACACACGCCGCCATTCGTGGGCGGGATTAAGGAAGTCAGGCGACGAGTGCGCAAGGATCATCCGGTGGTGCTGCGCTGTTGCTGGCCGGTCCGTCGAAGGTGTCATAAATTTTACGAGTCGATTTTGCTCTTGTATTCCCGGGTTTGAATCTCCACCTGCGTTTAAGCCTGATCGCTCGCCGTCTTCAGTTCTCTGAGTTCGTTCACTCGCACTTCGGCCGGCCCTCGGATTGGAAAATGCA
>JBBSEI010000044.1:0-32918 GCA_038239865.1 Chthoniobacterales bacterium
AATCCGGCGGCAGGAGCATCGGGGTGTCGTGATCAATCGAAACGAAGCGCGCGGGCATCCTCCTTCAACCCGCAATTTCAAAATCCGTAGCGCGGAAAGTCCGACAGGCTGCTAGGCGGCATCGCTGATTCCTTGCTTGGCTTCCAAGAGGACAGGTTGACGCAGTCGCGTGTTTCGGTGCGGAACTCAGGCGGGCTGGGCGAGGTCGAAGGTCATTTTCTTCGCCATTGCGACGCTGTGCTCGTTGCGGAGGTGCCCGTAAGTCATGGCCACCAGGACGCCGCCGTCTTTGTGGCCGAGCCATCCAGCAATCACTTTGAAATCGCATCCGGCCTCGATTGCATTCGAGCAAAAAAAGTGACGCATCGCATGATGGCCGAAGTGTGGCAGTCCCGCTTTTTTGCATGCGGTGTCGAGAGCCTTTCTTGCCGTGTCGAAAGGGAACAGTCGTTCGGATTCCGGTTTCCCGCTTGCGAAGGCGAGTCGTTCCAGCAAACGGCGCAGCGGTGGGAACAGGGGAATGGTGCGGACTTCGTGATTTTTCGTTCCGTGCTCGCCGCCGGTGACCAGAAGCGAATCGAGACTCAAGTTCACATCGGGCCAACGTACCTGCGTCGCTTCGCCACGGCGCAATCCTGAGTAGCCGAGAAACTCAACGAAATCTGCGGATTCCTGCGCGCGAGGCTCTGCCCGTAGCATCTCCACGAGCACGCGAAATTGTTCCTTCGTCGGAATCACGACCTCTGCCTTGCCGACTTTTCGCTTTTTGATTTCGAGCGCGGGATTTTCGGGGATGATACGAAGGGTGGCGCGAGCGTATTCAAACAACCTGCGCAAGACTTCCCGCTCGTAGTTGAAACTGCGTGGGCCAACGGCAACCCCTCGTTTGATTTTCCAAGCTTCGATTTGTCTGTTTCCAATGGAGCGAACCGGTGTCCCGGTGAAGAAAGGAGTGAGGACGTTTACGACGCACTGAAGCCGCGACCATGAACTGTCCCGCAAATCGGATTTTTTCAACGCAAGCCAGCGCTGGGCGAGCTGGTCAAACGTCATGGTGCGTTCGTCACCCGAAAGTCCTTGGGCTTTTCCTCGAAGTTCCGCCAGCCGCCTCCGAGCCATCGCTGCATCCGATGTTCTCAGTGACCGCTTGATTTGCTTGCCGCGCACCTTGATGAGTGCAAAATATGTCCCGTGATTATTCCGGTAGAGACATTCGGCAACCTTCGTGAGCGTTTGAGCAGCTTGCATCTGAGTTCACAGAGTATCGGGTTACTGAAGTGGGTTGCCAAGCCCAAAAATACCGAATTAAAAACAGGCGTAACTGACTGGAAATAAGCGCTTTAGTCCCCGTAGTTCAACGGATAGAACACTGGTTTCCTAAACCGGTGATGTGGGTTCGATTCCCGCCGGGGACACCAATTTGGATAGCTGCGCCACCTGCTTTTCGAGATCGCGGAGCCGCCGGATTGTTTCCGGGAGTTGCTGAGCGGCGATCCATTGCCGCTTTGTCTGTTTGTCGGGCAGCGCTGGGATTCCGAGGACGGTGCTTCCCGCGGGAATGTCCCGCATGACGCCGGACTTTGCGCCGATGGTGGACTGATTGCCTAATTTCAAGTGTCCCGCGATTCCCGACTGCGAAGCGACGACGGAGTAATCGCCAAGGTGCGTGCTACCGGCGAATCCGACCTGACCCATGATGAGGCAGTGGCGTCCGATCACGACGTTATGCGCGATGTGCACGAGGTTATCGATCTTAGTTCCTGCGCCGATGATGGTCGAACCCAGCGCGCCGCGATCGATGGCGGAGTTAGCTCCGATTTCGACATCGCTGTGGATCACGACATTCCCGATTTGCCGCATCTTGCGGTGAAAGCCGGAATCGAAAACATAGCCGTAGCCGTCGGAACCGATGACGCTGCCGGCGTGGATCATCACGCGATCCGCGATGGATGTGCGCTCGTAGATCACCACGTTCGGGTAAAGGTAAGTATCGGCGCCGATGGTGGAGTTTCTTCGGACATGGTTGCCGCCCATGAGGGCTGACCTCGCGCCGATGGTTACACCTTCGCCGATTACGCAGTGAGGACCGATATGTGCGCTCGGATCGATTTGCGCAGAGGCTGCGATCTTAGCCGTGGGGTCTGTCCCGGCCGGATAAGTCTCGGGCGGATGGAAAAGCGCGAGGACCTTGGCGAAGGCCACCCGCGCATTTGGGACGTGAATGACCACTTTTCGCGAGGAGGTTAAGCTGGGCGGGGCCAGAATGGCCGAAGCTTCACCTCGTTCGGCGGCGACGAATTGCGGTTCCTTTTCCGCGAAGGTAAGATCGCCTTCGCGCGCTTCGTCTGCCGGAGCTACTCCTGTTATTAGTGCGCTTCCGTCACCGACTAACTTCCCTTGGACGACGAGTGCGATTTCCGCGGCGGTGAAAGGCATGGGGGAAGGATGAACTAATTAGTTGGCGACAGCCGCCGGTTGCCGTCTCGCCTCGCGGAGACCTACCATCCGCTGCGCTTCCACGTCCCAGACTTTTAGTCTGAGGCAGCGGAGGATTTCCGCAGGATGAAGAGACGTGAGCTTGGGAGTTCTAAGTTCCGGGATTTCGAGAGCAACCTTCGGCAGCCGGTAGAAGGGGATGCGCGCGTTCAGGTGATGGATGTGGTGATAGCCAATGTTCGCCGTGAACCATGCCATCACCGGGCCGGTGACCATGAAACTGGAGGATTCCAGTGCGGCATTCGCATAAGTCCATCCCGCCTTGTCTGCGAATCGAACGCCGGGGAAATTATGCTGTGCGTAGAAAAGATAGGAACCGATCGCATAGGCGACAAAGTGGGGGATGGTCTGCGTGAGGATCAGTGCCTGCCATCCCCAGAAGTAGGTAAGTGCGACACCGATCAAGACGTGGAGGATCAGGGCCACGAGACTATCCCAGTGTTCCTTCGGATTGTTGAGGAAAGGCGCGATGCACATCCCGAAGAGGAAGACAAAGACATAGCCGAAGAGGATGGTCAGCGGATGCCGCATGAAGAGATACTTCAGCCGGGCGGAGGCGGACGACTTGCCATACTGCTCACGGGTCATGATCGGAAATGACCCGATATGGGAGCCGCGAAGCTTTGAGTTATGACTGTGGTGATGGTTGTGCGAACTGCGCCAAATGCTGCTGGGGCTCAGGGCGAGCACGCCGAACACGCGCATGAGCACTTCCGCGGCGCGCGACCGGGGGAGGATGGCGTGATGTTGCTGGTCGTGGTAGATGACGAAGAGCCTGAGCAGCAGGAGGCCGCTGAGGAGGCTGCAGGTGGCTTTGGCGGCAAAGTTGAAATTCCAATGAGTGCCGGCGAGCGCGGCGAGCAGCAGGGCGGCGGTGGACAGGATGTGCCACCAGCTTTCAAAGGTGGAGTCCTTGGCAAAGGGTTTGGTGGCGAGGATCAGATCCGGGCCGGTTCTCGGGTCCGTTTTCAAGGGGGCGGATTTTAGCCAGGAAACACGCGTTGTCCAAGAAAAGTCGGAAAACCCGCGTTTTTTCATTTGGCAAAAATATGCAGCAACGGAAGGAGGCGAAGCTGCGAGGAGGCACGGGGTCTGCTGATCGCAATCCTGCCCAATGAAGACCTGCAGCCTACTCGCGAGCGTCGCCGTCATTGCCTTTGCCGGCATCCCCGGCATCCTTGCGTCCATTTGCCGCGCGGATTCGGTGATCGAGGGGCGGGTGGAATTGCCAAAGGCAACGATGGTGGCGGTGGTGAACAAGCGCTATCAGGTGGTGACCAAAGGCGGCGAAGTGACGATCAATCCGCCGCAGGCAGTCGTTTATTTGGAGGGGAATTTTTCCAAATCCGGCACGCCGCCGGTGGCGCAGATGGCGCAGAAAAATCTCGCCTTCGTCACTCCGCTGCTCCCGGTGCGAATGGGGACAAAGGTCGAATTTCCGAATCTCGACGACGGCTTTCACAGCATTTTTTCATATTCGCCGGCGAAGCGTTTCGATCTCGGGCGCTATCGGCCGGCGGAGGTGCCGGTTCCCTCGCAAGTCTTCGACAAGGCGGGGCTGGTCACGCTGCGGTGCGACATCCATGAGCACATGCGCGGGCTCGTGCTGGTGCTCGAGACGCCGCATTTCACGGTGACGAAAACCGACGGCACCTTCCGGCTCGCCGGGCTGCCCGCGGGCCGCTACAAGCTGAAGGCGTGGCTGAGCAGCACGCGGACGCTGGAGCGCGAGGTGGATCTAAAAAGCGGCGCGCCGTTGCGCGTGGATTTCCCGTGAGCAGCCGCGGACTGCGAGAGAAAGGTGGCGCCGCTGTCACCGATGCCACGGGGCGATTCCGGTTGCGGCTTTTCGTGGCGATGATGGTCGTGGTGGCGCTCGTGACCGTGATCTCCGGGTACGTCGTGCAGCACGAGATGGAGGCGGATGTGCGGCAAAATCTCGACGAGCGTTTCAAGACGGAATTCGACGCGATGCTGGCGGTGCGTGAGGCGAATGATTCCGCGGTGATCGAACGCTGCCGCGAGATCGTCCGATCGCCGCGGCTGCACGGCGCGATCGAGGATAATGCGCTCGATATGCTCTATTCGATCGCCGACGCGGAATTGCACCGGCTGCTGCCCATGCCGTCCGTCGCGGGCTCGCCGGGCGACGCGCAGGATGCGGGCGAGAGCGGCATGTTCCGCGTGCGCGGCTACCGCTTTCTGGATGAAAATGGCGCGGTCATCGAGCCGAAGGAGCGGCGATCACTTGACGAGGTGCAAGGCGCGGAAGACGCTTCCCTGCTCACCGCGCTCCGGATGAAGAAGCTGCCGCAGCAGGAGGAAGTGGGGTACGTCGCGGAGCACTCCTCGGACGTCGGCACGATCATCCACCAAGTCGTCGCCACGCCGATCGTCTCCTCGGAAACCGGACAGCCGATCGCCGCACTGGTCCTCCTTTTTAAATCCGCCGCCCTGCCCGCGCGGCTGGCGGGGAGGGACGTGCGGAACGGAATTTGGGTGGAAGGTCATCTCGATCTTCCGGGCGCTCTGCCGGGTGTGGTGGAGATGGTAAAACGCGTGATGGTCGCCGAGGCCGGCAAGCTCCAGGACGAGATGGAACTCTCGCTCGATGGCGCGCCGTATCTGCTCCATTTCCGGAATATGAATCCCGGAACTGCGTTTCGTCCCGGCGTCCTCGTTTCCCTGTTTCCGCTCGCGGCGTCCCGTGCGCAGATTCGCTCGGTGCGTTGGAAAATGATCGGCGCGGGCGGGCTGCTGCTCAGCGCGGGATTGCTCGCCAGCCATCTGCTCTCCGCGCGCTTTTCCGTCCCGGTGGAGGAACTCGCGATAGTCTCCTCCACCCACGCCCGGCAGCGCGATCGCGCGGAGGCTGCGCTCGAGGACACGAACGAGGAACTGCGCGCGACGAATGCGGAACTGGGCACGGCGCTCACGGAGCTGAAGGAGACGCAGCAGCGCGTGATCCAGCAGGAACGGCTGCGCGCGCTCGGGCAGATGGCGAGCGGCGTCGCGCATGATTTCAACAACGCGCTCGTGCCGATCCTCGGCTTCACCGAGTTGCTGCAGCTCAGCCCCGGCGCGCTCGCGGATCGGGAAAAGGCGATGTCGTACCTCAACATCATCAGCACCGCCGCGGGCGATGCGGCGAAAGTGGTGAGCCGACTGCGGCAATTTTACCGCAAGCACGAGGATGGCGAGGACTTCGAGCCGGTGGACCTCGCGAAGCTCGCCACGCAGGCGATCACGCTCACGCGGCCGCGGTGGAAGGATCAGGCGCAGGCCGCGGGCGCGACCGTGCGCGTGGAGTCCGAGCTCGCGCCCGTCCCGCCCGTGCTGGGCGACGAATCCGAGCTGCGCGAAGTGCTGACCAATTTGATTTTCAACGCCGTGGATGCGATGCCCGCCGGCGGCGTGATCACCGTGCGCACGCACGCCCTCCCGGATGCCGCGGTGCTCGAAGTCTCGGACACCGGCGTGGGTATGACCGAGGAAATCCGCACGCGCTGCCTCGAGCCGTTTTTCTCCACGAAGGGCGAGCGCGGCACCGGCCTCGGGCTCTCGATGGTCTTCGGCATCGTGCAGCGTCACCGCGGCTCGGTGGATATCCGCAGTTCGCCCGGCGTGGGCACGACTTTCATCGTCACGCTGCCGGTGCCGGGCGCGGATGCCGGCGGAAAATCTTCCGCGGCGAATGGCGTGCGCGTCGCGCAGGCGCTCGATGTGCTCGTGGTGGACGATGAACCGCAGGTCCGCGATTTTGTCGCCGCCGCGCTCGGCATGGATGGCCACCGCGTGGCGACCGCGCCGGATGGTGCCGTCGGCTTGAAGCGATTTCGCGACGGCCATTTTGATCTCGTCATCACCGACAAGGCGATGCCCGGCATGACGGGCGACCAGATGGCCTCCGCGATGAAGCTCATGAAACCCGGCACGCCCATCATCCTGCTCACCGGCTTCGGACAATTTCTCGACAAGGCGGATCTGCCCGGAATCGACGTGCTGCTCAGCAAGCCGGTGGGCGTCCAGAAGCTCCGCGAAGCGCTGGCCGCGGTCTTCCCATCCCGATGAAAATCCACGCCCTCGGATTCGCTGCGATCTGTCTTGCCGCAGGAGCGGCTCATGCGGAGACGAGCGACGCCTATTTCGATCGGCTCGATGATTTCCTCACGGTGAATCTCCTCCACGGCAATGTCCGCGCACGCGTTAGCGGCTTGATTGACCTTGAGGCTTACTCGCTCCCGCAGCCTGCGCCGGGCCTTCTTTTCACCGAGCGCTACTCGCTCTTCAATCCGCGCCTCACGCTGTTCTTCGACGCGCAAATCGGCCCGCACATCTATGCGTTCGTGCAGGGAAGGGCGGACCAGGGTTTCGATCCCGGCTACAAGCCCTACCGCATCGCGGCCGATGAATATGCGATTCGCTACACCCCGTGGGACGACGGACGCGTGAGCTTCCAGATCGGCAAATTCGCCACGGTCATCGGCAACTGGGCAACGCGGCACAGCTCGTGGGAGAGTCCATTCATCACTGCGCCACTGCCCTATGAAAACCTGACCGGGATGTGGAGTTCGGAAGCGGCGGACTCCCTGGGCACGCTCCGATACTGGGCCGGGCTGGGCGACACCTCGGAAATATCGCGAAGGGACGCACTTTCCTCGCGGCACCTGCGGCTTCCACTCATCTGGGGTCCGAGCTATACGAGCGGCGCGGCAGTCTTTGGACACATCGGGAAATTTGAATACGCCGCGGAGGTGAAAAACTCCTCGCTGTCCTCGCGACCGAAGGATTGGGATGCGACTGCCGTTCAGTGGCGGCGTCCGACCTTCGGCGCACGGCTCGGGTACCGGCCGAACCAAAGCTGGAACTATGGCGTCTCCGCAAGCATCGGCACGTATTTGAACAATGAAGCCAGCGGTACCACCGCCGCCGGGCATTCCCTGAGCGACTACCGGCAGATCGTGATCGGGCAGGACATCAGCTATGCGTGGCATCACTGGGAATTGTGGGCCGAGGTCTTCGAGGCGCGCTTCCAGATTCCGGACGTGGGCAATGCCGATTCGCTGGCTTACTATTTGGAGGCTAAGTATAAATTCACGCCGCAGCTCTTCGGCGCGGTGCGGTGGAATCAGCAGCTCTTCGGCACGCTGCCCGACCGCGCGGGCGGCGAGGACAAATGGGGCGGTGACATCTGGCGCACCGACTTTGCGCTCGGCTACCGCTTCACCGCGCACACGCAGCTCAAGCTCCAATACAGCCTCGAGCGTCGCTCTGCCGACGGTCCGGGCTACGCGAATACTTTCGCCGCGCAGTTCACGATTCGGTTTTAGCGCACTGCGCAAAAATGGGGCGCGGTCGTTTTTCGTCGGCGCAGGTGCTGCGGCACATCCTTCGCGCGTGCGCGCCGGATTTTGCGGCGGTTCGGCGGTTGAGAAGTGGGCGCGAGTCTGTATCCTCCGGCACCTCATGCCCCACATTTCTCCCCCGAAATCGGCGACCGTCCGGGCTGCTGGCTTTTTCGCCGCCGCGCTTTTTTCCCTCGGCACCGTGTGTGAGGCGCAGAGCATCGCGCTGCCGTGGAGCGGGCACGGGCATGATGCGCAGCACACCGGGCTCTCGCAGGTCGCCTCGCAGCCGCTGAATCGCATCATCTGGCAGATGCCGGTGGACCTGCCGAATGTCGCGAACGTGACGCTCTACATTCACTACGGCTCGCCGGTGATCACGCGGCAGAACACGGTGATTTTCCCGAGGAAAACGAGCGCCGCGGGCGACTTCATCATCGAGGCGCGGGCGGGTGGAAATGGCGCGCAGATGTGGATGGAGCCGACCGACTACGTACTGCCCGCGGCAAGCTGGAAGCCGCCTTGCGGCGTCGTGCTCACGCCGAAAAACCGGCTGTGGTATCCCGGTGCGGGCGGGACCGTTTTTTTCCGCGATGCGCCGGATGCGGCGGCGGGGACCCCGGTGCGCGTGGCATTTTACGGGCTGCCGGCGTACGACGCGGACGCGGCGAATTTCAATGCGAACGTGAAGATCAGCACGCCGATCACGTCGGATCGGTACGGGAATATTTTCTTCGGATTTGAAGCCGGGGGCGCGACGACGCCGGCATTGCAAAGCGGGCTCGCGCGGATCGCGGAGGACGGCACGGGGACCTGGATCGCGGCGACGCGGCGGCGAATCCGGGGCCAAACGATCCGGCGGTCGCGAAGGTCGTGATGAATTGCGCGCCCGCGCTGAGCAACGATCACCGCACGCTCTACGTGGCGGTGAGCGCGGGCCATGCGCAGGGCGGCTATCTCGTCGCGCTCGACAGCCGCACGCTCGCGCCGATTTCCAAAGTGCGGCTCAAGGACGTGCTCGCGCCCGGCAGCGATGCGCTGCTGCTCGACGACGGGACCGCCACGCCGACGGTGGGACCGGACGGCGATGTGTATTTCGGCGTCTTCGAAGCGGGGTGGGGGACGAACCACTATCGCGGCTGGCTGCGGCATTTCGATGCGACGCTCGCGGTGTCGAAACCGGCGGGCGCATTCGGCTGGGATCACACGGCATCGATCGTCCCGGCGTCGCTCGTGCCCTCGTATCACGGCACATCGTCGTACTTGCTGCTCAGCAAATACAACGACTACGCGGGCATCGGCGGCACCGGCGTGAACAAGGTGGCGATCCTCGATCCGAACGCACGATGATCGATCCCTCGACCACCGCGGTGGTGATGAAGGAAATCCTCACCATCGCCGGACCGACGCCCGACGACGAGTATCCCGGCGTGCTCGGCGCGGTGCGCGAATGGTGCATCAACACGGTGGCGATCGATCCGTTCAACAAGTGCGCGTGCGTCCACAGCGAGGATGGGAAAATATACCGCTGGGATTTTGCGACGAACACCTTCACGCAGACGCTCACGCTGACTCCGCAACTCGGCGAGGCGTACACGCCTTCGGTGATCGGCGTGGATGGGACTGTGTATGTGATCGCGAATTCGATCCTCTTCGCCGTGGGACAGTGACCGATGAAAAACGCGCGCACCATTTTCCTCCTCCGCTGCCTCATCCTCGCCGCGCTCGCGCTGCCGCGGGCCGATGCTGCGCTGACGCTCACGCTCGATGCGCCCGTGGTGAATGCCGCCGCGGGCACGACGCTGGTCATCACCGGCACGCTCGCGAACACGAGCCCGACGGCGAAAGTTTTTCTGAATGACATGCAATGCACCCTGCCCGCGGGCCTCGCGGGGAGGCCGAACACGTTCTTTGCAAATGTGCCGGGCATCCTGCTGCCGGGCGAAATTTACACCGGGCCGCTTTTCTCCGTCGCGCTGGATCTGAACGCTGCGGGCACGGACTCCGCGGGCACGCTCGCGCTCCGTGGTGGCGAGGATGCCTTCGCGGTGGACGCACTCACCACGGCGGGTTTCACGGTGCTTTCTACCGTGGTCACCATCGCGGCGACGCGGCCGGATGCGTTTGAGTTTGGCGCGATCAGCGGTGCGTTCACGGTGACGCGGACGGGCGCGACGGGAGTCCCGCTGATGGTGCCTTTCACGCTCGGCGGGAGTGCCGGGAATGGCGGGGACTTTGCGACGATCGCAGCGCCTGCGGTGATCCCGGCGGGTGCCGCTTCGGCGGAGATCGCGGTGACGCCGATCCCGAACGATATCGCGGAAGGCGATCGTGCCTGCGTGATCACGCTGGCACCGTCGCCGTCGGCGAATCTCGGTGCGGTCACGGCAGTGGCGGTGACGATCCACGATCGGCCGGTCGATCTTTGGCGGTTCAATCAATTCGGGGCCGCGGCGAACACTCCCGCGGCGGGCGACACCGCAAGCTGGACCGGCGACGGCGTGGCAAATCTGATCAAATACGGCACGGGCCTGAATCCGACGATGAACAGTGCGGCGGTGGTGCCGCGGCCGCAACTGATCGACGGATACCTCACGCTGTCGTTCGTTCCAAATCCCGCGGCGACCGACGTGCGCTACATCGTGGAGAGCGCGACCGATTTCACCTCGTGGAGTGCCTCGGAGGTGGACCTGATCACGCTCTCGCCGGCGCGCGTTTATCGCTACCGGCATCCGGTTTCAGATGGCGGACGCGCGTTCCTCCGAATGCGGATCGAACGGTTGCCTTGAGGTTGCCACATTTCTATAATAACGATAACAGAGATATTTTCTGTGTTTTTGTTGGACTTCATCAGTCCAAAATGACAAACTGCTTAATTCCGCGTGGGGAAAAAGCATCCAACTGCCGATCCTCCACCGAACGATGTGCTTCGCGCACCCAGCCTTTCCTTGATCGAAGAGAACCAAACCACAAAAACAGTCACCAATGAAACAGTCCACAACCACCCGCGCGCGCATCTTCGGATGCCTTGCGGCGATCACCGCGACCGTCCTTCCCGGGACGGCGCTCGCCCTCACCGTCACCAATAACAAAGACAACGCCCCGAGCACCGCGCTCATCGCGGGCAGCCTCCGCTGGGCCATCGCGGGAACCCCGGCGAACGGCACGGTGGATTTTTCCCCGGCGCTCAAAGGCAAAACGATCATCCTCTCGGATGGGCAACTCCTCGTGAACAAAGCGCTCACCATCCGCGGACTCGGCTGCGACAAACTCACGGTGAGCGGGAACAACAAGGGGCGTGTTTTCTACGTCGCGGGTTCGACCTCCGGAACGGGAGCGATCATCATTTCCGACATGACGATCACGAAGGGCAACGGCCGCGGCGGTGAGCCTGCCGGGACCGGCGACAGCGATGTCACGAACGATCTGAACGGCGGCGGCATTTATAATTCCGGATTCCTGCAACTGCTCCGCGTCTGCGTGACCGGGAATACGACGCTCGGAAGCGGCGGCGGGATCTACAACCGGGGATCGCTCAGTTCGATGGTCGATTCCACGGTCTCGTACAACACCGCCACGCAGAGCGGCGGTGGCGTGCAGGACGATACCGACCTGACCATTTTCCGCAGCGCGGTGATCAACAACGCAGCCACGCTCAACGGCGGCGGAATCCGCGCGGGCTCGCAAAATCCCGACAGCTTGTCGGCGGGCACGGTGAACCTGATCAACAGCACGGTGGCTTCCAATCGCGCGACCGTGAGTGGCGGCGGCATCGATGCGGGGACTGGCATCACTTTTTACACCTACAATGTGACAATCTCCGGAAACACGGCGGCCAGCGGTGGCGGAATTGCATCGAACGATTTCCCGGGCTCCTCGTGGAGTCTTCGCAATACGATCGTCGCGACCAACTCCGCCGCCGTCGGCCCCGACATCGCGAACAACACGATCTTCCCGGCGACCTTCAGCGCCGCTGGGAACAGCAACAACCTGATCGGCAACACGGCCGGATCGAGCCCCGCGACCGCGTTCAACGGGAGCGACATCCTCAATCAAAATCCAAAGCTCGGACCGCTGCAAAACAACGGCGGTCCCACGCAGACGCAGGCGCTGCTCCCCGGCAGCCCGGCGATCGACAAGGGCTACAATCCGAACACCAACCTCCCGGATTTGGACCCCGGCCTCGCGGCCTCCATCATGCCGCCGCTGAAGACGGACCAGCGCGTTTTCATGATGCGCGTGATCAATGGCGGCACCAGCAACACCGTGGACATCGGCGCGTACGAATACACGCCGGCGCGCGCGCTGAAATACGAAGCGATCAGCGACCTCACGCCCTGTCTCTCCAGCACGGATTGCCGCGCGGTCGCGAACGCGCGTTCCGCCATTCGCAGCATCCAGTGCAGCGTCGCGGCGCGGCTGTGGGTGAATGACACGAAGCTGACCTGCTCGGGCGAACTGGTCTTCGAGTACGAGGAGGAAGCGGCTTACGCCATTCAGAAGATCCTCAAGTACAGCGCCGACCCAAACTGCGTGCAGGCCGCGCTCGACGCCGTGCAGGATCTCATGCAGGCGGATGAGCAAATCGCGCGCGCCGCGATCACGGAAGCACTCGCGTGCAATGGCAACGCCTCATATGTTGCCAAGGCGAATTGCGAACTCGTGACGGCGCAGACCTCCATCGCCAAGCAGGACTACAAGGGCGCGATCGAGCACTACGAGCACGCGTGGGACTACGCGCAAAAGGCCTGCAACCGCTGCCGCAACGACGACGATTGCCGCCGGGATCGCGAGGACACCGATCGCGAAGATCGCGACCGCTGGGGCGACGATGATCGCTGCGGCGGCGACCACGACGAACACGACGACTAGGACGAGTCCCGTTCGGTCATGTGAATTCAAGGGCGGTCGGAGTTTCTCCGGCCGCCCTTTCCATTGCGTGCGCGGTGCTTCAGTGGAAGTGTGATTGCGCCCTTTTGGAGCGGATAATGGCGAAGTGCAGCCGCTTGATGGAGCGCCGCTTCCGTCGTCGGCGCCTGCGACTTGCCGCCTGTGAACGCCTCTCCCCGCAGTCAGCGCTTCTTTGCGCCGCCGCCCATGATCCCGAGGAAGATCAGCAGCACGAGGACGCCGCCGCCCCCGTACCAAATCATCCGCGTCCGCGATTCGGCGGCGGCCGCATCTTCGGGACTTTCCTTGTCGCTCTCGGATTTTTCGCCGGCACTTCCTTGCGTTTGCAGTGGGGTTCCCTGCGCGGTTTTTCCATTTCTGCCGCCCGTGCCGGTCGCCGCGATCGCATCCGCTGGGAGGAGCCGGAAACTCGCCGCCGCCCGCTGCAATTCCGCATCCTGGGATGCCTCCTGCCCGCCGCCGCGCAGCATCGTGATCCCGAAAACAGATCCGCCCGCCGACGCATACCGGATGATGCCGCTGACCTGCTGCGCCCCCGCACCCGCGCGCACGGGATACTGCAGCCAGTCGAACCCGCCGGCCTTCACCGTCGAGTGGCCGATGAACTGGTAGCCAAACTGCCGCAGCATCGCCTCCAGATCTTTTTGGATCGCGGGATCGGAAAGATTCGCCTCCTTGTATTTCTCGATCACGCTGATGCCGAAGACCGCCTGCCTGGCCGCGTTCTGCATCGTGAGCACCGGCGCGATCCCCGGCGCGGGCGGCGCATCGATCATCTGCCACCCGCCGCTGTCGGGGATGTTTGCCGCGCAGTGAAAAATCTCCGACCGCCACTCGCTCGCAAGGGCGGAAATCACAAGGCAGGGGAGCAGGAGGAAGGGGAGAATGCGCATAAATTGGAAAGGGAAGAGAGTTGCCGCGCGCGGCTCAAGCACGCTCTCCATCGCCGTCGCGCGAGAGGAGGATCGTGACGGCAAAAGCGACGATCAGCATCGCCGCCGCGCCGCCACTCCCGAGCATCGCGAGGCGGTAAAGTTTCGCCGACGGACCTTCCGGATGATCCACGATCGCCGCCGACTGGTCGATGAAACGAAACGTTTCCATCACCCGTAAAAATTCCGGATCCTCCGCGCGGTCAGCCTCACCTTTGCCGTAAGCGGTGATGAGGAACACACTCCGTCCGCGCGGCGTCACTCGCACCACGCCGATCAATTTCCCGGCGACCACATCGCGGCGCTGTGTGATGTACTGAATGAACGGCCGCTTTTTCCAAACGATCTGGGACGACGACTCGATGCTCCAGCCCTGCGCCTCAAGCAGTTCGCTGATGCGTTTCAGCACCGCGGGATTCCGGATGTCGGTCGAAGGCATGTCCGCGAGATGCGTGATCATGATGCCCTGGCTGGAGACCATGGAAGTGGCGTGGAAAATCACCTCGCCCGAGGGCAGCGGCTGGCGCATGGCCGCGGTCCAGGATTCCTGAGTCGGGATCGTCAGCGCGCATCGGTATTCCTCGGAAATCCACTCATCCGCCCGCGCGCCCGGGAGCGCGAGGGCGGCGAGCAGCAGCAGCATGCAGCGGAGCCAGGTTTTCAATTCGCCGGGAAGAAACCACATCGCCGCGCCGTTGGCCAGCACGTCGGGTGGACCTCAATTTTTGAATTTGGAAACCACGAAGCCACGAAAAGAGGCGGCGGAGAATCGCGCGACGCAATGGGAATCGCTCGCCGATCTCGGCGTGCGAACAGTGCACCGCGCGTTTCCATTTCCTGGATTCATGGCTTCCAAATTCAACAACCCGCCCCCGCCCGCGAATCTGCTCGCGCGCCGCTGCGCGTTCGCGGCAGTGTGCGCGCCATGCGCATTTCAGAGGTCGTCATTCATCGCATTGCCATCGCGGACCCGCCGCTGCGCAGCAGCTACGGGC
This sequence comes from Chthoniobacterales bacterium, assembly GCA_038239865.1. GTDB lineage: Bacteria > Verrucomicrobiota > Verrucomicrobiia > Chthoniobacterales > Chthoniobacteraceae > SXWH01. The sequence continues at coordinate 14,680 of JBBSEI010000044.1, forward strand.
TGCATCAGCCGTACGCGCTGCGGACGATCCTTGAGCTGAAATCCGACGACGGCATCACCGGCATCGCCGAGACGTACGGCGGCGAGGCGCCCGCCGATGCGCTCGAGCAATTGCGCCCGCGACTCATCGGCGCGAATCCCTTCCGCCTCACCGGCGCGCTCGTGGACATGGTCGTGGGAAAAGGAGTGGGCGACGAACGTTCGCAGACGATGCTCGTGCCGGGCGAAAATCCGCTCGATGCGACGGCGCGCACTTTTTCCGCAGTCGAGACGGCGTGCCTCGATCTCATCGGCAAAACGATCGGCCAGCCCGTGTGCGATCTTATCGGCGGGCGCGTGCGCGATGCGGTGCCGTTCAGCGCGTATCCATTTTACAAGCACGCGGGCGGCGGCGGGGAAGGGGGCGATGTGCGCGAGGATGAATTCGGCGAGGCGCTCTCGCCCGAGGGCATCGTCGCGCAAGTGCGGCAGCTCATCGCGCAGTACGGATTCAAGGACATCAAATTCAAAACCGGCGTGCTCGATCCAGACATCGAGATCGAGAGCGTGCGCGCGCTGCGGCGTGAGTTCGGCCTGCCCGTGCGCATGGATCCGAATTGCGCGTGGAGCGTCGAGACGAGCATCCGCGTCGGCAAGGAACTGCGCGAGGAACTCGGCACCGCGACCGGCGGCTACCTCGAGGATCCGACCGCGGGCATTTCCGGAATGTCCGCCGTGCGCCGCGCGCTGCTCGATGCCGGCTGCAACGTCCCGCTCGCGAGCAACGTCGCCGTGACGTGTTTCGGCGATCTGCCGCAGGCGATCCGCGAGGATGCCGTGCAGATCGTCCTTTGCGACCACCACTACTGGGGCGGCATGAGGCAGGTGCAGCACCTCGCGAAAATCTGCGCGACGTGGGGCCTCGGCCTCTCGATGCACAGCAATTCGCACCTCGGTGTCTCGCTCATGGCGATGACGCACGTCGCCGCCGCCACGCCGCACCTCAGCTACGCGTGCGACACGCATTACCCGTGGAGTCAGGCGAAGGACGAGATCGTCGTCGGCGGGCGGATCAAATTTGTGAATGGCAGCGTGCCCATCCCCGACAAGCCCGGCCTCGGCGTGGAACTCGATCACGATCAGCTCGCGCGCGGCCGCGAGCGCTACGTGAAGTGCCCGTACCGCAAGCGCGACGACACCGCGGAAATGCGCAAGCACGTGGACCCGAATTGGCAGCGGCTCCTGCCGCGCTGGTAAATGCATCGGCCGATGAAAATTTTCGCCGCGAGCCTTTCGGCGCTGCTCGCGTGGTGCGCCGCGAGTTGCACGGTGCGTTCGATCCCGATCCCGAAGGATTCGGAGGCGCTCCTCCGCCAGCGCGCGATCTCCGGGGACAAGCTCGGCTTCCACCTCCTGCCTGGCGGTGAAAGGTACCGCCTGCAGCTTTTCCGCGCGAAGCTCCCGGAGCATCCCGTGGAAGTCCCGATGGACCGCGGCGTCTCGGGCCTGCCGACCATCCGCATGAGCCTCAATCACCACGCGCCCGTCCGCTTCATCGCGGACACCGGCGCGCAGCTCAGCGTCGTGGAAGCGGAGACGGCGCTCGCGGTGAAAGCCGAAGTGTACGCGCCGGCCGATGGCACGCTGCGCGTGCAGGGCATCGGCGGCGAGGAGCGCGTGTGGCTCGCGCGTTTCGCGAGCGTGCAGATCGGCACGATGGAAATTTCCGACCTCGTCAGCATCCTGCGGCGCGAGTCGTCGGCGATGCATTTCGGCGGCGTGCGCGTCGGCGGCTTCGAGGTGAATCTGCTCGGCGCGCCGGTCCTCTCCGCATTTTCGTTCGTCAGTTTCGACTACCGCGCGAAGCGCATGATGTTCTCCGGGGTCACGCCCTTCGTGCCCTCGCGCGGCGCCGTGCGCATCCCGATGGAGATGCGCGAATCGCTGCCCTACGTGCCCGTGCAGATCAATGGCCGCACCTTTTCCGCGCTCGTGGACACGGGTGCGCGCGATCAGCTTTTCCTCAATGAACAGGTCGTGCGCGAACTGCACCTCGAGTCTGCCGCGAGTGCCGGCGGCACGTTCAAGGCCGCGGGACTCGGCGGCATGATCCGCGGCCGCACGTTCCGTCTCCCCGTCGTGTACGTCGGCGGCGTGCCGGTGCCGGACGTGCTCGTGGACAGCAGCGGCGGACCGTGGCGCGTGCGCATCGGCTCCGACCTGCTCGAGCGCTGGCGCACCACTTTCGATTTCCGCAACCGCGCACTCTGGCTGGAAATGCCCGCGCTTTAACTTCACCATCCCCGCACTCATGCCACTCACACCCGCACAACTCCGCTCCCGCCTCGGCGGCGTCATCGCGTTTCCCGTCACGCCCTTCAAAAAAAATCTCGCGCTCGATCTTCCCGGCCTGCGCCGCAATCTCCGCAAACTCGTCGGCCAGCAAGTCTGCGCGATCGTCGCCGGCGCGGGGACCGGGGAACTGCATTCACTTTCGCCCGAGGAACATCTCGCCGTCGTGAAAGCCACGCTCGAGGAAGTGAATGGCCGGCATCCCGTGCTCGCGGCCGTCGGCTTCAGCCCGCAGACCGCCGAGCACATGGCGCGCGCGTGCAGCTTTGCGGGCGTGGATGGCATCCTGATTTTCCCGCCGTACTACCCGGGTGATCCGAACGACGACGGGATGTTCGCATACTATCGCAACGTCGCCGCGGCGACCAAACGCGGCGTCTTCATCTACAGCCGCGACCACGCGAATTTCTCGCCCGCCGCCGTCGCGCGCCTCGCGAGCATTCCGAATTTCATCGCCTACAAGGACGGGCAGGGCGACATCCGGAAGTTCCAGCAGATCATCGCGCGCGTCGGCGATCGGCTGCATTGGATCGGCGGGGCGGGGGACGACTGCGTGCCCGCGTACTACAGCCTCGGCGTGCGCACGTACACGAGCAGCATCGCGAATGTCTCCCCGCGCCTCTCGCACCGCCTCCACGAACTCGCCTCCGCGCGCACCGCGGCGGCAGACGAGGAACTCACGGGCCTCATGCGCGAATTTGTCACGCCGCTCTACGCGTTCCGCGGGCGGAGAAAAGGGTACGAAGTGAGCGTGATGAAAACCATGATGGATCTGACCGGCCAGGTCGGCGGCTCCGTCCGTCCGCCGCTGAACGACGTCCTGCCCGCCGAAGTGAAGGAAATCGGGACGCTGCTCAAGCCATGGAAAAAGTGGCTGTAGCCTGACGGCGGCGCGCGCGGTGCAGTCGTGATTTGAATTGGAAAGCGATGGAGCCGTGAGTCAGCTCATCGTGCATTTCGCGTGTTCGGATTCGGTCACTTCTGAAATTCAAAACCAATCCACGCCCCAAATCGCTGCCCCGCGCTCGGGCGCGAAGCGAAGTCCTTCAAACAACGGGCGCGCTCGCGACTTCACGCTGCACCTCATTTTCATGCACACCTCATCGCTGCTCCGCCCCATCGCCCTCGCATTTTCGCTCACCGCGTGCATCCACGCCGCGGATTATTTTCCGCCGCCGGACAGCAAGGGCGGCTGGCGCACACTGACCGACGCGAAGGAAATCCGCGCGAAAGCCGGGCTCGATCTCGCGCGCCTCGAAGACGCGTACAAAATCTGCGAGCACACGACGCCAAACGGCGGCCTGCTCGTCGTGCGGCATGGCTACCTCGTCCTCGAGAAGTATTTCGGCCGCGCGAGCCGCAACGCGAACCCCGACATGGCCTCCACCGGCAAGGCCTACACGAGCATCGCGTGCGGCATCATGCTGAATGAATTCCGCGACAAAATCCCGCAGGGGCTCGACACAAAAGTCTTCACCGAAAAATTTCTCCCCGAGGCCTTCCCGCTCGACGATCCGCGCAAGGCCGACATCACTCTCGGTCAGCTCCTCAGCATGAGCGCGGGCTATTGGGGCGAAGGTCAGACGCCGAGCGGCACCGTGAACGGCGGCAAGTCGCAGCCGCTCGCGCCGAAGCCCGGACAAAACATCCGCGACCTCGACATGTCGTCCATCCGCGTGCCGCTGTGGTGCGCGCCGGGCGAGGGCTATTCGTATTCGTCGCCCTCGCCGCACATCGCGTCCATCGTGCTGCGGCACGTCGCGGGGATGGAATTGCAGGACTACATTCGCAAGCACCTCGGCGATCCGATGGGCTGGGAATCGTGGGGCTACTGCCTGCATCGCGGCGACTACGACATGCCGCACGCGAATGGCGCGGGCAGCATCGCCGTCCACGCGACAGACGCGCTGCGCTTCGGCTGGTGCCTCGCTCATGGAGGAAAGTGGAACGACCAGCAACTCGTCCCGCCGGACTACATCGCGCTCTGCCAGAAAGTGACGAAATACAACCCGCACTTCCCATTCAGCCTCCAGTTCGAGCACAACGAGCGCGGCCAGATCCTCGGCGTGCCGCGCGATGCATTTTACAAAACGGGCGCAGGTGGATTCGCCATCTACGTCGTGCCGTCGCTCGACCTCGTGATTTACAAGCTTGGCGGCAAGGACGGCCAGTACGACCACGCCCTCACCGGCCTCCCGCAGCCTGGGCAAAAGCACGACCGCGACAATTGGCAGCCACCCGCGCGCACCGCCTTCGACGAAGGCAGCGCCAACGGCGACTCGACGTGGCGTGTCCTGGAGATGGTCTGCGGTGCCGTCCGTGACTGAAGTCCGGCGGAACTTCGGTATTGCGGGCCGTTGCGCTGCGTATTACCGTCTCCGCCATGCAGACAATCTCCCTCAAGCTTCCGGAAACCCTGCTCAAGCGGCTGGAAACTGAAAGCCGCCATCGGCGCATGAACAAGTCTGCCCTCGTGCGTGCCGCGCTTGAGAAGGAGCTGTATGAAAAGGACACCGCCGCCGGCCCCTCGTGCTTTGATCTCGCGCGCGACCTTGCCGGCAGCGTGAAGGGCCTGCCCAGGGACATCGCCATGAATCCGAAGCACATGAAGCGCTTCGGCGAATGAATGCGCCGATCCTCCTCGACACCGGCCCGCTCGTGACCTTCCTCGCGCGCAACGCGAAACATTCCGCGTGGGTGCGGCAGCAATGGCAGCGACTGCGACCTCCGCTGCTCACCTGCGAGCCGGGGCTCACCGAAGCGGCCTTCCTTTTGAAACGCGATGGCAGCGACGCCGACGCCCTGTTCGCGCTGCTCGATCGCGGCGTGATCAAAGTGGCGATGCAGATCGAGGATGAGCGTTCTGATTTGCGGCGACTGATGCAGCGGTATCGCGACCGCCCGATGTCCCTCGCTGATGCTTGCCTTGTCCGCATGGCCGAGCTTTTTTCCGGCAGCACGGTTTTCACGCTGGATACGGATTTCCGAATCTACCGGCGGCATGGCAACAAGGTCATCCCCGTGCTGATGCCCGAAGATTGAGACGCTACTGCGCAGGCAGCCCGAGATTCCGCAGCCACGCACGCACCTTCCGCCGCTGTTCGCAGTCGCGCAGCGCCCAGCGGTCGGTGTGATTGCGAAATGGCAGTGGGGAAAATTCAAACGCCGCACGCACACCCGAAGCTTCGAGGTAGCGCCGCGTCTCATCCACCGAACCCTCGTGGCTGACGAATTGCGGACGCCCGTTCAACCGCTGCAAACGCCCAAACGCAGACGCGCGATCTGCATCCGCATACGGCCACGTCGTCCGCACGCCATCGTAGTGGCTGTGGCAAATGAACGCGCGCCACAGCGCAGCGATCGTGTCGTTGCGCAGGCCGATGTAATTGCACGCGATCGAACCGCGCGAGAAACCGCAGAGCACGACCGCCCTTTCATCGCCGCCAAATTCGCGGCACACCTCGCGCACCGTCGCCTCGCAGTAAGCCGCGGTCTCATCCGCATCGCCCCACCACAGCGCAGCGTTCTCCTTGCGACCATCGGCCACTTTCACAAACGGCATCCCGATGCAGATGTAGCCCGCACCGCCCGAGATGCCGTACGCGAGACTGCCTCCCTCGACGGTGCCATCGCACGCATCGCCGAAGCTATTCTTGAATCCGCCATTCCCCGGAAACTCCACGAGCACCGGAAACTTTCCGCCCGGCTTCCAATTGACCGGCAGCCACAGCGTGTGATGCACCGCCGTGCCTCCCCAACCCGCGGTCGTCTGCCGCACTCGCAATCCCGCCGCGGGCGCGGCATCGGAAATCGCGGGCACTTTCAAATCCTCCGGCACCGTCGTGATGTCGGGCAATTCGTCGGCGCGGAGCAGGACGGCGCCCGTCAGAAAAGCCGCGACTGAAAGCCAGCGTTTCATTTTTTCCGCTGGGCGTCACTTGCTCCCGTGAGCCAGTCGAGCGTGAAGCGTGCGAAGACCGTGCGGTTCGCGCCGTCCGTCTCGAACAGGCAGCCGATGGTGCCGTCGTTCAGCCGCGTGAGCACACTGTAGCCGAAGCTGCCGGGGAAGAGCACGCGCTGCACGGGCCAGGTGCGGCCTTCGTCGTAGCTCATGTGGATCGTGCCGTTCTCGCGCTTCGTGCTGTCAGGGCCGCTGTAGAGGATGCGGCTCTGCGCGCCGCCGTCGGGAAACGTGAGGCGGAAAATGGACGCCATGCAGCTTGGGTCGCGCAGCTCCGGCGCGTCCTCGACTCGCGACCACGTCGCACCGCCGTCCTTGCTCACCGCGGTCTTGCGCACCTTCGCACCGGCGAATTGCCGCGAGTTCAGCCGCACGCTGCCGTCACTCAGCTCGACCATCTGCACCTCGTTGATCTGGCTGCGCTCGCCCATCTTCGCATCGGGCACGAATGCACCCGGCGCATTTTCCCCGCACTGCCACGTCGCACCGCCGTCATCGCTGAAGGCCGCATAGTTGTTCCATTTCCAAAACGGTCCCTCGTTGAACGGCATCACGAGCCGCCCCTTGTGCGCGCTGCGCGTGAGCTGGATGCCGATGCCCGGCCCGCTCGCCACAGTCGTCGCGCCGGTCGCGTGCTTCGTGCCGCGCGTCACGTCGAGCGGCTTCGTCCACGTCGCGCCGTCGTCGTCGGAAGTGACGAGGAAAGTGCGGTACACATTCTCGCCCTCGAAGCCCGTTGCCGTTTCCTTGCTCGCCTCGCGCAGGTGCGCCGGGATGCGCTGATACATGAGAAAGGTGCGGCCGCTTTCCGCGACGAGTGCGGTCGGATTGTTGAGCGAATTCGCGCCGTCGTCGTGGATGAGCTGCACCGCGCCCCACGTCACGCCGCCATCGGTGCTGCGTTTCAGGATGATTTTGTTCGAAGCCTGATCCGCGTTCTTCGCGCGCGCCTCGGCGAACGCGAGCACGGTTCCATTCTTCGTCACGACGACCGATGGGATCCGGATGGATGGATGGCCGTCCTTCCCCGCGGTGAACACGTCGGAGAATTGCGGCTCCGCGGCAAAAAGCGCGGTGGTGACGAGGAGGAGTGCGGCCGTGAGGTTCATCGTTGCTTTGGAAAAAGTTTCGCTGCGCTGAGCCGACAGCTTTCGGTCACGCAAAGGCGCGAAGACGCGAAGGAAGATTGGATGCTTCGCGCCTTCGCGCCTTTGCGTGACTCCCGGCTGACATTCATTTCCGTGCGGCACTTCATGTTCAGTTTTTGATCCAGCCAAAAAATCCGAGCTGCTCCAAATCTGCGCGCAACTTCTTCAACTGCTCGGGCGACGGTGTCCCGTTCGGCAATCGCGCCGGGCCGACTTCCACGCCGAGCATCGCCATCACCGCCTTCGCCGCGCCCATGAAGCCGATGCCCACGAGAAGCTGCACGAGCTGCACCGAGCGGAATTGCTCCGTGCGCGCCGCAGTGAGATCGCCGCGCTCAAATGCCGCGATGAGCCGGTGATAAATCGGCGCGGCAAAATTATACGTGCTGCCCACCGCGCCCGTCGCGCCGAGCGAAAGCGCCGCGAGCAGAAACTCATCGCAGCCAAACGGCACGTCCCACGCGCCACCATCCGCGCGCAGGCAGAGCTGGAATGCCATCAAATCGGGATTGGTGAATTTCAACCCGGCAAGCGTCGGGATGCGCTCGCTCGCCTGCGCGAGAAAATCCGCCATCGGAAAGCTCACGCCCGTCATGCTCGGGATGTCGTAGAAATAGAACGGCGTCGCCGGTGCCGCGGCGGCGATGTCCGCCGCGCACGCGATGAGTGCTTCGAGTGAGCGCGGCTTGAAATAGCTCGGTGAAAGCGCCGCGATGGCGTGCGCACCGAGCTGCTGCGCATCCGCCGCGAGCGCGCGTGCATCCGTGAGGGCATTCGCGCCGACGTGGACGATCACGCGCATCGCCGTGCCGCGGGCGACTTCCGTCCAGCGCTTCGCGAGCGAGCGACGTTCGTCGAGCGAGAGTGAACTGCTCTCGCCAGTCGTGCCGCCGATAAACACGGCCGTGACATCATTCGACAGCAGATGTGCCGCCTGCTTTTCGATCACGGCGAGATTGAGCGTGCCATCCGTGTGAAACGGCGTGTGAGTTGCCGCGACGAGTCCGCGGAGGCGCTGGTGATCCGGAAGTTTCATGGTTTAAGAATTGGTGAAGGGTTGCGCGGACGTTCGTTGCGAACCAGGAGTCGGATTCGGGAAGAAGCGTGCATCGCAGACAGAGGAATGACCTGGGGCATTTCCGCTGCGTGAATTCATGGCGCCTTCATTGCCCACACTTCGGGAGTCCGCACACGCGGGCGCGCTTCGCCATTGGGAATCACGTCGCGACCGAGCCAGCGCACCGTGGGCACCGTCGCCCGGGAGAACGGCACCACCCCGGCACCCTTCCACACATCGCGTTCCGGATCGTAGGCGATCACATCGCGTGAAAAACCCGGATGATCCCGCACAGGAGTAAAGTTCACCTTCGATCCGTCATCGCCCGAAACGATCAGCAGCCGCCCTCCGTCCCCGCGCAGCGCAGGCGAAGGTGCAGCGACCGCAGCACGCGGCAGATCCGCGATGCGCTTCCAGCCCGCGCCCGGCGTGAAACGGTACGCGTCGCGGAGATACTCGCGCACCGGTTTTCCATCGCCCCCCGAGGCGAGACGTGCGCCGCTGAAAATGAAGAACGAATCCCCGACGGCTCCCGCGACGGCGAGCATCCGCTCCGGGCCGGGCCACGGATCGAGCGCTTCCCATCGCGGCTCGGCTGCGGCGAGATCGAGGCTCCAAAATGTCTTCATCGCGCTCGTCGCATCCGGCGTTTCGATTCCACCGGCGACGTAGATCACTTTGCCGACGAGCGCGCCGCACGCGTTCGCGCACGGCTTCGGCAGGGCGGGAAGCGGGGTCGTTACGATGCGTCCGCCGCGCCATTCGAGCAGGAAGACATCCGCGTAATGCCGCTCCGAATCGCTTCCACCGATGCACACGACGCCGCGCTCCGTCGTGACAGACACGCCGTAGCCGAGCGCGCGCGGCAGGTGAAAACCGCCGCGCCATTCGCCGTCGGGTTTTTCGAGCACGAACACCGAGTCGTGCCACTGCTTCTGAAATGTCCCGCCCCATTTTTCGCCCGCGATGTTCGCGCCGCCGGCCACGATCAGCGCGCCATTGCTCACGCCGGCGAACGCCGCCGCGAAACCTTCCGCATCCGGAATCGCCGGGAGTTTTTCCCACGCCATCGTCTCACCCGCATCCGCGTGCGTCGCACACGACACCACGCCGAGAAGACAAACGGACCACAGCGCGAGCCGCGCGAATCCGCCGAGCGCGAGGCAGCCAAACAGTTCGATCGTCGCCGGGCAGTTCACGAGGGGCATGGCGTTTCTATCCCGCAGCGAGCAGCCGCGAGCAATACCAGAGGCAGCGCGGCAGATGGAACGGCCCCTTCCACATGCTGCCCTTCGCGCGCGACGACACGCTGCCGTCGCGGTGCAGCCAGCCATACCACTCGCCGTGCTGCGCGTCGGGAAAGTGCGCGAAGCTCCACTCGTGAACGAGCCGGTGCATCTCCGCGAAGCGCGACTCGCCCGTGAGCTTCCATGCGAGCAGCGTCGCGATGATGGCCTCATTGTGAGGCCACCAGAATTTCATGTCGTGCCCGTACTCCTGCACCGGCAGCCCGCGCAGGTCGGTGAAGTAGAGCAGCCCGCCGTGCTCTGTGTCCCAGCCGCGTTTCCACATCCAGTCGAGGATCGTCGTGCCGAGTTTCACGAGGCGCGTGTCCTTGCGCAGCGCGCCCTCGTGCATGACGAACCACGCGCACTCGATGGCGTGGCCGGGATTCAGCGTGCGGCCATCCGCGTGATCGATCAGCTCGCCGCGCGGGCCGACGGTTTCCATCAGCGCCTCGTAATCCGGCTTGAGAAAGTCGCGCTCGATCTCCGCGATGCTCGCATCAATCCACTCCGAGCACGTCCGCCCGGACACCGCGACGTCGCCGAGATTCGCGCGCAGCTCCTGTGCGGTCGCGATACTGATCATGTGCGCGCCGATGGATTTCATCGGGCGCGTGGGTTCGTACTTCGGCAGCATCGCGCCCGGCTCGAATGAAAACCGCAGATACGACGCAAAGCACTTCACCGCGTCCTCCGCCGCGCGCGCATCGCCCGATGCTTTTGCATATGCGGCATTCCCGATCGTCGCGAACGATTCGCTGAAAACGTAGCGCCGCATCCGCAGAGGAAGACCTTCGCGCGTCACAGAGAAATACATTTTCCCCTCCGGCGCAAAACAGTGCCGCCGCGAAAACTCCACGCAGCTCCGCGCCGCATCGAGCCACTCGGCGCGACGCTCCACCGTGTTGAAAAGCGTTGCGAACATCCACGACGCGCGGCCCTGGAACCACACCGACTTGTCCGTGTCCGTCACCGTGCCGTCGCGCTCCAGCGCGGTGAAAATCCCGCCGTGCTCCGCATCCGTCCCGTGCCGCAGCCAGAAGGGAATCATATCGCCGATCAGCGCACCGCGGTATTGCGCGGCGAGCGCGGCGCGACCTTCCGCGGATGTGAGCGACGGGAATCCGGACATGCGCTCAGCCCGGCAGCTTCACCGTGCGTTTCTCCCGCGCGCTCTGCACCGCGCCGTCCACGATTTGCTGGCCGATGCGGGACACTTCCGGCGAGAGCGGCCCGCTCAGCGGCGTCCCCGTCGCGATGCAGTGCAGGAAATACTCCACGGGATTCCGCTCCGGCGCGCGCAGTGTGTCGCAGGGCACGGGAAAGCCCTCGGGTTTTGCGCGCGTCTGCACGCGCACCGTCTTCTCGTAGTCGTAGCAGCTCACCGTGCCGGCGCTGCCCCAGATCGCGAAGCCGCACTTCGGCTGCGGCTGATGCGTCCACGGGTCGGTGAATGTCCCCCAGCGCGTCTCGCATTTGGAAAGTCCCGTCTCGTAGCGGAGCACCACCACGCTGTGCTCGTCCACCTCGAGCCCCGGCGGCTCGTCGGTCACGCACGTCACTTCGATCGGCACGCGGCCGCCCATGAGCCACGTGCCGAGCGTCGTGCCGTAGCCGAGGTAATCGAGCAGGGAACCCCCGCCCGCGCTCCTTTGGTAAAACCAGCTCGCCGCCTTTTCCGTCGCCGTCGGCTCGTGTTCGATTTTGTCCGCGCCGTGGCAGAGCGGGCCGCGGTTGCCCCCGTAGTGGTGAAAGCCGCGCACCTCGCCGATGACTCCCTCGTCGAGCAGCCGTTTCGCCGTCACCGCACCCGGATCCCAGCGCAGCGGCCAGTTGATCGCGAGCATCTTTCCTCTCGGCATCGCCGCGACCATCGCATCCGCCTCCGCGAGCGACGCGGCGAAAGGCTTCTCGACCAGCACATGCACGCCGTACTTCGCCATGCGCGCGACATACTCGCCGTGCTTCGCGGCCGCCGGACAGAGGATCACCACATCGGGCCGCGCCTTTTCCATGCACGCGTCCACGTCGGTAAAAATGCGTTCGTCGGGAATGGCGAAGTTCCGCTGAGCCTCGCGCATCCGCTCCGGCTGCGCGTCGCAGATCGCGACGAGTTCCGCATCCGGATGCTCGTGCGCCATGCGCAGCAGATCGCCCATGTGGAAGTGATCGAAATTGATGCCGGCGATTCGGATTTTCTTGCTCATGTGCTGGAGAGTGGGAGCGGGATTAAACAGGACCGCGCCCATTCAAGGGAAGCGCCCACTGCGGGAATGGAGCGCCGCGCGCCCCGTGGCCTCGTGGCCGACTCCGAGCGCGTCCATCCATCGTCGGCTCAGATCACCGTGATTTTCGCCGGGTCGCTCCAAGCTCCCATCATGCCATTCGGGCCGATGGTGCGGACACGCACCCAGACGGTGCTCCCCACCGTGAGCCCCGTGAGGATTGCCTTCCCGCTGCTGAAGGACACGCCATGCTGCCAGCCGGTCTCGATGTTCGGATCGCCGGAAGTCACCTGCGCCTCGTTCGTGCTGCGCGCGCGGGCCGGGCGGCAGTGGAGGTTCACGGTGGTGCTCAGCGCATCGTGGCTCAACCGCACATCCGCGGGTGCCGCGGGCGGGCCGGACGACACCGGGCGCGCCATGCCGTAGGAGGGAATGCCGCTCAGTAGGACCACGGCCTCATCGCCCTGCGCCACGAAGTTCACATACCCGCCGAGGATTCCCAATGCGGGCTCCAGAGCCTTCCGGGCCGTCTGAAAAGCGAGCGTGTCCGCCTTCGCGCCGCTCGCCTTGGCCGCGAGCTTTGCCGCATAGTCCTCAATCAGTATCAGGAGCGCCGCCATGCTCACCGGCGGCGAAGGGAAAGTGGCCGCGTTCACGCTCATCTGGTCGTGGATGATCCGGGCCACCGGGCCGAGTTCCACTGCCGGGTAGTTGCTGAAGTCAACGATTGCCTTGGTCTTGTTCATAGCTTGTCAGGGTTATAAAATGCTGTCAGGGTTTGACAAAGAACTGTCAGGATTTATTGTAAGGCTGTCAGGTGTTATTACAAGGCTGTCAGGGTTTGTTACAAGGCTGTCAGGGTTTGTGAACAACCTGTCATGGTTTTTCATATAGCTGTCAAGATTAATGGTAAATCTGCCAGGATTCAACTCACTTCCGTCAGTGGTTTTTCTGAATCCGTCATGTATCTTCGCAGATGCGGCGGTCATTGCAGGAAATGGAAGGCCCGCCCGCCACCCGCGTCAAGGCCAAACGTCCACCCGCCACCCCGCCGCCCGGTAGTGGCTCATTTTGAAGCAGGAAGCCATGAAGCCATGAATCCCCCTTCATGGTTTCGTGGTTTCCTGCTTCATCTATTTTCAAACTGAGCCACTACCCGCCGCCCCGGTGAAACGCACCGCCCTCACCCGCCGCACATCCGCCCACAACCGCCGCGTGTCCGCGCACACGCGGCACGGATGCGTCGCGATCCCGAGCCCGGAGGGCGCATGGGAATAGCCCAGCGCTTCAGCGCTGGGAATCATCGCGCAGGAAACTGAAAGGGTCCCGCCAGGGACGAAAGAATCGAGCGGAACGAGGAAGCCTGCCGCAGCCAGCCCCAGGGACATGCGCGGCAGCGCATGGCAGCCCTTGCGCGCCGTTCTGCCGTCCCTCGCGGGACTTTGCCTCCCCACCCCGCCCGTTCCCAGCGCTGAAGCGCTCGGCTATTCCCAAAGATTCCCCGCCACACCCCGCCCGCAAACGCTTTGCACCTCGCCCCGCCCCTGCTATCCCTCCCCGATGCCCGCCAACACCGCAAGACTGCTCGCGAAATGGAACGGCGTTTTTGCACTCAGCTTCTATCTGCCGTTCTCGTCATTTTCCCGAGCCTACCGGAGCTGGTGGCGGGGCGTGAGGGGCAGGGACGACACGCATCAGCAAAAGACGCTCCTGCGCGAGGCATCCTGGCAGGAGCTGATTCCCTCACGGCCCGTCCATATCGTCGGGGCGCGCAAGGCCAATGGGAACGTCCGCCTCAGCGAACTGGCGGTGCTGGCCAAGGCGGCGGCGGCCGTCCCGGCGGGAAGTTCCATCATCGAGATCGGGACTTTCGATGGACGCACGACGCTGAATCTCGCGGTCAACTCGCCTGCGGACACGAAGGTCTTCACGCTCGACCTGCCGCCGGATGTGACTACGCGTTTCGAGCTGGAGAAGGGCGAGCGCCAGTTCGTGGAGAAGCCGACCCCCGGCGAGCGCTATCGCGGCTGTGGCGCACCCTGGTCGCAGGGCGCTGGCCGCGTCACGCAGTTGCACGGGGATTCGGCGGCCTTCGACTGGTCGCCTTTTGCAAGGACGGCGAGCCTTGTTTTCGTGGACGGCTCGCATTCCTACGAATACGCCGCCGGCGATTCGAAGACGGCCTTCCGGCTTGTCGCCCCCGGCGGCATGGTGATCTGGCACGACTACGGAGTCTGGGAAGGCGTGACGCGCGCATTGGAGGGCCTGGAAGCCGCGCGCAGCCTCGGCCTGCGAAAGATCCGCGGCACCAGCCTAGTCTTCTGGCGCGCGCCGGAGAAGTAGCGGAAGCCCGCAGCCCCCTCCCTGCTGCGGCTACTGGAGGCGGACGATACCCGTGCCTTTCTCGATCTTCCCGATGGTGCGGGCCTTGAGCTTTTTCGCGACGAGCGGGGCGTCCTTCGGCGAGACGATGATGGTCATGCCGATGCCCATGTTGAAGACCTGATACATTTCGGCGTGGTCCACTTTGCCGCCGCGCTCGATGTGCTGGAAGATGGCAGGCACCTTCCAACTGGCGGTGGCGATGACGGCGTCGCAGTCCTTCGGGAGGACGCGGGGCATGTTGTCCACGAGGCCACCGCCGGTGATGTGGGCGAGGCCTTTCACGATGCCGTGCCCTTTCGCGGATTGCGAATCCATCAACGAAGCGAGGAGCGGCTGGTAGTTGCGGTGAACGCGGAGGAGTTCGTCGGCGAGCGTGCCGCGCACGCCGTCGAGCTTGCTGGTGAGCTTGAGGCCCATCTGGTCGAAGAGGACTTTGCGGGCGAGGGTGTAGCCGTTGGTGTGGAGGCCGTTCGAGTCGAGGCCGAGGACGATGTCGCCGGGGCGGATGCGGGAGCCGTCGAGGAGCTTCGGGCGGTCCACGACGCCGACGATGGTGCCGGCGAGATCGTATTCGCCGGGCGCATACATGCCGGGCATCTGCGCGGTCTCGCCGCCGACGATGGCGCAGCCGGCGGCCTTGCACGCTTTCGCAAAGCCTTTGAGCAACTGCGTGAAGACGGCGGGCTCGAGTTTTTCCGCGCCGATGTAGTCGAGGAAGAAGAGCGGGCGCGCGCCGATGACGGCGATGTCGTTCACGCAATGGTTCACGAGATCCTGGCCCATCGTGTCGTGGCGACCGGTCATGAAGGCGAGCTTGAGCTTCGTGCCCACGCCATCCACGGAGGAGACGAGCACGGGGTCGCGCATCCCGCGGAAATCGGGCCGGAAGAGCCCGCCGAATCCGCCGATGCGCCCGAGGACTTCGGGCCCGTGCGTGCCTTTGACGAGGGCCTGGATGCCGCTCTTGACGCGGTTGCCGAGGTCCACATCCACGCCGGCGGCGGCGTAGGCCCTTTTGGATTTAGGATTTAGGATTTCTGATTTAAGATTTTTGGCCATTGGGAAAATGAAGGTCTTATTCGAGTCCTAGTCGTTTGCGCCACTTCCCTGGATTTTGGGAACAGTGGAAGACCGAATAGACAAAGATGCATTCGTCCGTGGCCTCGTAGAAAATCTCGAATGGGAAGCGGCGGATCGGCGCGTGCCGGAATTCGTCCACGGCGACGGGGAAAATGTGCGGGTGGCGCTGGATAGCGAGCACGGAGGCTTCGACGCAGCGGAGGAAATCCTCGCCAAGTCCCGGCTCGCGGCTCTCATACCAGCCGTAAGATTCGGCGATGTCGTCGTCAGCCTCGGGAGTGTAGATGACGCGCTCAATCATGCTGCGTCCGCGCGCGCTGCTTTACCTGTTCCCAAGTGCGGCCCGATGCGGGATGCGCGGCAAAACGCTCCTTGCGCCGCCGCAGTTCGTCGCGCTTCCAATCCGGCACGGGCAGTTGCGCATCTTCCAGCGCGATGCTGTCCCACAGGTCTTCGACGAGCTGGAGCCGCTCGGCCCGGGCGAGTTTGAAGAGCGGTGCAAATTCGGCGTTCATGGCGGAGAGGTAGCGGCTTTCAGTGATCGATTCAACAGAGGACACGCAGGCGCTGCGAACACCGCCCTACTTCAATTTCCCAAAAAGCTCCGTCTGCGGGCTGGCTTCGGGGGCGAGGCTTTTGCGCTCTTTGCCCATGACGAACTTGCCCGCGCCGTCGGGAATCGGCACGGGGTATTCGCCGTTGAAGCACGCTAGGCAGAAGCCGTTTGCCGGGAGGCCGGTGGACTTGATCATGCCGGGGACGCTGAGGTAGCCGATGCTGTCCGCGCCGAGATAGCCGGCGATGGCTTCGGGCGTGTGCTGGTTGGCGATGAGCTTTTTCGGGTCGGGGAAATCAATGCCGTAGTGGCAGGCGTGGCGGTGCGGCGGGCAGCTCACGCGGAGGTGGACTTCCTTCGCGCCGCACTCGCGGAGATTTTTCACGCGAGCCATGGCGGTGGTGCCGCGCACGATACTGTCGTCCACGACGACGACGCGCTTCCCGCGCACCATCTCGCCGATGAGGTTGAGCTTCACGCGGACATTGAAGTCGCGGATGAGCTGCGAGGGCTGGAGAAAGGTGCGGCCGATGTAATGATTCCGCACGAAGGCCTGCTCGAAGCGGATGCCGAGCTGCTCGGCGAAACCGAACGCGGCGTAGTTCCCGCTGTCGGGCACGGGGATGACGATGTCGGCCTCGACGGGTGTCTCGATGGCGAGCTGGCGTCCCATTTCCGTGCGGACGCGGGCGACATTCACGCCGGAGATGACGGAGTCGGGCCGCGCAAAATAGACATACTCGAACATGCAGAACGCGGGCTTCACGTCGTCGAACGGCCGCTCGCTGCGGATGCCATTTTCCCCGATGATGACGACCTCGCCGGGGGCTATGTCGCGGATGAATTCCGCGCCGACGAGATCGAACGCGCACGTCTCGCTGGAGAGGACATACGCGCCGTCGAGCTTGCCGAGTGCGAGCGGGCGGAAGCCGTGGGGATCGCGCACGCCAATGATTTCCGTCTCCGTCATCATCGCCACGGAGAATGCGCCCTGGATGCGGCGCAGGATGGAGAGCACGTTGCCGCCGTCATTCGGCTGCGCGAGGAGGTGCAGGATGATCTCGCTGTCCACCGTCGTCTGGAAAATGGAGCCACTGGCCTCGAGTTCCGCGCGCAGCGGGGCGGCGTTCACGAGGTTGCCGTTGTGGCCGATCGCGATTTGCCCGCGGGCGCAGTCCACCATGAGCGGCTGCGCATTCGTGAGCGTGCTGCTGCCGGTGGTCGAATAGCGCACGTGGCCGATGGCGCGCGTGCCCTGGAGCCGGTCGAGATCGGGGCTTTTGAAGACCTGCGAGACGAGGCCCATGTCCACGTGCCGGACGAATTGCGAACCGGCGGCGCCGGCGGTGACGATGCCCGCGCTTTCCTGTCCGCGGTGCTGGAGTGCGAAGAGCCCGTAGTACGTGAGCATCGCCGCGTTGGGGTGACCGAACACGGCGAAGACGCCGCACTCGTGTTTCGGTTTGTGGTGGTTCACGCGGAGCAGGCGGCGGAGATACGGGGCATTGTGAAGGGCGTCAAGTGGCGGTCGTAAAATGGGCGCGGAGGTTGCACCGAACGCGGCGGCTAAGCCGCGGCGCGATTGCTCGCCGTCACGGCGGCGAGGGCCTTGTTGAGTTCGCGGAGGCACCGCGCGGAGGTGACTTTTTTGCCGTCGAGGTCGGTGATGTAGAAGCTGTCGATGGCCGCGCCTTTCTCCGTGGTGATGCGCGCCGCGGCGATGAGGAACTTCGCATCGCTCACCGCGCGGAGAATGTCGTACAGCAGCCCGAGCCGGTCGGGCGCGGCGATGTCCACCACCGTGTAGTCCGGATGAATGTCCGGGCTGATGGAGATGCGCACGGGGAATTCCAGCGCGCGCTCCCACGGTTGTGCGCGGCGCAGGCGCTTCGCGAGCACCGGCGCAAAATCGTAATTTTCCACCATGAGCGCCTCGTTCAGCAGCTTGCCCACGCGCTGCATGTCGCGCTCGTCCTCGACGGATTGAAAGCGCGTGGTCGTCACGCGGAAAATATCCAGCACGAGCCCGTCGTGGCGCGTGAAAATGTCCGCGCTCAGGATGCTGAGTTCGCTCGCGGCGAGCGCGCCGGAGATGCGCGCGAGCAACTGGTGGCGATCCCACGTGCAGACCCACAGTTCGCTGTGGCCGGCATTCGGGCGGGGCACCCAGTGGACGACCGGCGCGAGCGTGCCCTCCTCGGCGGCGAAATG
>JBBSEI010000045.1:0-32143 GCA_038239865.1 Chthoniobacterales bacterium
CGCCGAAATCCTCTCTGAAATCCCACGGCGGTCCTTTGCGGAGCGGCAGGAATGGGTGCGAAGCGCCATCGCCGTGGACGACGCGGAACTGACTGCGGAAGAAAACGCGCTGCTGGATGCGCAGATGGAAGACTTCCGCCGCCAGCCCGAAGCGGGCATTCCGCTGTCTCACATCACACCGCCACCGGCATCGTGACCTGCGCGCATTTCTCGGGCAGCGAGCGGCGGGCGCGCTGGGTTTCGGCGATCTCTTCGGCGACCAGCTTGGTGAGTTCGCGATAGACTTTTTGCTCGTCGGCACCGTGGCAGACGCCGCCGATGAAGAGGTCGGGGCAGTAGCCGATGAAGAGACCGTCTGCGTCACTCCATTGCACGAATTTGAGATAGTCGGTTTTCATTTTTGCACTTCGCGGATGGCTGATTGAATGAGTTTTTCCTGATAACGATGGGCATCGGCACCTGCTTGTCCGCTGAGGATGATTTTACGCCTCGAATCGCGATGTGCAAACTTCCGATGACTGCCTTTTCCACCGGGTTTGATCAGCCATCCGGCCTTTTCCAATTCGGCAACCAGTTCGCGGATTTTCCGGGGCATGTTCCGGTTGTATGAGAGGCGAGGTTTCCGGCAATTGAAAAATGCGCGATTGAAGGACAAGGGACTGATTATTTCAAAAATCCATCCTCCGAGCCGAGAACACCGGGGTTGAAAACCGATTCACCGCCTCGACTCCCCACCCATGAGCTTCGCGGAAATCCTCTCTGAAATCCCACGGCTGTCCTTCGCGGAGCGGCAGGAATGGGTGCGAAGCGCCATCGCCGTGGACGACGCGGAACTGACTGCGGAGGAAAACGCGCTGCCGGATGCGCGCATGGAAGACTTCCGCCGCCAGCCCGGCGCGGGCATTCCCGCTGGAGGAACTGCGCGAGCACATGAGGCAGCGTCTGTCCCTTCTATGACTCTGCGGGTGATTGTCAGACCGCTCGCGGTGATGGACATCGCCGACTGCCTGCACCGCACCCGCAAAGCCCGCGAAGACGCCGCCGCCATCGCCAAAATCCGCGAGGAAGTGCATGCCTTCAGCAGGAAGTTTCCGCTGCCGTTCTGAATGGCGGATGAAGCCACGAAAGCGGTCTTGGTTTTGTGTATTCCTTCTCTTAAGCATTCCCCCATGAGCGTCGCTGAGATTCTCGTTGAATTTCGCTTTGCGCCCTCAACTTTAACCCCAAAATAAAAGTGAAAACCCGTTTCTCCTCCTTCATCGTACTGATGGCCGCAGCGTGTCTCACGGCCAATGCCGGAGATGCGACCCATTCCAAACAAGCCGCTCGCGAACTGCCCGGATGGGGCGCGGCTTCCGATCAGGATGGTGATTGCAAATTCTTCCTCGCGGAGGACTCGCTGCTCATCAGCGTTCCCGGTTCGGAGCGCCCGCATGACTTGGCCGCCGAAATGGATGCCACCAACGCACCGCGCGTGCTGCAGGCGGTGCGCGGCGACTTTACGATCCAAGTCCGCGTGGATGGCCGGTTTGGTCCCGGAGGCGAATCCACCCTGCCCGGTCGAATGGGGTACAATGGTGCCGGTATCGTGGCGATGCTCGATGAGGAGAATGTCGTCACTCTGGCGCGTGCAGTTTTGCAGCGGCCGGAGGAGGAGCCGGTGCCGTATGCGAACTTCGAGATTCGCATTGCCGGAAAACTCCAGCGTATCGGGCTGACCGGCGATCATCCGATTCCGAAGGACGGCCCGGTTTATCTCCGCATCGAACGCCGTGGCTCGCAGATATTCGGCGCAGTGAGCGCGGACGGGCTGAGCTGGGATGTGCTCGAACCGAAGGAAGTTCCGGCAGCATGGCCGAAGGAACTTAAGACTGGCGTCGTCGCAATCAGCACGTCCAAGGATGAATTTAACCCACGATTTACCAGGCTCCAACTGCGCAACGGTGTCGCCGCCCGCGATACCGACGACCTTTATACCGGCGAAGACCCCGGCCCCGCCAAACCGAACCTGCTGATCAATCCCTCGTTTGAGGACGGCCAGAATGGGTGGAAGTTTTCCAGTTGGGTTCGGCGCGGCACCATCGCCGTTGACACGGACGAAAAGCGGGACGGCAAGAACAGCATCCGGATCGAAAACCCGGCCGGTGACGATAGTTTCCTCAAGCAGACCGTCGCGGTAAAGGTGAAGACGCGCTATCGCCTCACGGGGTACATCAAGACAAAGGATCTGGTGGTGAAGGGCACCGGTGCCACGCTCTCCCTCGAAGGAGGATTCGAGCACACGAGATCCATCGTTGGAACAGAGAACTGGAAGAAGGTCAGTTTCGAGTTCGACACCGGCGCTCTGGACACCGTCAAGGTCGGTCCCCGTCTCGGCCATCACGGGAGCATGGCGATGGGCATTGCGTGGTTCGACGAACTTTCGCTCGTGGAGATCGGCCCGTCGCCCACACGCTGATAATCACCATTGCAGGCTTCGAGATCGGCGACGCGAGGAGGGTGGGCGTCCCCCCTGCCTTATTCCTCATCCCGCGGAATACTCATCCGAACACTGACGGCGAACTGATCGCCGATCAACGTCCTCCGGTGGTCCCGCGGGGCGCGCACCCTTTCCCGATGAACGCCTTCCTGCTTCTTCGCGCATCGGCCTTTCAATTTCCGCGGGCAGACCCGCGCGGCTACTTGATAATCCCCCGCTCGCTCTTCGTAACGAAGGCGATGAGGTGCTCGATTTCCGGGATGTCGGGGAGCTGGGCGCGCATGTGCTCGACGGCTTGCGCGACATTCAGGTCGGAGCGGTAGAGGAGGCGGTAGGCTTCCTTCAGCGCGCGCGCGGCCTCGGCGCTGAAGCCGTGGCGCTCGAGGCCGACTTTGTTGATGCCGCGGACGCGGGCGGGATTGCCGTCGGCGATCATGAAGGACGGGACGTCCTGCACGATTTTCGAGCAGCCGCCCGTCATCGCGTGGCGGCCGAGCCGGCAAAACTGGTGCACCGCGGTGAGACCGCCGAGGACGACGTGATCCTCCACCGTCACGTGTCCGGCGAGCGTGCCGTTGTTGGAAAAAATGACGTCGTCGCCGACGGTGCAGTCGTGGGCGATGTGGCAGTAGGCGAGGAAATTTCCCCGGCTGCCGATGCGCGTGAATGCACCCGTCGCGGTGCCGCGGTTCACCGTCACGAATTCGCGGAAGGTGTTTCCGTCGCCGACTTCGAGATGCGTCGGCTCGCTCGCGTATTTCAAATCCTGCGACCGCTGCCCGAGCGAGCAGAAGGCGTAAAAGCGGTTCTCTTTTCCAAACCGCGACGGTCCCGTGAGGCTCACGTGGTGCTGCAGCCAGCACTGCTCGCCGAGCACGACATCCGCGCCGATGACGCAGTACGGCCCGATCTCGCAGCCCGCGCCGATCTCGGCGGTGGGGTCGATGACGGCGGTGGGATGGATGCGCGTCGTGGGCACGGGGATTTTGAATTCTGAGTTTTGAATTTTGTATCCGGCGCCGGGAAGGCCGTCGAGCGCGACGCAGGTCGCAGCGAGGGGAATTCCCGCTGCCACGCTTTGATCCGCCGCTTTCAATTCAGCATTCAACATTCAAGCCTCAAAATCTCCGATCGTCACGCATCCACGAGGCCGAAGAGCATCTCGGCTTCGCTCACGACTTCGCCATTCACGATGCAGCGGCCCTTCGCCTTCGCGATGCCGCGCGCGTTTTTCTTGGTGAGTTCCACTTCGATGAAGAGCGTGTCGCCGGGCACGACGGGCTTCCGGAATTTCACCTCATCCGCGCTCATGAAGTAGCCGATCTTTCCCGCATTTCCCGGCAGGCGCAGCAGCAGCACGCTGCCGACCTGCGCCATCGCTTCGAGCTGCAGCACGCCGGGCATCACGGGGTGGCCGGGGAAGTGGCCCTGAAAGTAGTATTCGTTGACGGTGACGTTTTTCACGCCGGTGCATTTCATTTCACCTTCGACCGAGACGATGCGGTCCACCATGAGGAACGGGTAGCGGTGCGGCAGCAGCTTCATCACGTCGTTCACATCGAGGATGTCGCCGCCCTTCGGCGTCATGGCCGGCGGGATGAGGGCGTTTGCGCGGGCCTGCTGCTTCGCCATCGCGCGGCAGAGATCGGCGTTTGGTCCGTGACCCGGTTTCACCGCGATCACGTGGCCTTTGATCGCGCGGCCGAAGAGCGCGAGGTCGCCGATGATGTCGAGGATCTTGTGCCGCACGAACTCGTCCTTGAAGCGCAGCGGCTCCTTGCCGAGCACCTGTTCGCCGCGGATGACCACCGCATTTTCGAGACTGCCGCCCTTGATCAGCCCCTTGTCCATGAGCGGCTTCACGTCCTCGTAAAAGACGAACGTCCGCGCGGGCGCGATCTCTTTTTCGTAAATCGCGGGAGTGATCTCCGTGGAGTAAAA
Source organism: Chthoniobacterales bacterium (assembly GCA_038239865.1). Classification (GTDB taxonomy): domain Bacteria; phylum Verrucomicrobiota; class Verrucomicrobiia; order Chthoniobacterales; family Chthoniobacteraceae; genus SXWH01. The sequence goes on from JBBSEI010000045.1 coordinate 4,421, forward strand.
TTGCGTGAAACGCCCGTCCGGCCCAACGTTCGTGCAGGACACGCGGAACTTCGAGTCCGGCACGATGGTCATCAGCGAGCCGCTTTTCGTCTCGATGTGGATCGGCTCGGTGACTTCGTAAAATGCACGCGGCACCGGCTGCTCGACGATACCCGCCTTTTTGATCAGCTCGACGTATTGCTTCGCCGAACCGTCGCCGATCGGGGGCTCGCTCGCGTCCATTTCGATCAGGCAATTGTCCACGCCCATGCCGGTGAGCGCGCTCAGCACATGCTCGACGGTTTGCACCCGCGCATTTCCCTCCGCGATCGTCGTGGCGCGCTCGACGGTCTTCACGTGATCAATTCGCGCGTCGATGACGGGCTCTTCCTGCAAATCCGCGCGCTTGAATTTCATCCCATGTCCGGGAGGCGCCGGATGCAGCGTGAGCACGACCTCGCTGCCCGTGTGAAGCGAAGCGCCGGAGACGGAAACGCTCTGGCCGAGCGTGCATTGGTTGGGACTCATCGTGGTTTCGCGGAAAGGAGCGCCGCTTATGCGGATTCCCGCCGCAAGCGGCAAGCGCGATGAATGGCTACCGCCGGATCAGCGAGCGCCCGGTCATCTCCGCAGGCTGCGGCACGCCGAGCATGGCGAGCAGCGTGGGCGCGACGTCGGCGAGGATGCCGCTGTCGAGTTTCGCGTTTGCGGCGTCCGCGGCGACGTAGATCAGTTGCACGAGGTTCGTCGTGTGTGCGGTGTTCGGCGAGCCGTCGGGGTTGCGCATCAGTTCGCAATTTCCGTGGTCGGCGGTGAGCAGCAGCTTGCCGCCGAGTTCGAGCGTGCGCTCGACGAGGAGTTTACAAGCGACGTCGATCGTCTCGACTGCGTGGATGCCCGCCTCGACGACGCCGGTGTGGCCGACCATGTCGGGGTTGGCGAAATTCACGATCACGAGATCGTAGTTTTCCAGCCGCCGCGTGACCTCGAAGGCGAGGTCCGGCGCGCTCATCTGCGGCATGAAATCATACGTCGGCAGCGGCGTCGTTTTGCCGCCCTTGCTGAATTCCTTCGCGCTCAGCGTGAGGTAGCGATCCTCGCCGGGAAATGGCGTGTCGCTGCCGCCATTGAAGAAAAAGGTGACGTGCGGAAATTTCTCCGTTTCCGCCGCGCGAAGCTGCGTCAGCCCCGCGTGCGCGGCCACTTCGCCGAGGAGATGGCTCATGCTCGCGGGCGCGAGGATCGACCGTACGCCGAGCGCGGCGTACGTCTCCTTGTATTCGGTGAGCGTGTAGTAGCCGGCGAGTTTCGGACGCCCCTCGGTCGCAAAATTCGCAAACGCCGGATCCATGAATGCCTCGGTGAGCTGCCGCGCGCGGTCGGCGCGGAAATTGAACCACAGCACGACATCGCCATCGCGCACGCGCTGCTCGTCCGCTTGCGAGAAAATCATCGGCTGCAGGAATTCGTCCCCCCGCGGATCGCTGGCATACGCCGCCGCGATGGCCGCGCTCGGCGTGGTGTGCCTGACCGCTCCGCGCCCGAGCACGATGGCATCCCACGCGAGCTTGTTGCGCTCCCAGCGCTTGTCGCGATCCATCGCGAAGTAGCGCCCGACCACCGTGACGATCTGCGCACCGCTGCCCGCGATCCCTTTCTCCACCGTGGCAAGATAGCCCGCCCCGCCCGTCGGCGAAGTGTCGCGACCATCCGTGATCGCGTGGATGAAAATTTCCTTCACGCCCGCCTTCGCCGCCGCGTGGCAGAGCGAGATGAGATGCTCCTGATGCGAATGCACGCCGCCATCGCTCACGAGGCCGAGCAAGTGCAGGCGCGAAGGCGTGCCATCCGCGCGCGGCGCAGCGGCCCTCGCGAAGGCCTCGACCAAGATTGGGTTCGCCGCGAGTTCGCCGTCGGCGATGGCCTTGTTGATGCGCGTGAGATCCTGATAAACGATGCGCCCCGCGCCGAGATTGAGATGGCCGACTTCGCTGTTGCCCATCTGCCCGTCCGGCAGGCCGACATCCATGCCGCTCGCGGAGAGGCGCGACTGCGGATACTTCGCGTAAAGTTGATCGTGGAACGGCGTGCGCGCGAGCAGCGTGGCATCGCCGTTTTCAACCGCCTTCGCGCGGCCTCCGGGATTCACGCCCCAGCCATCGCGGATGATGAGGACAACAGGCTTTTTCGACATTGGTCCGCGAGCAAAGCAGACGCGCGCCGCCGCGCAAGCGCCGGGGCGCAGACACGATCACTCAAATTGATCGACGGCTTTTTGAAACGCAGAGACGCAGAGGCGCGGAGAAAAAAACAGGGGCCGCGCGGACACGCGATCCAGCGGCCGACGACGGATTTTCATTCTCCGCGTCTCCGCGTCTCTGCGTTTCAAAAAATGAAACGTCGCGCGAAGCGCGAGCCCTACGCCGGGCGCACGATCGCCGTCACACTCGGCAGCGTGAAGTGGCGGCGGGCGGCGTCGCGGACTTGGTCGAGCGTCACGGCTTCCACGCGCGCCTGCAGCGTTTCGTAATGGCGATGGCCGAGGCCGTAGAGTTCGTCGAGCGCGCAGGCGAAGGCGAGCGTGTCGTTGCTCTGATCCCGGATGGCCTGCGCGCCGAGGAGCTTTGCCTTGGAACGTTCGAGTTCTGCGGCGGTGATCCCATCCTCCGCGAGCTTGCGAATTTCGTCCGCGAGCGCCGCGCGCACCTCGGTGACTTTCGCCGGATCCGTGCCGACGTAGAAGCTGAACGCGCCGCGCGCGAGGCCGGTGAGATTGCTGCTGCCGACGAAATACGCGAGGCCCATCTCCTCGCGGATGCGCATGAACATCCGCGAGCCGAGATCGCTGCACGCCTCATCGATCAGCTCAAGCGCGAGTGCATCCGCGCTGAACAAATCCACGCCGGGGAAGCCGATCATGATCACGGCCTGCTCTTTCGGCTTCAGCAGCGTCTCGACGAGATCGGCCGCGACGAATTGCGGCTGCGGCACGCTCTCGAGTGCCGGGGTCCCCTGCGGGATCGCGTCGAGCGCAGCCTCGGCGAAGTCCCGGATTTCGCGCGCATCCACCGCGCCGAAAATCGACAGCACGCCATTCGCGCCGACGAGATGCCGATCGCGAAAGGCCGCGAGGTCGGAGGATTTCAGCGAAGCCAGAGTCTCGGGCGTGCCGAGGAGCGGCGCGGCAAACGGGTGGCCGGCAAAGATGCGCGCGCGGAGGAGATTGCGCGCGTTGCTCGTCACTTCTTCATCGTCGGCCTTGATGCTCGCGAGCTGCCCGTCGCGTTCGCGGTCGAGCGCGGCGGCGGGGAAATTCGCGTTCCGCAAAACATCCGCCAGCAGCGCGAGACCCTGCGCGGTGTCGGGCCGCAGCACGCGCGCGGAGATGCTCACGCTGTTGTTGCCGCTGTCGCTGCCGATGGTGCCGCCGGTGGCTTCGATCGACTCGGCGATTTCGTCCGCGGATTTCGTGCGCGTGCCCTTGATGAGCGTGCGCGCAAAGAGCCGTGCGATGCCGTTGTTCGCGGGCGTCTCGGCGAGCAGCCCGCTTTTGAAAGTCGCGACCATCGAGACGAGCGGGAGCCGATCGTCCTCGCGCACGAGGAGCCTCATGCCGTTGGAGAGCTGGAATTTTTCCACCGCGGTGGCGCGCCGCGGGACGATGACCGCGGCGCGTTTGCGCGAGGTGCCCTTCGGCATCAGCGAGGAAATCGTCAGATTTTCCGCGGTCAAATACAGGCGAGCCACGCGGCGCAATTCGTCCGGCGTCACGCGCTGTGCGGCGGCGAGGTAGCTTTGGCTGAAATTCAGATCGCGCGCATGCAGCCAGTTGGATCCGAGGCTGTCCGCCTTGCCGCGCATTTTGATCAGCGACTCAAATTGGTGGCTGAGAAATTGCCGGCGCGCCTTCGCGAGCTCATCGGCCGTGATGCCGCTTTGCTGGATCTCCGCGAGCATGCGCTGAATCTCGCCGGTCGTCCGCTCGAGCTTGTCCGGATCGAGCACGGCATCCACGCCGAACAATCCGGCAGTGGACGACGTGTAGCACCACGCATCGATGCCATGCACGATCGCCAGGCCTTCGCGGAGCCGGCGGTACATGCGCGCGCTGCGCCCGGTGCCGAGCACGCTCGCGAGGAGGTCGAGCGCCGGGATGTCCGCGTGCGTGATCTCCGGCACATGCCAGGCGAGCCCGAGGCGCGCGAGCTGCGTGTCGAATTCAGCGTGCATTTCGCGCCGGCCCATTTGCACGGGCTCGCGCGGCACGGGCACATCCGGCAGTGGACGCCGCGGCTGCGCGCTGAAAATCACGCGGAGTTGCTCTCGGATCGCCTCGGCCTTCACATCGCCGGCCACGACGAAGAACACGTTGTTCGGCGCGTAGCGCGTGCGGTAGTACGCCGCGAGATCGGCCCGCGTGAGGCGATCGAAGAGATCGCGATAGCCGATCACCGGATGGCGGAAAGGATGCTCGGCAAACGCGGTCGCGAAGAGCTGCTTGCCGGCCACCGTGTCCGGGTCGTCGTTGCCCATCGCGAATTCCCGGCGGATGACTTCCTGCTCCTTGGAAAACTCGGCTTCCGGCAGCATGGAATTCATCACCGCATCCGCGAGCAGATCCACCGCGACCGCAGCGCTCTGCGCCGGGATGTCCACCCAGTACACCGTCCGCTCGAACGAAGTGTACGCATTGATGTAGCCGCCCCGCTCCTGAATCCCGCGGGCGAAATCCTGCGGCCCGTGCTTTTCCGTGCCTTTGAAAAGCATGTGCTCGAGGAAGTGCGAGAGCCCCGCGCCGAGCCACTCACCTTCATGGATGCTGCCCGTCTTCACCCACGCCTGCACGCTGGCGACGGGTGCGGAATCATCCTCGAGCACCACGAGCTCGAGGCCGTTTGCAAAATGGAAAACGCGCGCCTCGCTCGGAGGCAAAAGCATCTCGTCCTTCATGCGCACACCTCCGCGGCGGCGGTGCTGCGTGGCGCGCTCTCCCGCGAGCGGGGGAAATTCCGACGACGGCCGCTCCTCACGTCAGTTCCTGACTTCCGCGCCGGGTTTCGTCTTTCGCTCCACCCGCTTCGCCGCTCCGGGGAGATACGGCTCCACGAATGCCTCGCGAAACGAAAACACGTTTTTGAAATCCTCGCGCGAGTCATTTTCCGTCCGGCCGAAAACGCCGAGCTCGATCAGATTCCACACCATCTCGCCGAAGTCGTCCGTCTTGCGGATGCCCCAGTATTCGAAAACCATCGGCACCATCGGGCCGAATGCCTTCACGGCGAGCTGCCGCAGTGCTTCGCACATCTGCTGACCCGTCACATGCCCGGTCTGCCCGAGTTGCCGCTTGCGCATTTTGACCGCCTGATCGAGGCCGTCCCGCAGGAAAAAATAGGCATCAGCGTGATACCTGGGATCTGCATCGGTGAGGACCGCGACGGCTTCGGCGAAATCGAGTTTTTGCATGGGACTTTTGCGCACGACGACCCTAGTTCCCGCGTCCGGGCAGGTCAACCCCGTCACCGTGCGATTGGGAAAAATTTAACCCAAAACGAGTCATTGACGCATCGTGCGCACGCCCCTAGCGTCCGGCCCCATTTTTCAGACCCGCCCACTTACCGAAACACTCAACCAGACAGGAGGATAAAATGCCCGAAGTAGCAGTCCGCAAAGGAGAACCCATCGATCGCGCGCTCAAGCGGCTGAAAAGCAAGCTCGAAGCCGAAGGAATCATGGATGAAGTGCGCCGTTTGCGCGCCTTTGAGACGCCCACGCAGCGCACGAAGCGAAAAGCGAAAGCCAACGCCAAGCGCGCCAAAGCGAAGTTCCGTTTCAACGTGAGCTAATTTTCCGGGCACGGCGCACGCGCGCCGTTCGCTCCTGTTCATCGAAAGCCCGCCGGGTCTCCCACCCGCGGGCTTTTTGATTTTTCCCGCGAACGCCTACGCGCACTCGCACACGACGCGGAAGCCCAAATCGTTGCCAAGGTACGCGCTTTCGTTAAAAGCCCGCGCCGTCGCCCGGAGGCTCGACATCCGCGACTTCCACGAACCTCCGCGATACACGCGGTGGCGCGACTTTTGCGACGCCTGCGGATTCAGGACCTCGCGGCCCTTGTACGATTCGTACGTGTCGAGGCACCACTCGAAGACATTCCCCGACAGATCCTCGATGCCGAAGGGACTCGCGCCGCGAGGAAAACTTCCCACCGGTGCCGTCTCGGCAAAGCCGTCGTCGATCGAAGTGTCGCGCCACGGGAAATTCGTGCGCGCATCCGCGAAGTTCGCGAAGTGCCCGACGGAACTCCAGCTTCCCCACGGAAAGATCCGGCCGTCCTCGCCGCGCGCGCTGAATTCCCACTCGGCCTCGGTCGGCAGCCGGTAGCGCTTCTGCTCGCGCCGGCTCAGCCACGCGCAAAATGCCTGCGCCTCGTCCCAACTCACGTAGAGCACCGGATGGGTCCCGTCCGCCCACGGCGCGCGCTTCGCCGTGTGGCTCGGCGCGAACATCTCATACTGCGCATTCGTGATCGGCAGCCGCGCCATGTAAAAGCGCGACAGCACCACCGGCGTGAGCGGGCTTTCGTTCGGGTGCGCATCGGCCTCCTCGCTCCCCATCACGAAGCGCGCACTCGGGATGAGAAACATCTCCGAGCGGATCGTGTTCACGAAGTTCGGAAACTTCAGCCGCTCCTGCGCGCGCGCGGCGGGCGAAAGATTGATTTCAATTTCCGGCTCCTTTTTCACCACCGCCACGGGGGGCCGCACTGCGACGGGCGCGGCGGTTTTCGCCATCGCCGGATTCCTCGCGGCGACCGCCGAGGCTGCACCTTGCGGCTGCCGGTTGAGCACGGCGGGCCCGCCTTTCGCCGCAGGCGCGACCGGCATCCCGGCCATCTCTTCCAAATATTCGTCGATCCCATCCTCCGCCTGTCCGCCCGTGAGACCGAGGCTCTCGCCGAGATTGCACATCGCATCGCGCTGATCGTCGCTCATCTCCTCGCCGTCAAGGCACAGGCGGGACATTTTTAAAATGCGGCGGAATTCCTCATCGGGCGTGCCCCGCCCGGCGCTCATCGCGGGTGTTGCCGGCGGCGGCGGCGCGTCCACCACCCGCGCCGATCCGGTGCGTTCCAATTCCTCATTGATCGCCCGCTCCACGTCTTCGGCGCTGAGGCCGAGACCCTCGCCCGCAGTCCGGAGCTTGCCTTCGCTTTCCTTCGTCAGCCGCCGATCCGCGAGCGTGAACCCGAGCAGCTTTTTAAATTCCTCAAGCGCATTGCCGATGAGTTCGACGTGGATTTCCGCGTCGATTTTCGACCGCTCCGCAGGATCGAGCAGCTTCGTGCGCGCCTCCGCGAGAAAGTGCGGCGCCTCGTCGAGTCCTCCGCGGAGGAGCTGCGACATCGGATTGCTCGGCTGATTTTTGAGCGGGAGCTTTTTCTGCCACCACACCAGAAGCCGCCGGCAGTGCTCCTCGATCATGTCCGCCGTCGCGTTCGCGGAAAAATCCAGGCACAGCCGCGCGTACAAATTCAAGGAATTGTAATTTTTCCAGCCCAGCCATTTCAGCGGGTTGTCGGGAAGCGGATTCGGAAGAGACACAGTTTTTGGGCGAAGACTGCGACGCAGGTGTGCGCTAGGAGATCGTCAGTTGGGCAAGGTCGGCGGTGGCGAGTCCAATTTCACTTTCAGCGAGACCGGTGTTGCGCGCGATGGAGACGCGGCTCGTGCGCCCGTACGCCTCGACCACCACTTCGAGCACCTGATTCTCGTTGTAATGGTACGTCAGTTCCACCGGCGATCCCTTTGGCAAAAACGGCGGCAGCTCGATGTCGCAGATGCCGAGCGGCGTGCATTCCCCCGGCACGCTGCTCTCACCCTCGACCACGCGGATGATCGCGTTCTTCATGTTCGCCTTCGCCGTGCCGAATGAGTTCTTCATGTCCGTCGGCACCGGCGTCATTTTCGCGATCATCGGGAAGACATATTCCTCCACGCGACCGTCGTCCCAGAGCACCACGCCGAGAGTGTGCGTGGTGATGTTCGTGACCTTGATCAGCGATCCATCCGCCGCGGAAAACTGGTCGCGCACGTCCTGCGCGATCGTGCGGTCGCCGCTTTCATCCTCCTCGCGCAGCATCGAGAGCATCGCCTGGATGGCGGCACCCATCGCGACGGCTTCATCCGGGCTCACATCGTCCGCCGTCGGGCAGGTGGAGAAATCCGCGATCATCTGCCGCACCGAGGGCACGCGCGTCATGCCGCCCGTGAGGAGCACGCGATCGATCTGGTCCCACTTCATGTTCGCCTCCTGCATCACGATCTCGCAGATGGCCTTGCTCTTCTCGAGCAGGTGGCGGCAGCGCTCTTCGAACATCTCGCGCGTCAGATCCAGCTTCACGCTCCGCCCATTGTAGCTGTGGACGAGCGTCGTCCGCTGCCGCGTGGAAAGTTGGATCTTCGCCGTCAGCGCGCGGTTGTAGAGGTCCTGGTAGCTCTGCAAATCAAGCAGCGGATTCTCCCCATGCTGGATGTCAAATTCCTCCGCGACCCAGTTCACGATGACGTCGTCCCAGTCTTTGCCACCGAGACGATGGTCGCCATTGCTCGCCAGCATCCGGATGTGGTGCTCCTGAATCCGCATGATCGTCACGTCGAACGTCCCGCCGCCGAGATCGAATACGAACACCGTCTGATCCTGATCCAGCTTGTCCAATCCGTACGCCAGCGCCGCGGAGGTCGGCTCATTGATGATCTGCAAAACATTGAACCCCGCGAGCTGACCCGCGACGAGCGTCGCCGTCCGCTCTGCATCGTTGAAATACGCCGGCACCGTAATCACCGCATCCGTGACGGCTTCCCCGAGATACTTTTCCGCGTCGTTTTTCAGCTTCCGGAGGATCACCGCCGACAGCTCCTCCGCCGAGTACACCTTCCCGCCAAAGGTGCGGCTGAACTGCGACTTGCTCTTCCCCATCTCGCGTTTCACAAAATCCACGATCTTGTCCGGCTCCGCCACCGCGTTCTGTTTCGCGATCATCCCGACCACGGCATTCGTGCCGTCAAACAGAATCACCGAAGGCGTGATCCGTTCGTTCTCCGTGTTCGGGATGATCTGCGGTTTGCCGTACGCATCGATGTGGGCGACGGCGCAGAAGGTGGTGCCGAGGTCGATCCCCACGGCTTTGCGATTCACGGATTTGTCAGACATGGCTCATTGGGCTGATGAATACTGCTGCTGCGAAAAAACTCGGTGTGAAGGCGGTCACTCACCGGGCGGATGGGATTTTCCCGAGGGCGGAAAGGTATCCCTCCTTCCATTTTTTGATCACCACTTCCTCGGCGCGGATCACGCGATCCTTCCACAGGAACCCGCGCTTGGTGACCTTTACCACTTCGTGATCCTGATCGGGATCCTGCGTGAATTCCACCGTGACCGCCCTCTGAAATTGCTTCTCCAGCTTCCCCGCGCCGACGGGCATGAGGATCACGTCCAGCCGTTCCAGCACCTCGAGGATCGAGTCCCGGTTGTGTTCGAGCTGCTCCGAAGGCGCCGCGACGTTCTCGAAAAAAACCAGCGCACTTCCCGACAGCGTCCCCCGCTGCTGCTGCGAGCGCAGCGCGAGCGAGAACTGCCGGTGAATTTCCGAAATGTCGTCGTACAGCGAAATGAGATCGCGAATCACCGGGCGCAGCACCGCCTCGAGGAGAAACGCATCCTTGTACGTCTTCAGTTCCGCGTGCAGCGCCTCGAACATCGCGCGATTCACCACATTCCGCTGCTCGATCGCCGCCTTGGTCTCCGCCAAAATCTTCGGCACCGCAGTCTGGTGCATCATCACTTTTTCCACGCGATCGAGCACGTCCACCTGTTCAAATTGCGCGCGCGCCAGCGCTTCGATTCCCTGCAAAATCGGTCGCAGCGCGTGCTGAAAAGCCGGTGCCTCTCCGGCCAAATCGGTTCCGTCTTTGCCGGCCGTGATCGCTTCGGGCTTCACCACACGCATCGTCGCGGCGGTTGTTTCCGCGGCGGATTCGGTGCCCGCCATACGGGGAAGGTCACTGATTTTTTCGGGCTGGGATTCGACCATGCAAATTGCAATTAGCCATTTCCGCGCCAACCCGCCGACCAATTGTGACAGGACTCAGACCGCCCCCGCAAAATGTGCCAGAATCGCGTCCGCCAGTCCCGGGATGTCATAGCGCTTCGCCTCCGCATCCACGGTCAGTCCCAGCTTCCGCATCGTCGCCGACGTGATCGGCCCGATCGATGCCGTCTGCATTTTCGGCGGCAGCGGCAGGTTCAGCGCCATGAAATTTTCCGCCGTGGACGAACTCGTGAACGTGACCATATCCGCACCTTCCTCCCGGAACCGCGCGATCGCGCCCGAGCGATCCTCCGTCTCCGGCACCGTGAGGTACGCCGCCACCACATCCACGATCGCACCGAGCTTCGTCAGCGCCTCCGGCAACACATCGCGCGCCTCCTCCGCCCGCGCGAGCAGGATGCGCAGGTTGTCAATCGCACCCTCCTTCTTGAATTCCTTCACGACCGCCTCCGCCACAAATTCCTCCGGCTGCAAATCCACACTCAGCCGGTACTCGCGCACCTTCGCCGCAGTCGCCGGGCCGATCGCCGCGATGCGCACGCCGCCGATCTCGCGCGCGTCCTTGAACACTTTGAAGAACGCCTCGAAAAATGCCTCCACCCCATTTGGGCTCGTGAAGACGATCCAGTCGTACGCGTGCGCGTCCGAGATCATCTGCACAAACGCCCGCCTGTCCGTCGGCGGCTCGATCCGGATCGTCGGAATCTCCAGCACATCCGCGCCAAGTTCCCGCAGACGCGAGGTCAGCGCACCAGCCTGCTTCCGCGTCCGCGTCACCACGATCCGCTTGCCAAAAAGCGGACGCCTCTCGAACCAGTTCAGCGACTCGCGAAGCTTCACGACATCGCCGATGATCGCCACCGCCGGAGCCTTGAACTGCGCCGCCTCCACCTTCGCCGCGATGTCCGCGAGCGTGCCCGTGAGCGTCTGCTGCCGCCCCGTCGTCGCCCATCGGATCAGCGCCACCGGCAGATCCGCGCGCGCGCCGTGCGCGATCAATTCCGCCGCGATGATCCCGATGCGCTCCACGCCCATGAGCATCACTTTCGTCCCCGGATTATTCGCAAGCTGATCGTAGTCGAGCTTGCTCTCCGGCTTCGTCGGATCCTCGTGCCCGGTAAAAATGGTGAGCTGCGACGTGTGCTCGCGATGCGTCACCGGGATGCCCGCGTACGCCCCCGCCGCCACCGTGGATGAGATCCCCGGAATCACCTCGAAGCGCAGCCCCGCCTTCACCAGTTCCAGCGCCTCCTCACCCCCGCGCCCGAAGACAAACGGATCGCCACCCTTGAGCCGCACGACACGCTTCCCCGCCTTCGTCTTTTCCACGAGCAGCGCATTCGTCTCCTCCTGCTTCAGCGCGTGCTGCGCCGCGCGTTTTCCCGCGTAGATGATCTCCGCTCCATCCGGCGCCCATTTCAGAATCTCCGGATTGCACAGCGCGTCATACACGACCACGTCCGCCGTTTCCATCACCTCGCGCAGCCGCAGCGTCACCAGCCCGATGTCGCCCGGCCCGGCTCCGGCGAGGTAGCAGATTCCCTTCGATTTCGATTTAGCGAGCGACATGCGCAAAACGTGTCCGAGCCACAGCCCGCGCGGCAAGTGCAACCTCGCGACGCATCATCACAAGGCGACGCACAGCTTTTTGAAAAGCTCGCCCGCGACACGCTCCGGATCATCCGCTTCGCCCTCGGCCTCGCACTCCGCCGGCGCTTTTCCCGGAGTGGAAAAAAGGATGCCCCGCATGAAAATGCGACCGTCGCGCAACTCCGTCTGCACTCCGACTGGCACCGAACAGTCGCCCGAAAGCAGCCGCTGCAATTCACGCTCCGCGCGAATCGCCGTCATCGTCGCCGGGTGATTGATCCGCGCGAGCACCGCGCGCACATCCACACGATCCGCGCGAATCTGAAGCGCGATCGCGCCCTGCCCGATCGCTGGAATCATTTTTCCGACGAGCGATGACGCATGCCACTCGCCGCCGTCGAATTTCAAAATCCCCCGCTCCAAATCGAGATCGCAGCCGAGCCGCCGCAGCCCGGCTTCGGCGAGGACGATCGCGGAAACCTCCGCACGCTCGCCGAGTTTCCGCAGCCGCGTCGGCACATTTCCGCGCCATTCGCCGATGACCAAATCGGGCCGCAGCCACCCGATCTGCCGCGCGCGGCGCACGCTGCTCGTGCCCACGTGCGCACCGCGAGGTAGTGCATCGAGCCCGCCCGCGATTTTGCTCACGAGGATGTCCGCAGTCGGGGCGCGCTCCAAAACGGCGGCGATCTCCAGCCCCTCAGGATTGTGTCCAGGCAGATCCTTCAGGCTGTGAACCGCGACATCAATGCGCCCGGCAATCAGCGCATCCTCGAGTTCGCGCGTGAAGAGTCCCTTCCCGCCTCCCTCGCCGCGCGTGAGCAGATTCAGATCGAGCTTCTGGTCGCCGCGCGTGATGAAAATCTCGCGCTCCGTGCGAAGCTCCGGCAACGAACGCGCGAGCGCCGCCTCGGTGAGATCCACCTGCGCGAGCGCGAGCGCCGAGCCTCGCGTGCCGATTCGGAGCGTGTTCATGGTTGGCAGATATTCTTCGTGAAAATGATCCACGCACTGTTCCCGAAGGATGGCTTTTGGGTCACGCAAAGACGCGAAGACGCAAAGGAAGATTGGTTTCTTCGCGCCTTTGCGCCTTTGCGTGACCCCCATCGGAATGTGATTCCCTGCACGGTCGGCAAATTCACTTCGCGCCCTCCGGATGCATTCCCGCGGTTCCGCCGAAGCCGTGATGCGGCACCGCCAGCCATTTCGAAAATTCAGCGACGTGCCGCTCGATCATTTCCTCGCATCGCACGAGTTCCTGCCGCCGCACCTGCATGCTCTGCTCGGCGATGCCTTGCAGCGCATCAATGTCGTAGAGATACACGCCTTCGATGTCGTTCACGGTCGCCTCGATGTCGCGTGGCACCGCGAGGTCTATGCAGAAAAGCGGGCGATCCTGCCGGCGCGTCATGAGCGGCGAAATCTTTGCGCTCGTCACCACCGCGTGCGGCGCGCCGGTCGAGCCGATCAGGATGTCCATCGCATCGAACTCGCGCTCCCACTCGTCGAAATGCACGGCGCGTCCGCCGAGCATTTCCGCGAGTGCCACGGCGCGCTCGTGCGTGCGGTTCGAGACGAAGATCGCCTTCGCCCCGCGCGATTGCAGCGACTTCGCGGTCATCTCCGCCGTCTCGCCTGCGCCGAGCACCATCACGTTGCACGCATCGAGCTTGCCGAAAATTTTCTCCGCGAGCTCGACCGCCGCGCTGCCGACGCTCACCGCGCCGCGCGTGATGCTCGTCTTCGTGCGCACCTCCTTCGCCACGTTGAATGCGCGCTGGAAAAGTTTGTTCAGCGTGCGCGACGTGGCACCGGCGGTCTGCGCCGCGAGGTACGCCTTTTTCACCTGACCGAGAATCTCCGTCTCACCGAGCACCATGCTCTCGATGCCGCTCACCACGCGGAAAAGATGCCGGATGCCCTCGGCGCTTTTCAGTTCGACGAAGACCGGAGGCTCCGGCGGGTGCCCGCATTTTGCCGTGATGAAATCCGACAGCGTGCGGTGCGCCGCGGCGGCGTCTTCGGCGGCGACGTAGTATTCGACACGATTGCACGTCGAGACGACGACAGCCTCGCGCACGCCCGGAGCCTGCGCGAGGAGCGAGCTGAATTCGCCGAGGTGCGCGTCGCCGATCGCGAAGCGCTCGCGCGTTTCCACATGCGCGGTCTTGTGACTGAGGCCGAGGCAGAGGACTTCCATCAATTGCCGAGGTGAAAAAGGCTGAGCACTCCGAGCGTGCCAAGGGCCAGGGTGAAGGCGACGACCGACAACCACGCGATGCGGCGCGAACTGAAACGGTGCGTGCGGCGCATCACGAGGATCGCGCCGTACGGCAGCCACACGCCGGCCGCGAGCGCGATGGTCGCAGCCGGCGTGTGGCCTGCAAAAAATCCCGCGAGGATCCCGACGGTGAGCAGCACGAAACCCGCGAGCATCAGCCGCTGCATCGCGACGGAGAGGTTCGCGATGGGCGGCAGGTTTTGGAAAAAGGAATTCAGATTGTGCCGCTTCAGATGCCGCTCCTGCACGAGGAACATCACGCCCGCGACGCACGCGAGCGCGAACGCGCCGTACGCCACGAGCGAGATCGCAGCGTGCAATTCCGGCCAGAAGCCTGCGCTCTTCTTAAACACCGGCGGGACAGACGCCGCAGGCAGAAGCTGCGCGACAAGCTGGATCAGAAACACGAGCGGCGCGGTGAACATCCCGAGCAGCGAGAGCCGGTAGGTGCTGCCGACGACGATATACAGCAGCACCACCGACCACGCGAGGAACACGAGCACCTCGAAGAGATTCGTGAGCGGGCAGCGCCCGACGGCGGCGCTGCGCAGGCGGAGGAAGCCGAGTTGAAACGCAAAACCGAGGAGCATCACCACAAAGTTCCAGCGCGATGGCTGCCGCACTTTCGCGCCGAGCGCGTACATCGAGTAGGCGAAACCCGCGAGGAAGCAGAGGGTGGATGAGACGAGGAACGCGCGCTCCATGGTGTTTACAGGCTAGCGGCAGCGCGGTGCGATGCAAACGCCGCGGCCATCCGACTCGCGGAAACCGGACGCAGCACGCAGGAAAATGGGAGCACACGCTTCCAGTGTGTCCTTTCCGGCATCCTGCCGGAAAGCGCCGCCGGACTGCATGGATGCGACTGCTGTGCGGAAGTCGGCCGCGCCCACCGCCTTCGCCCTGCGTCCGGCAAGGATGCCGGACGCGGCACGCTGGAAGCGTGCGCTCCCGTTTTCCTGTGCGCGTTCGGACGTGCAGCGAATCTGGATGCCAGCGCCAGAACTTTGGACGGCGAAGTTTGCGGCCATGCGCTGCACAAGACTACGCGAGGACTCCGTCGCCCGCGGGCGTGCCTTCGGTCACGACACGGCGCAGGACGCGCTTTCCGTCGGTGAGCGTGAAAATGTACTCCGAGGAAAATACTGCTCCCTCGACGTTCACTCGCTGCTCGTGGCTTGCGATCTTCGCGGCTTCCTTCGTGTGCCATGCGCGGAGTGCGTCGGGCGTGAGCGAGGTTTCCTTCCAAAATTCCACGCGGTCGAATGGCAGCTCGCGCAGTCGGCGCTGGATGAAATCGCGGTCGAGGAATGCGAGGAGGTTGCCGGCTTTCGGGCCGGCAGTCTTGTCGAGGATCACTCGGTAAAGCGCCTTGAATGCGAGGGGCTGATCGATCGGCGTGAGCCGCGCGACCTCGAAGATTTTCGACTGCAACGCGTCGTCCTCCCACGTCGTGTCCGGCAGTGCGTCGGCGAGCGCGTGCATGAATGCGCGCTGCGTGTGCGTGAGTTCGGCGGCGCGCGCGGGCAGCGTTTCCTGCAGGCGAGTCTTTTCCTCATCGCTGGCGTAACGCTCGACCCACACTTTTGCAGAGCGGATTCGGGCTTCGAGATGTGCGCGTTCGCTGTCGTTGAGTGGACGGCCTGCGCGCTTTTCGATCTCCTTCACGGCGTCGAGATGCGGCATCTGGATCAGCGCGGTGACGAGTTGGAAATTCGCGTTGAACTCATGCCCCTGCATCGAAGCAGGCGACGCGAGCCGTGTGACGACTGCCTCGTCCGGCGTGGCCTTGCCAGTCACGGTGCGGTCGTGGAAACGGTCGTATTCGTTGAACAGTTTCACGATGCCTTCCTCGTGGACGTCGAAGTTCACGGGCGAGTTTGGCTTCGTGCGGATCATCAGGAAGCGCAGCAACTCGGGCGGCAGCAGGTCCGCCATGTCGCGCGCGCTCGCGCCGATGCCTTTGCTGGAACTCATCTTCGCGCCGCCGACGAGGAAGAACTCGTACGGCACATTGAGCGGCGGCTCCTTTTGAAAAATCGCGCGCAGGCAAGCGGCGCTCACGTCGCGCGAGCCGCCTTTCGTCGAGTGGTCCTTCCCCGCGCCCTCGATCGTGACGGGGAAGCTGATCCACTTTGCGACCCACTCGAGTTTCCACGGGAGCTTTCCGCGTCCGTCGAACGGCGACACTTTCCCCTCGTGACCGCACCCGCGCGCCCACTTCACCATGTCGGGGCGGCAGCGGTAGCTGACCTCTTTGCCGTCGTAGGCGAAGACTTCCGTGGTGGCGATGCGTCCGCACTTTTCGCACACAGTCTGAAATGGGAACCAGTTCTCGGATCGGTCGGAATTTGAGACTTCCTTATACACGCGGCGCACAGTCGGCGCGGCGCGGAGGATGGTGTCGATCGCCTCGTTGAACTTTCCGCTGCGGTAGATGTCGCGCATGCGGTACTTTTCCACTTTCACGCCGAGTTCCTCGAAGACTTGGAAGAATTCCGAGATGTAATGTTCGGCCATGTCGCTAGCGGACGAGCCGTCCGGCGGCGGGACGTTGCAGAGCGGCTGACCGAGGAATTGCTCGAAGTGCGCGCCTTTGCCCGCGGGGATTTCGTCGAGCGGATCGTAGTCGTCCACGCCGAACATGTAGCGCGCCTCGATGCCCGCCTCCTTCAGCGTGCGGAAGATCGCGTCGTGGATGAGCACGCCGCGCATCGCGCCGACATGCACGCGGCCGCTCGGGGTTTTTGAGTCGTTGATGATCTGCGGGCCGACGCACTTGGCGGCGACTTCTTCGGTCCAAAACATAGGGCGCGAGGGATAGCCGCGAAATGCGACAAGTCGAGCGAAGGCTTGCCTCCGGGCGCTCCGCATGCGGCGCGGCGGCGGGCGGTTTGCGGAGAATCGCGATTTCACTTGCGTCGCCATTCCGGCGTCTGCACACGCTTTCCGGTTCATGCCGACGCGGATCAAGACCCTTGGAAAATGTGAGTTTCGTTCGCCGCTCCAGACGGCGAGCAGCCTGGAAATAAAGTTCCGCAGCGAGGATGAACGAGTGCTGGTCGAGCACCGCGTGAACATCCACGGGCCGTCCATCAACCCGACGGACGAGAGCGTGCAGAGCTTCGAATTGGCCGGGCCTCGCGAGCGGGTGTTTTTTGATCCGCCGCGGACGACGGCGGGCATTGTCACTTGCGGCGGACTTTGCCCTGGGCTGAATGACATCATCAAGGGTCTGGTCACGCAGCTTTGGACGCGGTACGGCGTCACGAAGATTTTTGGATTTCGCTACGGCTACCAGGGCCTCGTGCAGCGGCTCGGCCACACACCGCTCACGTTCCGGCCGGAGTCGGTGAAGCAAATCCATCTGCTCGGCGGGAGCATCCTCGGGACTTCGCGGGGCAACCAGTCCGTGAACGAAATGGTGGACACGCTCGAGGAGATGGGAGTGGACATTCTTTTCGCGGTGGGTGGCGACGGATCGCTGAAGGGCGCGCAGGCCATCGCGGATGAAATCGATCGGCGCGGGCTGAGAAAGGCCATCGTGGGCATCCCGAAGACGATCGACAATGACATCCAGTTTCTCGACAAGTCGTTCGGCTTCGAGTCGGCGTTTGCGGAGGCGGTGAAAGTGGTGCGCTCCGCGCAGGCGGAGGCGCTCGGCGCGCCCAATGGGGTCGGACTCGTGCGGCTGATGGGGCGCGAGTCGGGCTTCATCTCGTCGTACGCGGCGCTGGCGGATGGGAATGTGGATTTCGTGCTCATTCCCGAGGTGAAATTTTCCCTCGAGGGCGAGCGCGGGCTGCTCGAGGCGATCCGCTACAAGATCGCGAAAAAGAAAAGCGCGGTGATCGTGGTCGCGGAAGGCGCGGGGCAGGGACTGATGGAAGGCTACGACGATCGCGACGCCAGCGGGAACACGCGGCCAAAGGACATCGGCGTTTTCCTGCGGGACAAGATCACGCATTTTTTCCGCGAGCGGAAAATCGAGCTCTCGCTGAAGTACATGGACCCGAGCTACGCCATCCGCAGCGTGCCGGCGAATGCGCAGGACAATTTCTTTTGCCAGCACCTCGCGCAGCATGCCGTGCATGCAGCGATGGCGGGCAAAACCGGCATGCTCGTCGGGCGATGGCACGGCACTTATGTGCATGTGCCGATTCCATTCGTGACGACGATCGGGCGGCACAAGGTGGACCCGCATGGCGACCTGTGGCGAGCTGTGCTCGAAAGCACGAATCAGCCGGCGGACATGGTGTGAGAGCCGGTGGGGCGAATGGCTTGACGTTCTCGCGCGGCGGGTGGGTGTCCGCGGGGTCCCCGGTCCAAAAAGCCGCAGTCCGAACTTTGAATTCTCGTTTCCGAGGTTAGCGGTCGAAGTCCGCCCCGCCCGCGAATTTCGCTTCGCCCCACGGAGGCCTTTTCTCAAATCTGCGACCGCTTGAGAAAGGTCAAGATGCACGGCGCGCATGTCCTTCGCGCTGCGGGAGACCTGCGTCCCATGCGGAGCCGTCGGCGTGCGAGTATGTATGGAATTTCTAGTAATGATAATTCCTGAGCTTTCATGGCACGGAGCAAGCTTAACTTTCATGGTAATTCCAGTTTTTATAGCCATGAAAGCCTCACTCCTCTCCCTCGGACTTCTCCTCATCGCGAAAGTTGCCTCTTTGGCTGCCTTCGATACCGGCACGCCTTCCGACTACACGCCCTATGACCGCTACATGAGCCCGGTCCGCAGCGTCCTCTCCCATCCTACTTCGCAGAAAGCCAGCATGGAGCTGGTGAAAAAACTAATGATCGAGGGTCGCAATTTCCGCTACCGCATGGAGAATCCCTACGTCGCCGCCATGCCGGCGACGACGGCGGCAAAGCGCTCGGGCGATTGCAAGGACAAGGCGCTCTGGCTCGCCAGCCAGCTCGGCGACAGCGACGTGCGCTTCGTCATCGGCAAAACGGAGCCCGGCGTGCGGATCAGCCACGCATGGGTGATGTGGAAAAATGACGGCCGCTGGTGGCTGCTGGATTGCACGCTCCGCCGCGCGCCCATCGCCGCGGATGAGCTCCCGCAGAACCGCTACATCCCGCTCTACAGCTTCAGCAAGGGCAGCACTTTCCGCCACGCGGCGACGCAGGTCGGCCTCACGGAAGTCGCGAGCCGCAAAAAATCGCCGGTCGCCTCCAACGGGCAGCACTGAGGCGGCACACCATTTGGTTGGGCTACTGAGCCTCCCGGGTTTCCACGATCCGGGAGGCTTCAGCTTTTTTCCGGGGAGAAAAAGCGAGCGCTTTACACCTTCTCGATGTCCACGACGGCGATCGTGATATTGTCGCGCCCGCCCGCGTCCATCGTGGCGGAGAAGAGCGACTGCACGGCGGCGACGGGCTTCAATTGCGGGACCAGGTAGGACTCGATGGTCTTGTTCGAGAGCATGTCCGTAAGCCCATCCGTGCAGAGCAGAAAACGCGCGCCGCCCTTCACGGTGAGCGGATAGAAATGCGGCTCGAGCCGGTGGTATTCCGCGGAACCGCCGACGCTCTGCGTCAGCGCATGCATGTAATTCGAGCGCACGCCTTCCGATGCCTCCAGCAGTCCCTCGTGGATGAGCAATTGCTCGACCGAATCGTCGCGGGAAACCTGGACGATGCGCCCGCTTTGCTGACGGTAAAGCCGCGCGTCACCGACATTGAAACCGAACAGCCCATCCGGTCCCGAGACCAGCCCCACGACCGCCGTCCCCGTTCCCTCGAACTCCGGCTTTTCGCGCCCCACCTCGTGCAATTTGCGATTCGTCTCTTGCAGCGCGTGCGCGATTTCCGCCGTGCTGAATTCCTCCGCCGCATGCAGCCCGGCGAGCACTTCGCGGCTCGCGTAGGCTCCCGCGCGGTGTCCGCCGATGCCATCCGCGAGTGCGATGACCCATCGCGTTTTTTTTACGGCAGCTTTCACCGGGGCCGACGTGCTCGCGCCGCCAAAGGTGCCGCCGAAAAGACACGCATCCTCATTCACCTTGCGCACTTTTCCGGTGTGGCAAATCCACGCCCCACTCGCAAGGAAGCCGCTCATCTGGTGTTCGCGGGGATGCATCTCTATGGGATGTTACGTCGAGGCTGCGGTGATGGATGCGGCGCGCCGTGCATTGCGAGAGTCGGAGGAAACGAGGTCTGCCAAAACTGTCAAGCCGCGAGCGAAATGTCACTTCCGCGAGAGGCGGGCAAATCGGAACGCACCGATCGCAAAAAAGAGCACATTCGGCATCCACACCAGAATCGCCGGATGCAGCGCCGGCCGCGTCCGCGTGAGATCCGCGAGGAAAATGAGCACGTAGTAGCACAGCCCGAGCGCCAGGCTGATCGCGAAACCCACGGACGTCTCCTTGCGCTGCGCCGTCACCGCCAGCGGCACGGCCAGCAGCGCAAGAGCGAGCGTCCCGAGCGCGTTGCTGTAGCGCTTGCTGATTTCCACGAGCCTGTCCGGCCGCGTGCTCTCGAGCAATTCCCCGATCGGCAGCGCGCCCACGCCCTTCGTCTTGCGCTGCTTTTCGTACAGCTCCTTCAGCGAGATCGCGATGCTCCCCTCCTCCACCGTGATGCCCTGCCGGATGCGCGACAAATCATACGGATGCTCCTCGTCGCGCTGCTCGTAGCGCATGTTTTGCAGCTTCAAAATGATCTGCTTCTCCTGCGAAATCGAACCGTCCGCCAGCGTCTTCGGCACCGTCTCCATGAGCATCGTTCCCTCGCGCGCATACACCACATTTTTCACCCGGTTCCACACGTCGAGCTGGTAAATCATGAGGTTCGTCAGCTTCTTCCCCTCGCTCTTCTCCACGTAAATTTTCCGCCCCGGGAAATCATCGATCACCTTGTCGCTGCCGAACATCGCCAGCGGGTTGTCCGTCGCGATTTGAAAAAGCGAATCCTTCATCCGCTGCTGCGCGCGCGGCGCGACTTCGAGATTGATCCACAGGCAGACGCCCGCCAGCAGCACCGCCAGCACCCACACAGGGATGCACGCGCGGCCGATGCTCACGCCGGTCGCCCGCATCGCCGTGAGTTCATTTTCCGCCGAGAGCCGGCCAAAGACGAGCAGCACCGCCGTCTGAAATCCCCACGGGATCGTAAACGTCAGCGAAAACGGCAGCACGTACGCGATGAAGCTGAGGATGAGGCTCGGCGGCGCATTTTGATTGATCAGCAGGTCGAGCAGCTTCTTGAAAATGTTCCCCAGCACAAGCACGACGCTGAGCACGGTGACGGCGAAGATCGCCGACACCAGTAATTGACGTCCGATGTATCGGTCGAGCAGGCGCACGCCGCGGACGTTGCCCGCTCGCGCGAGCCGATTGCAAGCGCAGCGTGCGGCCCGATCGCAGTGTCGCCGTTTTTTGTTTAACGTTTGACGTTAAAAGTTTGGCGTTGCGCACCCCGCAGCGGACCGCCCCATTTCTGCCCGGCGTCCTCACTCGGAACGCGCCTTCGGCGGGATCAACGTCCAACGCTCAACTCTCAACGCTCAACGCTCAACTTAAAATCAGGACACTGCCGCCCCCCTGCCCGCCGAACTTCCCATTTGCCCCGCCACCACCACCGCTGCCATGCTCCCCGCGATGCCTTCCACATTCGACGTCGCCATCATCGGAGGCGGTCCCGCCGGCTCGGCCGCCGCGATCCTGCTCGCGCGCGCCGGGCGTCGCGTCGTGCTCTGCGAAAAAGAAACTTTCCCCCGCTTCAAGATCGGCGAGTCCCTCCTCCCGCACTCGCTGGAACTCTTCGAAAAACTCGGCGTCCGCGACGAACTCGAACGCCACGCCTTTCCCAAACACGGCGGCGAAATCGCCACCGCCTGCGGACGCCGCGTGCAGCGTTTCTATTTTGAAAATGCGCTCCAGCTCAGCCACCGCACGTCGTACCAGGTCGAGCGCGCGTGGTTCGACAAAATGCTCCTCGATCGCGCCGCCGCGAACGGCGTCGAAGTCCGCCAGCCCTGCGCCGTCAGCGATGTCGCCTTCGACAAAACGGGGGTGACGCTCCAGACCGCGGGCGGTGAAATCCGCGCGGCGTACGTCCTCGATTGCTCCGGGCGCAATGCCGTCGTCGGTTCGCACTTCGATCTGAAGCGGAAATACGATCACCTGCAAAAATTCAGCGTCTATGCGCACTTCGAGGGTGTGCAGCGCGACGAGGGCCGCGACGGCACCCTCACGCGCCTCGTGCGCGGGAAGCACTGCTGGTTTTGGCTCATCCCGATCGATGAAAAGCGCACGAGCGTCGGCGTCGTGATGGACATCGCGGACTTCCGCGCCGCGCGCACTTCACCCGAGGCCGCGCTGGAAAATGCGATCGCCGCCGCACCGCTCATGGTCTCGCGCATGGCCGGTTCGCGGCGCACCACGGAGGTCCACGCGGTCGGCGATTACAGCTACCGCAACACGCGCCTCCACGGCGATCGCTGGCTGCTCGCCGGCGACGCCGCAGGCTTCATCGATCCGATCTTCAGCACCGGCGTCTTCCTCGCGCTCCACACCGGCGAACACGCCGCGCGCGTGCTCGATTTTTCCCTCCGCCACCCGCAGCCCGGCGTGCTCAGCCGCCTGCGCATGGCTGCGTACGCGCGCAGCGTGAACCGTCTGATGAACCGCTACCTCCGCTTCGTGAGCGCGTGGTACACGGAGGAATTCGTGGACGTCTTCACTACGCCGACGCCGCCCTTCCAAATCCCGCAAGCCGTGAACAGCGTGCTCGGTGGCAACATCCATCCGCGCTTCGGCGTGTGGTGGCGGCTCCACCTTTTTTACCTCGTCCTCTGGCTGCAAAAGCGCCACGCTTTCTGCCCGCGACTCGAAGATGTGAAGGACGAAGCCGCGCCCGCGGTCGCCGCCCTCCCGTGAGTCGTCAGAAAAAAATTCCACCTCACGCCCATTCGCACCCCATGAAAGCCATCCACTCGCACTCACCACTCGCCCGTTCCATCGCCCTCGCCATCCTCGCCATTCCGCTCGCCGCCGGCGCCGCGCTGAATCCGCAAGCCGCGCGGGACCCGGGCACTGCCGCCGCGCTGAAAAGCAGCGCCAGCGAGCGCCACGGACAGGTGAAATTTTCCAGCAGCAAAGAACAGATCGTCGGCGAAATCGTCATCCGCCACGACGGGGAAAATCTCGTCGCGCAGATCACGAAAGGCCCCGGCCTGCCGCTGCTCACGCTCACCGCGAAATTTGGCAGCGACGCGAAAGTGAAAGGCGGCCTCGAGGAAAAGCACATGCTCAGCGTGCACGCGAGCGGCCCGCTTTCGCACGGCGGCTGGACGTGGCGGCCGCGCGACTTGACGAAGAAAAACTTCAGGCCGGAGAAGCTGAAAGACTCCTCCCGCGCATGGGCCGCTCTGCCCGAGGTCTTCATGTGGGGCGACGCGCAGGCGAAAGGCGAAACCTTCCGCGTGACACTGCCGGACATCGTGATGCACGCCCGCGCCGGTGCCGGCGAGGTCGCGCGCTTCGACTACGTCCGCCATCAGAATCCCACCGGCGAAGCGCTCCCCCTGCGCGATCTGAAAAAGCAACCCGCGCTCGAAACCGTGGTCTGCCACCTCGACTGATGCGGCGGCTTTCGGGAGTCCGCGGCCGCGCCTCCGATCTTCGTGAAGGAGCAGGCCTTCGCCTGTCCTGAGTGGAAGCTCCCCGGCAAAAAATTTCCGACCGCGTCGCGCAGCTCATCGCGCACCGCCCGCGGCTGCTCTGGCTCGTCCTGCTCATGCTGCTCGCCGTCGCCGGCGCGCTCATCATCGGCCGCTCGCACTTGAACAGCGAAGTGCTCGACATGCTCCCAGGGCATTTCGAGAGCGTGCAGATCTACAAGCTCGCCGATCGCGAATTCAGTTCCGCGCGCGAGCTGATCATCGGCCTCCTCGCGCCGTCGGATGAGGCGGACATGGACGGCTTCACCGAGCACTTCGCCGCCGCCCTGCGCAAGGAACCGTGGGTCGTGCGCGTGATGGATCGCTCCCCGCTCGAAGCCCCCGGCGGCCTCGCCGAACTCCGCGCCGTCGCGCTCCCGCTCATGCTCAATCAGTCGGCCGACGACTTCGCCAAACTCCTCGCCACGCTGCAGCCCGACGCCATCGCCGCGCGCCTCGGCAAGCTCCGCGCCAAGCTCGAATCCGGCGTCGGCCTCTCGCAGGCGGAACTCGAATACGATCCGCTCGGCATCGTCTTCCCCGCGCTGAAAAGTCTGCGCACGACGAATTTCGCCGCCGCCACCGATCCGCATTTTCGCACCGTCTTCGTCCATTGCGATCAGCCCGATCTGAATGAGCCCGCGTGCCGCGAAACGATGCGCAAATTCGAGGATTTCAAAGTGCGCGTGGTCGCCGCGTGGCAGGATGGCCCTGCGCCGGAGATCCTCTGCACGGGCCGCACGCCGTACGTCGCGGAGATGGCGTCGAAGATGAAGAGCGACATCACCAGCACGCTCGCGAGCAGCCTCATCCTCGTGGCGCTCACTTTCTACGCGGGCTTCCGAAAATGGAAACCGCTGCGCGCGATCATGGATGCGCTCCTGCTCTGCTGTGTGCTCGCCATCGCGTGCGGCGCGGCATTTTACGGCGAGCTAAACATGATCACCGTCGGCCTCTGCGCGATCCTCGTCGGCCTCGGCGTGGACTTTGCGATGATCCTCTACGCGCTCTACCTCCACGAACGCGCCGACGGCCACAGCCACGAAAAATCCATCGCCGCCGCGCTCCGCACCCACGGCTCCGGCATCTGGTTTGGCGCGCTCACGACGGCGGCGGCCTTCCTCTGCCTCCTCGGCAGCGGCTCGCTCGGCTACGAGCAGCTCGGCGTGCTCATCGCCTGCGGCATCCTCATCGCCGCCGCGGTGATGATGACTTTTTTCTGGCTCTTCCTCGGCATCACGCTTCCGCGCTGGCTCTACAAAATCGTCCTCGTCGCGCTCGCGTGCGCCGCGGTCGTCGGCGCGTATTTCATCGCCACCACGATCCGCACCTGGAGCGCGAACACCTGGCAAAACATCATCTCCGGCGCGGGCCTCGCGCTGCTCGCGATGGCCGTCGCACACTTTCTCTGCCAGTGGATCCCGCGTCTCCCCGCCGTCGCACTCGCACGCCCGTGGAAAATTCTCGCGCCCGCGAGCCTCGCCCTT
The DNA here is from genome assembly GCA_038239865.1 of Chthoniobacterales bacterium. Classification (GTDB taxonomy): domain Bacteria; phylum Verrucomicrobiota; class Verrucomicrobiia; order Chthoniobacterales; family Chthoniobacteraceae; genus SXWH01. The sequence goes on from JBBSEI010000045.1 coordinate 29,533, forward strand.
TTCGCCCTCGCCGCCGCCGCACTCGCCCCCGTCGGCCGCGTGAAATTCGATCTCAATCCCCGCTCGCTCGAGCCGCGCAACAGCGTCGCCGGCTACGCGCTCCGCACGATCATGGCGCACTTGAATCCCGACAAAATCGAGACCGTGCTCGCCGTCATCCGCGCGCCGGATGCCGAGGCACTTTCCGCTGCGTGGGAAAAAGCGCACGCCGCGTGGAGCGATCTCGCGGCGGAAAATGGCGCGCGCCCTCCGCTCCTCGCCTCGTTCGCCACGCCCGCCGGCCTCGCGACTTCGCCCGCGCGGATGAAAGCCAACGCCGCGAAACTCACCGCCGTGGATTTTTCCACCGCCACCGCGACGTTCGACGCCACCCTCGCCGCGAGCGATTTCGCGCCCGGACAATTCGCCGCCGCGCGCGGCCTGCTCGCCGCGCTCGCCGATGCCGCGCACGGCCGGCTCGATGTCACCGCATGGAAACGCAACCTGCCCGAGACGAGCGCGTGGTGGTTCCTTATTGATGGATTTCTCAGCCGCGAAAATCCCGTCGGCATCGCGCGCCTGAAGCCTGCGCGCAACATCGAGACCGCCGCGCAAGCCGCGGAACTCCGCGCCGCGCTCGCCGTGCCCGGCATCGAGGTCGGCCTCTCCGGCTGGGGCTACACGCTCGCGGAACTCGGCCCGTGGTCGCAGCACAAAATGATGCAGCTCACCGCCCTCATGGTCTGCCTGAACGTCGCGCTGCTCGCCTTTCTCCTCCGCGCCTTCCGCCCCGTCTGCATCCTCATGCTCGGCCTCGCGCTCAGCATCGGCGCGCTCGTCACCACGCTGAAGTTCACCGGCATCGAGCTGAATCTTTTTAACGTCCTCGCCTTCCCGCTCGTCCTCGGCGTCGGCGTGGACTACGGCATCTACATCGCCCTCGCGCTGCGCTCGCACGATCCCGCGCGCGAACTCGGCGCCCTCATGAAACCCGTCCTCCTCAGCGGCCTCACCACCGTCGTCGGCTTTGGCTCGCTCGCGTGGGCGCAAAATCCCGCGCTCCGCGGACTCGGCCTCGTGTGCGGCATCGGCGTCGCGTGGTGCGTGCTCACCACCTTCATCTTCATCCTCCCCGCCTGCGCGCTCACCGCGCGGCGAAAAATATGACACCCATGATGCTCCCGCAGAATCGACGAATCACCTCGCGATTTTCTTCATTGTCCAACGAAGACGCCTGCGGCGGGCCCAACGCCCAACGTCCAACACCCCACGCCCAACTTCCAAGGGCTGCAATTCGAACGCGCAGCGTTGTTTTTCTTGGGCGTTGGGCGTGGGGCGTTGGGCGTGGGGCGTTGGACGTTGGGCGTTGAGATTCCTCCCCCTGCACTGACCCGCATGCGCTCACTCTACGGCATCACCGCATTCAAGACCGCCTACGCGCTCGCGCAGATTCTCCCCCGCCCCGTCACGCGGAAAATTGCCGACGCCCTCGCATCGCTCAGTCTGCGCCGCGACGCTGGTGTTAAAAATCTGGCACGCGAAAATCTCGCCATCGCCACCGGCCTCGCCGGCCCGGCCCTCGACGCCCTCGTGCGCGAAAATGTCCGCAATTTTTCCCGCACGCTCGCCGATTATTTTCACTGCGCCGGCGAACGCGCGGCGAATGCGAACGCCCTGCTCGGCGAACTCGAGGGCTGGCAGCACATCGCCGCCGCGCGCGCACGCGGCAAGGGCATCGTCCTCGTCACCGGCCACCTCGGCCACTGGGAACTCGGCGGACTCACGCTCGCCTCGCGCGGCGTGCCCATGTCCGTCGTCACCCTCCCCGAACCCTCCGAGGCGCTCATGCGCTGGCGCAGCGCCGCGCGCCGCACGCTCGGCATCGGCACGATCGCCGTCGGCCCCGGCCACGATTTCGCCTTCGTGGAAATGATGCGCACCCTTCGCGACAACGCCTGCCTCGCGATGCTCGTCGATCGTCCGCATCCCGGCACCGGCACCCGCGTGCGGCAGTTTGGCCACACGACCGAATACAGCACCGGCCCCGCGATGCTCGCGCACCACACCGGCGCCGCCATCATCCCCGCATTTGTCATCCAGCAGCCCGATCACCGCTACCGCGCCATCGCCTGCCCGCCCGTTGAAATGACCACCGGTCCGCTGCGCGAAACGCTGCCGGAAAACACGCAGCGCATCGCCGATGTTTTTGAAAGTGTCATCCGCTCACATCCCGACCAATGGTTTAACTATGCCCCACTTTTTCAAACTACGTAGCACCGCCGCCCTCGCCTTTCTGATCCTGACGCTGCTCCCGCTCGCCCCTCGGTCCCTGGCCCAGCAGCTTTCCGCCGACGACGAACGCGCCCTGCTCACGAAGCTGCGCGAACAGCGCACGCAATTTCCCGCGCTCACCGCCGACTTCACCGAGGAACGCACCACGCACCTGCTGAACAAACCGATCCGCGGCACCGGCACGATCGCCTTTCACGCGCCGGGAAAATTCCGCCGCGAACTTAAGGGCACCTCGCCCAGCCTCACCGTCTGCAACGGCACGGAACTCTGGATCTACTATCCGAATTTCAGCGAAGCCGAGCACTACACGCTCGGGCGAAAACAGTTCTTCGACGACAGC
>JBBSEI010000046.1:0-32002 GCA_038239865.1 Chthoniobacterales bacterium
CGGGAAATCTCGACAGCGCGAGCGCGGACACCGTGCTCGAGATTTTGCAGACGCTGAGCGGGCAGGCGGGCAAGACGGTGATCATGGTCACGCACGATCCGCGCGCGGCGTCGCATGGGTCGAGGACGATTCATCTCGAAAAGGGGAAGCTGCTACCATGAGTGCGCGCTTGGAAGATGTGTCACGCAACGGCGCGAAGGCGCAATGTGGCGGCATTCGGAATGGATGCCTTTGCGGCTTCGCGACTTTGCGTGAGCCTGATCTCAGCCACACTGCACAGTCTTCGAGATCGTGTGCAGAACCCCGGTTTTCAGTCGTGAATGCCCGTGTTTTTAACGCAGAGGCGCGGAGGAATGTTCCCGGCATTTCCTCTGCGGGCCTCTCCATCCGTCCTCTGCGCCTCTGCGTTCAACAGTCGGTAAACTTCCGGAGGGCTTCGCGCCGATGAGCATCACGGGCTTCGTCATCCGCAATGCGCTGCGCAACAAACGCAGGCTGCTGCTGAGCGTGCTGAGCGCGGCGGTGAGCCTTTTTCTCCTCGTGTCGCTGATGGTGCTGCTGCGCGAACTCACGCAGCCGCCGACGGACGCGGACGCGGCGCTGCGCGTGGCGGTGCGGAACAAGGTCTCGCTCATGAGCCTGCTCCCGCAGCGGCAGCGCGCGGTGATCGAGCGCGTGCCGGGGGTGGAGGTGATGACGCCGTTCGTGTGGTTTGGCGGGAAGACCGAGGTGGACGGGGCGATCCGGTTCGGGACGTTTGCGATCGAGCCGGCGAAGCTGAAGCGGCTGTTCCCGGAGATTCACTGCGATGACGCGGAGTACGAGTCGTGGCTGAAGGATCGCGCGAGCTGCATCGTGGGCCGCGATACCGCGCAGCAGTACGGCTACAAGGTCGGCGATCGATTCACCCTCGTGAGCGGCATCTTCCCCGGCAAAGTGGAGCTGCGCGTCGCGGGGATTTATTGGGGGACGGTGGATGACCGGAATCTTTTCTTTCACCACAAGTATCTCGACGAGGTGATGCACGACTGGGGGCAGACGGGGATGTGGTGGCTGAAGGTGTCGTCCACCGAGGTGATGCCGCAGGTGATTGAGGAGATCGAAAAGAAGTTCGCAAACTCCGCGAATGAGGTGCGTGCGGAAAGTGAGCGCGCGTTTCAGGCGGCGTTCGTCTCGATGTGGGGCGGGATCAAATTTTTGATCGGGAGCATCAGCGGCTTCGTGCTGCTGACGCTGATGATGGTGACGGCGAGCACGATGAGCATGGCGGTGCGGGAGCGTTTTCGCGAGCTGGCGATTTTGAAGGCGCTCGGTTTTCGCCGGCGGGATTTGTTTGCGCTGATTCTCGGGGAGAGCTTCGGGCTCGCGGCGCTCGGTGCGCTGCTCGGTGCGGGCGGTGCGTGGCTGTTTTATTCGACGATGGATGTGCCGAAGGCGACGCACGGGATTTTCGTGTCATTCGAGGTGACGCCGCAGATGCTCGGCACGGCGGCGCTCGTGGCGGCGCTGCTCGGGATCATCTCGTGTCTCGCGCCGGCGATCTCGGTGGCAAGGATGAGCGTGACGCAGGGGCTGCGGACGCTGGACTGAGCGCGGGAGCGCCGCGACTTCAGAACGTGTGGACGAAGAGGCCGGAGCGCAGCTTTGGCTCGAACCATGTGCTCTTCGGCGGCATGATTTGCCCGGCGTCGGCGATGTCCATGAGCTGCTGCACGGTGGTCGGGAACATCGAAAAGGCGACGGCGGCCTTTCCGCTGTCCACGAGTTTCACGAGTTCGCCGGGGCCGCGGATGCCGCCGATGAAATCGATGCGCTTGCTGGTGCGCGGATCGTCGATGCCGAGCACGGGTGCGAGCAGGCGCTGCTGCAGGCCCTCCACGTCGAGTCGCGAAATCGGGTCGGCGTCCGCGGCGTGCTGCCAAGTGAGTGAGTGCCATTTTCCAGCGAAGTACATGCGGATGTCGCCGGGCTTCGAGGGTGCTGAGGTGCTGTCAGGTGTGAGCGTGAATGCCTTTCCGACTGCCGCGAGAAACTGTTCGGGAGTGTGGCCGTTGAGATCCTTCACGGCGCGATTGTAGGGCATGATCTGGAGATGGCTCGCGGGGAAGAGGACGCAGAGGAACCAATCGGAATCCGCCGTGGCCTGGCCTTTCGAGCGCAACTCGAGGCCGACGCGCGCAGCGCTCGCGGTGCGGTGGTGTCCGTCGGCGACGTAGGCGGTGGGCAGTGCGCCGAATTCGGCGACGAGCGCGGCGATCACGTCCGGTGCGGTGATTTTCCAAACGGTGTGGCGGATGCCATCCGGCGCGGTGAAATCGTTCGTCGGGTGCTTCGCGATCTCTTCCGCGACGATGGCGTCAATTTCCGCGCGGTCGCGATAGGTGAGGAAGACCGGGCCAGTGTCGGCGCGCAGCGTACCGATGAGACGCGTGCGATCGTCCTCCTTGTCCATGCGTGTGCGCTCGTGCTTTTTGATGATGTCGCGCGCGAGCGGGTTTGCGACGCGCTCGTGGACGTAGTCGTCCACATGGCAGACGGCGGCGAGGCCGGTCTGCACGTGCGTGCCCATTTGCTGCTGGTAAAGATAGACGGCGGGCGTGCTTTCGCGGCGGAGTGCGCCCACGGATTGAAGGCGTTCGAAGTTCGCCTTTGCGCGATCATAGACTGCGTCGGAGTACGGATTGGTTTCCGGCGGGAGTTCCAATTCGGCGCGGTCCACGCGCAGCAGCGTGTTTGGCCGGCCTTCGGCGAGGATGCGGGCTTCGTCCGCGTTCAGGACATCGTACGGGACGCAGGCGATGTCAGAGACTTGATCGGGGTCGGGCACGAGGCCGCGGAAAGCACGGATGCGAAGCATGGGGCGCGGGTGGTAGCGGGGGAGGGGCGCGGGTGCAAGCTCGTGTGGAAAAGAAAAAGGCGCACCGATGAGGGTGCGCCTTTTTGCTGATTGAGGGTTGGCGGCGAGCGTCAGTTTACGTAGATGGCCTCGTTCGCGAAGAGCAGCGCGTGGGCGTATGCCTCCCAAGGCTGTAGCGGCTTGCGTTCGACGATTTTGCCTTCGTTCTGCACGGCGCGCTTCGCGTCGTTGTCACGCTTGGCGAGGTCGTCCACGCGCTTCTGGATCTCGGCGTTCTTTTTCGCGATTTCCGGAGCCATAGCATCCACTTCGGACTGCTTCGCTTTTTCCCGCATGACGAAGTTCATGCCGACTTCGATTTCCTTCGGTCCCGGCAAGCGCTGGAACATGATCCGGTAGAGCGCCTGAACGCGGCGGATGTCATTGCCGCCTTTGAGTTCGCGCTGGAATTCGCTGCGAGCGATGACGCTGCGAGCGACATCGACGGCCAGCGGGCTGTTCATGAGGAAGAGCGCCTGTTGCGGCACTACGGTGGTCGCACGTTTCGTATTCGGCATGTCGGGATCGCTGAAGTCGAAGAGCGACATGATTTCCGGGACGTTGCCGCGGTCGATGTAGCCGTAGATGCTGCGGCGGTAGCTGTAGGGCTCGTCGGTGATGTTGACGGGCTGGCCTCCCATTTTCGGATCGAGCCTGCCGGACATCGCGAGGAGCGAGTCGCGGAAGGACTCGAAGTCGAGGCGGCGGACATTGGCACGCCAGAGGAGGCGATTGTCGGGGTCTTTGTCCGAGTAGTCGGAACCGACGAGGATGTGGCCGCTCTCCTGATAAACGCGGGAGAGCATGATGAATTTGTGGAGGCGCTTGAGGCTCCAATTTGCGCCTTTTTCGTCCACAAACCAGCCTGCGAGATAGTCCACGAGTTCAGGATGGGTCGGCTTTTCGCTCATCACGCCGAGGTCATCAGGCGTGCGCACGAAACCCTCGCCGAAGTGCTGCAGCCAGACGCGATTGATGATGACGCGGCTGGTGAGCGGGTTGTCCTTGTTCGCGATGGCTTTCGCGAGTTCGAGCCGTCCGCTGCCTGCGGTGAATTGCTGCCGCTTGCCGTCCGGGCTGAGGATGCTGAGGAAACCGCGCGGGACGGTGTCGCCCGGCGAGCCCGCCTGGCCGCGGAGGAGGAGGCGCGAGTTTTGCGGACTCGGCTTGTCGAGCATCACCATTGCACGAGACGGAGCGCCGGGGTTGGTGAGTTCGAGGTCGTTGATTTTCGCAAACACGAATCTCGCGCGACCGGTCATCTGGACGTTCCAGGTGCCGATGGCGCTGCGGACCCAATCGGTGGTCGCCTTTGGCGCAGTGACCATCGCGAAGGGGCCGGAGAGGAATTCGACTTCCGCCGGGCTGAAGCCTGAGACGGTGTCCGAGGACGCATCCTTGAACGCTGCGATGAAGCCTTTGAGCTTCGGTGACATGCGTTTGATCAGGCTTTCATAAACGGCGAGCGCCTCGTAGGCGGAATGGACGTTGGCCTTGATCAGCTCGTCCACGACGAGCGCATTGTAGTGGCCGCTCTTTTTCATCTCTGCGAGGGTGGTCGGCCCGCGGGAGGCGAACTCGCTGTCGCTGATGCTCTCAAGCTTCTTCAACGGACCGTAAACGGGATGGTCCTGCCGCATGACTCGCTGGAGGAAATTCGTGAGCGGAACGTCAAGGTCTGCCTTCTTGATGATCGCCTGCCGCTCTTCAGCGTTCTTCCCAGTCATTTTGGCGGTCAATGACGCCGCCTTCATATAGTCCGCTGGCTTGCCTTGGAAAAGCCCGAGGAAGTGTTCGACTTCACGGTAGTAAATGTCGCGGTTTTCCTTCACCACTCCGGCGACTTTTTTCTCGTAGTCCTGCTGCTGCGAAGGGTCAGCCTTGGCGATGATCGGCTTGGATTCTTCCGTCGGTTCTTCGCTGCTCGCGAAGACCCCGTGGATGGCGTAGTAGTCCGCCTGCGGGACGGGATCGAACATGTGATCGTGGCAGCGGGCGCACGCGACGGTGACGCCGAGGAACGCCTTGGAAAAGACGTTGATCTTGTCATCAATGTTGTCGTTCACGTTGCCAAACCGCATGCCCACGGTGAGGAAGCCGAGTGCGGCGAGATTCGGATTGCCCTGTGTTTCCTTGCCCGAGGATTGCGCGCTCGTGCCGCCGCCCATCATCGTGTCGGAGGTCATCATCGTTGCGTCCGCCGTCGTCGCGGGTTGACCGGCTGCGGTCGCATCCTTGCCCGCGGTGGCGGTTCCACCTTTTGCGAGAAGAAGTGGGTCCGCTTTTTTGAGTGCGGTCGGCTTTTGCGCGCCTTTTTTGCTGACACTGATCATCGTCGCGCCCGCGACCGCTTGGACCGGGTAAATCTGATCAGCGGCGAGTTGCTCGATGATGAACTGGTTATACGGCTTGTCCTCATTGAACGCGCGAACGACGTAGTCGCGGTATGTCCAAGCATTGGGATAGCGGTAGTCGAGACGGCCGTTGTTGACGTTCGCGTCGCCCCCGATCGTGTCCGCATAGCGGGCCGAGTTCATCCAGTAACGGGCCCATCGCTCGCCGTAGTGGGGGCTCGCGAGCAGGCTGTCCACGACTTTTTCCCAAGCATTCGGAGACCGGTCGGAAAGGAATGACTCGATCTGTGCGGGGCTCGGCGGGAGCCCAATCATGTCATAGTAGGCCCGCCGGAGGAGCATCTGCCGGTCTGCGTCGGGCGAGGGGAGCATGCCCTTCGCTTCGAGCTTTTGGAGAATGAATGCATCAATCGGCGTGCGGCACCATTGCTGGTTCTTGTTCACCGGGACTTTGATGTGCGCCTTCACTGGCTGATACGCCCAGTGATTCCGCGCGCTGTCATTCAAGCCGCTGAGCTTTTTCGCCTTTCCCGTATCTTTGCGAGGATCCGGCGCACCCATTTTGATCCATGTCGCGATGTCCGCGATCTGCTGTGCATCGAGCTTTCCGCCACTGCTGGTGGGCGGCATTTGCATGTCCTTATCCGCGTAGGTGACGGCCGTGTAGATCAGCGAAGTCTCAGGCTTGCCGGGCACGACGCCGGGGCCGGTATCGCCGCCTTTGAGCGCGGACGCTGCGAGATCAAGCGTCAGGCCGCCCTTGCTCTTTCCGGATTCGAGGCTGTGGCACTTGTAGCATTTTTCACTCAAAATCGGACGGATTTTCCCCTCGAAAAAGTCGAGTTGTTCCTTGGTCGGCTCATCGGCAAAGGCGGGGAGCGCCAAGGCGAGCGCACTGGAGAAAATGATGGCGGGGTGGAATTTGTTCATGGATGAAGGAAACGAGGGGTTGCAGCGGGAGAAATATGGAGTGCTTAGGAGCGGGATCAATGGGGGGAGTTGCGTGTCGTAAAGGAAAGCGCCCGCCGGAGGCCTCGGCTTCCGGCGGGCGCTGAGCAGAATGCTGTTCCAGCGTCCGCAGTTTAGCCGATCAGCGCCTTCACCACTTTGCCGTAGTTATCGGTGAAGCGGAAGTCGCGGCCATTGTAGCGGTAGGTGAGTTTCTCGTGGTCAAAGCCGAGGAGCGCGAGCTGGGTGGCATGGAGGTCGTGGACATGCACTTTGTTTTCCACGGCCTTCGAGCCGAATTCGTCGGTCGCGCCGTAGGCCTGGCCGCCTTTGACGCCGCCGCCCGCCATCCAGGCGACCATCGCGCGACCGTTGTGGTCGCGGCCCGGCGTGGCGTTGCCGTTGCGGTCGGCAGTGACGGTGCGTCCAAATTCGCCACCCCAGATGATGAGGGTCGAATCGAGCAAACCGCGCTGCTTGAGATCGGCGATCAGCGCCGCGGCAGGCGTGTCAATCGCGCCGGCGGTGCGGGGAAGATTCGTCTGAATGGACGCATGCATGTCCCATCCACCCGCTTCGACTTGCACAAAGCGGACACCGCGCTCGACGAGGCGGCGCGCGACGAGGAGCTTCGCGCCGAGGTCGGTTTTGCCGTAGGCCTCCTGCATGGCCTCGGGTTCCTTCGTCACATCGAATGCTTCCGTGGCTTCGGTCTGCATCTTGAACGCCATCTCAAACGCTTCGATGCGGGCTTCGAGCTGCGCATCCTTCTGCAGCGCCGCGGCGTGCATCGTGTTGAGCTGCTTGACGAGGTCGAGCTGACGGCGCTGGCGCTCCATCGGGCTGAACTGATTCCGGATATTCAGGATGACGTTGTCCAAGTTCATCCCGCGCGTGTAGTTCACGTTCACGCCCTGATACGTGCCGGGGAGGAACGACGACTGCCGCCACTCGGGGCGACCGCCGATGGTCACGAAGCCGGGCATGTTCTGGTTGTCCGTGCCGAGGCCGTACACGACCCACGAGCCGAACGACGGCTTGGGAAGCTGGAGCGAGCCAGTGTTCATGAAACGCTGTGCAACTTCGTGCGCCGGGATGTCCGTCCACAGCGAACGAATGACCGCGATGTCGTCGATCTGCTTGCCCAGCCCCGGGAAGGCTTCCATATTCACTTCCACGCCGCTCTTTCCCATTTTCGTAAACTTAAACGGCGAGCCAAACGCGAGCCCATCATGCCCGGGGATGCTCTTGCCGTCGTATTTCGTCAATTCCGGCTTCGGGTCCCACGTATCCACCTGCGTGGGCCCGCCCGATGCGAAAATGTGAATGATGTGCTTGGCCTTGGCCGGGAAGTGCGGCGACTTCGGTGCCAGCGGACCTGCAACTTTCAGGCCGCCGGGATTCAAGGCGGACGCGCCCTCAGCCCAGGGATTTATTCCAAAAACCGCGGCGAGGCCCATCCCTCCAAATCCCATGCCCGTGCGAAGCAGGAATTGGCGCCGGGTGAAAATGATGTCGTCCGCGGAAGGCGAGTGCTCGCGGATGTATTTGTCGGAGGGGTTGAACGAGGTGCTCATGATGGATTTTCTGGGTTTGAGATGCAATTGACAATAGGCGCTGAGACGGTGAAAGCCACAGCTATCTTAATTTGAGTGGCTGTTCAGCCTTTGGCAAGCAAAAATCCAGCCTTTCTGAAAGAATTTGGATTCTCGCGGCGACAAAGGTCTAACTCTTCATCGTGCCCGGACGCAAGGCCGGCTGCATTTTTCCGTTTCACCGATTGAGCACGGCGAGGACTTCCGGGTCGCGCACGTCGGCCCAGTCGCCGCTGAGTTCCACGACGCGCACGACTTTTCCGCTCTGTGCGAGGTCGCGGATCGCGTCGGTGAGTTCATATTCGCCGCGCTTGGAGAGTTTCAGCAGTGGGGTGAAATCAAAGATGCTCGGGCGGAAAGTGTACACGCCCGCGTTGTACCACGGGCTCTGCGCAGGGCCTTCGGGTTTCTCGATCAGATCGGTCAGTTCGAAGCGATCATTCACGATGACGCAGCCGCCTTTCGCGATTTCCCCCTCGTTGTGCTTCACGCTCACGATGCCCTCGTCGCTGCCGAGTTCCGTGAGCTGTGCGTAGTTTTTCGGATCGATCAAAATGTCGCCGTAGCTGAGCACGAACGCATCGCTGCCGGCGAAATCCTTCGCGAGTTCCACGACTCTGCCTGTGCCGTCCTGCACGACCTGCGTCGCGTACGACACGCGCACGCCGAATCTCGATCCATCGCCGAAAAAATCCCGCACCACGTCCGCGCGGTAGCCGACGATGATGCAGAAATCCGTCACGCCCGCCGCGCACAGCCCCTCGACGATGTGCAGCAGGATCGGCTTCCCGCGAACTTCCAGCATCGGCTTTGGAAGTTCGTTCGTGAGTTCCTTCATCCGCGTGCCTTTGCCCGCGGCGAGGAGCACTGCTTTTTTCACGGGTGCCGCGCTCATTTCCGCACCTCCGCGACGAATTCCGCCATCCGCACCATCGCGATTTTGATCTTCTCCATCGAGGTTGCGTAGCTGCACCGCACATGCCCTTCGCCGCTCACGCCAAACGCCGGGCCCGGCACGCACGCGACTTTTTTCTCCTGGAGCAGGCGCAGAGAAAATTCCCTGCTCGTCAGCCCCGTGCTCGTGATGTCCGGAAAAACGTAGAACGCCCCGAGCGGCTTGAAGCACGGCAGGCCCATGTCGTTCAGACTGCGCACGATGAAATTCCGCCGCGCCTCGTACTCCTTGCGCATCATGGCCACGTCGCCCTCGCCGCTTTCCAGCGCCTCGATCGCCGCGTCCTGCGCCATCGTATTCGCACAGAGGATCGCGTACTGATGCACCTTCATCATCGCCTCCGTGAGCACCGGCGGCGCGCACGCGTAGCCGACGCGAAATCCCGTCATCGCAAACGCCTTCGAGAACCCGTGCAGAAACACCGTCCGCTCGCGCATCCCCGGCAGCGCCGCGATGCTCACATGCTCGCCGCCGTCGTACGTCAGCTCGCTGTAAATCTCATCCGTGAGCACCACGAGATCGTGCTTCTTGCAAAGTGCCGCGATTTTCTCCAGCTCCTCGCGCGTCTGCGTGGCGCCGGTCGGGTTGCAGGGGAAATTCAGCATCAGCACCTTCGAGCGGGGAGTGATCAGCTTCGCGAGCTCCTCCGCCGTCATGCGAAAGTTGTCCTTCGCAAAAGTCGGCACCGCGACCGGCACGCCGTGCGCGAGGATCACGCTCGGGCTGTAGCTCACGTAGCAAGGCTCGTGATAGAGCACCTCGTCGCCGGGATTCACGAGCGCGCGCAACGCGAGATCGATCGCCTCGCTCACGCCGACCGTCACGATGATCTCCGTCGCCGGGTCATAGCCGACGTGGAAATTCTTTTGCACGTACTGCGCGATCCGTTCGCGCAGTCGCGGCAGCCCGAGATTCGAAGTGTAGCCCGTGTGCCCGCGTTCGAGGCCATAGATCGCCGCCTCGCGGATGCGCCACGGCGTGTGAAAGTCCGGCTCGCCGATGCCCAGCGAGATCACGTCCTGCATGGTCTGGACGATTTCAAAAAAATCGCGAATCCCCGAGCGGGGAATGTCGCGGACGTGGTTTGCGATGTGTTTGCTGAGAGACATGGAAAAAATTTAGGATTTAGGATTTCTGATTTAGGATTTGGTGTCGGCTGTGCGCGAACGTGAGCGCACTGCCTGCGGGGCTGGGGTCGGCGGAGCCGTGCGCGGGACACCGGCGGCTGTGCGCGAAAAATCGCGAACGCCACTCGGAAACGCACGGCTACCGAGCTCGCGCACCCGAAATCCGAAATCCGAAATCCGAGCCGAGCGCAGCGAGACAGCCGCGGGCGAAGGTGGGGCAAATCCGAAATGTCCTCATGGTGCCACCGACAGCCGCTCCGGCATCGGCTCCGTTCTCAGTTCCACGCCATTCTCCTTGTACGCGCGCAGGCGGAAATGCGTGCCTGTCGAAATCACACCCTTCTGCGTGCTCAGCTTCTCGGACACAAAGCCCGCCACCTCGTGCAGCGTGCGCCCCTCGACCACCACCATCAGATCGTAGCCCCCGCTCATGAGGTAGCAGCTTTGCACCTCGGGGAATTTCGAGATGCGCTCCGCCAGTTTGTTGAAACCCCCGTCACGTTCCGGCGTCAGCTTCACCTCGATCACCGCCGTCACGCTGTCGCGCGCGATTTTCTCCGGGTCCACGATCGCCTGGTAGCCGAGCACCACGCCATCGTGCTCCAGCTTCGCGATGCGCTGCGAGACTTCCGTCTCGCCGAGGCCGGAGGCCTTCGCGAGATCGGCGACGGAAGCGCGCGCATTCTTGCGCAGGAGCGGCAGGATTTTGTCCATGATCGGGAAAAAGGAGCGCAGTCTCTCGCGCGGCGAGTCCCGCTCGGCAAGCGAAAATGCGCCCGCTCGCCGCCGCGTTCTCGCGCGCTCAGCGGTCTGCGCGCGCCCGCCGGGTCCGTTGCGCGCCGCACATTCCGAGCAGCGCGAGGCCGAGGAAAATCATCGTCGGCTCGGGCACTCCCGCAAAGGTGAGCGCCTGCCCGTCGTTCGCGAGGATGGCATTGATTTGATTCACGTACGGCGTGTAGCCCACGAACGCGTCCACGCTGATCGCATGCGCGGTGTCCACGCCGGAATGCGTGCCGATGAGGCCATACGAGCCATTCAGAAAACCGAGCGTCGGGCTCCCGGAATCCCCGCTCTCCAGCAGCGTCTCCCCCGCACCCGCACCCTGGCTGTACACGAGGCCGATGTTCGACTTCGGCCCGCCGAATCCGTACTCCGTGAATCCATCGATCGCATTCACGCCCATCCTCGCGGTGAATCCGTAGTTCAGCAGCGTCACGCCAGCGTATTGATTGAAGCTCGCCGGGTTCGAGACATCGGTCGGCCCCGGATAGAAAATCGGCATCGGCGTGACGGCCGCGGACAGCGCGAAGCTGAGCCGGCCGAGCGTGAGATCGGAAGCCTGCGCACCCGAACTGCCCGTGTAAGTGAGCGTGGTGTACGAGTCCACCGTCGCCGAATACAGCGACTGATCGGTGCCGAAAAACCGCAGCATACTTCCTGCCGCCGGCAGGAAATGCGACGCGCCGAGAAAATACTGCGGGCTCACCAGCGTGATACTCCGCGTGGGCGCCGCCGCGTCCCAGCCGATGGCCGACAGATTGAGCGATGCGCCGATGAAAGTGGGATTCGCGATCGGCGTGCCGGGATACGTGCCGACGATGAAACGATCGTAGATCCCCGTGACGCTGTCCGGCCCCTCGCCATTGATGCTGATGGCGCGCGCGGGAAGTCCGCCGATGAACGCACCGCATGCCACGGCGAGAAATGCGGTTACCCGGAGTTGCCGGGCGACCAGGGAGGGGAGGAGCATCGGGCGATTTTAGCGGGAATGCCGCGATGCGCCACAACGGGAATGTGAAAATTCAGCCTGGGGATTTCTCGAAAATCCAACTGCGTGCTTCAGCGGGCATCTGCGGATTTCCCGGGCAGGTGCGGGAAAATCAGCGGCAGTTTCTGCAAGACTTCGGGCCGGGCCGGGGGTTCACAAGGCCGCTCCAAACTCAAACCCACCGACAAAAACCGAACATGAAAACTGCCACTCAATCCCTCCTCACCGCGCTGTGCGTCGCCGCACTTTCCACCACTCTCAGCGCGCGCCCGGCCGCTGCCCGCGCCACCGCCGCGCGGACCGCACAGCCGGAAATGAACGAAGCACTCGTGCAACTCGAGGAGGCCAAACATGCGCGCCATCCCGTCGAACACCTCGAACGCGCGAAGCACGATCTCGAGGACGCCCGCCACAACAAGCACGGCGAGCGCGCGGAAGCATTGAAGCACGTCCACGCCGCGATCGAAGCCGCCCGTCACGACAAGCACGCCGCGATGGAAGAGCACATCAACGCCGCCATTCGCGATGTCCGCGAGGGCAAGCACGCCGCGCGCGGCTAGCATCCCGCACCGATCTTCGCCGCTCGACGCGGCGGCTGCGCGGCCCCGTGCGCACGCTTCCCGCCGCTAGCTTTTCGGCACAGCGTGCGCCTTGATCGAGAGCAGCAAGTTCGGATTGATCGAGCTCGCCGTGATCTCCGCGTGCATGCCGGGCCGGAGTTCCGAAGAGCGCGCCCGACGGTCATCGATGCTGATGCTCGTCTCGCTCGACATTTTGTAAGTCGTGCTCGTCTTCGAATAATCGATCGTGACCGAGTCGCCGGACACCGTTTTGATGATCGATCCCGAGGCGTTCACCTTCTCCGGCACGGGCGTCGGCTTGTGTTTCGGCACCTTGCCCTTCGCGGAGGCGCGCTCTGGCGCGAGGATGGAAAAGGTGAGAATGGCGACGACGGCGACGAAGAGGAACGGTTTCATGGGGGTGATGAATTGTTCGTTAATTCAAAACCGCGAATGTCCTACTTGGCGAGACAATAAATTGTCATTTCGCCGTGCGTCGCGATCGGGTTTCTGTCGGATGAAAATGCGCGTCCGGAAAATCTGCTGCCACGCAAGTGCCAAGATTCCCGCGCGACGCCTCCTCGCCACGGAGCGCGCTTCCCCCCGCGTGCGGCATTCGCTTTGAACACACGCGCGGAACGGTTGTCACAGTGCGACACTGACTATGAAACTACGCTCACTCCCCCACTCGCTTCGATTTGCCCTGCTCGCGCCGTTCGCCTTTTCCACGCTCGCACTCGCGGAGAATAAGCTGCCGGAAATCCTCGTGGATGCCGCCGCCCTCGAGCGCACACCGCAGAACAGTTCCGCGCCGATCGTGGACAAGGTCGCGCCGAGCGTGGTCACCATCTCGATCAGCAAAAACATGCCGCGCCTCGGCGGTCGCGGCGGCCCCGGCGGCAACAGCAATCCGCTGATGAACGATCCTTTTTTCCGCAAATTTTTCGGCATCCCCGAAGACGGTGCGGAGGGCGGTCGCGACAGCGGGAAAGATGCTGGCAAGGACGCGGGCAAAGGCCGCCAGCGCCCGATGCCCGTGGGCCTCGGCAGCGGCGTCATCGTCACGCCGGACGGTTACATCATTACGAACAACCACGTCGTCGAGCAGGCCGATGAAATCACCGTCACGCTCGCCGACGGGAAGACCGAATTGAAAGCGAAGAAAATCGGCACCGATCCCGGCAGCGACATTGCTGTGATCAAGATCGAGGCGAAGAACCTGAAGCCGATCACATTCGCGGACAGCGACAAAATCAAAGTCGGCGACAACGTGCTCGCCGTCGGCAATCCCTTCGCGCTGCGGCAGACCGTCACGCGCGGCATCATCTCCGCGGTCGGGCGCAATCAGACGCAGATCTCGGATTTTGGAAATTTCATCCAGACGGACGCCGCCATCAATCCCGGCAACTCCGGCGGTGCCCTCGTGGATTCGCTCGGGCGGCTCGTCGGCATCAATTCCGCCATCTTCAGCCAGAGCGGCGGGAGCTTGGGCATCGGCTTTGCGGTGCCGTCGAATCAGGCGCGCAGCGTCATGGAGAGTCTCATCAAATTTGGCAAAGTGCAGCGCGGCCTGCTCGGCATCTACATGCAGCCGCTCGATGAAAAGCTCGCGAAGGAATTCAACGCGCCGAGCAGGGACGGCATCCTCGTCGCCGAGGTCGCGCCCGGTGGCGGTGCGGCGAAGGCGGGCGTGAAAGATGGCGACGTGATCGTGGAGCTGAATGGCAAACCCGTGGACGACATCCCGAGCTTCCGCAACACGGTCGCGAACATGATGCCGGGAGCGAAAGTCGAACTCAAAATATTCCGCGCAGGCAAAGCGCAGAACATCACCGTCACGCTCGCCGAGCGCGGTGCGAACGGCCTCGCCCTCGGCGCGCCTTCGCCAGCGGGCCCCGCGCCCGCGAAAGCTCCCGACGTCCTCGATGGCGTGACGGTGGCCGACGTGAATCCGGAATTCCGCAAGCGCTTCAACATCGGCGACGACGTGAAGGGCGCGCTCGTCACGCAGGTGAATCCCGATTCCGCCTGCGCCGATGCCGACGTGCGCGCCGGCGATGTGATTGTGGACATCGACGGCAAGAAAATCGCCAGCGCCGACGAAGCCGTGAAGCTCAGCGAAGAGGTGAAGGCGAAGTCGTCCGTGCGCCTGCGCATCTCGCGCAAAGGTGCGACGCAATTCGTCGTTGTGGAAGAGCGCAAGGATCAGTAATTCGCGACAACATTCAAAAAAGGCGCGCCGGCTTCGCAGCCCGCGCGCCTTTTCTTTTTCGGACGACGCGCACGCTTCGCAACGCACTGCGGAGCGCGTCTGCGCTGCATTTTCCCTCGACGCCACACCGTTCGCCCGCATTGTTCGCCACGATGTTGACTCATTTTTTCGACAAGGACGACGGCGCATCCGGCATTCCCTCGCGCGCGGAAGTCGCCATCGGCGACACGTGGGATCTCACTCCGCTCTACGTCTCAAATGAAGACTGGTCGGCGGCTTTCGCGCTGCTGCAAACCGAGTATCCCGCCATCGCGGAATTCCGCGGCAAGATCGGCGCGTCCGCGTCGTCGCTGCTCGCGCTGCTGGAGTGCGATCGGCGCATCAGCCAGCGCATCGAGCGGCTCGGCCAGTACGCCTCGCTGCGCGGCGCGGAGGATTCGTCCGATCCGGCCAATCTCGCCCGCGAGGCGCAGCTTCAGAATTTGCTCACGAAAGTCGGCGAGCTTGCGTCCTTCGTCGTGCCGGAGATCCAAGCGATCGACGACGCGACCTTCGCGACTTTCCTCGACGATCCCGTGCTTGCGGAATGGCGCATCCATCTCGAGCGCATCCGCCGCCTGAAGGCGCACACGCTCAGCGCCGCCGAGGAGCGCCTGCTCGCGC
The DNA here is from genome assembly GCA_038239865.1 of Chthoniobacterales bacterium. Lineage (GTDB taxonomy): Bacteria > Verrucomicrobiota > Verrucomicrobiia > Chthoniobacterales > Chthoniobacteraceae > SXWH01. The sequence continues at coordinate 15,082 of JBBSEI010000046.1, forward strand.
TCGGTGCCAGCGCGACCGCCGGGCATGACGAGACTTTCTCGCAGCTCACCAATGTGGACATGAAATTCGGCGTGCTGCCCGGCGAGAACGGCCAGGACCGCGCGCTCTCGCAGAGCAGCTACGCGTCGTTTTTGCAGAAGCGCGATCCGGAGATCCGCCGTCGCGCGTTTCACCAATTTTACGCGGAGTTTTCCGATCACAAATTCACGCTCGCCTCCACGCTCGCGAATTCGATCAAGGCCGACGTCTTCCGCGCTCGCGCGCGCAATTATCCCAGCGCCCGCGAGTCCGCGCTCTTCGCCGACGATGTGCCAGTCTCCGTGTACGACAATCTCATCGGCACGGTGCGCGCGAATCTCGCGCCGATGTTCCGCTACTACGCGCTGCGCAAACGCGTGCTCGGGCTCTCGGAGATCCACCAGTACGACACCTACGTGCCCATCGTGCCGAGCGTGGAGAAGCGCACGTCGTTCGACGAGGCGATCGAGCTCGTCCTCGGCGCGCTGAAGCCGCTCGGCGATGAGTATCGCAGCGTGCTCGCCGCCGGCATGAAGACGCAGCGCTGGTGCGACCGTTACGAGAGCAAGGGCAAGCGCAGCGGCGCCTTCAGCAGCAGCTCGTACGGCGCGCCGCCGTACATCCTGATGAACTACAAGGACGACGTCTTCCCCGATGTCTTCACGCTCGCGCACGAGGCCGGGCACTCGATGCACACGTGGCACGCGAACGGCGCGCAGCGCTGGCAGGATGCGAGCTATCCGATCTTTCTCGCGGAGGTCGCGAGCACCTTCAACGAAGAGCTGCTCACGCATCACCTCCTCGCGCAGACGACCGACCGCACGATGCGCGCGTATTTGATCAACCGGCAGCTTGATGACATCCGCGGCACGGTCTATCGGCAGACGATGTTCGCGGAGTTTGAAAAAATCACCCACGCGATGGAGGAAGCCGGCGAGCCGATCACGCTCGACACGATTCGGAAGGCCTACCGCGGATTGCTCGACGTGTACTTCGGCCCCGACTTTGTCATCGACGACGAACTCGAACTCGAATGCCTGCGCATCCCGCATTTTTACAACGCATTCTACGTCTATAAATACGCGACCGGCCTGAGCGCCGCGATCGCGCTCAGCGAGCAGGTGCTGAAAAGTGGAGACGCCTCGCGCTACCTCGGCTTCCTGCGCAGCGGCGGCTCGAAGTTTCCGATTCCCACGCTGCGCGAAGCCGGCGTGGACATGTCTTCGCCCGCGCCGGTGGAGGCGGCGCTGCAACTTTTCGCGCGCCGCGTGGAAGAACTCGAATCGCTGCTCGCGTGAAAATGAGAGCTTGCCAGCGGGGGATTCCCGCTCCCTTTTCTCGCAGATAAATCCGTGTCCAAGGAGATCGACATTTCACACCAGCGGCTGCTCGTAGCCTCGCAAGGCTACAGCGAACTCGGCCTCCCGGAACTCGCCCTCGCCGAGCTCGATCAACTCCCCGAAGAAGTCGCGACGAGCCCGCTCGGCATCGAATCCCGCCTCTCCGTGCTCATGCAGGCGAAGCGCTGGAAAAACGCGCTCGGCGTGGGTCGCGAGCTGTGCCGCGTCGCGCCGGAGAAGACCGCGGGCTTCATTCACACCGCATTTTGCCTGCACGAAATGGGCAAGAGCCGCGAGGCGCTGGAAGTGCTGAGCAGCGGTCCCCCGGCGCTGAAAGCCGAGCCGACCTACCACTACAATCTCGCGTGCTACGCCGCCGCGCTCGGCAACATCGAGGAAGCGCGCGCGCATTTGAACGTGAGCTTTGCGATGGACAAAACGCTGAAGGACTATGCGCGGACGGATCCGGATCTGAAGTCGCTCGCGCTGCCGGAAGGCAAGGGGAACTGACGCCGCGAAGTGACGAATCGCGACCCGGAGAAACCGGCTCGGTGATGCAATTTGGAAGCCATGAAAGCATGAAGGGATTCGAGGTGTTCATTCGCCCGCAGCGGCATCCTCCGCTTCATGGTTTCATGGCTTCCAAATTCCAAATGAAGGGCTGCTGGCTTCACCCTTGATGGACCGCATCGAAACTCTCTTCCGCGAAAACTTCACGCATTTCGGCGATCTCGGCGCGTCGCTCAGCGTGTGGCGCGACGGTCGCGAAGTGATCTCGCTCGCCGCCGGTTGGCGCGACCGCGAGCGCACGCAGCCGTGGACCGCGGACACGCCCGTGCTCGTCTGGAGCGCCACGAAAGGCCCCGCCGTCGCGTGCGTGCTGCACGCGGTGCAGGAGCGCGGGCTCACGCTCGACACGCGCGTCGCGGAGGTGTGGCCGGAATTTTCCGCGCACGGAAAAGGCGCGCTCACGCTCGGCGGCGCGCTCTCGCATCAGTCGGGCGTGCCTGCACTCGGCCGCGCCGCGGACGTCCTCGATCACGATGAAGTCGCGCGCGCCATTGCGGACCAAGTGCCATTTTGGGAACCCGGCACCGCGCACGGCTACGGGCCGCGGCTTTACGGTTTCCTTCTCGATGAACTCGTGCGCCGCATCGCCGGCAGGCCGCTCGGCGAATATTGGCGCGCTGTCTTCGCCGAGTCGCTCGCGCTCGACTTCTGGATGGGCGTGCCTGCGGACATCGTGGAAAAAACCGCGCCCATTTTCCCGGCGAAGATCGCCCCGCCGAAGGATCGATTTTACACCGCCTTCGTCACGCCCGGCTCGCTCACGCTGCGCGCGTTCGGTTCCCCCGAGGGCCTGAAGAGCGTCGCCGCGATGAACGCCCCCGAGGGCCGCCGCGCGTCGCTGCCCGGCTTCGGCGGCATCGGCACCGCCGCCGCGCTCGCGAAATTTTACGCCATGCTCGCCGCCGGCGGATCGCTCAGTGGCCGCACATTTTTCAAAGCCGAAACGCTCGCGTGGATGCAGCGCACGCTCGTGCAGGGCGATGACCGTGTGCTGCTCACGGACACCGCCTTCTCTGCAGGCTTCATGCGCGATCCACTTTCACCCGATGGGAAAAAACTGCGCGCAATCTTCGGCCCGTCGCCCACGGCATTCGGCCATCCCGGCGCGGGCGGCAGCCACGCCTTCGCCGACCCGGAGCACCGCATCGCCTTCGCCTACGTGATGAACCAGATGGAACCCGGCGTCCTCCCCGGTCCGAAAGCGCTGCGGCTCGTCGAGGCGATCTACGGGTGAAAGGTGGGCTCCACCTTCGACAAGACCTTCGGGTGAGTTTCCGAACGCGGAGGCACCGCGGTGCGCACATTCGAGAGCTCAGGAAAGGTGCTGCGGTGATGCTGCGGAAACGAAGCATGAGGCCGTGCCTGCTTGCGAGCGGTCACGAGTTGCAGCCAGCCCCGTGTCTCTATGTCAGCTCGTCTTTCACACACTGCATGAGCATGGATGGAACGGCGGACTCGGGTGCCTCAATGGTTTCAGTTCCCGCGGACGTGACCCGAGAGATCCGGTAGCGAAACCCATCGCCCACCTGCGAGTCCTCCGACTGGCCGTGAGTCTGAAATAACGCCTCCACCGCCTTTGCTTCCGCAGCGGGCAGCGTGGCGGCATCTATCTGCCCGTGACTCCGGATATGGGAACGCGTCCCGCCGAAGCCTGCCAGCCCTCCGATTCGTTCGACATGCAGTGTTGCCATAAGGCGCGCGCGACTAGCCCCGTCAGAGGCCGACCGCTTTCCACGCCTTGTCCACGGCGGACTTCACGGCGGGCTGGGATCGAAACAGGCTGCCGGCCAACGTGCGTGTCCTCTTGGCAAACGCGCTCATCTTTAGGTTAGGACTCGGCGGGAAGCCCGTCAGTGCCTGGTACCAAATCTTGCCGGTCTTTTCCCAACTCTTCCCTCCGATGGCCATCGCGGCCTTATAGAAGGCAAAATTCGGAATGCCGCTGCTCTCATGGGGATCCAAGCCGTCGTGATACTGCGAGAAGTTCGTCGGCTGCTGCGACAGGCAATGTGCGGCGGCGGGGTTCGACATGTCGCGCAGGCAGGTGAACCCCCTCGTGATCGCTCCGGGCCCCATGATTTCCTTGCCGATCAGCCAGTCTGCCGCCGTCACATCCTGACCGGCCTGCCATTGGCGGAACATCGAACCGAATACATCCGAGATGCTTTCGTTCAGCCCGCCCGGCTGGTTCGCATAGGCAAGCCCGGCGGTGAACTGCGTCACCCCATGCGTCAGTTCATGCCCGATCACATCGCTGGATTTGGTGAAATCCACGAAGATGTTTCCATCCCCGTCACCATAGGTCATCTGGCTGCCGTTCCAAAAGGCATTGTTATACTTCACGCTGTAATGGACGGACGAAGCCAGCGTCATCCCGGCATTATCCACGGAATTGCGGCCAAACACCTTCTTGTAAAAAGTCGCGACCGCCTTGGCCTCGACAAATGCTTGCTTGGCCGTGACGTCCGATGAGGAGCCAGGATTTGGCACGGGAGTCCCGGGCAAGGTGGTTCCGTTCTTGGCATCGGAAACCGTAATCGCGGGCACCGCCGCCAAGGCCGTGGTGATACCGTTGGGGAGCATTGCCTTGGCCGCCAGATTGAGGTTCGCCTTCGCAAGGCGGACCTTGCGCCATTCCTTTTCAAACTTAGCCGCATCGGCAAAGGCCTTCCGCGACTTGGCTGGCAATTTCTTGTCGCGCGCGAACCGTGCGAGCACCTTTGGGGGGATGATGAAGCAATGGCAGCCGGGGCCATGAGCCTGCAGTTTGCGACCGCCACCAAGGATGATGCCGCCTGAGGTTTCGAGTGAGACTGGACCGGGGGTTTGTTTCATGTTGGTTACTCCTGTTATTTGCTAGTTTTAATCTGCCGCGAATTAAAAAATTTGAATACCACGCCAAAACAATTGCGATTGCGATTCGACGATATAATACCGGCACATATCAAGAAAAATCTCTTCCGGGAACTTGATGCGAATGCGAAATCACCCAAGACGGCATGGGGAAAATAGCTGCTGGAAATCTAACAATGATCAGTTCTTCGTTCCTTGAACCCATTTCCCCGCTCACTCCGACTTCGCCGATATTTCCTTCACCCGCGCCTCCGCCCGCTTGAGCAGCGTCTTGGACGTCAGGCCTGCCGCATAGAGCCGTTGCTGGCGCGAAAGATTAATCTGCGCTGCAGTCGCGAGCGCGCGCTGCAATTGCTCGCTGGCCTCCGCGGCGGCGGCTTCTGCTTCCTTCGCCGCAGTCCTGGCCGCGTCGCCCTCCTTCGCTCCTTCGGCGGCGCTCTTCAGACTCGTCGCGCGAACCGCGGCCAGCTTGGCCGCCGCCCTCATCGCGGCAAGTTCCGCGTCCTCCGCTTCCGCAAGGGAGACCACGCCCTGTTTGCAAAGCTGTTTCCAGCGCGCCGCCTTTCGTTTGGCGCGGTCGAGCGCCGCACTGGCCTTCGCGACATCCGCATCGGTCGCCGACCCGGCGGAGATAAAGCCATCGGTCCTGGCCACCGCTGGCAAATCCTGCAGCAGCAAATCCGGCACCATATCCAGCCTCTCCGCCCGAGTCTTTTCCGGCAAATCCTGCGCGAGCCCGGGCATCGCTCCCGCCGCGATGGCGAGGATCGGGAGCAGGAATTTTGCGCGCTTCATGACTCCACGATATGCGACGGCCACGGCCTGCCGACAACCCGGAAATTGTGCCGGGCATTCGTTAACCCAAGCGGAAACTCGTGCGCACGTGGCCCGGAATCACTGCCCCTCGCTGCGCAAAAGCCTCTTTGACTTTCGAACTTCGGTGATACAAGAGTGTATCACCATGAAAACTGCGACCGTGCGCGACTTGCGCAATAACTTTGCCGACGTGGCGAAATGGATCGAACACGGCGAGCAGGTGGCGATTACCCGCAACGGTGCGGCATTCGCCACGCTCGCGCCTGCCAAGGCAGCCAAGCCGCGCAAAGTGGATTGGGCCGCCCGGCTGAAAGCGCACCCGCCTGTCGGGAAAGGACTGTCAAAGGAGGCCACGGAAAGGCTTTGGTCTGATTTGCGCGACTGAGCGGCGATGGAAGCGACCGCCTACCCGGATTCGAGTTTTCTCGTCTCGCTCGTCTCCCGGGATCAGCACAGTGCGGACGCCGCCGCATACATGGCGCGCGTTGCCGAACCGCTGGTGTTCACTCCGCTGCATCGCATCGAAGTGCGGAACGCCCTGCGAAATGCTGCGGCGCGCGGCGGAATCACCGAGAGCGAGCGGCGGGCGGCGTTTCATCGAATCGACGAAGACTTGCGCGAAGGATTGCTGGTTCACAACCCCGTCGCGTGGACGGATGCGTTTCGCCGCGCCGATGAACTCAGCGAAAAGCACGCGGCGACGGAGGGGCAGCGGACGATTGATCTTCTCCATGTCGCGCTTGCCCTCGAATGCGGTGCGACAACCTTCCTCTCCTTTGACACCCGGCAGAGGAAACTCGCCAAAGCCGCCGGGTTGAAAGTAAAGCCCTGACCACCCGCGAAAGTTGCGCGTCGGGCCGGAATTCATGCGCGGCACCGCCTACACTCGCGCGCATGAACACTCTGGAAACAGACGCAGAGGTCGGAGCGGACGGCAGCATGAAGCTGCTCTCACCCCTTCCCGCATGGCTCAAGCCGGGACGTGCGCATGTGCTCCTCGTGGTCACCGAGCCGGAGGGCAGCGGGCCGGCAAGAAAACGCCAGCGCCCTGCGGCCACACCCGAAATGCTCGCCCGTCGCAAAGCCGCCTACGCCGGGCTGCGCGCCCTCGGCGGACTGGGTGATGCGATCCCCTATCCCGTGGCATGGCAGCGCGAGATCCGGGAAGACCGGACGCTTCCTGGCCGCGAGTAGGTCATGGTCTGCGACACGAACATCCTCATCTACGCCGGTGAGCCGGGCGATGTCGTGTGCGCACCGTTTGTCGAAAGCCCGGATGCCGTCATCGCCAGCGTCACCCGCATTGAACTCCTCGGCTTTCCCGGTTTTGGCCAGCTCGCGCCGGAGCGGCAGGTGAGACTCCGCGAGATCGTCGCCACCACGGTCGAGGCACCGCTGGACGATGGGATCATCCGGCGTGCAATCGTCCTCCGGCAGCAGCAGAAGATGAGTCTCGGCGACTCGATCATCGCCGCCACAGCCCTTGAATTCGACGTGCCTCTCATCACCAGAAACCCCGGCGACTTCAAGCACCTCGCCGGGCTTCAGCTCATCAATCCGTTTCCGGAGTAGCCCCTCGTTTGACTGGCCGCTGCCCGCCTTGCCAGCGCGCGTCGATGCGTGTTACTTTCCCCGCCATGAGCACGCTCGCCGAGATCGAATCCGCCATCGAACAACTGCCGCCAGAGCAGTGGATGGAAATCCGCCGCTGGATGGATCAGCGCGCACTCCCGGCGGGGAAGGGCTGGGGAGAAATGCGGTCGGCCGCAGCGATGCCGGATTTTCTCGCACGGCAAAGAGAGCGTTTCGGGGATCGGGTGCTGGAGGATTCGCAGCCGGTGCTGGATGAAATCCGGGCGGAGCGGTTCTGATGCGGTATTTCGATTCGGGCGTCCTGCTGAAGCTCTATTTCCCCGAGCCGAACTCGGCGCAGGCGACTGTGCTCGTGCCGGAGAAAGGTGTGCCTCTGCTCACGGCGCTGCACCGCTGGAGATGAAGGCGGCGATGGCCCAGCGGTGCGGGCGCAGTGAAATCACCGCGGCGGAACACGCGCAGATGCTCGCGGATTTTGAGCGGGACATCGCAGCCGGTGTCTTCGTGGTGGCCGCCTCTGCGTGGCCGGCGGTCTTTGCCGATGCGGAAAACCTCGCCAGTGCGCACGCGGGCCGGAACCTCTGCCGCTCGATGGATACGCTCCACATGGCGTTGGCGCAGGCACTCGGAGCGACGGAGTTTTGCACATTCGATCAGCGGCAGGCGGCGATGGCGCGCGCCGCCGGGCTGACGGTTGTTCCGTGATGAATAATCAGTCAGCGAATAATCAGTCTGTCCCTCGTCCCCCCTCGTCCCCCTCGTCCCCTTTATGCGAGCGGGGTGGGGTTAAGTGGCGCAAGGCTGGAGGCCGCAAATAATCAGTCCGTCCCTCGTTTCGCTCCTTCCGTCTTCGGATCTGATGAGTTACGTTTCGCGCTTTCTTGATTTGCGCGACGCATTTTGCGATTGCTCCACCAAGTATAAAACCGTCCAAGAACGTGATAGGTGAAAAAGCCGGTTGGGGTAGCTTCAAAGGTTTTAACTACTCGGTTGGCCATCCATTTCTCTCGGGATGCATTCAGATCGTGGACCGTAACCGAGGATGCCTTGATAAGGCCTTCTGACACTTTTTGATTTAGGTATGACTCAAGCAGTTCTTTCGATTTAAGAGAATCGGCAGTCAGTTGAAAATCCGTGAATTTCCGAATTTCGTAGTCTGTTGGATAGATTGGTATTACTTGTTCTGTTTTATCCGAAAATTTGAATTGAACGAGGAAGATGGCGTTTCCGCCGTAGGCCTTGCCATCGTAAGTTGACCTCATCGTCCGAACAATACCTGTTAAGTGATTGGCGAAAAACAAATGGACAGGATTCCACCTGTTAATCCGTTTGCGGACAACGTGCTTTCCAAATGAAGTGGATAAGACCAACTGCTTCCTTATCTTGTCATTTCCAAGCAGAGAGCGGAGCTTCAACCGATTCGCATTAACTGCATAATAATCGATCGGATCATATTCTCTCTGCACGGTTTCAAATCCTTTAAGAATCAGTGGCGATTCATTAAATTCCTCAAGAACAACGTAAAGGTTTGTACCGATCTTTAGGTAAATACCGAATATTGTCACGGCCCGGTCTTTTCCATTCTCCAGTATTACTGTGCTGATGTATGGATCCTCGCAAGTAATGCTGCTCGTCGTGGTGTACGCTCCAGATACCCGAACTCCCCATTTCAGCCATATGGATCTAAAGCCAAAGAACGCTGCTATCCATGGGAGGGCCTTGACGGCTGAGAGGAATAAGTCACTGAGTGCTGACAGATACTGGATTGCAATGGTTGCCATGGCATTAAGTCAACCGAGAATTCTACCTTGGCACTGCATGTCGGCCGGAAGTTGCATTTCCGAATGTCGGACGTGGGCTTTCACCTAGATTTATCTGACCGCTTTTCATCCCTACTGCTTCTTCCCCCCGAGCAAAAACTCCGCGGCTTGCGCGACGTCCTTGTCGCCGCGTCGGCTGAGGTTCGCGAGAATGAGCTGGTCGGGGCGCATCTGCGGGGCGCGCTTGAGGACGGCGGCGATGCCGTGTGCCCTTTCGAGCGCGGGGATGATGCCTTTGTGAAAGCTGAACTGGGCGATGGCATACATTTCATCAAATTCGGATCCGATGAACGTCCAAATCCGGGATGTGCTCGAAGTCGGAATCCGTCGTGATCAGCCGCAGATGATTTTGCAAGGCGTGGGCGGCGATCCAGTAATCGGGATCGGGCAGTGTGATTCCCCGCTTTTTCAAGTCGGCACGGACACGGGCGTAGATGAGCGAAGTCATTTTGTCCGGGTTCAGGCACTCGAAGTCCGCGAGAAATTCCTGCGCTGCGAGGAGCGCGTCGGAGGCCGCGCCTGCCACAAGCTGACCGTAGAGAAACTCGCCGACGACATGGCTGCACAGCAGCGGTGGATAGTGGCGGACTGCGAGCGTCTCGACTTGGCGATGACGCCGCCTCAGCAACTCAACGGCACCTGTATCAAGCAGAACGGGCACGGCTGGCGGCTTCTTGGCGGATGCTCTTGAGGTTCTTCAGAATGAAGTCGCCCGTGCGATTCAGTTCGCGATTGGCGTGGCGAATCCAGAACCTCGGGGACTCATTTTTTCCACGGGCTGCGGATGCGCTGCCTCTTGGTGAGTGTGATTTTTTTGCGGTGGTGATCATAGTCTCCAAAAGGTAGGTCAGGGGAGATGGCGCGGTTTCCAGGCTTTGAATCCTCCGGCGAGGTCTTCCCGCTGGGCCTCGCGCAACTCGGCCATGATGTCGGGGTGCTGTGCGGTGAGCCAGTCCTGGAGTTCGTCCAGAGTCTCCACTGATCCGAGGACGGACGCGGGAATTTCGAGGATTCCGGGTTTCATGATGCTGAGCAGCGTAGCGCGAGATGGCGGCGGCTCAAATCAATTCCTTCAACGATGGCCGAATGGCGATGCCGTGCGCGCTTTCGAGCGCGGGGAGGAAGGCCGTTGATACTTTCACGGGGCGCTGGTAGCCTCGGGCAAATCAAATCCCATGAGCGTTCAAGAAATCATTGCTGAACTGCCGAAGCTGCGGCCGGAGGATTTCCGCCGTGTGCGCGAGAAGATTCAGGAAATGGAGACGGCTGCGAAGCCGCCGAAGACGGCTTGGGGGAAAGCGCTGCTGGAAGTCGCGGGCACTGCGGATGACTTGCCGCCGGATTTGGCCGTGAACCACGACCATTATCTCTACGGCACGCCGAAGCAGGCATGAAGGCGGTCTTCGCCGACACGGCCTTCTTCCTCGCGCTCGTCAATCCCCGCGATCAGCACCATGCGCGGGCCATGGAGTTGAATGCGGAATTGGAATCTCCGCTCGTCACCACCGCGTGGGTGTTGCTCGAATTCGCCAACGCGGTTTCCGCCAGCCGTTCGAGGGTGCAGTTTGAGCGAGTGCTCAAGAGTTTGCGCGGCACGCCAAATGTGGAAATCATTGCGCCGTCGCAGCAAGATTTTGAGCGTGGTTGCGAACTTTACATCGCGCGCGCCGACAAGGATTGGTCGCTCACGGATTGCATTTCCTTCGGTGTGATGGGGGAGCGCAGTCTCACGGACGCGCTCACGGCGGATCGCCATTTTGCGCAGGCTGGATTCAATGCGCTGATGCTGGAATAGGGCGCGACATTTTCCATCGCGGCGGACGAACAGCCCGCGCTTTGACAAGCGCGGCTACGGCTTCTTCCCCGCGAGCAGAAACTCCGCGGCTTGCGCGACGTCCTTGTCGCCGCGGCCGCTGAGGTTTGCGATGATGAGCTGGTCGGGACGCATTTTCGGGGCGCGCTTGAGGACGGCGGCGATGCCGTGCGCGCTTTCGAGCGCGGGGATGATGCCCTCCCAGAGGCTCAGCTTGCTGAACGCATCGAGCGCCTCGTCGTCGGTCGCGAAGTCGTAGTCAATGCGGCCCTGCTCCTTCAGATACGCGTGCTCGGGGCCGACGGCGGCGTAGTCGAGCCCGGCGCTGACGCTGTGCGTGAGCTGGATTTGGCCGTCGTCGTCGGCGAGCAGCCATGTCTTCGTGCCTTGCAGCACGCCGAGCTTGCCGCCTTGGAAACGCGCGGCGTGTTCGCCATCGCGCAAGGCACTCGTGCCTTCGGCAAAGCCGCGTCCGCCGGCCTCGACGCCGAGCATCTTCACGCTCTCGTCGCGCAGGAACGGCCAGAAGAGCCCGATGGCATTGCTGCCGCCGCCGACACACGCGATGAGCAGGTCGGGCAGACGCGCCTCCTTTTCCAAAATCTGCCGCCGCGCCTCCTCGCCGATCACGCGGTGGAAATCGCGCACGATCATCGGGAACGGATGCGAGCCGAGCGCGCTGCCGAGGATGTAATGCGTGGTGCGCACGTTCGCCACCCAGTCGCGCATGGCCTCGTTCACGGCCTCCTTCAGCGTGCGCTGGCCGGCGGTGACGGGCACGACTTTCGCGCCGAGGAAGCGCATGCGCGCGACGTTCAGCGACTGCCGCGCCATGTCCACCTCGCCCATGTAAATGACGCACTCGAACCCGAACCGCGCGCACACCGTGGCCGTGGCGACGCCGTGCTGCCCCGCGCCGGTCTCGGCGATGATGCGCTTCTTCCCCATGCGCCGCGCGAGGAGGATTTGCCCGAGGGCGTTGTTGATCTTGTGCGCGCCGGTGTGGAGCAGGTCCTCGCGCTTGAGGTAAATCTTCGCGCCGCCGAGCTGCTGCGTGAGGCGTTCGGCATAGTAGAGCGGCGTGGGGCGTCCGCAGTAGTCGCGGAGCAGGCCGTCGAGTTCGACGTGGAAAGCGGGATCGGCCTTCGCCTTTTCATACTCGGCGGTGAGGTCGAGCAGCGCCGTCATTAGCGTCTCGGGCACGAACATTCCGCCAAAGCGTCCGAAGTGGCCCTTGGCGTCGGGAAGATTTTCAAAGGAAAGCATCGGGCGAAGTTACGAAGGGCGGATGCGTGCGGCAAAGGGAAACATCGTAACCGCGCTTGTGAAAGCGCGGGCACTTCGGCACCAGCGATCTTCCCTGCTGATGATCGCCAGGCGGGATCAGCCTGCCGACTCACGTCGTCAGCTACGGAGCTTTTCGATGGCCCGGCGGTGCGGCGCGGTGAGCGGGAGTTCGGCGAGCGCGGTGACTGGATGCCATGCGAGATGTTCGCGCAGCGGCGAAGATGCAGGCTGGGCGAAGACGCTGAGCGTCACGCGGTGATGCGTGAAGGGGTATTTGAGTGTGAGCAGCGGCGCGCCGTCCGGCGCGGCGGGGAGCGCGGGGAGCTTCCAAAGCCCACGCCAGCGCGGGCCGGTCTGCTGTTCGAGCAGGATGCGCCTGCGGCTCACGGTCCATGCGCAATGCTCGGCGAGTTCCGCCTGTTTGCGGCGAGGCATTTTTTTCGGGAGCAAAGTTGCGGTGCCATTGGCAAATGACGCGCAGTGCTTTTGGATCGGGCACTTGTCGCATCGCGGAGTGCGTGGCGTGCAGATGAGCGCGCCGAGTTCCATGAGCGCGCTGTTGAAAATGCGCGCGCCTTTTTCTGGCACGAGCGCGGTCGCTGTGGCCCACAGCGCCGAGTGTCCGGCGGTGCAGTCGATCGGCGTGTGCAGATCGAGCAGGCGAGCGAGAACGCGGGCGACGTTTGCATCCACGAGCGGTTCGGGGAGATCGAAGGCGAAGCTCGCGACTGCACCCGCGGTGTAGCGCCCGATGCCGGGCAGCGCGCGGATGAGCGCCGGGTCGCGCGGCATTTTTCCGCCGTGAGCGGCGACGACGGTCTTCGCGGCGCGGTGCAGGTTTCGCGCGCGCGAGTAGTAGCCGAGTCCCTGCCACACGCCGAGCACGTCGCATTCCTCCGCAGCGGCGAGTGCGGCGAAGTCCGGGAAGCGCGCGAGCCAGCATGCGTAGAACGGAATCACCGTCCCGACCTGCGTCTGCTGCAGCATGATCTCGGAGACGAGGATCGCGTAGGGATCGCGTGTGCGGCGCCACGGCAGATCGCGCGCCTCGCGCCGGAACCACGCGACGAGCGAAAGGCGGAGGGACGACGGATGGCGGATGGCGGATGGCGGATTGGTGCGGGGCACGACGGTCGGGATATGCGTGCTGTGCTGAGGTGAGACGAGGGGATTCTAACCACAGAGGAACACGGAGGTATTCACAGAGGTGCGCAGAGACTCTGTAGTTCCTCTGTGCATCCTTTGTGATCCTCTGTGGTCAAATTCCGTCCACGTTTGCGAAAGGACTGAGGGGAGTGATTTACGCTTTTCGATTTCCACGCCAGCGTTCGCTCGCGCACTGTGCGCGCACTTTCATGCCGAAGAAAAAGACCGAGGATCCCGAAGCGCCGAAGCCGATCACGCTGCACATGTGCGCGATCTCGCGGGAGCAGGCGGTGAAGCTGCGCGTGCTGCTGACGGAGCGCGGGTGGAAATTTGAGGAGCGGCCTTACACACTTTACTTCGCGCAGAAGGACAGCCTCACGGTCGCCGTGTACGAGAAGGGTCCGAAGTGCGTGGTGCAGGGGCGGGGGACGCAGGAGTTCGTGCAGTTCACTCTCGAACCGGAGGTGCTTGGCGAGGCGAAGCTCGGCTATGAGGAAGTGCATAATCCGGAGATGTTCACGCCACACTTCGGCGTGGATGAGAGCGGGAAGGGCGACTTTTTCGGGCCGCTGGTGATCGCTGGCGCGTACACGGATGAGACAAACACACGCGCGCTGATGGAGGCGGGCATCACGGACAGCAAGCGCATCGGCAGCGATGTGCGCATCCGCGAACTCGCGAAAATCATTCGCGCGACGGAAGGCGTCTTTGTGTCGAGCATCACGCTCGCGCCGGAGAAGTACAACGACCTCTACAAGAAATTCGGCAATCTCAACAAGATGCTCGGCTGGGGTCACGCGAAGGTGATCGAAAACCTGCTCGACCTGCGCCCCGACTGCCCGCGCGCGCTGAGCGACAAATTTGCCGACGCGTCGCTGATCAAACGCGCGTTCAGCGAGAAGGGAAAACACATCCAGCTCGATGCGCGGACGAAGGCCGAAAGCGATGTGGCGGTGGCCGCCGCGTCCATCATCGCGCGCGAGCGGTTCATCAATTGGATGGGTGTCACCAGCCGCGACATCGGCGTGACGCTGCCGCGTGGATCGTCGGACCCGAAGGTGAAAATCATCGGTCGCGAACTTTGCGCAGCGCATGGCCCGGACGTGCTGCTGCGAGTGGCGAAGGTGCATTTCAAAACCGCGAACCAGATCGCGCCCGAGAGCTACGCATACGTCGAGAAGCCGTTTTTCCGACGCGCGAAAAAGAGCGCGTGACCGAGGCGATTCATTTTTTAACGCAGAGACGCAGAGACGCGGAGAGGGAAAACGTGAGCGGCACTCGGATCGAAATTGCGCGCGTGTCACACGCATCTGCCACCGCATTTTCCTCTGCGTCTCCGCGTCTCTGCGTTTCAAAACCCCACGAGAGCAATGGGAGCGACCATCGGTGCCGCACGCTGCTTGCGTTTGAAGGGGTGTCCGCTATTTCGTGGGGCGATGAAACTGTTCGGAGCCCTGTGCGTTTTTCTGCTGCTCGCATGTGCGCGTGCGGAAGACGGCAGGCTGCGCGTTTCGTCGTTCTCGACGATTCTCACGGAGATCGCGACGCAGGTGGGCGGTGAAAATGTGGCGGTGACCGGGCATGTAAAACCGGGGGTGGACCCGCATGAGTTCGAGCCAAAGCCCGCCGATCTGAAGGCGGTCGCCTCGGCGGAATTGATCCTCGTTTCCGGGCGGCATCTCGAAAGCTACGTCGGCAAACTGCGCGAGGCGGCCGGTGGAAAAAGCACACTGCTCGAAGTCGGCGATCAGCTTCCCGGCACGTCGGACGATCCGCACTGGTGGCACAGCATCGCGAACCTCGTGCGCGCGACGAAGATTGTGCGCGATGAATTGATCCGCCTGAGGCCGAACGTGCGCGCGGAGTTTTCCTCGAATGCCGACATGTATCTCGCGCGGCTCGGTGTCTTGGAAAAATGGGTGAAGGCGAAGGTCGCGGAACTTCCGCGCGACCGACGCAAGCTGGTGACGAATCACGATTCGTTCGGATATTTTGCGAGGGAGTTTGGATTTGCCGTGTATCCGATCGCGGGCATGTCTGCGAACGATCAGCCGGGATCGAAGAAGGTTGCGAGCATCATCGCGGCGATTCGCGGGCAGGGGGTGAAGGCAATTTTTTCCGAGGACAGCGAGAACCCGAAAGTGATCGCGCAAATCACGAAGGAGACGGGCGCGAAACTCGGCGGCAAACTTCTGTCTGACGGCTTGGGCGTGGAGCCGCTCGGGACTGTCGAGGCCATGTTCCAACACAACGTCACGACCATCGTGGACGCCCTGAAGTAAATGCGCGGCTCACCGATACTTCGTGCGGTCTTGGTTTTCATCGCGCTGCTGGCGCTCGCGCCGCTGCTGTGGCGGCTCACATGGGCGGATGCTCGCACGGTGCAGCGTCCCACGACGCAGCAGCCGGCGAAAAATGCGAAGACGGAAGTGCGGCTCACTTTTTCGACTCGAGCGAAGCGCGTGACGATCCAGCACCTCGGCAAAGAAGTGTGGAGCAAGACGACACCGGCGACGGAGGAAGATTTCACATTTGAGATTCCGTGGCCGAAGGAAGGCGTCGAGCTGCACATGCTCGTCGCGTGGCCCGAGGGCACGCGGGCCGCGGCGATGCGCGTGCGTCTCACTGCGCCCGACGGCACGGAGCACGACCGGAGCATGTGGGGCGAAGGGGCGGCGGATGACGTTCTCCTTTTCAAATGAAGCACGATCACGCGCTCAGAATCGCGGACCTCACGGTCAGCTACCGGCGGATTCCCGCGCTGCATCACATCGGCTTCGAGGTGCATTGCGGGCAGTGCGTCGGGCTGATCGGACCGAATGGCGCCGGCAAAACGACGCTCCTGAAAACACTCGCCGGACTCGTGCGGCGCGAGACGGGCACGATTCATTTTCACGGACGCGAAGTGCGCGGCGCGACGCCGGACATCGCGTACCTGCCGCAGCGAGGGCAGATTGACTGGGACTTCCCGACGACCGTCCGCGGCCTCGTGGAAATGGGCCGCTACCTGCGCCTCGGCTGGTGGCGGAAATATCGAGACAAAGATGCCGCCGCGGTGGATGCGGCCATCGCGGCGATGAGCCTCGAGCCGCTCCACGACCGGCAGATCAGCGCGTTGAGCGGTGGCCAGCAGCAGCGCGCTTTCCTCGCGCGCGCGCTCGCGCAGGAGGCGCATGTGTTCTTGCTCGATGAGCCTTTCGCCGGACTCGACAAGCCGAATCAGGACGCCCTGCGCGCGACCTTCCGCACGCTTCGCGAGCAGGGAAAACTGCTCCTCGTCTCGCATCACGATCTCGCGTCGGTGCCGGTCATTTTCGATCAGGTCGTCCTGCTGAACGGCGAACTCATCGCCGCCGGGCCGACGGCGGAGGCATTCACCGAGGCGAACATCCAGCGGGCCTACTCGACGCACGTTTTTGCGGCGGTGGATCACGGCCACGCCGTCTGAACCGATGAATTTTTTCCACGATCTCTGGAGCCACGAATTCATGCGGCGCGCGCTCGCGGGCGGCGCGCTGATCGGATTCACGAATGGCTTCCTCGGCTCCTTCATCGTCCTGCGCCGCATGTCGCTCATGGCCGACGCGCTCAGCCATTCCATGCTGCCGGGCCTCGCGATCGGGCTCATGCTTTTCGGCCTCCATCCGGGCGGACTTTTCCTCGGC
>JBBSEI010000047.1:0-31484 GCA_038239865.1 Chthoniobacterales bacterium
CAACAACAACAACGCGGGCCTCGTCGCCCTGCATGCCGCGAACACCTACCACGGCACGACCACGATCCTCGCGGGCCTGCTCTACGCGGGCACGGATGTGCTGCCGAACGTCGCGGGCGCGCTGGGCATCAGCGACACGCCGATCGTGCTCGGCAACGTCGGCACGAACAGCGCCGGGCAGGTCGCGATTGCGGGGCAGTTCACCTTCGGGCGCGACATCATCGCGACGGGACGGGCGGGCAATAGCATCAACTTGGTCCGCGGTCAGTCGGCGCTGCAGAACTCCGTCATCACCGGCGGCATCACGACCACGGATGCCACCATCGGCGTGGGTCTCGCGCTCGACAATGCTTCCACGGCCGCGGGCATCGGCGGCGTGCTGGACCTTCAGGGGCCGATCGTCGGCTTGGGGGGGCTGCAAATCGGCAGCGGCGGGCAGGGCATCGTCCGCCTGAGCGCGAACAGCCAGGGCATCGGCACGAACACGTACGCCGGCAGCACGAACGTCTGGGGTGGCCGCTTGCAAATCGCATCGGGGACAAATTTCACGGGCACGGCGGCGACGCCGACGATCATCAGCGGCCCGCTTGGCACCGGCACGCTCTTCCTCGGACGCCAGGGCACCACGACCGGCGGCGCGGCGAATCAAGCGCCAACTTTTGTGGAAGTGGATGCCTTCGGCGGCGACCGCACGATCGAAAACGCCCTCGGCGCAATCAACCAAAGCGGCGACACGACGATCAATTTCGGCGGTCACAACAGCCTGACTTTTGCGAACGCGGCGAGCTTTGATCTCAACACGGATGGCACCGTCCGCAGCCGAATAATGACGGTGCTCACTCCCGGCACGGTCACTTTCAACTCGGTGCTCAGCAGCAGTTCCGCCGTCGGCGTAAATCTGCAAAAGAGCGGCATCGGCACGATCGTGCTCACCGGCACGAACACGTACTTCAACAACTCGTCCGGCGATGGCAATTACGGCTCGACGTTCTTCATCAACGCGGGCGTCGCATCCGTCTCCTCGGATGCAAATCTCGGGGCGGCGACGATCGGCGCGACCGCGGGCACCGCGACTTATGCGGTGAATCAGGCCGGGACCACTCTCACCCACGCGGCGTCCAGCGCGACGGACATCCGGCTGCGCGGTGGCGTGCTGCAAATCACGAGCGGCTTCTCCACGAGCCGGTCGTTGATTTTCGGCGTGGTGGGCGGCGGTGCGGGCGCCTCCTCGAGTGGGATCGATGTCCTGCCGGGGCAGACTTTCACCGTCGTGAATCCGACGCTCAACCAGCCGACGGTGCCGACCTCGGTCGCGCTGACGAAAATTGGCGGCGGCACGCTGGCGTTCACCATGGGAACGCCGGGTGCGCTGAACAACACAATCGGGGCGCTGGTGCTCGGCGGCTCCCCTGGCAGCGCCGGCACGGTGAGCACGAATGCGCTCAGCGGCGTGCCGATCGGGTCGAGCTCGCTGACCATCGGCGGCGGCACCGTGAGCCTCGTCGGGACCGCGGGCTCAGCGCAGGCGCTCACCATTCCGACCGTGGAATTCCGCGCCGGGTCGGCCATCCAACTCAACAAGGCGGGCACCGGCGGTTCGCAACTCACGGCGACGGCGCTCAGCCGCGGCGCGACCATCCCGCAGGGCACGCTGACGCTGCTGCCTTCCGCCATCGCGAATCTCGGCGCGGGCGCTGCGGCGACATCGGAGAATGTGGTGACCTCCACGGCCTACCCGAATTTGAACAACATGCTGGTGAGCCCCATCGTGGACGTGCGGCTCGCGGGTGTCGGGCAGGATGCGAACTACGTGCAGTTTGGTGCGAATGGCTTCACGCTGCACACGAACGCGGGCGCGAACAACAACCTGACGAATCCCGGCATCACGCTCCTCGCGGACATCGCGCCGGGTGCCGCTCCGCGCGCGGCCGCGGCGGGCGCGAACACGGCGTACGCGGTGCGCACGGCGAACAGCATCACCGACGGCGGTGCCTCGAATCTGATCAGCACGAATGGCGGATTGATCCTCAATCGCAACACGGCCAGCGGCAACGCGGGCGTCACGATCAGCACGCAGAATCTGACTTTCGGCGCAGTGGGAGCGCCGCTGGAGGGCATCATCTACGTGGCCGATGGCACGACTTCGACGCCGACGATTTCCAGCGCGATCCTGGCGACAAATCTCACGAAATCCGGCCCGGGCAATCTGCTGCTCAGCGGCACGGGCAGCGTGATGGCGCCGACGAATGCGGGCACCGGGCTCCGGGTGCTGCAGATCAATGACGGCACGCTCTCGGTCGCCGGGCAGGCCAGCCTGCCGAGCGGCGGGCAGGTGCTGATCAATCCGATGGACAACGGCACCTTCGACGTGGCGGGACAAAGTCTCACCATCGGCGGACTGGGCGGCGGTGTGGTCGTGCTCGCGAATCTCGCGACGACGAATGCCAGCGCCAACGCGACCGTCACAACCACCGTGGGTCTGGTCCCCGGCATGGGCATCTCCGGGCCGAACATTCCGGCCGGCACGAACATCGCGTCCATCACCAATGCCACGACTTTCGTGCTGAACGTGAATGCGACGGCCACGGCCGCTGCGGGCACGGGTGGTGCGGCGGTGGCCTCCACGGGCACGGTCACCAATTCCGGCGCGGCCTCGACGCTCACTTTCAACGAAAGCGGGACGCTGGGTGCGTCATCCACCGCGATCTCGGCGTTCAACGGCCTGCTCAGCGGGAACATCGCGGTCGTGAAATCCGGCACCGGCACGCAGATTCTGGGCGCGAATAATTTTCCCGGATTCGGCGGCAACCCGTACACCGGCGGCACGACGGTGAATGCAGGCACGGTCACCAGCGGCAGCGGCGTCTTCACGGGCACCGGGACGCTCTCGGCCCGCGGGATCAATTCCCTCGGCACGGGGGCGATCACGCTTCAGGGCGGCACGCTGGAATTCAACAACGCCATCGCGTCGAACGAAATCTTCACGCAGGTCACCTCCATCCTGCAGGGCGGGAACAACGGCTACGACGTGACCGTGCCGGCGCTGAACAATTTCGGATCGCCGAACACGACGAGCGCATTCAGCACGGCGAGCACCGTCGCGTGGCAGGCGATCAACAGCCTCACGGTGAACGCGCCGGTGATGACTTGGGCGGGCACGAGCGGCAACGGCGTGCTGGTCAAAGGCACGACGACGTTCAATCAGGACACGATCCTGAACACGCCGACGGTGACGGCGAATCAGGCGGTCTTTGCGGGCACCCTCACCGCATCGGGCAGGACGCTGACGAAGATCGGTGCGGGCACCGTTTTCCTGACGGGCGCGGGCAACGGCACGATCGGCGGTGCGGCAAACTCGGTGGGCGCATGGAATATTTTCGGCGGCACCGTCGAGGCGCGCACGGGCGATGGCGGCAGCAATTCGCTCGGGACGAACAGCGTGACGCTCAACGGTGGCACGCTGGCGATCCGGCATGACGGCGACAACCTCTCGGATGCGCAGAACCTGACCACTTTCATCGGCACGAACCTGACGATCGGCTCGACGATCGCAGGCAGCAGCGCGAGTTACATCAGCAGCGCGAATGCGACTTTCAACCCCGGCACGCTTGGGAGCGGCGCGAACAAGACGATTCAGTTTGGCCAGGTGCAGTTTGGCGGTCCGCTCGGCGCGGGCTTCCTCTCGGTGGGACAAATCACCGCCGGGTACCAGACGGAATTCACCGGCGGGCTGACGATGATCAAGGATGCCTACCTGTCGCTGAACAACAACACGACGACGATCTCGGCCGGCCTCAGCGGCAACGGCACGCTCTTCAAGCAGGGTGCCGCGGAACTCGACATCAACACCGTGGCCACGAACACCGGCGGCACGGTGCTCGCGGGCGGCACGACGAACTTCGGAAACTTCCGCGGCAACACGCGCACGCTCAGCACGACGGCGATGCTCGCGGGGAACATCACCGTGCAGCCCGGCGCGCTGATCCGGTTCAATGCGACGAGCAATGTGAACGGCGGCCAGATCGTGGATGTGCGCAGCAATTTGTCGAACTTCGGCGTCGTCGGCATCGGCGACACGGCGGCGGCGAGCGCGTACAATGTCCGCGTGCCGCAGGCCTTCGGCGCGCCGAACAGCAATCTGGCGACGGCGCTGAACGCGGGCTCCGGCGTGCTGGCGGTGAACTCGCAGACGAGCCAGCCAATCAATCTGAGCACGATCGGCGATGGGACGTTCTTCCTCGGATCAAACAACAACGGTGCGGGCATCGACAGCACCACCAGCGTGAACGGCACGCTGCTCGGCGCGGTCACGGCGAGCCCGGTGGGCTACAACTTCGGCGCGCTGAATTTGAACAACACGAACTCGGTGTACCGCCTCGGCGGCGGCGGCGCTTTCCTGAATGTCGGCCTCATCGGCGGCACCGGGACGGCGCTCGGGGATGTGACGGTCTGCGCAAATCCGATCACGAATGTCGCAGGCACGACGAGAGCGGCGGTGGTCGTCGGCGCGCCGCTTACGAATACGAACAACACGGTCGGCGGTGCGACCGTCGGCAACGGCACGGGCACGGTGTTTTTCAACACGGCGCAGACCTACACCGGCAACACGCTGGTGAACCGCGGCAGCACGCTGGAATTCCGCAGCACGATGGCTACGAGCAGCTACGACAATTTCGGCACGCTCGCCGTCGGCGGCGCAGGCGGAACTTTCGCAGGCGGACCGACGCCGATCATCCGGCCGGGCGCGACGGTGCGTCTCGACAACAGCCTCGACCTTCTCCCCGTCGCCGCGGCTGCCGGGCGTTGGGGCGACACGACGGCTGTCGGTCTCGACAGCGGCACTTTCCAACTCACGGGTGCGGCCAATGCGGACATCAGGGAAGTCGTCGGCCAGGTGAATGCGGCGGGCGGCTCGACGCTCACCGCGCAGTCCATGTTCTCCGGGCGCATCTCGGAAATTAACGGAACTTCGATCGTCCGCACGCTGAACAACAACGGCGTGACGGGCAGCAACGGGCTGCTCTCCATCCAGCCCGTGAATGGCGGCCAGCTTGGCAGCGCGGAGCGCGTGACGGCAGGCACGATCGCCAACTACGCCGGCGTGCAGGTCTCGGCGACGAATCCGGCCACGCTCGCCGCGTCGGGTGCGATCCAAAACGGCATGGTCGCCCCGTGGATGACGAACAATCGGGACTCGCAGTTTCTCACGTACAGCGACTTCGGTTTCGTGAATGCGGGCTTCAACTACATCGCGGTCGGCGGCACCTCGCCGATCGGGACGGGCACGGAGCGCGCGCTTTTCAACACCACGGCGACGAGTCTCGTGGTGGGCGGCACGATCGATGTGTGGGCGCTGCGCGCGGATATCGGCATCACGCTCGCGACGGCGACGGACGCCTCGGCGCAGGTCATGATCCGCAGCGGCGGTCTCATCTCCACGGTGACCGCTTCGATCACGCCCAAGGTCATCTTTGGCACCAGCCAAGGCACGCCCTCCGAGGCAATCATCAACACTACGGCGAACACGCTGACCATCGGCGACAACACCGCTGCGAACCGACTGACCTCGGGCCAGATTTTCGCGACGAACATCACCAAGGGTGGCGCGGGCGCGCTGAGCATTGATTCGCCGCAGCCGAATTTCCTCGGCAATTGGGTCATCAACCAGGGCACCCTGCAGTTCCGTGAAAATGTCGCAGTCATCGGCGTCACGCAGATCGCGGGTGGCGGTGCGGTGGGCGCGCAGAACATCATTTTCAACGGCTACAATGCCACGCTGAACCTGCGTTCGGACGCGGCGGGCGCACTCACGCTGAACCAGAATCTCGTGATCAACGCGGGGAACGCGAACGCGACGATCAATACCGATCGGATCACGACGAACTCGACGAATTTCACGTTCGCGGGTGGCCTCACCTTTGGCGGCGCGCCGGGCGATCAAGGTCAGACGCTGAGCCTGACTGCGGGCAACAGCACGACTTTTTCCATCACCGGAGCGACGAATCTCGGCCCGGCGGGGAATGTCTATTTCAACCTCACCAACGCCAACACCAACAACCCAGCCGTCACTCTGGCCGGTGGCCTGACCGGCTTGGCGACGCTCGTACGCGAAGGATCGAGCACGGGTAACTTGAATCTCGGCACGGTCGGCGTGATCCCGACGATCGCGAGCACTGCCACCGGCGGCGTGATCATGAACGGCAACATCGGCGTGAATGCGGCCTCGCCCGGCGCGGCCAACGGCCCGGTGACGTTCAATCAGTTGCCCAGCGGCAATCTCAATTTCCTCAGCGGCCAGCTCACACTCCGCGTGGACGGCGACAACTCCGCGACGAACCGGACCTACTCGTTCGCCAGCAACACGGTGACCGTTACCGGCAACTCGACCATCGCGCTCGATCGCATCACCGCCAACGGCGGCACGGTGAAGACGCTCGCGTTTCCGAGCCTGACGATCGGCGGGCAGACGCTGGCCGTCACCAACATTTCAAATACCAGCCCCTCCACGAATACATTCTCGCTGCGCTTCGATGCCGTGGCGCTCACGAGCACGCCGACCTTTAACACGACGAATGATCTTGTGGTGAGCGGCGTGACCGACAACGGGGGCGGGCTCTACATCGCGAAGAATGGCGGTGGGCAATTGTGGTTCGACGATCGCACGATCAGCAGCGTCACGGCGAACGCGGTGAACACTTTCACCGGCGGCGTCTTTGTGAACCAGGGCACGCTGCGCTTCGGCAACGTGGCCGTGGAAAGCGCCATCGCGCAGGCCGGCACGGGTCTCATCCAGGTGAACGCCAGCGGCGCGATCCGCATCCTCGACGACACGAACATTGCCGCTGGCCAGCAAGTGGCGCTGCTCGGCATCGCGCCTTCGCTCGCGGTCTTCCGCTTCCACGGCACGAACCTCGTGACGGGCGGCGCGGGCAGCACGCAGGGCAACCTCCAAAGCATCATCACCGCGGGCTCGACGGCGGCGACGCTCCGCATGGAGTCGGTGAATTTGGCGCAGGCGCTGGACATGGCGCTCATCGGCGATGGCACGCTCTTTTTCAGCACTTCCGGCACGCGCAGCTACACGGCGGATACGCTGGGTGTGGGCGCCGGCGCGACGTATCGCCTCGGTGCGAACGATGCCGCCGCCACGGTGCTGACTTTGGCACCCGTGACTCCCGCGAGCCCGGTGCTTACCGGTGCGAACAAAGTGGTGGTCGGCTCGCTCGGCGCGGGCGGCGCGGGGACGATCCTCCTCAACCAGACGAACGACTTCTCCGGCGGGGCCACGATTGCGCGCGGCAGCACTTTGCAAATCGCGTCCGGCCTCGCGAACACGCCGCTCGGCAGCGGGCAGGTGGATGTCTTCGGCACGCTCACCGCGCAGAACGCGACCGGCAGCTTCATCAACGCCGGCACGACGGCGAACAACAACGCCGTCGTCCTGCACCCCGGCGGCACGCTGCGTTTTGAAAATAACGTGGTGGCGGCGAACAACGATCGCTGGTTCGACACCGCGCCGATCGTGCTGAATGGCTCGACGATTTTCATCAACAGCCTCGGCACCGGCACGAGCACGGAAACCGTGGGATCGATCGGCTTTGCCCTCGGCTCGCGCATCCAGCCGAACCGCGCGACGACCGCGGGAAATGTGACGCTCACCGTGGGCACGGGCGGTACTTTCAACCGCGTCGGAAATGGCACGATGGTCTTCGTCGCGAGCGCGGCCGGGCAGCTCGGCTCCGCCGCCGCGACGAATGCGGAACGCGTCGTCGTCGCCGATGGTGCCGCGAGTGTCTCGGGCGCGATCGTGAATGGGATGCTGCCGGCGTACTACGTTTCCAGCGTGGACAATTCGTTCGTCACGTACGGCGGGAATGGCTTCACGCCCGTGGCGTTCAACAACACGAACTTCGCCGCCGGCTTCACGAATGCATCCCTGGTGGATGTCACCGCGGCGACCGCGCTCGCCGGCGATGCATCGATCTACGCGCTGCGTGTCGGAGCCTTCACGGTGGGCAGTGCCGCGAGCCAGTTGAACACCATCACGCTCAACGGCGGCGCTCCTGCGGGCGCGGGGGGCGGCGTGATTTTCTCCGGCGCGGGCACGATTGCGACGAACTTGAACTTCAACGGCTTCGAGGGTCTGATCTACACCGCCGCGGCGGGCGTGATCAGCGGCGACATCAGCGGGGTCAGCAGCGCGGGCATCACGAAATTCGGCACCAGTTCACTGGCGATCAGCAAGGATCAGAGCGACGCCGCGCGTGGGCCGGGTGCCGGCTACGCGAATGGCTGGACCGTCAACGAAGGCACGCTGATCGCGAACACCTTTGGTTCGCTCGGCAATGCCGTCGCGGCCAACACGGTCACCCTGAACGGCAATCCCGCCGGCGTCTCCGCGCTCACGCTCAACGCGAACCAAGGCACCGCGCTGAACGCCTTTTACTCGATGGGGAATCTGCTCGTGACGGACAACGCACTCATCACGCACACGCCCGGCGCGGCCGATCGTACGCAGTCGCTCGGCGCGGCCGGTGCGCTGTCGAACATCGTCATCACCTCCACCGGCGGCGCGCTGCTCGATGCGCAACTGGCTTACACGACCAATCAGCAGCGCTCGATGCTCCTTGTCGGCAACGTCTCGGTGGTCGGCACGAATGCCAGCGTGATTTTGAACATCGCGCAGAGTGCGGTGAACAATAACCTCACCTCCGGTTCGGGCTCCGGCGTGTCGGTCGCCAGCCTCATCGGCAGCGCGGATCAGACGATTAAAAAGTGGGGCAATGCGGAGCTCTACGTGCGCGGCGCGAGCACATTTGCGGGCGCGGTGAGCATCGAACAGGGCACGGTGGGTGTGTTTGACAATGCCTCGCTGGGCTCGGGCGCGACGACGGTGCGCCGCTACGGTGCGCTGGATATTCAGGTTGCAAACTACGTCCCGAGCGGCTCGCTGACGTATGCCGCGGGATCGATCGAACGCTGGAGTGTGGACGGTGCGCGCACCGGCGCGCTGAATCTCGCGGGTGCGACTTTGCAAATCGCGAACGATCAGACCGGCACGGTCGCGATCACGCTGAACGGCGGATCCATCGAGGGCTTCCTGCGCACGGATGACAACGTGCGGGCTTCCAACGGCGCGCAGGGTGCGGTGTATCGCACGGCCGGAGCGAATGTGAGCTTCACCTTCGCGGGAAATTCCTTCGTCGGGCAGGACATCAATCTCGGCGTGAACGGCCTCGGCAACGGCGCGCAGCCGAACGTCTTCTCGCCGACGACGAATGCACTCGCGGGCGTGATGCTTGAGATCAAGGGCGCCATCGGCGGCCCCGGAAGCCTGACTAAGCAGGGCTTTGACACGGTGACGCTCTCGGGCGCGAACAGCTACGCCGGCGGCACGAACATCACGCAGGGCATCCTGCGCATCGGCGCGACGAACAGTCTGCCGACTTCCGGCAACCTGACGACGGTGGGCAGCGCGGCACTCGATCTGAATGGCTTCAACCAGACGATCGGCCGGTTGGTCACTCCGGTGACGACGAACAACGCCGCGGCGGGCTACATCACGAACACGGCCACGACGCTGAACACCTTGACGGTCAACAGCGCGACGGATGCGAGCTACTCGGGTGTCATCCAGTACAACGTGGCGCTGACCCAGAGCGGGACGAACAAGCAGACGCTGACGAACGCGAACACCTACGTCGGCCCGACGAACATCAACGGCGGCACGATCGAAGTGAAGGGGAGCATCAAAGGCACATCGAACGTGGTCGCGAACAACGGCGGCACCTTGCTTCTCAACAGCTCCGCCGGGGCCAGCAACATCGTCGGCAGCAGCACGGTGGTGCCGACGGCGACGACGAAGACCTTCACCGGCAATCTCTCGAACGCCGACTTCACGACGAACGGCAGTTCGGCCACCCTCGCGGTGGCGCAGGGCACCGGCGGCAGCGGGACGACGAACTCGTTCTGCGCGCTGACGCTGAACGCCGCGACCACGACGTTCGACTTCAGCAGCGGCGTCGGGACGCTCAATGCGAACGTGAATTTGATCTTCGGAACCCTCGCGAGCGCGTCGAAAAATGCGCTCATCGGCACGCCGACGATCAGCCTCGCGATCAACAACTGGACCGGCGCGGACTACTCGAGCCAGGTCGGAAATCCTTCTGCGGCGGACATCGGCAATTTTGGCGATGGCGCGGATCGGCTGTTGTTCACGACGGATCCCGGCTTCGGCAACGGCAATGCGATCCCCGGCATTACCTTCAACGGACTCGCGCCGGGCATGCAGGTGCAGTTCGGCTCGATGTATGAAATCGTGCCTGTGCCGGAACCTGCGACGACCGCGCTGCTCGGCTCGGTCGCGCTCTGCGCGCTGCTGCGCTGCCGCGGCCGCCAGCGGTCATCGGCCGTCCGCGCCCGCTTGGCCCGAAAGTAGTGCTGGCTCTCGCACGCGGCAGGGTCACGCGCTTCGCGGTCCAGGGATCGGCTCTTGCGTTTCGACGCATCCGCTTGGAGCATTCGCGCGATTAAGTGTCACTGTGAATGAACAGGCTTCACCGCATCCGCGCATGATTCTTCTCCGGATGGATTGATTTTTCCCGGCGCGCAGAGATCCGCTCGCGTCCATTTTCCACAAACCCGCCATGCACAACGCCCACATCATCCACGAAACGCACCACGTCGATCCCCCTGCCTCCGCACCGCAGAACCAGCCCCGTGCCGGGCTGGGCCATCGCGATCTTCGCCGCGATGAATTCTGGCGCACCATTCCGGCCTGGGCGCAGGTGAGCGCGGCCGAGTTTGGGAACCACCAGTGGCAGCAGCGCCACACGATCACCAATGCCCGGCAGCTCCGGGAGACCCTCGGCGCACTCGTGCCGGAAACTTTTTACAGCGACCTCGAGGCCGGCATCGCGCACGCACCGATGGCGCTCCGCATTTCGCCCTACCTCCTCGCGCTCGCGGACTGGGCGGCACCGCTCACCGATCCGATTCGCACGCAATTCCTCCCGCTGCGCTCGCAGCAGGAGCCGGATCACCCGATGCTCCGCTTCGATTCGCTGAACGAGCGCGAGGACTCGCCCGTGCCCGGCCTCACGCACCGCTACCCGGACAAGGCGCTCTTCCTCCCGCAACCGAGCTGCCCGGTGTACTGCCGCTTTTGCACGCGCAGCTACGCGGTGGGCAATGACACGGAGGTCGTCGAGAAAATGAAACTCACTGCCGGCGCCGGGCGCTGGGATGCGGCGTTCGCCTACATCGAGTCGAAGCCGCAGCTCGAGGACATCGTGATCTCCGGCGGCGACACCTACAATTTGAGCGCCGGGCACATCGAGGAAATCGGACGCCGCCTGCTCGGGATGCCGAACATCCGCCGCATCCGCTACGCAACGAAAGGCCTCTGCGTGCTGCCGCAAAAAATTCTCACCGACTCCGCGTGGCTCGATGCACTCACACGTGTCGTCGAACTTGGCCGCACGTTGCACAAGGACGTGGTCGTGCATTCGCACTTCAATCATCCGAACGAGATCACCGGCTTCACCGAGGACGCACTCGGACGCATGACCGAGCGCGGCATCCACGTCCGCTGCCAGACCGTGCTCCAGCGGGGCGTGAACGACACCGCCGCCGTGATGACGCTCCTCGTGCGCAGACTCAGCTACATCAACGTCCACCCGTACTACGTCTATGTGCATGACATGGTGCCCGGCGTCGAAGACCTCCGCACCCCGCTCCACGTGGCGCAAAATTTGGAGCGCCATGTGCGCGGCGCGACCGCAGGCTTCAACACGCCCGCCTTCGTGCTCGACGCCCCCGGCGGCGGCGGCAAGCGCGATGTCCACACGCCGGATTTTTACGACCGTCGCACCGGCGTCTCCGCCTTCACCGCGCCAAGCGTGAAGGCCGGGAAAAAATTCCTCTTCTTCGATCCGATCTCCTCGCTCGACCAGGAAGCGCAGTGGCGCTGGACGCAGCCCGCGCAGCGGCGCGCGATGATCGACGAAGCCGATGGAATTTAAGATTTAGGATTTAGGATTTCAGATTTGGAGCCAGTCTTCGGCATCGGAAAATACCCGCCGCCAAACCCCTCAAATTCCCAAGAGCCGAAGAGCGGCCAATTTTTTCCAAACCAGCAGAGGGCTGGACGTCGGGAAAAATCTTAAATCTTAAATCTGAAATTCGTCCTGCGATTTGCCATTTGCCAAGCACGGGACCGCCCCCCATATTCCGCGCCCCTTTTTTTATGAACTGGATCGGCATCATTACCAATTTGCTCACCGCGGTGAACGTCCTCGTCTGCTTCCTCATCGTCCTGCTGGTCCTCCTGCAGCGGCCGAAAAACGAGGGCCTCGGCGCGGCCTTCGGCGGCGACACGGCGAGCAATATTTTCGGCGCGCAGACGACGAATGTCCTCGCGACGCTCACCCGCTGGATGGGCTCGATTTTCCTCGTGCTCTGCCTCGTCATCGCGGTGCTCGGCACGCACGATACGAAGCGACGGGACAAAATCGGTGCTTACCTCGACAAGATGAAGCAGGAGCAGACCGAGCGCGACAAGCAGAAGGCCGCGAAGGATGCCGCCATGGCTGCATCCGCCGCCGTTGACGCCGCGAAGAAACCGGCTGCTCCGACTGCCACTCCTCCGCAGCCTGCTCCGCTTCCGCCTTCCGCGCCCGCCAAACTCGAGGACAAAAAGCCGGCACCCGCCCCCGCGGTCCCTGCGCCGACGACCCCGAATCCGCCAGCGAAGCCCGCGGAAAAGCCAGCCGAGCCGAAGGCAGCGGACCAAAAACCCGCCGACGCGAAGCCCGCCGGCGGCAATTAATCGCGTTCGTTTTCGCGAAAGAGCGCGGCCCGTCGCCGCGCCATGTGCGTCCGGTTCACGCCGGATCCGCTCAACTCACGGCTGCGGTTTCTCCGTGACGGGTGCGGACGGCGCATGGACATTAAAGCGGAAGCCCGGCTTTTTCTGATTTCGCGAATCGCTGTCCGGCAGCGGTGGCAATTGATCCTCCCCGAAGAGGGGCCCGCTTTGCAGGATCGCGCGATTTGCGGAACTCACTCCGGGCACGCTCGTGCCGCGCGAGGGCAGCGGCGGCAGGTTCGCCCATGCAAGGCTGCCGGGCGCGCCGGGAGTCATGCGCGGTTTCACCGGCGGCGGTGCGGGTGCGATGAGATCGTTGGCGATGTAGCCCGTCAGTCCAGCGTCTGTCATCACGCGGCTGTAGCCGTATTCCTGCCGGAGCATCACGACGCGCTGGCCCTGCTTGAGCAGCACGTCCGCTCCCGTCGGCTGCGACGGGCCGAAGCGGTACACCTGCGCGACTTTCCCGCTCACGGCATAATACATGTCGCCTTTGCCGGGTTTCGAGCCGGCGCATCCGCCCCACGCGATGGCCGCGCATGCGAGCATCACGCGCAGTCCGGGCATGGTCCGCAAGACTTTCACAACCTGTCTATCGGTTCACGCGAGCATCTCGCGCGGGTCCGTGATGTGACCCGTGAGCGCGCTGGCAGCGACCGTGTACGGTGACGCGAGGAAAACCTGCGATTCCTTGTGGCCCATGCGGCCGGGGAAATTGCGGTTCGTCGCGCTGATGCACTTGAGCGCCTTCTCATTCATGCGGCCGAACGTGTCCTGCGGCCCGCCGAGGCACGCGGCGCACGAGGCGTTCTCGGTCATCTGCACGCCGGCATTTTCAAGGATGCTCCACACGCTCTTGCCGTCCATCTGCGCGGCCTTCAGCTCGGCCACGACCTTCGTGGTCGCCGGCACGCCGAAGGTGTGAATCTTCACGCTGCGCCCATTCACGACGCGCGCGAACGCGAGGAAGTCGCTCGTCTTTCCGCCCGTGCATGAGCCGATGTAGGCGCGATCCAGTTTCACGTTCGTGAGGTCCTTCGCGAGCTTGCGCTGGCCCGGATCCGGGTGGCACGCGACGGTCGGTTCGAGCTTCGAGAGATCGTACGTCTTGTCGAAAACGAACCACTGCTCGCGGTCCACTTCCACGGGTTCAAAGTCCGCCTTCGTGCCATTCTCCGCGATGCGTTCGCGCACATAGGCACCCGTTTTTTCGTCGTACGGGAAAATGCCATTCTTGCCGCCGGCCTCGATCGCCATGTTCGTGATCGTCATCCGATCATCCATGCCCATCGCGAGCGCTCCGGGGCCTTCCCACTGCATCGCGCGATACGTCGCGCCGTCGAAGCCGATGTCGCCGATGACATGCAGGATCACATCCTTCGCCATCACGCCGGGCTGCATTTCGCCCTCGAGGAGAAAGCGCATCGTCTCCGGCACCTTCAGCAGGATTTTCCCCGTGCCGAGCACGAAGCCCGCATCGGTGTTTCCGATGCCCGTCGCGAATTGATTGAACGCCCCCGCCATGCACGTGTGCGAGTCCGTGCCCACGAGCACTTCGCCGGGACGCAGGTGGCCTTTCCACGGCAGCGTGGTGTGGCACACGCCCGCGAAATTTTTCCCATACTGCTGCTTGAGCTGGCCCTTCGACGCATCGAAATGCCAGTGCCCGTTCGGATCATCAATCACGTCGTAAAAATACGGCAGCCCCTGCTCGCGCACGAAGTCGCGCAGGATGTCCACATTGCGATTGCTCATCGAGTCCGCGGTGAAAATGTAGTGGTCGGGAATGATGACCACCTTGTTGCGATCCCACACCTTCGCGTCCGCGCCGAACTCGCGCTTGAACACGCCAATCGTCCCCGGCCCGCACACATCGTGAGTCATGAGCACGTCCACATTTACCCAGGCATTTTCGCCGGGCTGGACACGCGCCTTGCCGCTGGCGCGGGCGAGCAATTTTTCCGTGAGAGTCATTTGGTTTGGTCAGTTGAAAAGGGCGCGAAAGATGCCCCGCACGACTGACGAGGGCAAATGGAAAGTCCCCGGTGCTTGCAGAGTTGTCGAACTGAAGCGCCGGGACTAACCCTTGAGGTGATGTCTGCAACCCGCCCGCGCCGGATGGCAATTTTCTGCCTCGCGATTTCATTTCTCGCAGTCGCTCCGGCCCGGGCCGGAATGGCGATGCCGCGGCTGACGGACATGGCCCGGGCGCGGGTGGAAGTGATTTCGTTTTTCATCGTCGGCTACCTGCTCCTTGCGCTCGCGTACCGCTGGCTTTGGAATTCCCTCGCCCGCGATTTTCCGAAATTCCCGCGCCTCAGTTTCCGCGGCGCGTTGGGTGCGCTGGTCGTCTGCGGACTGTTCATCTACGTGGTCCTCACGATGATCTCCGGCGCGAGAGAATTGCTCACACCCGGCGCGTGGGAGCGCAGCGGCGTGATGTACAAAATCCGCGAACCCGATCAGAATCCAAAACCGTGGCTCGACACCGCGCGGCGCGATTCGCTGGACCGTCTGCGCGCGGTGTTGTGGAAATATGCCAGCCAGCATGGCGGGGCATTTCCCGCGGACGCCGGAGACGGAGGAATCCCGAGCGACGCATGGCGAAGCGTGGACCCGAACGGCCTTGCGCACGTGTATCTGCCGGGGGCAAAGCAGGATGTCGGATCGAGCGTGATTGCTTATGAGCCCGGGACTTTCGGCGCGAACCGGTTCGTTCTGCTGAGCAACGGCGAGATTATCCAACTCGCCGCAACCGAACTGACAGGTCGCGTAAAGGTCCAGATCCGAGAGGGAGAGAAGACGTCAGAAATTCCTCCCCGATGAGTGCGCCTCCAACGAAGTCCGTCCCAGAGTCACGCCGACGGGTGCGTCGCCTTTTGAGGATACTCGTGGCCAGCGTGCTCGGAACATTTTTGCTCGGATTTTTCCCGGAGGCCTTCGAGTTCTTGGGAACCCTGAGTTTGGGCTGGGCGTCCTACCTCATGCGAGTCGTGCCCCGGATCCGATTTAATGCGGAGATCGCGTTCGGCTCGTTGATCGCACTCTCGCTCGCCACTTTCGGTCTTCATCGGATGATGCGCTGGTGGCGAGGTGCGCGAGGCACTGCGGAAAAGTGGCGTGCAGGATGGACCCTCAAGATCACGGCGATGGTGCTCCTCCTCTTCGCGACATCCATCGTCGCTACGGGAATTGTCCATCAAGTCGGTTGGTTGTTCAAAGCCGAGCACCTGGTTTACAACGCAGGGAAAGGTCTGCTGACGGATGTGCTGAGCAATGTGAAACAAGTTTCGCTCGCGCTCCGGATGTACGCCGATGACCACGAGGACGTTTTCCCAAGAACCCTCGATGAACTGTTTCCAAAATATACGACGAGCCGTCGGATTTTCTTCGGCACGACCGAACGGGACGAACCCCCGGAGCGGACCATCTATTTTCCCGGCTTCAAGGCGACAGACCCCCCAGACACGATCGTATTGGCCGCTCCTCATTCCCCTTCAGGAACCCGCATCATCGGACAGATCAACGGCGCGGCGATGATGATCGGTGAATCGGAATTCCAAACACGAATGCAACGGCAGTTCGGATCGAATCCTCCGCCGCTTGCCGCGAGAGCCATGCAATCGCGGTAACCGCATTCTCCGCGCGCGCGACGATCAGTTCGGCAGATGGACTTCGTCCTCCTGTGATGGCGAAGCGGTCAGGGACAGCACGGAGAGGAGGTCCGTGAGTTGCGCTTGGGAGAAGGGCTTTTGCAGGACGCCTTTCGCTCCTGCGTCCCACGCCGCGCGCTGCAGTTCCTTCGTGTCGGAGACTCCGGAAATCATGACCACGCGGGCATTCGGATCACGGCTCAGGATTTGGCTGGTGGCGGTGACGCCGTTGAGGTGGGGCATCATGAAATCCATGAGCACCAAATCCGGCGCGCATTCGCGGTAGGCCCGCATGGCGCCGAGGCCGCCGGTGGTCACCACATTGGCGACTTCGTGTCCGGCGTGCCGGACCATGAGGGCGAGGAGGTCGGCGAAGTCTTTCCGGTCGTCGGCGATGAGGATGCGCATGGCTTCCTTCTGAGCATCACCCGCACCGGGGATTGATGAACACTTGGTAGGAATCGCGAAGGGCTCCTGTCGTTTTCGCGGTGACGATTTTCTGACAAACTCCGCACAGCCGCCTGACACGCGCAGGCCGCGATTGCGGCAATCTCGGAGCATGAAAGCAAAACTCCTCGCCGTATTTGCGGCACTTCTTGCGCTCGTCGGCGGCGTGCGCGCCGACGGCTTCATCATCATCCATAACCCGCCGCCGTTCGCGCCGCCCTTTCCGCCCGGCCCGCCGCACCGGATTCCGATGCCGCCGCATTTCGTCTTCGCGCCGCTGGAGGTCGTGTTTCACAAGGTGGATGTGGAGATCACCGGGCAGAAATCCGTGACGCGCGTGGAGCAGGAGTTTTTCAATCCGAACAATGCGAACCTCGAAGGGGAATACATCTTCCCGATTCCGAAGGGCGCGCATCTCGACAAGTTCACGATGCGGATCGGCGACAAGGACATGGAGGCCGAGCTGCTCGACGCGGCGAAGGCGCGTGCGATCTACGAGGACATCGTGCGGCGGCAGAAGGATCCCGCGCTGCTCGAATACACCGGGCGCGCGGCGTTCCGTGTCCGCATTTTTCCCATCGAGCCGCACTCGCGGAAAAAGGTGACGCTCGCTTACACGGAACTGCTGAAAGTGGACGGCGGCATCGCGACGTACACGTATCCGCTGAACACGGAGAAATTTTCCGCGCAGCCGCTGAAGACCGTGGCAATGCGCGTGACGATCAGTCAGGACGCGCCGATCAAGGCGCTCTATTCGCCGTCGCATTCGGTGGAGATCAAGCGCGACGGCGAGAAGCGCGCGGTCGTCGGCTGGGAAGCGTCGAACACGCGGCCGGACACGGATTTTCAACTGCTCTACTCGACCGCGCAGACCGAGGTCGGCGTCCATTTGCTCACGCACAAAAAGGAGGGCGAGGACGGCTGGTTCCTGCTGCTCGCATCGCCCGGCGCGGATGTGATGAAGTCGAAGGACGTGAACCCAAAGGATGTCGTCTTCGTAATGGACACGAGCGGCTCGATGGCTGGCAAAAAACTGGAGCAGCTCAAGAAGGCGATGACGTTCTGCGTGGAAAACCTGAACGACAACGATCGCTTCGAGCTGGTGCGTTTCTCGACGGAGGCGGAGCCGTTTTTTGAAAAGCTCGCCGACGCATCGAAGGCAAATCGCGACAAGGCGCAGGAGTTCATCAAGGGCCTCAAACCCATCGGCGGCACCGCGATCGCGGATGCGCTGGCGCGTTCACTGAAGCTCAAGCCCGCGGACAACTCGCGGCCTTTTGTCGTCGTGTTCCTCACGGATGGAAAGCCGACCATCGGCGAGACGGACGAGGAACGGCTCGTCGCGCGGGTCGCGCCCGATCAGGCGAGCACGACGCGGATTTTCTGCTTCGGCATCGGCACGGACATCAACACCCACCTGCTCGACAAAATCGCCGAGCGCACGCGGGCCGCGACGCAGTTCGTGCTGCCGGAGGAAGACCTCGAAGTGAAAGTCTCGGCGTTCTTTTCCAAAATCAAAGAACCGCTGCTGACGAATCTGAAGCTCGATTTTCCTGCCGGCGTGAAGGTCACGAAGCTCTATCCGAACCCGCTGCCCGATCTTTTCCGCGGCGATCAGCTCGTGCTCGCGGGCCGCTACTCGGGCGACGGCGAAGGCGACCTCGTGCTCGAAGGCACGCTGAACGGCCAGCCGAAGCGCATGTCGCAGCGTGTTAATTTTTTAGCACGTGAGTCGGGCAACGAGTTCATTGCGCAGCTCTGGGCGTTGCGCCGTGTGGGCTGGCTGCTCGATGAAGTGCGGCTGCGCGGCGAGAGCAAGGAGTTGCGCGACGAAGTCGTGGACCTCGCGCGGCGCTACGCGATCGTCACGCCGTACACGAGCTACCTCATCGTTGAGGACGAGGCGCGCCGCGGCGTGCCGGTGGCTTCGCGCAGCTTGCAGTTGCTCGACCGCGATCCCGCCGCGCAGACGCTCTATCGTAAGAGCTGGGGAGACATCAGCGGGAAGAAGGATGGCTACGATGGGGCGCTTGCGGGACGTGCGAACGATTCGCTGAAAAACGCGCAGACCGTCGCGCCCGCGCTGGAAAAGGCGAAGCAGGAAAACTTCGGCGGCGTGATCGCGGGGAACACTTCTGCCGCCGAATCCGCGGCGGGCGGCGTGGCGGCGGCGAAACCGACGAGCGGCATGATGCGCGGGAAAAGCGGGAGTGGCCTGCTCCTCCCCGGCAAGGCAGGCGAGGTCGCGCGGAGACTCGACGACGCGGAGCAGCAGACGCGCTGGATCGCGGGCAAGTCGTTTGCGCAAAATGGCGCGAACTGGACCGACACCGCCATCCAATCGGTGAAGCAGGACGCAAAGCGCAACCGCGTGCAGTTTGCCTCGAAGGAATACTTCGATCTGCTCACTGGAAAACCTGAATGCGCGCAGTGGCTCGCGCTCGGGCGCAATGTGCAGTTCACGCTCGGGAGCGAACTTTACGAGGTATTCGAATAATCAAACCACACACGCCATGAAACACACACTCGCCGCCGTTTTGATCCTCGTCGTGTCCCTGCACGCGGCGGAGCCGAAGGAATCGTTCCCGGAGTTCATGAAGCTCTCGAAACGCGAGGCCGCTGCGACCGCACGCAGGCAGGCCGAGGCGGACTGCGCCGCGGGGCACTACCGGATGCTCGTGTATGGGCTGCGCAAGCCGGTGTCGGAATTCGATCAGCGGCTCGAGAAGGATGGCGTGGAGGTGCGGGCGATCGCGGGCTGCATCGTGAGCGACGGCATCCCCGAAGGTGCGCGCATTTACAACGAAGTCATGCGCGGGAAGCTGAAGGCGAAGCTCGGGCGCGATGTTTTTTCCGACAAAGACGAAGCACGAAAACAATCCACAAAATGAAACTCCAAATCCTCTCTGCATCCCTCCTCGCCCTGCTGCCGATCTGCGCGGCTGCGGTTGAAAAATCGCCCGCCGCCGAGACGGCGAAGAAGCCCGCCGACAAACTAGCGAAGCAGCGCATCGAGGTCTGCTTTGTCCTCGACACGACCGGATCGATGGGCGGGCTCATCGCCGGCGCGAAGGCAAAAATCTGGAGCATGGCGAATGACATCATCTCTGCGAAGCCGGCGCCGGAGGTGCGGTTCGCACTGATCGGCTACCGCGATCGCGGCGATGATTACGTGACGAAAATCACGCCGCTCACGGACGACCTCGATGCGGTGTATGCGGAGCTGAACACGTTCAAGGCGGCGGGCGGGGGTGATGCGCCGGAGTCGGTCGGGCGCGCGTTGGATGAGTCGGTGAAGAAGATCGAATGGACGAAGGACGCGGGCGTTTTGAAAATCATCTACCTCGTGGGCGATGCGCCGCCGCACTTTTACGAGGACGAGCCGAACTGGAAAAAAGTCTGCACCGAGGCGGTGAAACGCGACCTTATCATCAACACCGTGCAGTGTGGCGCGGACGCTGAGACGACGCGCGTGTGGAAGGAGATCGCGGATCGCGCGGAGGGTGTGTTCGCGGCGATTCCGCAGGAAGGCGGCGTGGTCGCCATCTCGGCGCCGCAGGACAAGGAGCTGGGCGAGCTGAATACGAAAATCGGCAAGACGATGATCGCCTGTGGCGACGCACGCACGCGCGCTTTCACGCTCAGCAAGCAGGGAACGGCCGAACTCGCGGCGCCCGCGGCCGCGGCGGCACGGCTTTCCTTCAATTCAAAATCCGGCAAAACAGTGCAGGGCGATGGGGAGTTGCTCGACATGCTCGCGGAGAAAAAGACGACGCTCGAGAAAGTGAAGAAGGACGAGCTGCCGGAGGAATTGCGCAAACTGTCCGCCGATGAACTGAAGGCGCACGTCGAGAAAATGCAGAAGGAGCGCGCGGTCCTGCAGACGCGGATCACGGAGCTGAGCAAGGAGCGCGACGCGTTCATCAATGCCGAGCGCAAGAAGCTCGCGAAGGCGGGCAAGGGCGACGGCTTTGACGAGAAGGTGTCGCAGTCGCTCCGCATGCAGGCGAAGAAAAAGGGGATTCGCTACGAGTGAACGGCGGTGCCAGCGCGGCGCGCTCGCGCTCGGGTGCTCGATCCGAATGTCACCCCGCGGCTGCGCGCGAAGTCACTCGCTGCTCACGTCGAACTTGTCGTAGAGCGAGCCGAGCCACGCGATGCCAAGGGCGGCTTCCATCGCGAGAATGATGCTCGCCACGCCGCCCGCGGCGAGCGCGCGCCATTCGAGCGAGAGCATGAATTTTCCCGCGGCAAACCACGCCAGTGCGCCGAAAAATGCGACGGGGACGAGCGCCGCGGCGAGGGCCAGGAGCTGCGTGAAGCCGAGCATCAGCCGC
This sequence comes from Chthoniobacterales bacterium, assembly GCA_038239865.1. GTDB lineage: Bacteria > Verrucomicrobiota > Verrucomicrobiia > Chthoniobacterales > Chthoniobacteraceae > SXWH01. The sequence goes on from JBBSEI010000047.1 coordinate 21,306, forward strand.
ACGCCGGTATTCTCGATGCCGGGGCCGGTGTTTTCCTGCGGACGAAACCAGCCGGGGAAAAGCAGCGCGCCGGCGCAGGGCAGGATCGACATGCCGAAATTGAACGCCGGCAGGAGCAGGGCGAGTCCTCCGGCGGCGTAGAAAATCACGGTGGCGATCTGGCTGGAGATGCCGGTCGCGTGCAGGAGCAGCAGGCCGGTGCCGAGGGAGCACCACTGCATGAGCGTGCCGAGGATGACGGGGCCGGCGAGTTCGCCGAGGGCGAGTTGCCAACCCGGGAGCGGATACGTTTTCAGCAGGTCCATCGCGCCGATGCCCTGGCGGAGTTGCTGCGCGGCGTGCTGGCCGATGAGGATGAAGCTGAGGAGCAGCGCGAGGTAGCTGCCGACGCCGATGATCGCTGCCGTGGTCGCGAGCGGCAGCGAGAGGTGGGGCGCATTCCCGAGCCGCCACGCGCCGGCGAGGAGCACGGCGAAAAAGAACGCCCATCGCGAAATGATGCGGCGGCCGCCGACTTTCAGCAGGCTCTTCCAGATGAAGGCGAGCGGTGCAAATCCCGTCGGTCGCAGTCGGAAAAACGGTTCGCGGGCGCGCGCGGTGGCCTTCTGCACGCGCAGCTCGCCGCGACCGCGCGCGGCGAGAAAGGCGGAGCGCTTTTTCGCGGCTTCGATCGAGGCGTCCTCAAACGAAACATCCGCGCGCACGACCCAGAGGAAATGCAGCGCCATGATGCCGAGGGCCGGCGGCAGCGCGCGGAGGAAGGCCGCTGAGTCGTGGGCGAAATTCGGGAGCACGACGACGCGGAACGGAGCGAGCACGTACGGCAGCGGATTGCTGTGGAGAATTTGCGCGATGTACTTTTGCAAAAAATCCCCGCCGCCCGCGACCGTCTCGGTGAGCCCCGGCACGGGAGGCAGATGGCGGCGCGCGGACTCGACGACGACCGCGAGGCCGATGAGTGCGAGCACGATGGCGATACGCCTTTTTCCCTCGGCCATGCCGCGCTCGCGCAGCCGCTGGAGCGCGAACGACGCGCCGATGCGGTGCATGTTCAGCGTGTTCAGGATCACCCACCAGCCGCCGATGCGGAACCACGCTTCCGGACCGAGATGGAAGCGGCCGGAGACCAGCGTGACGAAGATGGAAAAGGTGAGCAGGGAAATTTGCGACTTCAGCAGGCGCATGATCACGAGCGTGCGGCGGCGGATGGGCGCGGGGAAAAGGAAGGCGATCTCCGCTTCCGTGAAGGCGATCGCGGCGCGCGATGCCGGCAGGATCCAGGACATGACGAGCGTGGCGATGAAAAGCAGCGCGGCCGCGAGTTCCGGGCCGAGAGCAACGTTGGAAAGAAACTTCGGACCGATCGGCTCGCGCGATGCGCCGAGGATTTTGCCGAAATAAATGTAGAAGTACGCGAGGCCGAGGATCGCGCCGAAGAGATACTTCGGCTGGCGCAGGCGGCGCAGACGGAAGAGCACGCCATTCACGAAGGTGCGCGTGACGAGGTAGCCGAGCGCTGTCACCGGCGCGGTCATTTTCCAGCGTCGTCGTTGACGAGGCGGATGAAGATTTCCTCGAGTGTCGAGTCCTTGCCACCCTCGCGGAATTCCGTGCGGATATCGTCGAGCGTGCCGTGCGCGATTTTTTTCCCGCGCTTCAAAATGAGGACGTGGCTGCACACTTCCTCGAGCAAATGCAGCAGGTGCGAGCTGATGATGATGGCCACGCCTTCGCGCGCCTTTTGCACGATGAGATCCTTTGTGCGCCGGATGGCGAGCGGGTCGAGGCCGGTGAGCGGTTCGTCGAAAAACATCGCGCGCGGCTGGTGGATGAAGCCGCAGGCGAGGGCGACTTTTTGTTTCATGCCGCGCGAAAGTTCGGTGGGCAGGGCGTTCGCCTTGTCGGTCATTTCGAGTGCGTCGAGCAGCATGGTGCTGCGCTCCGCGGCGTCGCGGACCTGGTAGAGTCGCGCGGTGAATTCGAGGTGCTGGCGGACGGTGAGGTAGTCGAATAGCCGCGGCTCGTCGGGGAAAAATGAGAGGAGCTTCTTCGCGGCGATCGGGTCTTCGCGCAGATCGTGACCTTCGATCGCGATGCTCCCGTGCGTCGCGGGGATGATGCCCGCGAGGCAGCGCAGCGCGGTCGTCTTGCCCGCGCCGTTCGGACCGACGAGGCCCATCACTTTGCCAGGCTCCACGGTGAAAGTGAGATCACAGACCGCGGTGAAATCGCCGTAGAGTTTGGTGAGACCTTCGACTGCGATCATGAGTGCAGCATCGTGCTCGCGCGGACGACGCGTGGGCAAGTGCGTTGTCGCCAGCCCTGCCCGCAGGCACCGACGAAAGGAGGCGGGCACTTCGCCGGTGGACGCTGGATTTTAATGGCGCAACTCGGGAGAGCTGCTCTACCGCGCGCCCGGAAGCGCGCTGGCGCGGGCGAGTTTTGCGTGTATGATGTGCGCCCATTTTCATGAGCACACTCGCCAAGACCCCTCCCGCCGCGAAAGCGGTCCGCCATATCCCGAAGGTCGGGATGATTTCGCTCGGCTGCGCGAAGAACCTCGTGGATGCGGAGATCATGCTCGGCGACGTGCTCGCGCACGGGATGCAGATCACGAACGACGCGGACCAGGCCGACGTGCTCATCGTGAACACGTGCGCGTTCATTGATTCCGCGAAGGAGGAGAGCATCGAGGCGATCCTCGACGCGCATCAGGCGAAGGGGCTGAAGCGGAAACGCGCTGGGCAAAAGCTGATCGTCGCGGGGTGCATGAGCCAGCGCTTCAGCAATGATCTCGCGGGTGAATTCAAGGGCGAGGTGGATGCGTTCATCGGGCTTGATCAGGTGAAGGATGTGGGCGGGATCATCGAGCAGGTTCTCGGACGAAGTGCTCGGTCCTCAGTGCCCAGTGCTCAGAAAAAGAGCGACTCCGAGAATTCAAAATTCAAAATTCAAAATTCAAAACTCCCCGCAAACGCCGACGTGCTCCTCCACGATGAATGGCAGCCGCTGAATCTCGTCTCGCGCAAGCCGACCTACATTCCCGACTGGGACACGCCTCGCGTGCGTCTCACACCTGCGCACACGGCGTACACGAAAATCGCCGAGGGCTGCAATCACCCGTGCAGCTTCTGCGTCATCCCGCAGATGCGCGGGCGGCACCGTTCGCGCACCATCGGGAGCGTCGTCGCCGAGGTGCGCGGGCTCGTCGCGGAGGGCGTGAAGGAGATCAATTTGATCAGCCAGGACACAACCTATTACGGCATGGATCTGTGGGAGGAAAAGGCGGGGCCGCGGCAGAAGGTGGATCCGTCGCGCGGCGTCACGCTCGTGCATCTGCTGCACGAGCTGGACAAGATTCAGGGCGAGTTCTGGATTCGCCTGCTCTACACGCACCCCGCGCACTGGAGCGACGAACTCATCGCGTGCATCGCCGCGTGCAAGCACGTCGCGCGCTACGTGGACATGCCGCTGCAGCACATCCACCCGCGCATGCTCGAAATCATGCGCCGCGAGACGAGCAGCGAGCACATCGAGAATCTCATCACGCGTATCCGCGCCGGCATTCCCGGCATCGCGATTCGCACGACCTTCATCGTCGGCTTCCCCGGCGAGACGGAGGAGGAATTCGAATACCTCCTCGACTTCATCGAACGCACGCGTTTCGAGCGGCTCGGCGTCTTCACCTACTCGCAGGAGGAAGGTTCGCGCGCCGCGAAAATGGAAGGCCAGCTCCCGGCGAAGGTGAAGCAGGCGCGATTCAAAAAGGCGATGAAGCTCCAGCAGAAAATCGCGTCCGAGATCAGCCGCGCGCAAATCGGCGAGACGATCCGCGCCCTCACGGACCAGCCTCTCATCGCCCGCGGCGAGACCGACGCGCCGGACATTGACGGCCGCATCCTGCTGAAAAAGCCCGCGCCCGTCGGAGAATTCGTGAACGTGCGCATCACCGGCACGCAGGTGTATGACCTCGTGGGCGAGGTGGTGTAGCGGACTTCTCCAGAACCGTGCGGTGGTGCGTTCTGCGAGGGAAGTGCCCGTCCGTCGGCGACGATTGCGTTGCGGAGCATCTTTTCAGGCGGACCGCTAGCCTCGCACTTGGTCGGCCTCGAGTGTCACTTGCTTCCGGTGATTTTCGCGAGCGTCTCGAAAAATGCGCGCTTCCGTGCGGAACTGATGCCCCAATTCACCGGCGGCGACTGGTAGCCCTCGTCCGCGCCCTCGCCTTTGCGCCGGTAATCGAACCAGCCCCACGAAACATGCTCGTTCATCGCGATCGCGAAATTGTTCGCCGGCTGATCGAAATCCTCGTGGTCGTCCTCATTGATGATCACCGGCATCGGGTGGAAAGTCGGCACCGCCCGCGTCTTTCGGATCAGGTCGCGGATCTGTTCCGGCTCCTTCGCGCCGTTGCCGTGGATCAGCGCGAAATCCGAGACCGCGAGCACATTCGCGGACGGAACGACGCGTCCGCCAAACGACGTGCCGACGAGGAGGCGATGCCCGTCCTCCGCTTTCATCCTGCGGACGCGCCCGATGAGTTCCGACACGCGATCCGGCCGCAGAATGGGCGGGCGGTAATTCGGATTCGACTCGTTGTTGATCTCCACCAGCACATTGCGCCAGCCGCCCGCCAGCAGCCATCGCGTCGCCTCGTCCGTCGCGTGGATCACCGCTTCGTCGCCCATGAAATGCGGCGACTGGCCGAAATAAAAATAGCCGACGATCACCGCCATGCCTTGCGCATCCGCCGCATCGAGCACGCGCTTCATGCGCGCGGCAAAATCGGCCCGCAGCGATCCGTCGTCCGCAAAGCCGCTGCTGAGCCACGGCTGCGCGCGCGAATATCCCTCGGGCGATCCACCTTGGAAATTCACCGTCACCGCGAGCAGTCCGCGCGCCTTCCACTCCGGCAGCGCCGCGATGAACTCGCGCACATTCCGCTCCGCGTCCCATTTTCCCGAGTCCCCGTACGCCCATCGCATTGCCGTCTCCGGATTCAAATCATCGAACGTCGCCTGCACCGTGCGCGCGTTCAGCAGCAGCCCCTCGATGCGGTGCCCGCCGTGCTCGCGTCCCGCGTACGTCGGCTTTCCATTGAGGTGAAAATCCTCCCCGCGAATGCTGAGTTCCGTCTTCCGCGACTCCGCCGCCCGCGTGAAGCCGTGCAGTGCCAGCAGAAAAATGAGGGCTGTTTTCATTCCCCGCGACTGTGGCCGGCGTCGCGGTAGCGGTGCAGCAGCGCGCGGAGTTCCTGCACGACCTCGGGATGCTCGGCGCTCACGTCCTTCGTCTCCGCGGGATCATCCACGGTGTGGTAGAGCTGCGCGCGAAATTGATCCCCGTGGGCCTTCCGTGCGCCCTGCTTGATCTCGTCCACCGGCACGCCTTCGATCCATTTCCACGGCCCTTTGCGAATCGCGAACACGCCGTCCGAACTGTGCACGATCATGTCCTCGCGGATCGGCTTTGCCGGATCGCCGAGAATCGCCGGGAGAAAATTGCGACTGTCCTCCGCAGCTTTCGCCGCCGCGGGCAATTCCTCGCCGACCACCGCCGCCGTCGTCGCGAGGATGTCCGCGAGGCTGATCATCTCTTTGCACACCGTGCCCGCCGGCGCGTGCCCCGGCCAGCGCACGAGGAACGGCACCTTGAACCCGCCCTCCCACACGTCGTGCTTGCCGCCGCGCAACGCGCCATTCACCGCGAGTCCTGCATTGAAAGCCTTCGTCTGGAGACTGTCTGGCCGCTGCGGAGTGAACACGCCACCGTTGTCGCTCGAAAAAATCACCAGCGTGTTTTTTGCGACGCCCATTTTATCGAGCGTGTCGAGCAGGCGGCCCACGCTGCGATCGAGTTCGTGGATCCAGTCGCCGTAAAGTCCCGCCGCACTTTTGCCTGCGAGGTCCGTGTCAGGCGTGACGGGATTGTGCACCGCGACGGGCGTGAAATAGAGGAAGAACGGCTTGGCCTTCGGCTGCTGCTGCATCCACGCCGTCGCCTTGTCGGTGAGCACTTTCATCACACGCTCGTTTTTCCGGCGCGGCGCATCGAGGTCGAGGATCTTGCCTGCGCCGCGACCGCCCTCCGTGTCGTCAGGATCGTACGTTTTTTTGAAATCATCCGAGTCCGGCACCGGCCCGGCGACCTTCATGCCGGCGGGAATTTTCCCCGAGCGCAGTCCGTACACGAAGCGATTTTCGACGAAGACGCCCGTGAGATCGCCGTGATTGCTCGGCACCGAAAAATGGTAGTCGAACCCGAGGTCGAGCGGCCCCGGCGAAAGCTCCGCGGTGTAATCCGTGCGCCACTTTGGCGAGTCATCCGCCGTGCCGTAGCCGAGGTGCCACTTGCCGATCGCCGCTGTCGCGTAGCCGTGCTTTTTCAAAAGCGACGCCATGTTCAGCCGCGTCGTCTCGATGTGCAGCGGCGCGAAGGTGTTCAGCACCTCGTGCTTCAGCGAAGTGCGCCAGCAATACCGCCCCGTGAGCAGCGAATAGCGCGTCGGCGAGCACACGGATGACGTCGTGTTCGCATCCGTGAAGCGCCGTCCTTCCGTCGCGAGGCGGTCGATGTTCGGCGTGCGCACGAGCGCGGGATTCGCGCCGTAGCACCCGGCGCTGCCGTAGCCGTAGTCATCGGAAAGGATGATGATGATATTCGGCGTGTCGGCGGCGGCGCGCATGGTCGCGAGGCAGACCGTGAGGGCGAAGGCGAGGATGGGGCGCATGGGAGGAACGCGGTTGCGTGCTATTTTTTAAACATCGCGTTCGCGCGGTCTCCGCCGCTCAGCACGTACGCGACGAGGTCGAGGATTTCTTCCTTCGTGAGCATGGCCAGCAGCATCGGAGGCATCGGCGAAATTTTGCTCGGCTCGATGCTCTTCACGAGCTTGCGATCCACGGCGGTCTGCTGGTTTGGCTGCGAGGGATCGGTGCAGATCATCACGTTGTCGCCATTCAGATTCACGATCGTGCCGATGATTTGCTCGCCGTCGTTCTTCGTCACGACGCTCGGGACGAACTGCTCGTTGATGACCTTGCTGGGGTTGATGATGTTGTCGAGAAGGTCGTGCGCGCCGTAGCGTCCGGCGGCCTGCGTGAGGTCGGGGCCGGTCATGCCGCCCTCGTTGCCGAAGCGGTGGCAGGTGAAGCACGCCGCGGCGCCGAACATTTTGCGACCATGGTCAAAGTTGCGGCCCGTCATGCCGATCTTCGTCGCGGCGCTGAGTTCCTCGAGCGTCCACATCGTCGGCGTGCGCCCGGCGAACATCGCGCCGAGCGCCTCGATGGCGGTTTTGCGCACGGGCGCTTTCACGATGAGCGCGGCGAACTGCGTCTTCTCCGCGTCGGAGAAAGTCGCGAGCGAATCGGTGCGGATGAACTCGACGAATTTGTCGAAGCTCGCGCCGCCCTTGTAATTCGCTGCTTTCAAAAACCATTCGAGCTGCGCCGTGCGGAGCGCGGGCGTCCAGCCCGATTTCAGCACGCGGAGGCTGCGCGCGAATTCCATCTGCTCCTCCTGCGTCGGCGCTTCGGCGATCAGCTTCATCGCCTTCGCCGCGAGCGCCGGGCTTTGCAGAAAGGCGAGCGTCTCGCAAAGCAGCCAATTCTGCGCGAAGGTCGTCGCGGGAAAAATCGGATCGAGCTTCGCGATCAGTTTTTGGCGGGTCGCGTCGTCGCAGCCGTCGAAACGGTTGAGCACGATTTCGATCGTGCGCAATGCGGTGAGCTGCGGTTCGTGCGGCAGCGCAGCGATGTCGAGCTTCAGCAGCGCGGTGAGAATTTTTCCGCGCATCGCGGTGTCCGCGGGCTTCGTGTCAGCCGTGCGATGCTGCGGGCACACGCCGGCGCACCGCGCGAGCGCCATGAGCGCTTCGACCTGCTTCGCGGGGTCCGTTTCGCCGAGTGCTTTGTCCGCCCAGGTCGCAAATGGCTGATGCTCGATCGCCGTGCGCGCCGCCCAGCGGATGAAGCGATCCTTGTCGCCAAGGTGCGGCCACGCGGTCTCGACGGCCTTCGGATCCTGCTTGCCGTGGAAGGCTTCGAGTTTGCGCCGCCGATCGCGCGCCGCATCCGTCGCGCTTGTCCTCGTCACATTCTGCTGCTGCACGGGCGCAGTGCTCTCGTTCCCCGTGTAAGTCACCCGATACAGCCCCGACTGCACGCGGCGTCCGCCGATGGTGAAATACATCGCGCCGTCCTTCGGGTGGATGATCGCATCGGTGAGCGGCAGCGGCATGCCGCTGAGGAATTCCTCCTTCACCGCCTCGTAGCTCGCGCCCTTCGGCTTGAGATGGATCGCATACATTTTCCCCCAGCTCCAATCGAGCGAGAACAGCGCGTCCTGGTACTTTGCGGGAAATTTTGCACCGTAGCCGAAGGTCACGCCCGTCGGCGATCCGGGGCCGATGTTGATCACGGGCGGCAGATTGTCCGGGTAGAATTCCGGCCGCTTGCCGGCACCATTGCGCCAGCCAAATTCCGCGCCGCTCACGACGTGGCAGATGCGCGTGGGGCGGTACCACGGCGTGTTGAAGTCGTACTCCATGTCCGCGTCGTACGTGAAAAGCTCGCCGTCGCGGTTCACCGCCGCGTCGAAGATGTTGCGGAAGCCGGTGGCGAAAATCTCGAACTGCTTTCCATCCGGCGATACGCGGTAAATTTTCCCGCCCGGCCCCATCGCATCGCGCATGAAGCCACGGCCGTCCGGCATGCGCGGCAGCAGATGATCCTCGCCCCAGACGACGGGCACTTGCGATGTCTTCTCAAACTCCGTGGTCTTCGTGCCGTTGCCGCAGATGAGGTAGAGCGCCTTGCCGTCCGGCGTCGGCACGACTGCGTGAACGCCATGATCGCCCTTTGCGTCCATCGCGCGCAGCAGTTCCACCTTGTCGAGTTCGCCGTCGCCCTTGCTCGCCGTGATGCGATACAGCCCGCACGGGATCACTCCCTCGTAGTCGTTCACGCCGACGTAGAGCGCGCCAAATGCGAAGACCATTCCATTCACCGCGCGGATGTCCACGGGGAGCTTCTGCACGTCCTTCGGATCGAGCGGCTGTCCCGGCGCGGGCGCGTTGAAGCGATACAGCCCGCCGTATTGATCGCTCGCGTAGATGCGACCCTTGTCGTCCGCGCAGAGATTCACCCACGAGCCCTGCGTCTCGCCGGGCACGGAGTAGAGCAGCTCGACTTTGAAATCCTTCGCAACCTTGATGCGCGAGATCGGTGTCGCCTTGTTCTCGCCGATCGCAGGGCCGACGGCAGCGGGGCGCTTCGGCTTTGCCGGAGTTTTTGCCGGTGGTTTCGCATCGTCCGCCGCGTGCAGCGAGGCGCTGAGGATGGTGACGGTGATCAGTCTGAGGATCGAGTGGGTGCGCATGGGTGTTGGATTTGGGGAAAACTGAAATGGTTGCGAATGCGCACCGCGGGTGCAAGCGCGGGGAGCACAGGCGACTCGCCGCAAACCGTGGATCACCGCACGCGTGCCTTTGCCGCGCCGCGCCGCGCAGCCCGGTGTTCCCGGCGGGTCACCTGGGCTTGCCCAGCGGCCTCGCACTCAGTTGTCCGCCGCAGATTTTTTCTTCCGCTTGCCCGTGTTCGCCGCGCCGTCGTCGAGTTTCTTTTTTAATTCCTCCAGCACCGTGCCCTCCTGCTCCTTCAGCCAGGACTCGTAGCCCTTGCCGCGAGGCCCGACGTATTTCAGCAGATCAAAATCATCGCCCTTGCCGAGCGCGCGCGGGTCGCCGTCTTCCTTCAGCAGGCGCATCATCGTGTAGCGCATCTCGTCGAGGGTGGGCGCAAAGGCGAGGTCGTTCGCGAGATTGTTCACGCACTCGGGATCGCGCCGCAGATCGTAGAGTTCATCCGGCGGGCGCTTGCCGAACGCGAGGTCGTAAAAATGTCCGCCCAGCGCCTTCACGACTTCCTTCGTCGGGCCGGGATCGCAGTTGCCGAAATCCGTCTCCGGATTTCCGACCGGCCAGCGCTCCGGATGGAAGTTGTGGACGAAAAGAAAATCCTTCGTGCGCAGGCAGCGCACGGGGTAGCCGAGATCGTTCGGGCGGCCGATGTCGTGGCGCTCCTTGCCCGCGAGCATCGTGTCGCGGTTCTCGATCCAGCCGGATTTTTCCGAGCGCAAAATCGCGGCGAGACTCTTGCCCGTCATCTGCTCGTGCGG
>JBBSEI010000048.1:0-31061 GCA_038239865.1 Chthoniobacterales bacterium
CCTCATCGGCCGGGCAAAACCGACCTCCGCAGCCGGTCGGGGAGCGAGGACATCCGCGCCAGACTCCCGCTCGGATCCAGCTTTTTTCACCCGCCGCACGACACACGACTTGTCGGTCATCAAGTCCGACAGGCTGCTAGACGGCTGCCGCAAGGTCGGGCCGAGTTTGCCGCGCCATTCCGGAGCGGCGATTCCTTGCCGAGAGGACATGGGCGACGACGACTCCGGCTAGCATCGGCGGAACGGCATTGCCGATCTGATTGTACTGGGAAAGATGCCGCTCGGCGTCGCGCCCCTCTCGTGCGAGCAGCCGCGCGCTGACGACTGTCGCTTTGCCCTCGAACACATAGCGGTCGGGAAAGCTCTGAATGCGGGCACCCTCGCGAGGTGTGAAGTTGCGATGCAATTCCGGGTGGACAAAATTCGCGTAAAAACTCGCGGCGATAGTGTGGCAGGGTCTGTCCCAAAACATGCGGCGGTTGTTTTGATCATAGACGCCAGACGACTCTTTGCCGCGCACACGCACACGCGGTGCGTGTTCCGCCGAAACATCGCTCTGCGACTGGCCCGGCTTGATCTGCTTGAACCGCTCGATGAGCCGCGCCGTATGCCGCATCGGCTGGTGATTTTGCACAAGCGGCCCGGCTCCCTTCCGCAACAAACGCTGAAAGCTGTTCTGCGGTGACGACACATAAGGCAGGGCCTCGGAACAGTCACCGACATTCACAAACGGCAGGTCACCGATCGCATCGCGCACTGTTAGCGGTGACTGCAGTCCGAGCAGCGAGATTTCGTCTCCGAAGTCAGCGTGCGTCGGTTCAGGCGGGGCGATCTTCCCAAACGACTGCGAGGCGACAAAGAAAACCCTCCGGCGAATCTGCGGCACGCCGTAAAGATGGGCATCCAGCACGAAGACAGAAGTCGTGTAGCCGAGACGTGCAAACTCGCTCGTAATCGCCTCCGGGACGGGTTCGCCGGAAGCTGTGTGCGCCCTTACCAACCCGGGCACGTTTTCGATGATTGCGCATTCCGGATCGAGCAGGCGCACGACCCGCAAAAATTCCCTGAACAGGGAATTCCTCGGATCCTTCGGATCCTTTTTTGCAGGTCCGGCGTGCGAAAAACCCTGGCAAGGCGGCCCGCCGATTACGAAATCAGGATTGCGGCGCAGATTGCGGCGAATCCACTGGTCGGAAAGAGTTGTGATGTCAGCCGTCGTGACCTCCGTGCCATCGTGATTTTTCCTCAGTGTGTCACTCGCCCATTAGTCAATTTCGACCGCCTGTTCAATCTCCACACCGGCCATTTCAGCACCGAGAGAAAAGCCACCAGCACCTGCAAATAAATCTACGGCCAGCGGTTTCGACATGGAAAAAATCTATCTCACCATTGGCCATTGAAGGCAACCCTGCAAAGTTTCGTTCTGCGTGGGATGACGGACAGGCACGAAGCCCGGATTATTCGTCAACGACTATTCGCCGTCGTCGCACTGACCGTCACCGGCACGAATTCCTTCACGACCTTCGCGTCCTTGGGATTGATGAGCCGCACCTTCCCGTCCTCGCCTGCGGCGGCGAGCGTGCCGTCGGACTTGTAGCTCACGGCGTAGATGCCGGCGTCGAACTTCGCGCCTGCGAGCAGCTTCACGTTGCTCGTGTAGTGAGCTTCGAGCGTTTTTTTGTCCGCGTCGGTGCGCGCGGCGCGGCCCTCGGTGGCGAGGATGTCCGCGGGCATCGTAGTGTCGAAGTCGTAGTTGTAGAAATTCACCTCGCCCTTGCCGTCGAGCGAACTGCCCGCGGCGAACGAATTCCCGTCCGGCGCGAACGCGACCGAGTAGATGCGCCCTTCCATCGCGGGCCAGCGGCGGATGAGCAGCGCGTTGTCGCCGATGCGGCGCTGCACCTTGCGCTCGATGCGATACGCCTGCGGCACGCCGTCCGCGCCGCCGACGAGAAACTCATCGCGCTTCACGTGCCGCGCGACCGCCTGCAATCCGCCGCGCAGCGCGCCGGGCGTGATGCTGCTGAGGTTGTCAATGAACCGCTGCGTGGCGACCTCGGTGAGCTTCGCCGTCATGTCGCGGCCCACGCTCACGAGCTTCGAGCCGTCGCCGGTGAAGACCGCGCCGAGCACCCAGTCGTCGTGCGAAGCCTGCTGGAGCACCTGCTTGCCCGTCTCCGCGTCAATCGCGCGCACCGTCTTGTCCGCGCAGCCGAACGCGACGAGCTTCCCATCCGGCGACCAGCTCGCGCCGTACACGGTGTCGAATCCCTGCGGCGCGCTGAGCAGCAGCTTCCGCTTCTCCACGTCCCAAATCTGAATCTCCCCCATCTGCGCCGGACGCCCGCCGCCCGCTGCGAGCTTCTTTCCATCGGGTGAAAATCGCACCGACTGGATTCGCTCCGACAAGCCCACGAGCCGCGCGACCAATTCGCTGCCGTCACTTTTCCAAAGCAGCACCTCGTGAAATCCCGCGACCGCGAGCAGCGATCCATCCGGCGAAAAATCGAGCGACGTGATCACCGGTGGCCGCGAATAAACCGGCAGATGCTCCGCGTCGAACCGCTGCTTCGCATTCTGCGGCGTGTCGTCCTTCGCGCCCTCGGCGATCCAGCGTTTGATGAGCGCGATGTCCTTCTCCGCGAGCGGCGCCTTCTTCGGCGGCATCTCCGCCTCGCCCTTCACCGGCGTGATTTGCTCGACGAGATGCGACTTGTCCGGCTTCCCCGGCACGATGGCTGCACCCATTTTCTCCGCATCATCGCCCCCGCGCAGCAGCTTCGCAAAATCCGTCATCACATACCCCCCCTTCGCCTTCGCCGGCTGATGACACCCCTGGCAGTTCGCCTGCAAAACGGGCCGCACCTTTTTGAAATAGCTCACCGGCGCATTCGGATCCTCCACCTCCTCCTTCTTCGGCGGCGCGGCGGAAAACGCAATCGTCGCGGCGAATGCCGTGAGCATCGTGAACGCGGGGACAAATTGGAGCGACGCTCGGAGACGTGGGAAGAAAAATAAATTCATGGCAAAGGAAGGGAACTGCGGGAGTGGGAGAATCTTAGCCGGCCCACGCAATCTTACAGCCCGAGCCGGGTGCGGAGCGCGGCATCCACCTCTTGCATCTCTTCGGGCGAGAGAACGCCGAGCCGTCGGATCAGCTTTGCGCCGGACACCGTCTGCACTTGCTGGAGGTGGAAGGCACCGGGTTTGAGGAATGGCTTGGGGACAGCGAGTTCCCAGCGGTTGCCGCGCGTGGAGGTCGTGTGGAGCAGCACGGTGAACAGGTCGAGTTGATCGTCCGCCGGTTCGCCGGTGAGGAGCACCGCCGGGCGGACTTTGGCCGCGATGCCGAAATCAATCACCCAGACTTCGCCGCGTTCAGCGCGCACTGTCCTCCGCCTCCATCTGGTCGAGCAACTGCGCGCCCTCCAGAGCCGCCGCATCGCAGAGCGCGACATCTTCGTTTTCCTCGCTAATTTCGACCAGCTTCCGGCGCACGGCCAGCAGGTCGGCGGGAGTCAGCTTTGGAAGCTCGGTGATGATTTGCGCGATGCTCATGCAGGGAAAATAGCACTCAGTCCGTGTCCGTCACGTCGGTTCTCCGTCAGACCGCGACTACGCGTAGAGGCTCTCGATGGGCACGCCTTTGCCATCCTGCGTGGTGTAAAATGGGCGCTCCTCGACGAGATACGAGAGCTTCGGCGAGATGCCCATCGCCTTGTAAATCGTCGCGTGGAGATCCGTGATGCTCACAGGATCTTTCACCGTCTTGCATGGCCGCTCGTCGGCAGTCTCGCCGTGGACGTGACCGCGCTTCATACCGCCGCCCCACATCAGCACGGAGCCCGCTTCGGTGAAGTGCCGGTGCATTCCGTAGAATTGCGGGTTCTCGATTTTGTCCGGCACGCGCGCCTGCTCGCGCTGCTGGCTCTTCTCTTTTCCCTCGATGAGCATGTCGCGGGAGAACTCACTCGCGAGCACCACGAGCGTGCGGTCCAAAAGCCCGCGCTGTTCGAGGTCGAGGATCAGTTGCGCGATCGGCGCATCGATCATCTTCTTCATGTTCACGAGGCGCGCGTGACCGTTCTCGTGCGTGTCCCAATTCAGGAACGGGATGTACTCCGTCGTCACCTCGATGTAGCGCGCGCCCGCCTCTGCGAGCCGCCGTGCGAGCAGGCAGCCGAGTCCGAAACGCCCGATCGTCCCCGCCTCATAGTCGCCGTCGCGATTCTGCTTTGCGGAATTGATGTTCTTCGGATCGAAGCCCGCCGGGACATATTTCGCCACGCTCTCCGCAGGCTCGAGCGAAAGATCAAACGCCTTCGCTGACGGCGACGCGAGCAGCCGATGCGCATTGTCCATCGCGCGGATGAAGCTCTCGCGCTGAAATGTGCTGCCGTATTTTCCAACCGGACTCGCATCGAGCAGGCGCTTGTAAAACTTGTTCCTGTCCTCGAAGCGCCCCGGCGTCATGCCCGCGGGCGGACGCACGGCGGTCGCCGCCTCGTGCGGGAACGGAATGTTGAACGGCCCAAATTCGCTCCCGAGAAATCCCGCCGTCGTGAACGCCTTCAGCTCCTCGCCTTCGCCGAGATCGAATCGCTGGCCGATATTGACGAACGCCGGCATCGCCGCATCGCGCGGCCCGAGCCCGCGCGCCATGAACGCACCGAGATGCGGCGCAGCCACGCTCTGCGGCGGCACGTAGCCCGTGTGCCAGTGATACTGGTGCCGCGAGTGCAGGATGAACCCGAGGTCCGCCGCCTGCGCGGTGCGGATGAGCGTGCCACGATCCATCACCGCCGCCATTTTCTCCAGCCCCGCGGAAAAGCGGATGCCGTCCGCCGATGTCGCGATGCTCGGGAAAGTCGAGAGCACACGCTTCGATTCCACGCCGCTCTCGTACGCCGTGTAGCGCTTCGGATCGAAAGTCTCCGTGCTCGCCATCCCGCCTGCCATCCACAGCACGATGATGCAGTCCGCGCGCGGCGCGATTTTCGCCAGCGTCTCCGCGCAAAGTCGCGGCGAACGTGCGGCCAGCGCGCCGAGTGTCATGGCGGAGGCGGTCTTCAGAAAATCGCGGCGGGTGTGGGGAAGCATGTTCAGTTGATGAGTTGAAATTCGGGCAGGTTCACGAGCGCCCACAGGAAATCGGCGACGGCGTCGGGCTTCGGATCGTTGCCGAGAAGTTCGAGCCCGAGTTGCTTCTCGGCGGCGACCGGAGCGCGGTTGAGCAACGAGCGGTAGGTGCGCTCGATCCACGGGTCGGAACCTGCGACGGCGGCATCCTTCGCGATCGCGGGCGCGAGTTTCGCAGCAGCGGATTTCAACCGCGTATCAAGCGTCGCGCCGTTCGTGAGTTCGAGCGCCTGAATCGTCGTCGCAGCGGTGTTCCGCGCAGGCGTGATGATCTCGCGGTTCGGCCGGTCGAGCGCGAGTTGCAGCGGATCGGCGGCGAGCAGCGGTGCGCGGATTTTTCCGCTGTGTGCCGCGGTGCTCACGGCACCGCGCAGGATTGCGCCGAGTTGAATTGGGGTGTTCGCAAAGTCCTTCCGCTTCACGGGCTGGAGCGACGGCCCTTCATCCACCGGCGCCACGCCATCCGGCAGCGGCACCGCGAGCGACCATTTCGTGTCGTCGAGTTTCGCATCGGACCACGAGCCCTCCGGCGAACGGAAAACGCGCCACTGATTGTCCGTGCCGATCTGCACCGGCGCGTGGATTCCGGCGAGCGTGATGCGCGTGTGAAAGGCCATCCCCGGCGTGCGATTGAGGTGGTTGATCGACTCCGGATATTTTTCCCGCTCCGTCGTGTTCATGCCCTTGTCCGTGTGGCTGAACACGCTGATCGCGATCACGTTTTCGCCCGGTTTCAGCATCGGCCCGATGTTGTAAATTTTCACGCGACCGTTGCGGAAGCCGTCGTTCAGCGCCGGTTTCGCCGCCGTGCCGTTCACCGAAAGGTCGAATGCCTGCGACGCCGCGAGCATCGCGTAGGCCTCGGTCGCGGGCTGCGTCAGTTTGAAGTGTCGGCGGAAAACCACGCGGTGCTTGTCCTCGGTGGGCCGCACTTTCACCTCGCCCGGATCGCCGACCGCTTTCGCCGCCGCCGCTGCAGTCAGCAGCTCCTGCGCGCTCTTCAAATGCCCTGCGGCTTTCGCGATCGCGTCGTTCGCGGCGGCGAGTTGCGCGGGATCGTTTGCGAGCACAGCCGCGGACGCTTTTTGATTCGCGGTCTCGAGGCTGTAGCCGGCCGACGCGAGCCAGCCGCGCGCCTTGTGGATCGCCTCGCGCTGCGTGCCGAGGTCGGCCGATTCGTCCGTCCAGATCCAGCGCGGCATCGACAGCCCACCCGCGAGATCCTCCGCGCCAAAATCAAACTCCGGCGACGACGGCAGCTTCGCCCAGTCGCCCGTGAGCGAAGTCACCGCGTCGCTGAACTGCTCCGCCGTCATGCGTCGCGTGAGCGGGCCTTTGAAAATGAACGCCTCCTTTTCATCGCGCGGCCCCTCGGTGCTCGGCAGCGCGTACGCGCGCGAGGTGAGGATCACTTCGATCGTCCGCTTCAAATCCCAGCCGTGCGACACGAGGTCCTCCGCGAGCCAGTCGAGCACGTCGCGATTCCACGCGGGCTTGTCCATGTCGTCGAGCGGCTCCACAAGTCCGCGTCCGAGCAGGCGCGCCCACAGCCGATTCACGATCGTGCGCGAGAGCCGTCCGTTCTTCGGGCTGAGCATCAGCTCCGCGAGACGCTGCGTGCGCGCGGGGCGGTCGAGGCCCGCGGCGATGCTGCCGATTTCGGGATACAAAAAGCGCACCTTCGCCGTCTTGCCCTGCGGCTTGTCGCAGCGGACGAGTTCCATCTGCTCGTCCGTGTACACCGCTGCGAGGCCGTAGCAGTCCGCGAGGGCCCAGTCGTTCACGAAGCTGTCGTGGCAGCTCGCGCACTTCAGATTCACGCCGAGAAAAACCTGCGACACGCTCATCGCCGCCTGCATCGGCGGCTTCATCGAGGCGTTCACATTGCCGCGCCACAGGATGCCGCTCGTGAAGCCCTCGCTCGCGAAATTCGGATTCACCAGCTCGGCGACAAACTGATCATACGGCTTGTTCGTCATCAGCGCCGCGTGCAGCCAGCCGGTGATTTGCTTGCGCCCGCCATCAATGAAGCCCGTGCCCTTGTAGTCGTTTCGCAGCAGGTCATTCCAAAAAGTGAGCCAGTGGTCCGCATAGCTGCGTTTGTCCGTGAGGAGCGAATGCACGAGCGATGCACGCTTGTCCGCAACGGCATCCTTTTCAAAGGCATCGAGCTGATCCGCGCTCGGCAGCAGTCCGATCGCGTCGAGGTAAACGCGCCGCGCGAACGCCGCATCGCTCACCGGTCCCGCATGCTTCACGCCGTGCTTCCCAAAATATTCCGTCAGCAAACGATCGATCGGATTCCCGTCACCCGCCGGTGCTTCCACTTTCCGCGGCGCGAGATTTTCCGGCGCGGGTTTTGAAAAAGTGAGCCCGAGCGGCCACTTCGCGCCTTGATCGATCCATGCGCGGAGAAGTCCCACCTGCTCCGGCGTCCAGCGCTTGCCACGCCGCGGCATCAGCGATTCCGCGTCGTCGCTCGCGACAAGTTCGAGCATCAGGCTTTTCGCGCTGTTGCCCGGCACGATCGCCGCACCCGTGTCGCCGCCCTTGAGCACTCCCTCGTGCGTCTCGATCGAAAGCCCGCCGCGATCCTTCCCCTTCGCATGGCACTTCACGCAGCTCGACTCGAGCAGCGGCTGGATGTCCTTCACAAAATCCACCGGGCGATCCACCGACGGCGGGAGCTGGGCAGCGAAGGCGGCGGCGGTGGCGAGGGGGAGCAGGAGGGAAAAGCGTTTCATCGCGTGCGGGCAATCTCGCGCAACGGCGTTCATTGGCAAGCCGTGCGGGGACATTGCTCATTTGGAAGCCAGGAAGCCAGGAGGGAAATCAAATCACCGGAGCCATCCCGCAGCTTCGTGGCTTCATGGTTTCCAAATTCAGAATGCAGCGACAACCGCACGACAAAAACGTTGCAGACAGGGCACGCATGAAAGCCGCTTCACGCGACTCCGCCGTGATTGAGTTTGCGTTCGCGCGTCATCGGTTGAATTCATTCCCAACCGATCCTTCCCGCATGGCACACCAGCTCGTCTTCACCTCCGAAAAGGGAGCGCCGCGGAGTTATCCGCTGGCGGGTGGGCGGCTCACGATTGGACGGCATCCGAAGAACGTCGTCGTCCTCGATCACGAATTCGTCTCGATCTTTCACGCGGAGGTCTTCGTCGAAAATGGCAGGACGCTGCTGCGCGATCTGCAGTCCTCCAACGGGACGAAAGTGAACCGCAAGCGGGTGACGGAGATCGCGCTGAACGAGGGAGACGAGATTCGCTTCGGTCCGATCGTGTGCCATTTCCACGCGGAAAAAATCAGCGCGAAAACTGCCGACAAGAAAACTGCGGGCGACAAAACCTCAGACAAGAAAACCGGCGGCGAGCGAATTTCCACCGCGACCGTGGCGGCAGCGTCCGGGATGGAACTTCCCGCGGCACTCGAAACGCATCCGGAGCCGGAGCCGCCGGTGCCCTTTTTCCGGAAGATCGCGCTGCGCGTCTCGGAGTCGCGCTATTTCATGCTCTCGCTTTTCCTCCACTCGGCGATCGTGATCCTCGCGGGCAGCATCGTGCTCTATCAGGCGGCGATTGATCCGCCGGATTTTGTCGCGGAAGGAGGCGACGGGCTGATCTCCGATTCGAATGATCTGCCGCCGCCGCCGGAGACCCCGGCGGACACCGTGCCGACCGAGAAGGTCGTGCAGCAGGCACCGACCATGAACGCGCCCAGCGTGGCGACGATCACCACCACCGCGACGAACGCCAATTTCAAAACGATCATGCCGCAGGTGCAGGTGAAGCTCGCGCCCAGCGCGGCGAGCCTCACGGGAAATCTCGGATCGTCGCGCGCCTTCGCGGCGAATCTCCCCGGCACGCTCGGAGGGCGCATGGGCGCGGGGCGGGCGCGCGCGATGGCGCTGAACGGCATGAAGCCCAAGTCCGAGCAGGCCGTCGTGCGCGGCCTCGTCTGGCTCGCGCAGCATCAAAATGAGGACGGCTCGTGGGGCGACTTCAACAAGGGCGCGATGACTGGCTTCGGCGTGCTCTGCTTTCTCGGTCATGGCGAACTGCAGGATTCGCCGCAATTTGGCAAAACGATCGGCCGGGCGCTCACGTGGATTTTTGAAAATGGCACGAAGAACGAGGGCCACCTGCACATGGCGCCGACGTTCAGCGCGCAGGGCGTGTACGAGCACGCGATCTGCGCCTACGCGCTCGGCGAGTACTACACGATGACGAAGGACAAGCGCGTCGTGAACCTCCTCAAACAGGCCATCGGCCACATCATCGAAGGCCAGGGGCCCGGCGGCGGCTGGATGTATGCCTACGACAAAAGTGGCGATGATCTCTCCGTGAGCGGCTGGCAGATCCAGGCGCTGAAAGCCGCGCACCTCGGCCAGCTCCCGATCGCCGGCGTGGACAAATCGCTCTCCACCGCCATCGCCTACATCGAGCGCGTGCGGGGGCCGAACGGCGGCTACGGGTACCGCAACGCCGCGGACGACTACAGCCTCACCGGCGTCGGCATCCTCTGCCAGCTCTTCTGGAAAGGCGAACGCGCCGACCTCCGCAAAAGCATGGCGTGGCTGCTGGACCAGACGGAAAAACGCAAGCCGGTGAAATACCGCGACCGCAGCGCCGATCTCTACGCATGGTACTACCACACGCAGGCCTGCCTCATGTTCGGCGGCGAGGCCTGGACGAAATGGAACGGCTGGTTCCAGGACGAGATCTGCGACGTGCAGGACCCCGACGGAAGCTGGCCCATCCCCGGCGGCAACGCCGTCGGCCCGCAAAACGGCGACACGCTCACCGGCGCCGTCTATCGCACCTCGCTCTGCGTGCTGATGCTCGAAGTCTTCTACCGCTACATGCCCACGACTCGGGGATAGACGCTGCGCGCGCTGTGGCAGCGCGCGCCCGCTCACAGGCTGTCCGCGAATTTCTGCATCGCCTCCTCCTGCTTCGCGATGCTCTCCACGAGGCGGAACTGCGTGCGGCAGCGATCCAGATTGTGCTGCGGGCGATGCACGCGGAAGTAGGTGTCGCCCATCAGAAAATCCGTGAGGAAGCGCAGCCCGATCGTGAAGGTGATGAGCCGGCCGCTGAAGGCGATCAGCGAGCGCTCGCCGCGCGTGAGAAATTTCCCCGCGGTGCCGAGGTAGCCGCGCGCGAGCGCCCTGAACATCGGCATCTGCATCCGCACTTTGGCAAGGTCGAGCTCGTCCTCCATCGTCGGGCTCGTCGTCGTGCGCACCATGTCGCCAAAATCGTAGAGCGGCGTGCCGGGCATCACGGTGTCGAGGTCCACCACGCACATCGCCTTCTGCGTTTCGGTGTCGAGCATCACGTTGTTGAATTTCGTGTCGTTGTGCGTGATTCGCTCCGGGATGCGCTTTTTCGCGAGCGCGTTCAGCACGATGTCCACCGTCTTCTCCTGCGCGAGCGCCCAGCCGATTTCCGCCTTTGCGACTTTCGCGCGGTTCGCCTTGTCCGCGTCCGCGGCGGCGAGCATCGCATCGAAGCGGCGGCGCGTGTGGTGAAAATGCGGGATCGTCTCAGCCAGCCGCTTGCCCGGCAGATCCACGAGCAGGCTCTGGAATTCTCCGAACGCCCGCCCCGCCTCGAACGCCTGCGCCGCCGTCTCCACCGCCTCGAAAGTCCGCACGCGCTCGATGAACACAAACGTCCGCCAGTATTCGCCGTCGCTCGTTTCGTGAAAGGACGCGCCGTCATGCGTTGGCACCACGGTGAGCGCGCGGCGCGTGAGGTCCTTCACGCCGCTCGTCGCGAGTTTGCGGCGGAGGTGCGTGGTCACGCGCATGAGATTGTCCATCACGCCCGCGGGATCCTTGAAGACCTCGTGATTGATCCGCTGGTGAATGTAGCGCACCTGCGTGCCGCCTTGATCGTAGGTCGCAGTGTAGGTCTCGTTGATGTGTCCCACCTTGCACGGCTCCGCGTGCAGGATCTCCCCGTGGATTTGAAACTCGCGCGAGACGTCGAGCAGGCGTGGGAGGTTGCGGCGTTGCATCGCGCGAGAAAAAGGAAACGCGAGCGGCGGTGCAAGCGCGCTCCGATTTTATGGAGGAATGTTTTGAAACGCGGAAACGCAGAGCATCGCAATGGACAGCATCCCGCATCGCTTTGACTTTTCCTCCGCGTCTCTGCTTCTCCGCGTTCCCCTGCTACAGCCACTTTTTCCTGCGGAAAAAGATGAGCTGGCCGATCGCGATGACGATCATCACCAGCCACAGCGCGGCATAGCCCCAGCGCGTCTCCAGTTCGGGCATGTGCTTGAAATTCATCCCGTACACGCCCGCCAGAAACGTGAGCGGGATGAAGATGGACGAGATGACGGTGAGCACGCGCATGATCTCGTTCGTCCGCAGTCCGACGCTCGAGAGATACATGTCCATGAGGCTCGTGGCCACGTCGCGGTAGGCCTCGATGAGGTCCATGATCTGCACCGTGTGATCGTAGAGATCGCGAAGATAGACCTTTGTCTCGGGACGCACGAATTCGCTGTCGCCGTGCAGCAGCGAGTTCACCACGTCGCGCTCCGGCCACACGAAACGGCGGAGCTGCATCAGCGTGCGCTTGAGGCTGTGGAGTTCGCCGATCGTGTCCTTTCCCGGCGCGGAGAGCACGGTGTCCTCGATCTCCTGCAGTGCCTCGCCGATTTGCTCGAGCACGGGGAAGCCGTGATCCACGATCGCATCCTGCAGCGCATACGCGAGGTAGTCTGATTTCATCGTGCGGATGTTTCCGCCGCCCGCGCGGATGCGCTGGCGCACGGGATCGAAGACGTCCGTCTCCGCATCCTCCTGGATGCTGATGAGGAAATTTCCGCACACAAAAATGCTCACCTGCTCGCCGCACAGCGTGCGCTCAGCGTCGTGGTAGATCATCTGCGCGATGATGAAAAGGTGGCCCGCGTACGGCTCCAGCTTCGGGCGCTGGCCGACGTTCAGCACGTCTTCGAGCGCGAGCGGGTGGAGGTTGAATTTTTCCCCGAGCGCCTTCAGCGCGGCGACGTCGCCGAGGCCGTTGAATTCGATCCAGCGGATTTTGCCATCATCGTTCCCGCGGCAATCCGGCAGCGCGGCGACGCTGTCGAGGATGCGCTCCTCGCAGCCGTTCCGATCATACTCCATGAGCTTGATGACGACAGCTGCGGTTGCATCCGGCGCGGCATGGAGCGTTGCGGGAGCCTCACCCGGACGGGAGTAGCGCTTCTTAAACATGCGCGCGATGCAAACAGCCCGCGCAGATCGCGGCGAGCGCAATGCGCGATGGGACACATGCGCAGAGCGCGCTCGATCTCCCTACTTCGCCGGCTCCGCGTTCCAGACTTTGATGTCGTCGAAGAGGCCATCCTTGCCCGCGACGCCGAGTTCGATCTTGGACTTCGTCGCGTGGCCGATGCCGGGCGATTTCAGGTAGCCCGCCGGCTTGCCATCGATGCTCACGCGCATCTCTTCGCCGACCGTTTCGACGGTGAGTGTGTACCATTTTCCCGCCTCGAGCTTGGCCGGGAAGGTGGCGCTTTTTCCGACGAGCATTTTGCCAGCGTCGGCCTTCTTCGCGGGGTCCTTCATCATTTCCTTGATCGCCTCATTCTGGCTGCCCTCGCGCTCATCCGCGATGGTGACCTTGTCGAGGCGCACCTGCGCGCGGCAGAGGTGGCCGTAGTGCGAGCCGGTGAATTTCCGGTCGTCGAACTCCACATCCATCATCGTGTTGCCTTCAAATTTGATCCGCACTTCGACGACGGAATCTTTCGTCGGAAGCTCGAGCCCGTACACCGCGGCGTGCGCCTTCACCTCGGGTTTGCCGTCCTTCGCCGGCACATCCACCACGCGCGTTTGCGTGCCTTTCAGCGCGCCATTTTCAAAGGCGAAAGTATCCACCACGCGGTGCCAGCGCTTGTCGTGCGTCGTGCCCTCGAAGTCGTCGGAGAAAAGCAGCTCCTTCTTTTTTGCGATGGGCGCGCCCGGGATTTTTGGCGCATCCGCGGCGAAGGCGGCGGACGTGATGAGGCAGGTGAGCGCGAGGATGGGGCGGAGGTTCATGGTGATTTTTGGGATGAGGGAAGAGTGAGCCTTTCGCGCCGCGGATATTAGTCCATTCCCAAACGCGCGGATCGCGATTAGCTTCCGCGCTTCCGCAATCATGAACGTCGCCAACGCCAAATTCCAAATCAGCGCGCCTGACCTCGCGTCGTGCCCGGTTTCAGAGCTGCGCGAGTTTGCCTTCATCGGGCGGTCGAATGTCGGAAAATCCTCGCTGCTTAACATGCTCGCCTCCTCACGTGGATTGGCGAAAGTCTCGGCGACGCCGGGGCACACGCAGCTCATCAATTTTTTCTCGATGAACGGCACGTGGACGATGGTGGACCTGCCCGGCTACGGCTACGCGAAGACCGCGGGCTCGGCGCGCGAGCGGTTCGAGAAAATGATCGCGGGCTACCTCTGCGGCCGGCCGAATCTCGCAGGCGTTTTTGTGCTCATTGATTCGCGGCACGCGCCGCAGCGGATCGATCTGGAATTCGTGCAGTGGCTGCTGTCTGAGTCGGTGAAATTCGCGCTCGTCTTCAGCAAGGTGGATCTCGTGAAGGCTGGCCTGCTGCAAAAAAACATCGCGCTTTTCCAGGAGGCAATCGCGCCGTGGTGCCCGGAGCCGGCGAGAATTTTCACCACCTCCGCGGAGAAGCGGATCGGGCGCGGGGAGCTGCTCGACTTCATCACCGAGACGCTGCGCGGATTGGATTCCTTTGCCTGATTTGCGGATGCCGATGACCCTCGAAGACCTCGGATGGAATGCGGAGTTTGCCGCGGAGTTTGCGCCGTTCCTCCTCGAGGGATGGCAGCCGGCGCGGCTGATCCGCGACAACAAGATCACGTACGGCGCGCTGCTCGGCGACGGCGAGGAACTCGAAGTGACGATGGGCGGCAAGGTGTATCACGATGCGAAAACCGATGCCGAACTTCCCGCTGTCGGCGATTGGGTGGCGCTGGAACTCGGCGGCGAAGATGGCGAGACGATGATCCGCGCGCGGCTCGCGCGGCGCACCTGTCTCTCGCGCAAAGCTTCCGGACGCAGCACCGAGGAGCAGGTGATCGCGGCGAATGTGGACGTGGTCGTCGTCGTCACGGATGCGGGATCGGATTTCAGCCTCCGGCGGATGGAGCGCTACTTTGCCATCATCGGAAAGAGCCGCGCCAAAGCGGTGGTCCTCGTGAACAAGGCCGATCTTTTTTCCGATGCAAAAAACCGCAAGGCCGCGGATGCGATCCGTGCGCTGAATCCGGACGCGGATGTCCACATCACCAGCGCGGAAAAAGGCACGAGCCTGCGCGTGCTGCGGCAGTATTTGCGGCGCGGGATTTCGATGACGCTCGTCGGCTCGAGCGGCGTGGGAAAATCGTCGGTGATGAATCATCTGCTCGGCGAGGAATACCAGTGGACCGATGAGGTGAATGAGACCACCGGCAAAGGCCGCCACAGCACGACCGCGCGCGAGCTGATCGTGCTGCCCGCCGGCGGCATCCTGATCGACAATCCCGGCATCCGCGAAATCCACATGTGGACCGATGAGACGACGCTGCGCGAGCGCTTCGCCGACATCGAGGAACTCGCCGGGCAGTGCAAATTCCACGATTGCAAACACGGCACTGACACGGGCTGTGCGGTCCGCGCGGCGATGGCTGCGGGAAAACTGAGCGCCGCGCGATTTGAAGGATTTCAGAAGCTGGAGGAGGAACTTGAAAAACTTCAACTCAGCCGGAAGAAACGGCAGATGACCGGCGACCGGCACATCCGCCGGCAGCAGCAGGGCAAGATGCGAAAATATTTCGAGCGCAGCGAACGCGAGCACGAGCAGGAGCCGCCGTTGCGGCGCGGGTAGCAGACCCGCGCAGGGGGAGCGCTGTCACTAAAACCTGTCATGCACTTTGAGTGCGTGATGTCTCTGAAGCACCAACGGTGCGAACCATGCCAGCCCAGGGCTGGCATGTTTGCGGGCCTTTGACCCTCAGCGCATGAGCGACTTCAAAAGTGCATGACAGGCTCTGGTGATTAGTGGCGGCACAGCCGCTTGCAGGGCACTTGCGGCTGATCACTTATCACTGTTCACCAATCACCGTCCCCGCCCCGGCGGCGTGCGTCCCGGGCCGAAGTATTTCTCGCTGCGGTAGCGCAACCACACGCGCAGCACTTGCGGGATTTTTTCGCGCTCCGCCTTGCTCAGACTTTCGTAATGGGCGAGCGCCTTCGCGCGTTCGCCACGGCACGCCGCATTCCGGTGTGCATCCCATGCGCTGCGCGCCGCGCGGATGCGGCGGCACGTTTCCTGGATCAGCGCCGCGCCGGTGAGTGGCTGGAGGGGAACGCTTTTTGCAGGCATCGCGCGGAGATGGATGCGCAGGCGGCGGCGGAAGTCACGGAATTCGCCGCGGAGATTCCGCCTCGACGCGCTCAAAAGCAGCGGCCGGAAAAATCGGAATGGCGTTGCTCCGCGCGATGCCGGAGCATTTTGCGGAATGGACATCACCCCCACGGAGCACGGATGGCGACTGAGCCAGCATGGAGTCGTGATCAGCGAATTGCGCACGTCGTCGGGGCCGACGCACAGCGTGGCGGATGTGCTCGCGGGGCTCATCAGCGTGCTGCGGTCGGAGGGACGCGTCGGCGTGCTCGGGTTTGCGGGAGGTGGGATGCAGGCGCCGCTGTGCGCGCTGGGCGTGCAGACAATGATCGAGACGGTGGACCTCGATCGTTCGGCGTATGATCTTTTTTGCGCGCACTGTCCCGAGTGGATTTCGCGGGTGAATTGGACTCACGCCGACGCGGTCGCGTGGCTTTGCGAGCAGCCGGTGGAATTCGATCTGCTGGTCGAGGATCTCTCCGTGCCGGGCGATGGCGATGTTTTCAAACCGTCGATCACATGGGAGGTGCTGCCGGAATTGATCCACGATCGCCTCGTGCCGGACGGCGTCGCGGTTTTCAATCTGCTGGTTCCGCCGAGCGGCATTTGGATCCGCGAACTCGAATGGATGGCCGGCCTGTGGCCGATGGCGCGGATCGTGACCTTCGATGATTTCACAAATCAAATCCTCGTGACGGGGAGCGATCTCCCGCCGACTCGCGAACTCGGCGCGCTGCTGCGATCCGCGCTGCGGCGGATCAATTCGCGGCAGGCGGAACGCATCCGTTTGCGGACGGCTTAACGCGGGTCGTCAGTGGGTCAGCCGGATTGGCTGGCGCTCTTTCTCTTTGTCCTGCTCTTGCTCGTGCTCTCTCGAAAATGAGCGAGACAAGGAGAGCAAGCGCTGGAGCGGGACAAAGAGTGTGAATTGCAAAGGGTGCGCGGTTTCTCGTCAGCACGGTTGACGGGAGCGGCGGAAATGAAGTGCCATCACTGCTTCTAAATCCCCACACATCCCATGCGCACTTCTCTCCTCTCCTTTTTCTCCCTCGCCCTCATCGCCGCGCTGCCCGGCCGCGCTGCGGCAGCGGAATACAAGGAGGTCGCCGATTGGTCCAAGCTGGAGCCGGGACGCCCGATGATGGGCAACATGCATGGCGATGTCGCGGTGGCGTCGAACGGCGACGTGTACGTGAGCGTGATGGATCCGAAGGCCGGTCTGCAGGTGTATGCGGCGGATGGAAAGTGGATCCGCAACGTGCCCAATGCGCCCGCGGATTTCCACGGGTTCGTCATTCACAAGGAGGCGGACGGCGAGTTCCTCTACGGCGCGCGGCTCGGCGGGCAGAACATCCTCAAGCTGACGCTCGACGGGAAGGAAGTGCTGAACATTCCGCCGACGGCGATTCCCGATGAGTTCAAAAACAAAACGCCGAAGGGCAACAAAAAGAATGCGGCGGGCGAAGTGATCGCGGACCCGAACGCGGGCAAGCCGTTCGTGCGGCTGACGGCGATGGATGTCGCGCCGAATGGCGATCTTTTTGTCACGGACGGCTACGCGAGCAGCTACGTGCATCGCTTTGACAAGACGGGGAAATACCTGAAGTCGTTCGGCGGAAAAAAGGAGCCGTACAATTTCAGCACGCTGCACAAAATCGCGATCGATACGCGTTTTACTCCGCCGCGCATCATCGCGTGCGACCGGGAAAACAAGCGTGTCGTCCACCTGTCGCTCGACGGGGAATTCCTCGGCGTGATCGCGACGGACTTGCTGAATCCCGCGGCGGTCGCGGTGCAGGGCGACCTCGCGCTGATCGGCGAAATCAAGGGCCGCGTGACGATTCTCGACAAGGAGGGAAAGGTGGTCGCGCAGTTCGGCGCGAATGATCATGCGGACGAGACGGGCACGGCAAAGACCGAGCCGGACAAATGGCGCACAGGCGTGGTGACCGCGCCGCACGGCGTGGCGTTTGATGCGAAAGGCAATGTGTTCGTGTCGGAGTACAACATTTACGGGCGCGTGCATCGGTTCAACCGGGAGTAGCCGGAGCGCCGGCGTCCCACGCGTATCCGCGCGTGTCCGCGCGCTGGAAATTTTTTCCGTGCGGGTTTTTCGTGTCCTGAAAAGAACTCGCGCGCACGCCGCGCCGGGCGCTATGCAGCGGCCATGAGGATGCCTGTCACGTTGTGCTGCTTCGCCATGCTTGCGGCGTGTTCCAAGCGCGCTGGCCCGGAGACGGAGCAGCCTCGGAAGGAAACCGTGGAGGAGAAGCCCGCAGCCGCCGCGAAACCGGACGCGCCGCGTGGCGAACCGAAGACGATGCCTGCGACCGAAGTGCGCAGCGCCGAGTGGTACGAAGAAGCCGCCGCGCGCGGCGACGCCGCGGCGCAGATGAAACTCGCGGCGATGTACGCGGAGGGCAGCGACGGCGTGCCGAAGGACGAAGCGAAAGCGATCGAGTGGCTGCGGAAAGCCGCGGCACAGAATGAAACGTCCGCGCTCAGTCGGCTGGCGGATCTTTTCGCCGAGGGAAAAGTCGTGCCGGAGGATCCCGCGGAGGCGCTGACTTTGCTCGAAAGAGCCGCCGCGAACGGACACGCCGCCGCGCAGTCCAAACTCGGCGTGCTGTACTCGGAAGGCGTCGCAGTTCCGAAGGATGAAGCGAAGGCGGCGGACTGGATCGGCAGAGCCGCGGCGCAGGGGAATGCCGTTGCGCAGTTCAATCTCGGAGTGATGCACGCGACCGGTCGCGGCGTCGCCAAGGACGACGCGAAAGCCGTGGAGTGGTATCAGAAATCCGCCGCGCAAGGATACGCGCCGGCGGAGGCGAATCTCGGTGGCATGTATGCTGACGGCGTCGGCATCGCGAAGGATGACGTGAAGGCGGTGGAGTGGTTTCAAATGGCCGCCGCGCAGGGCCACGCGGTCGCGCAATTCAATCTCGCGATCCGCTACGCGGGCGGCAGCGGGGTTTCAAAGGACGAGGCCACCGCCGCGGAGTGGCTGCAAAAATCGGCATTCCAGGGTTATCCCGCCGCGCAGTTCAATCTCGGCGTGATGTACGCGAATGGCATCGGCGGTCCGAAAGACAACGTGCGGGCGTTCGTCTGGTACACACTCGCTGCGCGGCAAAATGATCGTGAGGCCGCAGCCGAGCGCGACGTGCTGGTGGAATTCATGACTCCGCAGCAGAAGGCGGACGCGGAAAAATTGCTGGCCGAACTGCTGGGAAAAATGCCGGGAAAATAGCGCGCGCCTTGGGAATTCACATTCCACCGAGTGTCTTCAGTCGCTGCGCCGAGACGGGCTGCGCGGTGCCGAGTTCCTGCGCGAAGAGCGAGACGCGGAATTCCTCCAGCAGCCAGCGGAACGCCTCGCGATTTTGCGCAGGCACGCGTTTTTCCCAATCGCGAAATGCCACGAGCTGCTGCGCCTTTTCGGTGTCCTTCGCGGCGTTGAGCGATGCTCGTTCCGCGCGCACTTGGACCGCGCGGAGGTAGCGGTGGAGATGCGCGAGGCGGGTGTGCGGCGTGCGTGCGAGGAAATCCGCGGAGAGCAGCCGCGCGACATCCTGTTCCAGCCCGGCGTAACGCTTCGTTCCCGCGAGCACATCCTGGCGCAGCGCGAGGATCTGCCGCACCCAGTCGCCGAGCCGGTGCGTGAGCAGCGGCAGATCGCGGTGTGCGGATTCCGTGAGCGCCGTGAAGCGCGCAGTGGTGAGCGGAAAAATCGGATCGAGTGTGAGCGCATGCGCGAGGAGATGTTCGTATGCGGATTTTTGCAGCACGTCGGCGGTGATGAAAGCAGCCGCCGGAGTCTTCAGCTTCGCGCTCATCTGCTGCAGCGCGTCGTGGAAGTTGCTCGCCTGCTTTCCAGCAAGCGGGATGTGGCGCGCGAATCCGGCGAGATCTTTTTCCAATCGTGTGAGATCACGCGCCAGCGCGAGTTCCGCCAGTCGCCGCACTCCGGCGAGTGATGCGCCCTGCGCGTCTTCACGCTTGCGGAAAAGGCGCACGCTCACCGTGCCTTCGCGCAATTCCAATCCGGGATGCGTGAGCAGCGCCGCGCCGCCGACATTCTCGACGACGATGGACTCCGGCAGATCGCCGAACGACCACTCGGTCACGCCTGCGCGTTCCCACTGCTGCGCCACCTTCTCCCACGCGCCGGAACGCACGTCGCGACTTTCCACCGCCGCCTGGATCGCTCCGAGATCGCGGCCTGACACCAAAGTTTTGTTGCCAGCATCCACGACTTCCACGCGCGGCTGCAGATGCGCGGGCATGCTCTGTGGCGGCCAGTCGGATGGGCGCACAGGCTGGCGATATTTCCGCGTGAGAAACTCCGCGAGCGCCGTGAGGAAGTCCGCGCGGCCCGGCTGAAACTCCGCGGCGATCTCGCGGATCTTCGGCTCCAGCGGCATCAGCGTCTTGCGCACGGTCTTCGGCAGCGCGCGCAGCAGCACGGCGATCTGCTCCTCGCGCAGACCGGGGACCATCCATTGCACTTGTCCGCTCGTGAGGTCCGCGGCGACAGGCAGCGGCACGCGCACGGTCACGCCGTCCTTCTCCTCGCCGGGTGCGAAGGCGTAGTTCAACGGCAGCGCCGTGGTGCCGAAGGACACTTTGTCCGGGAACAGCTTGCGGTCGAACGACGCATCGTGATCGCCGATGAGATCGGCTTCCGTCGCGCAGAGAAAATCCGGCTCGTGCGTGATGCGCGAACGCACGAGGGCATTCAGATCATGCACCGACGAGATGCCGGTGATGCGGTCGGCATAGAAAACGTAGAGCGACTCATCGAGGTCGTGCGCGCGCCGGCTCCGCACGCGCGTGAGCGCAGTCTCCAGCTTCTCGCGGACCTTGTGGTTTTCGGCGAAGAACCGATGCGGAAGATGCGCCTCCTCCGCGACCATCGCTCCGCGGATGAAAAGCTCCGTGGCCTCGACCGGCTCGATGCGCCCGTAGTCCACATGCCGCCGCGAAATTTCCAGCCCATGCACGAGCACGCGCTCCAGCACCAGCACGCGCCCCGCCTTCGCACTCCAGTGCGGCTCGGTGTGGCGGAAATGGCAAAGGTGCGCGCCGAGTTCCAGCACCCACTCGGGATTGATGCCCGCCGCCGTCCGCGCAAAAAGCTGCGAGGTCTCGACGATCTCGCCTGCGACGATCCACGGCGGCTGCTTGCTTTTCGCGTCGGGCTTTGAGGGCGCGGATTGCTTGCGCGATTTTTCAAAGCGCTCGTAAAAATTGCAGCCGGGAAAAAGTGTGACGAGCCGGTTGCCCGACGCCTTGTAAATGTTGCGCTCCTGCCGCTGCGCGATTTGCCCGAGGAGCCCGGCGAGCACCGAGCGATGAATCGCCGTGTAGTCCGGAACACAGCCATCCTGGCTGTGCGGCCGGCGGGCATCCTGCCTGCCCTTTGCCGACGTGACAGGCAGGATGCCTGTTTGCCGCACAGCCATGATGGCTGTGTTCCGGAGCGCGGCTGTGCCCCCAATACGCGGCGCTTCCTCCTCCACGGCATCGGCGAGCTGGCGGTGGATGTCGCGCCACTCGCGCATCCGCGACTGCGAAAGAAAATTCGATTTGCAGAAGCGCCGCATCGCATTGCCGCCGCCCTTCGTCTCCGCATCCGGAGCCGCGCGCCAGATGTTCAGCAGCGAGAGAAAATCGGAATCGGGATCGGAAAACACGCGATGCGCCGCGGCGGCCGTCTCCTTTTCCTCCTCCGGCCGCTCGCGCGGATCGGGCACGCTCAGGCCCGCCGCGATGATCAGCATTTCCGGCAATGCGTCTTCCTGCCGCGCCTGGAGCAACATGCGCCCGAGCGTGGGATCGATCGGCAGGCGCGCGAGTTCGTGCCCGAGTGGCGTCAGTTCGTTGGTGTCGTTCAGCGCTCCGAGTTCGTGCAGCAGCGTGTAACCCGCGCGGATGGCGGTGGCGTTCGGCGGATTCAGGAAGGGGAACGTCTCGATCTCGCCGAGCCGGAAGGCCTTCATCCGCAGGATCACTTCGGCGAGATTCGCGCGCTGGATTTCCGGCTGCGTGAAGCGCGGGCGTTTTTCAAAATCATCCTCCGCGTAGAGCCGGATGCAGATGCCATCCTGCACGCGGCCCGCGCGCCCGGTGCGCTGGTTCGCGCTGCTCTGCGAGATGTCCTCGACTGGCAGGCGCTTCGTCCGCGTACGCGGATTATAGCGGCTCATCCGCGACAGCCCGGCATCCACGACGTAGCGGATGCGCGGGAGCGTCAGCGAAGTCTCCGCGATGTTCGTCGCCACGACCACGCGCCGCCGCGGCCCCGGCGCGAAGATGCGCTGCTGCTCCGCCGCGGGCATCCGTCCGAAGAGGCCGATCACTTCTATGCCCGAGCCGAGGCTGCCTTCCAGCATTTCGCGCGTCTCGCGGATGTCTCGCTCCGTCGGCATGAAGACGAGCACGTCGCCTGTGTCCGATTCGATCAGCGCATCCTCCGTCGCGCGCACCGCCGCATCAATGTGGCTCAACTCCCAGTCATCGTCGTCCTTTGCGTGCGACTCGATCGGCGCGTAGCGGATCTCCACCGGCCACAGCCGCCCCGAGACCTCGATGATCGGCGCGCCGCCAAATGCCTGTGAAAACGCCTCCGTGTCGATCGTCGCCGAGGTGATGATCAGTTTCAAATCCGGGCGCCTTTTCAAAAGCCCCTGCAAGTAGCCGAGCAGAAAATCAATGTTGAGCGAACGCTCGTGCGCCTCGTCGAGGATGAGCGCCGAGTACGCGCGGAGCAGGGGGTCGCTCTGGATCTCCGCGAGCAGGATGCCGTCCGTCATGAACTTGATCCGCGTGTCGCGTCCGGTGTCGTCGTTGAAGCGCATCTTGCATCCCACCTCGCGCCCCCAAGTCACGCCGAGTTCCTCCGCCACGCGCTTGGAAACGCTCAGCGCCGCCACGCGCCGCGGCTGCGTGCAGCCGATCCGCCCGCGCTCCGCGAGTCCCGCGTCGAGGCACATCTTCGGGAGCTGCGTCGTCTTTCCCGAGCCCGTCTCGCCCGCCACCACGAGCACCTGATGCGCGCGCAACGCCGCGATGATCTCCTCGCGCCGCGCGCAGATCGGGAGATCTTCCGGGTAGCGAATCAC
Organism: Chthoniobacterales bacterium; assembly: GCA_038239865.1. GTDB lineage: Bacteria > Verrucomicrobiota > Verrucomicrobiia > Chthoniobacterales > Chthoniobacteraceae > SXWH01. Next base: position 22,689 of record JBBSEI010000048.1, read on the forward strand.
GGGCATTCGCTTCTCGGTCGTCATGGATTTGGAACTGTCGGCAGTCACGCGGCGAAACTTGCGTGCGGAACGGGCTGCAACGCAACCGGGAGTTGACGTGCGATCTTTCCGAATGTGCGAAAAACACGAGCGACATGCATCGTGGTAGCGCGGGCGTCCCGCCTGCCGTATTCCGCGTCCCGCGGAATACACTCGGACGTCTTTGTGCGTGACCACGTCGAGAGACGTCCGCCGGGTGCCGGGCGGGACTGCCCGGCACAGCAGGCGGGGACGCCCGCGCTACCCCCAATGCACGCCAACCTGCTTTCGACGTTTCTCTCGCGCACGAGTGATGCGGCTGTAGATTCCCCTCCCATTTTCCATGTCTGCCAAACCGATCACGAACAGCGCGCCGAGCGCGGAAGAACTGAAAGCCGCCGTCGAACTTCTGGAGCGGGTCGTCCGCGATCGCGCACTGCTCGCGACGATGCCCGAGGAGGATCGCACGCGGCTCGTGCAGGCGGCGGGCGAGGTTTTTTGCCCGGACCTGAAGGAGCGGAGGCGTCTCGTGAAAGCGAAGACGCGCCAGCGCAAGAACGAGCAGCTCGCGCGCGACCAGGGCCAGCTTGCCGAGACGGGCATCCGCAAGCTGCGAAAGGAGAAAATTTTCACGACGCCGAGCGCGTTCCCGCCGCTCGATTTCAAGCAGGTGGAGGTGGAGGGCGACGCGGAATTCCGCGAGGTCGTCGAGCCGCAGAACTGCTACATCTGCAAGCAGGACTACTCGGCGATCCATCACTTTTACGATCAGCTCTGCCCGGCATGCGCGGAGCTGAATTTCCGCAAGCGCAGCGAGACGGCGGACCTGCGCGGACGCGTGGCGCTGCTCACGGGCGGGCGCGTAAAGATCGGCTATCAGGCGGGCATCAAGCTGCTGCGGGCGGGCGCGCATCTCATCGTGAGCACGCGGTTCCCGCGCGACTCGGCGGCGCGCTATGCGCAGGAGCCGGACTTCGCGGAGTGGGGAGACAGGCTGGAAATTTTCGGCCTCGATCTGCGCCACACGCCGAGTGTGGAGGCGTTCTGCCGGCATCTGCTCGCGACGCGGCAGCGGCTGGATTTCATCATCAACACCGCCTGCCAGACGGTGCGGCGTCCGCCGGATTTTTACGAACACATGATGCAAGGCGAGGCCGCAACACTCGATGCGATGCCGGAAAAAACGCGCAAGCTGCTCGGTGCATACGAGGGACTGCGCGGATACCACATGTTGCCCGAGGGGCAGGGGAGTCGCGCCCTCGCGGAGCAGCGCATCTCGGAAGTCGCCGGGCTCACGCACGCAGCCGCGCTCTCGCAGGTGCCGATGCTGCCGGATGAATTTGCCGCACAGCGCGACTTGTTCCCCGAAGGCCAGCTCGATCAGGATTTGCAGCAGGTGGATTTGCGCGAGCGCAATTCGTGGCGCCTCATGCTCGCCGAGGTGCCCGCGGTCGAGTTGCTCGAGGTGCAGCTCGTGAATGCCATCGCGCCATTCCTCATCAATGCGCGCCTGAAGCCGCTCATGCTCCGCACGCCGGAGCGCGACAAACACATCGTGAACGTCTCCGCCGTGGAGGGACAATTTTACCGCAGCTTCAAGACGACGCGGCATCCGCACACGAACATGGCCAAGGCCGCGCTCAACATGATGACTCGCACCTCCGCGACGGACTACTTCGCCAGCGGCATCCACATGAACAGCGTGGACACCGGCTGGGTGACCGACGAAGACCCCGCGCAAATCGCCGCGCGCAAAGTGGAGGAGCACCGCTTCCATCCGCCGCTCGACATCGTGGACGGCGCGGCGCGAATCGTGGATCCGATCATCGGCGGCTTCAACACGGGCGAGCACGCGTGGGGGAAATTCCTCAAGGACTTCCAGCCGACGAATTGGTAGCGCGGGCGGCAATTTTCACGGCTCAAGTGCGAGTGCTCTGCATTTCCGCACAGCGGAACGCGGGCGGTCAGAAGGCGGATCACCGGCGGTGAGCACGAAGACCGGTCACGCGAGTGCTTGCGAAGTTTCGTCGGTGGCACAGATTGCCGTCTCCGCCATGCCAAGCGCAGCCTCACGCACTCCCTTCATCCTCGCCCTCATGGGGGTGATCCTGCTCGGGGGCCGCGAGCGTCTCGAAGCTGCGGCCGATTTTGCAAAGGACGTGAAGCCGCTGCTGGAGAACTACTGCTACAAGTGCCATGCCGGGACAAAGAAGAAAGGCGGCGTGGTGCTCGATGGGTTCGATTCCGCCGCCTCGGCGGTGAAGGATCCGAAGACGTGGGAGACGGTGCTGGAAAACATCCGCACCTCAACGATGCCGCCGGATGACGAGGACAAGCAGCCGAAGATCGAGGAGCGCGAGCTGCTCATGAAGTGGATCGAGTCCGCGGTCTTCGCGTCCGATCCGGACAGGCCCGATCCCGGCCGCGTGACGATTCGCCGGCTGAATCGCGCGGAATACAACAACACCATCCGCGATCTCGTCGGCGTGAATTTCGAGCCCGCGGATGATTTTCCCGCGGACGATTCCGGCTACGGCTTCGACAACATCGGCGACGCGCTCACCGTGCCGCCGGTGCTCTTCGAGCGCTACCTCGCGGCTGCGGAGAAAGTGATGAGCGCGGCGATCCTGAACGATCACAAGCCGCGCCCGGAAATCGTGCAGGTGGCGCTGCTCAAGATCACGGGCGGGCCGGACAAGGGGAACACGGACAGCGCGCGGCGCATTGATGAGCGCGAGTCGCAGTTGGAAATCGATCTGCCGGTCGCGGGAGAATACACGGTGCGTTTCGAGGCCGCTGCGCCGAAGGTCGGCCCCGATGCGACGCGGATGGAGATGAAATTCGACGGGTTGGGCGTGACCATCCCGCATCTCACCGCCGTGGGCGGCGGCTCCGCGAGGCTGATCGCGAAGGTCCGTGTCACCACTCCCGGCTCGCACACACTCTCGATGCGCCTCGCGAATCAGCTCGCGCAGCCGGAGATGGTGAAGGGCAAGCCGGTGAAGCGCAGCATCACTTTGCGGAAGCTCGAATTCATCTCCCCGCCGCAGCCGGTGAAGGCGCCGGAGACGCAGCTCCGGCTTTTCTCACCGGGGCGCGGCCAGCCTTCGCTCGATGCCTCGGCGCGCGCCATCCTCTCGCATTTTGCGAGCCGCGCATTCCGCCGCCCGCTCACTCCGCAGGAGGTCGAGCGGTTTATGTTCATCTACAGGACCGCGGGGCAGAAGCGCGGGAACTTCGAGCAGAGCGTGCAGACGGCGCTCACTGCGGTGCTTGTGTCGCCGCACTTTCTCTTCCGCGGCGAGTTCCAGGCCGAGCCGGACAATCCGCGGAACGCGTATCCCGTGAATGAATGGGCGCTGGCCTCGCGGCTGTCGTATTTCCTGTGGAGCACGATGCCCGATGCGGAGCTTTTCGCGCAGGCGCAGGCGGGCACGCTGCGGAAGAATCTCGACGCTCAGGTCCGGCGGATGATCAGGGATCCAAAGTCGCGCGCGCTGATTGAAAATTTCGCCGGCCAGTGGCTGCAGATCCGCAATCTCTCGCAGGTGCAGCCCGATCCGAAAACATTCTCCGAGTGGAATCCCGAACTCGCCAAGGCGATGGAGCGCGAGACTGAGATGCTCTTCGAGCACATCATGCGCGAGGATCGGCCCGTCACGGAATTGCTCGGCGCGGACTACACTTTCATCAATGAGCGCCTCGCGAAGCTGTACGAGATCAACGGCGTGGAAGGCGAAGCATTCGTGAAGGTGAAGCTCCCGCCGCAGCGACCCGGCGGCATCCTCGGCCACGCCTCGTTCCTGACTCTCACTTCAAATCCGACGCGTACTTCGCCCGTGAAACGCGGGAAGTATGTGCTCGAAAATCTGCTCGGCACGCCGCCTCCGCCGCCTCCGCCGAACGTGCCGGATCTCAACGACGCGAAGGGCGCGGAACTCAAGGGCACGCTGCGGCAGCGCATGGAGCAGCACCGGCAGGATGCGATCTGCGCAAGCTGCCACGCGCGGATGGATCCCATCGGATTTGGGCTGGAAAATTTCGACGGCATCGGCGGCTGGCGCGACAAGGAGGACGGGAACCCGATCGACTCCGGCGGCGTGTTGGTGACAGGTGAAAAATTCAAGGGCCCCGTGGAACTCCAGCGTGTGCTGCTCGGGCGCAAGCGCGGCGATTTCCTGCGCTGTGTGAGCGAGAAGATGCTCACCTACGCGCTGGGCCGCGGCATGGAATTTTACGATCGCACTGCGATCCAGAAAGTTGTCGCGGGCCTCGACCAGAACGAAACGAAATTCTCCGCGCTCGTGCTCGGAATCGTGAACAGCGTTCCTTTTCAAATGCGCCGCGGCGAGGGCGACCACCGGCTCTTCGCCGAGTCCGCGCCAGCAACGAAGACCGGGATCAAATCCGATCCCGCGCCGAAGAAAAAGCCGGCCAAGTAACCGGCTCGCCATTTACAAAAACCGCGCTCTACTCCCTCAGCCATGCACATCCCCAATCGCTCGCTCGTCCTCCCGCGGCGCACTTTTCTCCGCGGCCTTGGCGCGTGCATCGCACTGCCATTCCTCGAGGCGATGACTCCGCCCGCACGCTCGGCGGCGCTCGGCGGCGCGGCACGCAGGATGGTTTTCATCTACCTGCCGAATGGCATGGACATGGAGAGCTGGACGCCCAGCGCCGCAGGTGCGTCATACACTCTCCCGAGCACGCTTCAGCCGCTCCAGGCGCAGCGCTCGCACTTCTCCGTGCTCAGCGGACTCGCCCAAGTGAACGCGCGCCCGCTCGGCGACGGCGCAGGCGATCATGCTCGGGCGAATGCGTGTTTCCTCACCGGGGCGCATCCGCGGAAAACGGCGGGCGCGGACATCAAAGTTGGCATCTCGGTAGATCAGTTCGCGGCGCAGCAGGTCGGGCAAAATACGCGCCTGCCCTCGCTCGAACTGAGCTGCGATGTTTCCAACAAGCAGGCGGGGGCGTGCGACAGCGGCTACGCGTGCGCCTACCAAAACAACCTCTCGTGGCGGAACGAAAACACGCCCATCCCCGCGCTCGCGGATCCGCGGCTCGTGTTCGAGCGGCTGTTCGGTGCCGCAGAGGATCCCGATCTCGCCGCGGGACGCGCGCTCCGTGAATCCTGTCGCGGCAGCATCCTCGATCTCGTGCGCGGCGACGCAAAGGCGCTTCAGGGCAGCCTCGGCGCGACGGACCGCCGGAAGCTCGACGAGTATCTCACCGCGCTGCGCGAGACCGAGGTCGCCATCGCTCAGAACACAAAATTCAAGACCGCCTCCCCCGTGCCGAACATGGTGAAGCCCGACGGCATCCCGAGTGATTTCGGGCAGCACCTCAAGGTGATGTATGACCTGCTCGCCTTCGCGCTCGCGACCGACTCGACACGCATCGCCACTTTCATGGTCTCCCGGGATGGCAGCAACCGCAGCTACCCGTGGATCGGTGTGAACGACGGCCACCACGAGCTTTCGCACCACGGAAACAACGCCGAGAAGAAGGCGAAGATCGCGAAAATCAACCGCTGGCACATCGAGCAGTTCGCCGGATTCCTCGCGAAGCTGCAGACGCTCCGGGAAGGCAGCGGCAGTGTGCTCGACAATTCCATGATCGTCCTCGGCAGCGCCATCGCCGACGGCAACAAGCATGCGCACGACAATCTCCCCGTGCTCCTCTGCGGCGGCGGCGGCGGCAAACTCAAGCCTGGCCGCCATGTGCAGTTTGGAAAAGAGACGCCGATGATGAATCTCTACCTCTCGATGCTGGACCACATGGGCGTCCGCACCGAGAAGCTCGGCGACAGCACCGGGAAGCTGGAGAACGTCTGACCGCCCGCCGCGCGAGCGGCCGGAGCGCGCCTCACTCGGCGTGGTAGCCGCGCCACAGCCACACGAGCGTGTCCGCCAAGGTCAGCTCGAAAACGCGCCGGTCGCAGTGCCCGGTGGCTTTGCTGAAAACGAAACGCTGGTGGTGACCCTTGGCCTTGAGCGCCGCCGCCGTGCGCTGGCCGGCCATCACCCAGTTGTGATGAGTTTCCTCCGCGTCATTCGCGCGATTGTCCTTCTCGGACACGTGCGTGAAAATGCGCAGCGGTTTCTGCTCACTGGCCGCGATGAGCTTCATGCCGGAATGGTATTCCCACGCGCCCAGCGGGAATTTGGCTTCCTCCGGCGCATCGTCATCCTGCTGATCGACGAATGTGCCGGAATACGCGATCACGCGGCGAAACCAGTCGGGCCGAAACCACGCCATCGTCAATGCCGCCGCGCCGCCGGAACTGCATCCGATGACACCCCGGCCCCACGGATTTTCCGTGAAGGCGAGGCGGGGATACGCGGCCTTGATCTCCGCATTGGCGAGCACCGCCGGCAGGACTTCATCGTGGATAAATCGCGCGAGCCGGTCGGACATCGTGTCGTATTCCAGACCGCGCTCGCTTTTCTTGCCGTCGTTGCCGCCGTTCTCGACGGCGATCGCGATGAACGCGGGCAGCGTGCGCTTCGGGTCTTTGGAAATGGTCAGGTTATCCAGCGCATTGCGGACCAGGCTGAGCTGGCCCGGGCCGTCGTGGATGATGAGCAGCGGAGCCATCGTGCCGTCCTTGTACGCAGCCGGGACATAGACGGAAATCTTGCGCTCCTTTCGCACCGGCTTCTTCGCGAGATCGAGCGTCTTGTCGTCGCCCCGGAAGATTTTGCTGTTCGCCAGAGGCATCGCGAACGTGAAGGACTTTCCTTTCGGGCTGCCGCGATCCGTAAGGTCGGGATCGATCTTGTATTCGGGACCAACGGTGAAACTGCCGTCCCCCTCCGTGCCGGGATTTTCCGCATATTTTTCAGCGGCCCGCGCGGTGATGGCGAGCAGGCCGATGAGTCCGGCGCCGAGCATGCGGCAAACGGCGGAAGAGTTGGAACGTGTATTGGGCATCATGGGAGGTTGGCGCTGAGAGTTGGGTTCCAGCGGGAACGGCTGCAAGATGAATTGCATCGGCGGGGAGATTCCCGCGACGAATCTGCTTTCGCCCGCGCTGTGCTGCGATGCCAGCATTCGTGATTGGTGACTGGTGAGTGGTGACGGGTGCTCCGATTTTTCCAAAGGCGATCATGGATGGATACCAGTCCCTAATCACCAGTCACCAATCACTGCTTCGAAATGCACCGGGTGCTTCCGCAGAGGGCATTGACGCTGTCGCCGAAAGGGGGCGTGACCAGTTCATCGAAACTTTTCACCACCCTGATGCGGTTGTAGCCGGGAGGCGGAGTGAAAGAGATCACGCTGCGGCAGTCGCAGGCGCGTCGTGGAGCAGCAAGAGCTTGCCGGCGGGAATCGGCATCATCGCGAAGGCCCGCCCGTGCGCGTCGGAAAACTCCACCTCGAATGCGGAGCCGTCGTAAGTCATCACCACCGTGCCGATCTGACCGCGCGGGAGCGTGAGCGGTGCGCCGGTTGCGAAGTGGCGCGCCGGCATCTCGTCGAGCAGCGCCACAAGGTCATGCATTCGGATTTCGGAGTTCACGGGGCAGAGGGTATGAGAGGTCCCCAGGCGGACAATTCGCATCCTTATGCAGCAGCCTGCTCGTGTTTCAGGACCAGCAACTCATCCCGTTTCAACTCGGTGAGCGCGAACGTGCGCCCCTCCGGATCGAGGAACTCCACCTCGAAAACATCGGGCGAAAACACCTCGACGACCGTTCCCACATGGCCGCTCACCAGACTCTCCCCCGGCTTGTCCACCAGCAGCGCCACCACATCCAGAAGTTTCACGGGTTCGTTTCGCATCATGAATTTCATAGCACGTAGCAGGTGACGAGGCGAGGCGAAGTTTCACCGGGCCGCACCTTCCAGACGCTCCGCAAACGGGCCTCGCGCTGATTTCTGATGAGCGGAAAATCCATGATGTATCTCTGGCCGAACGCGGTGTTTCTTCCGGGCACACAATCTTCGCGGAGCGCGGCTGCGAGAAGCATCGAGCGGAGCCAGTCCGCATCATCCCGGCCGATCCCGAGCGCGGCGGCAAAGACCCGGGCCTTGTGCTTGCCTTCCTCGTGCGTCGCATCCAGCAAGTAATCGCGGAGTTTCGCGATGTCCACGATGGCTTTGTCGGCGTTCGGCAGCTTCATGTCGTTTCGGAAATCGTGCGCTTTGGAATTGCCTAGGAACCTGTCGGACTTGATGACCGACAAGTCGTGTGTCGTGCGGCGGGTGAAAAAAGCTGGATCCGAGCGGGAGTCTGGCGCGGATGTCCTCGCGCCCCGACCGTTTGCGGAGGTCTGTTTTGCGCGGCTAATGAGGGTGCCTTGCGGGAGTTTCAGGCTGCGGCGAGGCGCGCGCCGAGGTGGAAGAGTC
>JBBSEI010000049.1:0-29794 GCA_038239865.1 Chthoniobacterales bacterium
GATCCTCCGGCACCCAGTCGCGCAAATCCGGCGGCAGGAGCATCGGGGTGTCGTGATCAATCGAAACGAAGCGCGCGGGCATCCTCCTTCAACCCGCAATTTCAAAATCCGTAGCGCGGAAAGTCCGACAGGCTGCTAGTAAAAGCATTGCGCCGGACCTTAAAACAAAACTCGTAACAATTATTTGACGAGTGGATAGGACGCTCTAGTCTGCGCGTCCCTTATGCACAATAAATCCTCTTCAATCGAACGTATCGCCGACCTCAAAGCGCAAATCGCCTCTCTCGAGCAAGGCGCCATCCAGGAACTGACTGAAAAGCGGAATGCAGCGAGTGCGGAACTCGCTGCCATCGACGCCGAGCTTTCCCACCTCACAGGCAAGCCTGTGGAAGGAAAGAAGGCCCGCGCCGCAACTTCGAAAGCGCCCGGCAAATCGCCCTCCCTGCAGGAACTCAAGGAGATCATCGCCGCAGCGCCCGACAAGACTCTCAACATTCGCGGCGGCGGCTACGACCTCCGCAACATCAAAACGCTGGCAAATGCGAACCCGCAACTCCTGCAACTCGGCGGCAAAGGTGCCTGGCCCACGGTGAAATTGCTGAAGTAGTTCCAGCCGGCTCCAAACTTTCAGAGCCCCGATCGACCGAGAGGTGGGTCGGGGCTCTTTCCTTTTTTCGGCAGCCCCGTTTCGCGGAAATTTGCGTTCACCCGGGCGCGGCGAGATTCGCATCGGAGGGATTGCCACTGTCATGTTCAGTCCGGGCACCCTGCATCCATCAGGGGTTCAAGCTGGTCGGGCCGGCGAGATTCGAACTCGCGACCTCTTGAACCCCATTCAAGCGTTCTACCAAGCTGAACTACGGCCCGATTCCAGCGGGCGCGGAAACTGCGCGGAACGCGCGTCCTTGGCAAGAGGGATTTGCGCGTTACGGTCGCGCGATGTGGAAAATTTGCATCATCCTCGCGTGGACGGTCGGCGCAGCGCTCGCACAGACCGCCGATGAGTGGGAGCCGTTTCGCAAGACGGGCCTGTTCGACACGAAGTCCGCGCTCTGGATCGCGCCCGACATGGCGCAGGAGACGGTCGGCGCATTTTCGTCGCGACTCCTCGACAGCGCCCGGCAGGGCGATGCGAAAGCGATGGCGACACTCGGCCGCGTTTTCCACGTGCGCGGCGACACGGAGCGCGCCGGCGAGTGGCTCGCGAAGGCCGCCGAGGCGGGCCACGGCGGTGCGCAACTCGATCTCGGCGCACTCTGCGCGCAGGGCATCGGGCGCGCGCCGGATCTAGTGGAGGGGTACAAATGGATGTGGCTCGCGACATGGGAAGACGTGCCGGGTGCGGACGCGGCCCTGCGCGAGATTTCGCAAAAACTGACCGGTGCCCAAGTGCTCGATGGCGTGCAGCGCGCGGCGAAATTTCAGGACGCGCATGAGAAGCGCGCGAAGGCTGCACCGACTCGGTAGCGTCAGCGCCTCCGCAGCATTTGCGCGTAGTGGGCGCGCCTGCGCCAGCACCAGCCGGCGAGGATCATCGCGGAGGCAAAAAGCGCGAGCAATCCGCCGAGCGAAGCCCACCAAACGGCGGCAAGCATGGGATGTTTTTCCGCGGCGAGCGTGGATTTCAGCGGGCCGGTGATCGTGTGAAGCCCGCGGCTCGTGGCGAGGTAGCCGGCGGCACCACCGGCGAGTGCGACGCTCGCCATGATGCCGATAAGCCCCGGGATGATGCGGCGGAAAAAGGACGCCTTGAGCGCGGGCTGCGGGCCAAAATTTGCGGCGATGCCGAGCGCGAGACCGGCGAAGGTCGCGGGCAGGATCATGTCGAGCGCGCCCCACATCGCTCCGAGCGCGAGCGTCGGCCAGTGCTCGAAGGACGGCGGCCGGCCGAGCGTGAAAGCCTCCGGGCACAGCATGGCGGAGACTGCTCCGAGGACGGCACCGTATCCGCACAGAGCGGCCACACACATCAGCACGAGCTTCGCGATTTCCATCGCGCGCAGATTTCCGCAGCGTCCCCGCGCTGTCGAGCATCGCATGACGGGTTGTAAAATCGCGCGATTCCTGCTCCGATCGCACGATGCCCGCACCCGCACCCATTTCCCCGGAAGAAGCCACGCGACTTTCCCACGAAGTCATCCGCCGCGCGAAATTTCCGATGCTTGCGACGGTGGATGAGGCCGGCCAGCCGCGCGTGCGGCCCGTGTCGCCGGTGCGCGTGGATGGCTTCACGATTTTCGTCGCGAATCTCCGCAGCTACGGCAAGACGCGCGAACTCGCCGCGAACCCGCGCTGCGAACTCTGCTACCTCGACGAGCATCACGACCAAGTGCGCATCACCGGCATCGCTCACATCGAGACGGATGCCGCGATGCTGCGCACGATCTGGGAGGGGAATCCGCTGCTGCGCCGCTACCTCGGCACTCCCGAAAATCCGGAACTCATCATCTACCGCATCGAGCCGTCGCGAATCCGATTCATGCGTGAATGGGCGTTGGAATACGTTGAGGTGGAGCCTGGTGCGGGATAGGCGCGGGGAATATCGCACTTGCCCGTCTGGGGAAACAGCCGTAACTAATGTGTGCTATGGGCACACTTACTAAACGCGACATCGTTCTGAACATCAGCAACGAAACCGGGCTGGTCCAACATGAGGTGTTCGATGTCGTCCAAAAAACGCTCGACCAAGTCATCGAGGCCCTCGCCCGCGGCGACAACATCGAACTGCGCAATTTCGGCGTGTTCGAGGTGAAGCTCACGAAACCGCGCGTCGGCCGGAATCCAAACCAGCCCGGCAGCAGTTTCGTCATTCCGGCGCGCGCGACCGTGAAATTCAAATCCGGCAAAATCATGAAGCAGCGGGTGGGACAGCTCACCGCAAAAATGAAGGCGGAAGCGGACACGGAAAAATAGCGCAGCGGAGGCGGCGGCATTTCGGACGTCCGACTCGACGCGGGCAGAGGCGCACGATCCGCGGAATCCGTGCGGCGCAGCCTCAGAGAAAACGTGTGGACGAATTCTCTCGCCCCGGTTGCTAAACGGCGAACGTAGCGGCACATTGCCCGCCCTTTTTTACCGATGCCGATCAAACGCCCAGCACTCACCGTCGTCCCGAGCCCCGATTGCATCGAGGTCCGAGGCGCGCGGCAGAATAATCTCAAGGGCTTCGATCTCGATCTGCCGCTGGGCAAATTGATCGTCGTCACCGGGCCGAGCGGGAGCGGGAAGTCGTCGCTCGCCTTTGACACGATCTACGCGGAGGGGCAGCGGCGCTACGTGGAGACGTTCAGCCCGTACACGCGGCAGTTCCTCGACCGCATGGACAAGCCGCGCGTGGATGAAATCCGCGGCATCCCGCCCGCCATCGCCATTGAGCAGACGAACAACGTGAAGAGCACGCGCTCGACCGTCGGCACGATGACGGAGATCAACGACTACCTGAAGCTGCTCTTCCCGCGCATCGCGACGGCGCTCTGCCCGCAGTGCGCGCTCGAAATCAAACCTGAGTCCGCGAAGAGCATCGTCGAGCATGTCTTCGCGCAGCACGGCGGCGAGGCGGTGCTGGTGACGTTCGGCGTGCCCGTGCCCGCGGGGACAAAGCCCGCGGACTTTTTCTCATTCCTCCAGCAGCAGGGCTACCTGCGCGTGTGGCTCGATGGCGAAATTTTGCGCACCGACGAACCGACGGAAGTGAAGCGCCTCCACGCGGTGGTCGAAGTGATCCAGGATCGCGTCACGATTTCCGACGAAGGCCGATCGCGGCTCACCGAGGCGATCGAACACGCGCTGCGACTCGGCAGCGGGAAGCTCTCGATCCGGCATCCCGAGTCCGGCTTCCGGCATCCGTACAGCGCGGGCTGGCACTGCGCGCATTGCGATGTGGACATCGTGCCGCCGTCGCCGGGGCTTTTCAGTTTCAATCACCCGCTCGGCGCTTGTCCCACGTGCCGGGGCTTCGGACGCACCATTGCGATCGATCTCCTGCGCGCGCTTCCGGAGCGCTCGCTGAGCATCGCCGACGGCTGCGTGAAACCCTTCCAGACCGAGAGCGGTGCCGACTGCCAGCGCGACATGATGAAATGCGCGAAAGCGAAGGAAATTGATGTGAAGGCTCCCTTCGACGACCTGCCCGAGTGCGATCAGCAATGGGTGCTCGAAGGTGAAGACTGGCAGCGCAGCGCAGCGGAAAAGCGCAGCGGCGAGGACCTGTGGAAAGAGGGCCTGTGGTACGGCGTGCGCGGCTTCTTCCGCTGGCTTGAGAGCAAGGCGTACAAAATGCACGTCCGCGTGCTCCTCAGCCGCTATCGCAACTACACCGTTTGCCCCGACTGCCGCGGCGGTCGCTACCAGCCTGCGACGCTGAACTTCCGCTTCGCGGGAAAAACGCTGCCTGAGTTGCAGGCGATGCCAATCGGAGAATTGCATGCAGAGTTCCAATCCGTGGGGCGGTTCGAGGTGCAGCGCACGGGTAGGGCGGGTATTTTACCCGCCGTTCCGGGTATCCTACCCGGAACATCGGATGTCGCTGTGCGTGAGTTCGCAAGCGACGCGCGTCCTACGCCCGATGCGCCGGGTAGAACACCCGCCCTACCCGAAAACTCCGCTGTCGCCCTGGCAAACGTCGCCGTTCCCTCCGCACACGGCGACAACGAACGACGCTCGGACTCCACGACCGACATGCTCACTGGCGAAGTCCGCTCCCGCCTCGGCTACCTTCTCGAAGTCGGCCTCGGTTACCTCTCGCTCGACCGCGCCACGCGGACGCTCAGCGGCGGCGAAGTCGAGCGCGTGAACCTCACCACGTGCCTCGGCGCGTCTCTTGTAAATACGCTCTTCGTCCTCGACGAGCCGAGCATCGGCCTGCATCCGCGCGACACGGGCCGCCTCATCCGCGTGATGAAATCGCTGCGCGACAAAGGCAACACGCTTCTCGTCGTCGAGCACGAGGAAGCCGTCATGCGCGCGGCGGATCACATCATCGAACTCGGGCCCGGTCGCGGCGATGGCGGCGGCGAACTGGTATATGCGGGGCCGGCTGATGAGTTGACGGGGAATTGCAAATTGGGCATTGCAAATTGTGAATTGAAAATTGGTGCGGGCGCGAAGCCAACTCGGAGAGGGAAGGCAAATCGCAAGGCGCGACAAAATGCAAACTTTGCAATTCCCAATTCTCAATTTGCAATTCCCCAAACCCTCACCGCCGCCTACCTCAGCGGCGAAAAATCCATCCCCATTCCCGCGACTCGCCGCAAGCCCTCGTCGTGGCTTCGCATCGAAGGCGCGCGCGAGAACAATCTCCAAAACATCACTGTCGAATTTCCGCTCGGCGTCTTCGCGTGCATCACGGGCGTCAGCGGCTCGGGCAAGAGCACGCTCGTCCACAGCGTCCTCTACGAAAACCTGCTGAACGCAAAAGGCATCGCGAGCGGAAACACGGCCGGCGCCTGCAAGAAACTCGTCGGCGCGCGGCAGATCGATCAGGTGATCCTCGTGGACCAGTCGCCGCTTTCGCGCACCCCGAAATCCACCGCCGCACTTTACCTCGGAATCTTTGACAACATCCGCGAGATGTTCGCGATGACACCCGAAGCATTGCGCGAGGGACTGAATGCGAGCGCGTTTTCATTCAACGGCGGCGCAGGCCGCTGCGAGCGATGCAGCGGCAGCGGCTTCGAGAAGATCGAGATGCAATTCCTCAGCGACGTCTTCGTGCGCTGCCCCGAGTGCGAAGGCCGCCGCTATCAATCGCACGTCCTGAAGATTCGTCTCGACGGAAAAAGCATCCATGACGTGTTGGAACTCACCGTCACCGAGGCGGTGAAGTATTTTGAAAAGCACGGCGAACTGCGCACTGCCGCGCCGTTGCGAGTGCTGGAGGAAGTCGGTCTCGGCTACATCCGCCTCGGGCAGCCGCTCAATATGCTCAGTGGTGGCGAAAGCCAGCGGCTGAAGCTCGTCGAGCGGCTCACGCAGCAGGACACGGCGAAGGCGCTGCTCATTCTCGACGAGCCAACGACGGGCCTGCATTTCGACGATGTCGCGATGCTCGTCCGTGTTTTCGATCGGCTGGTGGAGCAGGGGAATTCGCTGCTCGTCATCGAGCACAATCTCGAAGTGATCAAATGCGCCGACCACGTGATCGATCTCGGCCCCGAGGCCGGGACGGCCGGCGGCCTGCTCGTCGCCGCCGGCACGCCGGAGGAAATCGCGCAGGTAGAGGAGTCGCACACTGGTCGCTATCTGCGCGGTGTCTTGGGTATGGTGGGCGTCCCGCCTGCCGGCGTTTCGCCGGAAACATCGGACGTTGAATACGCCTCCGAATCCCTTCGTGTCCCCGAGGATCCAGGCAGGATGCCCGGCTCGGCAGGCGGGACGCCCACCCTGCCCGAGACAATTCGCAACAGTCGCTGCATCGGCATCCACGGCGCGCGCGAGCACAACCTGAAAAACATCTCGCTCGAAATCCCGCGCGATCAGCTTGTCGTCATCACGGGTCTAAGCGGCTCGGGGAAGAGCACGCTCGCGTTCGATCTGCTTTTTGCCGAGGGCCAGCGGCGCTTCCTTGATGTGATGTCGCCGTACGCGCGGCAGTTCGTGGAGCAGCTCGAAAAGCCAGACGTGGATCGCATCACCGGCCTGCCGCCGAGTGTCGCCATCGAGCAGCGCGTCACTCGCGGCGGCGGAAAATCCACCGTCGCCACCGTCACCGAGGTGTATCACTTTTTGCGTCTGCTTTTCTCGAAGCTCGGCGTGCAGCACTGCCCGAAGTGCGAGTGCGCGGTCGAATCGCAGACCACTGCCGCCGTCACGGCTCGCGTCGAGGCGCTCGCGAAGAAGGGGCGCGTACGCGTGTTCGCCACGCTCGTGAAGGCGCGCAAGGGCTTCCACACGGACATCGCGAAATGGGCGAAGCGCCAGGGCTTCGAGACGCTGATGGTGGACGGGCAGCTCGTGGAGGTTTCGTATTTTCAAAAGCTGGAGCGCTTCCGCGAACACACGATCGAGGTGCTCGTCGGGGAACGTACGCCCGCGGATACACGCGGCGTGCGTCGGCGTAGGCTGGAGGATTTGGTGAAGAGCGCGCTCAGCATCGGGCGCGGCACCATCCGCGTGCTCGATGCGAAGAACCGCGGCACCATCCTCAGCACTGAGCGCGCGTGCCCGGATTGCGGCCAGTCGTTCGAGGAACTCGACCCGCGGCTGTTCTCGTTCAATTCACCGCACGGCTGGTGCACCGAGTGCCGCGGCTTCGGCGAAGTGTGGAAGCACTACGTGAACCCGCGTCTCGAAACCGCGCTCGAACAGGAACTCGACATCGAGCGCCAGGGCGAATCGCTGGAGGAAGGCGAGGCCGTGCCGTGTCCGCAGTGCCACGGCGCGCGGTTGAATCCGCAGGCGCGCGCGGTGCGGCTGAATGATCGCACGATCGGCGAATACACCGCGATGCCGGTGCGCGACGCGCTCGCGCTCGCGGAAAAATTGCGCTTCACGCCGCGGCAGAAACCGATCGCGCAGGACATCGTGCCGGAGATCATCCAGCGGCTCACGTTCATGGGAAAGGTCGGCCTCGATTACCTCTCGCTTGATCGCAGCGCGAAGACGCTGAGCGGCGGCGAGAGTCAGCGCATCCGCCTTGCGGCGCAGCTCGGCAGCAATCTCCGCGGCGTGCTCTACGTCCTCGACGAGCCGACCATCGGCCTGCATCCGCGCGACAACGACGCGCTGCTCGACACGCTCACCGCGCTGCGTGCGAAAGGAAACTCGCTCGTGGTCGTCGAGCACGACGAGGAAACGATGCGGCGCGCGGACACGATCATTGATCTCGGCCCGCGCGCCGGCGTGCATGGCGGTGAAGTCGTCGCCATCGGAAATCTGGACGACATCGCGGCGTGCGAGCGCAGTGCCACCGGCCAGTATTTGCGGCACCCGCTCGTGCATCCCACGCGCGGCGTGCGACGTGATTTTGCCGATGCGAAGTGGCTCGAAGTCCGCGGCGCTCGCACGAACAACCTCAAGAATGTGGATGTGAAATTTCCGATCGGCAGGCTGAGTGTCATCACCGGCATCAGCGGTAGCGGGAAGAGCACGCTCATGCGCGGAGTGCTGAAGCCCGGTGTCGAGCGCGAGCTGAAAGAGGCCGCGAAACGCGGCAAGGCGCTGTGGGCGAAAGCGAACAAAGGAAAGGCCGGAAAGCCGGCGAAGCAGGATGCCGCCGTGCGTCCAGCAGGCGTGCCCCAATTCGGTGGCGTCGAATTCATCGAGGCGGTGCATGAGGTAGATCAGTCGCCCATCGGCAAGACCACGCGCTCGACGCCCGCGACCTACCTTGGCGTGTTCAACGAAATCCGCGCGCTCTTCGCACAGCTCCCGCTCGCGCGGATGCGCGGCTTCACGGCCTCGCGCTTTTCCTTCAACACGCAGGGCGGACGCTGCGAGACGTGCGGCGGGCAGGGTGTCATTCGCATGGAGATGGCGTTCCTGCCGACGAGCTACCAGCCATGCACCGACTGCCACGGCAAGCGCTTCAATCCCGCCACGCTTGAAGTGCTCTACAACGACAAAAGTATCGGCGACGTGATGGACATGTCGCTCGCCGAGGCCGCGGAATTTTTCAAGGCCGCGCCGAAGATCAACCGGCCGCTCGCGCTGCTGTGCGAAACGGGTCTCGGCTACATCCGCCTCGGCCAGCCGAGCCCCACGCTGAGCGGCGGCGAGGCGCAGCGGCTCAAACTTGTCGCCGAACTCGTGCAAGGTGTCGCGCGCGACGCGAACTCGCGCTTGCGCCGCCAGCGCGAGCCGAAGAGCACGCTGTATCTCCTCGAAGAGCCGACCATCGGTCTGCACATGGCGGACGTCGCGGAGTTGCTGAAAGTACTGCACCGCCTCGTGGACGACGGCGCGACGGTGCTCGTCATCGAGCACAATCTCTCGCTCATCGCCGACGCCGACTATGTCGTGGACATCGGTCCCGAGGCGGGAGCGGCGGGCGGCGAAGTCGTCGCATGCGGCACGCCCGAGCAGGTCGCGGCGGACACGGTCAGCAGGACCGCGCCGTTCTTGCGGGCGGTGCTTCCGGCGTAGTTTGGCGATCGGTGGAGGCGCGGCAGCGGTAATGTGGAGCCGACGACTCGTCGGCTCAAACCGTGGAAATGAGAATGGCTCCCAGCCTCGCGCTGACTCTGCGCCAGCCCGAGCCGCCTTCGTGCTCTCACACCGGTGTGCCGACGAGTCATCGGCGCTACATTGTCGCTTGCCGCGCTGTTTGGCCTCGGCTGTTCTGCGCGACCCATGAGCACTCTGAATTTCGCAATCGTTGGCACTGGCGGCATCACTTTGCAGAATCATCTTCCCGGACTAGCGATGTGCGGCGATGTGAAAGTCACCGCGCTGTGCGACACGAATCCCGCGACGCTCGAAGCCGCACGGCAGCAGACAGGCGTGTCCATTTGCTCCACGAACTACGAGGACATCGTGCAGCGCGACGACGTGCAGGCGGTCATCATCGCCACGCCCAATTTCACGCACGCGCCAATCGCGCTCGCGGCCATCGCAGCGGGCAAGCACGTGCTCTGCGAGAAGCCCATCGCGATGAACTACGGCGAGGCGTGCGGGATGGCGGCGGCGGCGGAGCGCGCGGGCGTGCGGCACATGACGGCGTTCACGTATCGCTTCGTGCCGGCGATGCGCTACCTCGGGCATCTCATCGAGCGGGGCGACCTCGGGCAGCCATATCATTTCCGCTCGTGCCGGCTGCAGGATTGGGGCACGCGTCCGCTCGGCTGGCGCATGGTGAAGAAGCTCGCGGGCACCGGCGAACTCGGCGACATGCTCAGCCACCGGATCAATTTCGCGCAGTTCCTGATCGGCCCGATGACGCGGCTCGTGGCGAATGTGAAAAATTTAACACCCATGCGCGGCGGACTGCCGAACGACACCGAGGACTGGGTGGCCATCCTCGCGGATTTTCAAAATGGCGCGACCGGCGTGATGGAAAGCTCGAAGCTCGCGAGCGGACGCAACGAATCGTGGCGCTCGCTCGACTACGTGGAGTTGAACGGCAGCGAGGGCACGTTCGAGTTCACGACGGGGAAATGGAACGAACTCATCTTCGGCAAAGTCGGCGGTCCCGGCCTCGCACCGCTGGCCGTGCCGCGCGAATTCTGGACATGGCCCGGCTCGCCGCGCGATCCCGGCGTCGGCGATCCGCTTGTGACGTTCCGCTACGATCAGGCGTTCGAGTTTGTGGACGCGATCCGCAGTCAGCGCCCGTGCGTGCCGAGCTTCGTCGAGGGTGCGGCTGTCGTGCGCGTCATGGACGCGGCGCTGGAGTCCGCGGAGATGGGTGCGTGGGTGAGTCTTGATTAACCACAGAGGTTCACAGAGGGATTCACAGAGGCGCACGGAGGAAATGCTGATGGTCTTGATCATGGTGAGTGGCTCGGTTTGCGCGAATGCTTGGCGCCTTTTCTCCTCTGCAAACCTCTGTGCTTCCTCCGTGAACCTCTGTGGTTAATCTTCATCCCCCATGCAACTGAACGACCTTTCCCACCGAGTCATCGGCTGCGCGATGAAGGTGCATACCGCGCTCGGCCCCGGCCTGCTGGAGTCCGCGTATGAGGAATGTCTCGCGTACGAGTTCGGCAAATCCGGCCTGCGTTTTGAGCGCCAGAAGCCGATGCCACTCGTGTATGAAGAGGTCAGACTTGAGTGCGGTTACCGCATGGATTTGCTCGTTGAGTCCCAGCTTGTCGTCGAGGTGAAAGCCGTCAGCAGCCTGATGGAAATCCACACTGCGCAGTGCTCACCTATCTCAAACTCTCCGGCTGCAAACTCGGACTGCTGATCAACTTCCATGTTGCGCATCTGCGCGACGGCATCAAAAGACTCATCCAATGAAAACAGCAGTCATCACTGGCGCCGGCAGCGGCGTGGGCAGGGCAACGGCGGTCGCGCTGGCGAGCCAGGGCTGGAGCGTGGCGCTCGTCGGCAGGCGCGAGAGCGTGCTGCTGGAGACGGCGGGCATCGCGGGCGAGCACGGCGGCAAGGTGATCGTGTGCCCGTGCGACATCGGCGATTCCACGGCGGTGGCGGCGATGGGGAAGCGCGTGCTGGCGGAGTTTGGCGAGGTCGAGGTGCTCGTGAATGCCGCGGGCACGAATGCGCCGAAGCGCGCGCTCGAAGTGCTCTCGCTCGAAGACTACCACGACATGATGAACGCGAACCTCAACGGCGCGTATTATTGCGTGCAGGCATTTCTGCCGGGGATGCGCGCGCGCGGCAGCGGGACGATCGTGAATGTGATTTCCGACGCGGGAAAGGCGGCGTCGCCGAAGGCGGGGCCGGCGTATGTGATGTCGAAGTTCGGCCTCGCGGGACTCACGCAGAGCATCAACGCCGAGGAGCGCGGACGTGGCGTGCGCGACATCGCGATTTTCCCCGGCGACATTGACACGCCGCTGCTGCAGAAGCGCCCCGTGGTCCCCGATGCCGAGGCGCTCGCGAAGATGATGCGGCCCGAGGACGTGGCGGATTGCGTCGCGTTTTGCATCAACATGCCTGCGCACGTGATCATCGAGGAGATGGTCGTGCGGCCGCGCTGACCCCGCGGGCATCGGGCAAACGGCGCACCGCGAGCGTTTCGGAAAACGTCAGACCAGCGCAGTCTCCTCGGGCCAGCCGCAGAGGATGTTGAGGCATTGCACGGCCTGTCCGGCGGCACCTTTTACGAGATTGTCCTCGGCGCTGAGCAGGATGACGCGTCCCGTGCGCGCATCGTGGCGGAATGCGAGATCGACAAAGTTCGTGCCGGTGACGTGCTTCGTGTCGGGCAGCTCATTGTCTCCGAGCAGCCGCACGAAACGCTCGCTCCCATAGTCCTCCTTCCACGCATTTTCAAAATGCCACGGCTCGATGCCATCCTCGGGCGCAGCGTAGATCGTCGTGTGGATGCCGCGGTTCACGGGGATGAGATGCGGGGTAAAATTGATCGTGACGCGGCTGCCGGCGGCGATGCTGAGTTCCTGTTCGATCTCCGCGAGGTGGCGGTGCTTCGGCACGCCGTACGCGCGGACGCTTTCGTTGCACTCGGCGAAGAGATAGTCGGTCTTCGCATTGCGTCCCGCGCCGCTCACGCCGCTCATGCTGAAGACGCAAATGCTCTCCGGATGGATAAGCCGCCGCCGGAGCAGCGGGACGAGCGGGAGGAGGATGCTCGTGGGATAGCAGCCGGGGCAGGCGATGATTTGTGCGCCCCTGATTTGATCGCGGTAAAGTTCGGGCAGGCCGTAAACCGCCGCGGCAGCGAGTTCCGGCGCGTGATGTTTTTCGCCGTAGAATTCCTCGTACACGGCCAGGTCTTTGATACGGAAATCCGCGCTGAGATCGAGCACGCGCAGGCCGGCCTGCACGAGAGGCGCGGCGTACCCGGCGGCGACACCGTGCGGCAGCGCGAGGAAGACGATGCGCGCGCCGGTGGCGAATATCGCTTCGACCGTGGAATCAATGAATTTCAGCGCCGCGTAGCGCGTGCCCGCGAAGCGCGGATAGACGGATGCGAGCGCTTGACCGGCGAGCTGTCGCGACGTGATCGCCGCAATCTCGGCGTGCGGATGCCGGGAGAGGATGCGGACGAGCTCCTCGCCCGAGTAGCCGCTGGCACCGATGATGACGATTTTTTCGAGACTCATGATGCGGTGAGAAAACGGTGCGCAGCGAGGGAGGCCAAGCGGAAAGATGTTCCGTGGATGAACTCCGGTGAATCAGGAATGCGCGGACTCATTCGCGGATGTGAATGGTGACTTGTGAATGCTCATTGGTCTTCGCGGCACTCGCCACGAGTCACTATCCGGCAGTCACTAATCACAGCATGGAATGCGATTCCGCCTCCTGCCGTCAGCTTGGAGCCTAAGCTACGCGGGCGCACCGCTGAGGCCGCCGGGGAAATCGAGGCCGGGCTGCTGATCGTTGCCGGGCGGAGTTTCCAGAGGAATCGGGGGCATCGGCGTGAGTGGCTTGGACGCATTGCCGGAGGGCGGGTTCGGCGGATTTTTCATCGTGCCGGTCTGCACGATGTCCTTCACCTGCGCGCCGTCGAGCGTCTCAAATTCGAGCAGGGCCTTGGCGATGATTTCGACTTTGTCGCGGTTGGCGGTGATGAGTTGCAGCGCGCGGTTGAACGCGTCGTCGCAGAGTTTTTTCACTTCGCGATCGATCTCCTGCGCGGTGGCCTCGCTGTACTGGCGGTCGCGGCCGAGGTCTCGGCCGAGGAAGACGTGCTCCTCGTGATCACCGTATTCGACCATGCCGAGCTTGTCGCTCATGCCCCATTCGCAGACCATTTTTCGCGCGAGACGGGTCATTTGCTTGATGTCCATCGAGGCGCCGGTGGAGAGATCGTGCGTGAAGAGTTCCTCCGCGATGCGGCCTGCGGCGGTCATCGCGAGGGTGTCGAGCGATTCCTTCCGGCTGAGCGAATACTGGTCGCCTTCGGGCAGGGACATCGTCGCGCCGAGCGAGCGTCCGCGCGGGATGATCGTGACCTTGTGCAAAGGATCGGTGTGATCGAGGAGAACGCTCAGAATCGCGTGGCCGGCCTCGTGCCACGCGGTCGAGGTTTTCTCCTCGTCGCTCATCGCGAGGCTGCGGCGTTCGCGGCCCCAGCGGACCTTGTCGCGCGCTTCCTCGAGCTGCGGATTTGCAATGGCCTTCAGTCCGAGGCGCGCGGCGATCAGCGCGGCCTCGTTGATCAGGTTCGCGAGTTCCGCGCCGCTGAAGCCGGGGGTGCCACGTGCGATCACGTCGAGGTTCACGTCCTCGGCGAGCTTCACCTTTCTTGCGTGGACCTTCAGGATTTCCTCCCGGCCCCGCACGTCGGGGAGCGAGACGGTGATCTGGCGATCGAAACGGCCGGGGCGCAGTAGCGCGGGGTCGAGCACGTCGGGGCGGTTCGTCGCGGCGATGATGATGACGCTCTCCTGCGTGTCGAAGCCGTCCATCTCGACGAGCAGCGCGTTCAGCGTCTGCTCGCGCTCATCGTGTCCGCCGCCGAGACCGTGTCCGCGATGGCGGCCCACGGCGTCGATTTCATCGATGAAAATGAGACACGGCGCGGCCTTCTTGCCCTGCTCGAACATGTCGCGCACGCGGCTCGCGCCGACGCCGACGAACATCTCCACGAAGTCCGATCCGCTGATCGAAAAGAACGGCACGTCTGCCTCGCCGGCGATCGCGCGCGCCAGCAGCGTTTTGCCGGTTCCCGGAGGGCCGACCATGAGCACGCCTTTTGGAATGCGGCCGCCGAGCTTTTGAAAACGTTTCGGGTCTTTCAGGAACTCGACGATCTCCGTGACCTCCTCCTTCGCCTCCTCGACGCCGGCGACGTCCTTGAACGTCACCTTGTTTTTGTCGCGCGCCATCATCTTGGCCTTGCTCTTGCCGAAGCTGAGCGCGCCCTTGCCCGCCATGCGGAGCTGCTGGCGGAAGAAAAGATAGAGCAGCAGCAAAATGAACGCGACCGGCAGGAAGTTCAGCAGCGCGGAGACGAACAGGTTGTTGTTGTCCGACTCCATCTCGGGCACGATGCCGCGGGCGGAAAGTTCCGCCTCGAGGTACTGATTATACTGCGGATTCACCGCCGTGCGGAACGGCTCGCCTTTTCCGGAATCCTTCGACGCGAGAACGAATCCGCGAATCGTATCCGTGCTGCCGGGCGAGGAAACGATCGCGAGTTTTTCCTTCACGATGCGGCCTTCGTTCAGCGCCCGCCGGAATTCCGGATACGAAAGCGCCTTGCTGTTCGCGTTCGGACTGCGGAGGTAGAAGCCGCCGCCGATCAGCAGGATGGCCGCTGCGAAAAGGACCAGTCCGCGCCAATTGAAATTCGGCTCTGGATTGCTGTTTCCGTTGGGTTCCTGGTCGCGGTTCGGTCGAGGAGTTTGCTGTGCCATTTAAGATATTTCTTGGGCGGTGAATGTAGGTGCCATCCCGGATCGGTCAACCGGGATGTCTGCCCGCAGCCTCGCGCTTCGCGCTCAGTAGATTTTGACGTACGCCTTTTTGCGCAGCCGCTGCAGCCACTCCTGCTGATCTTTCTGGCGCTCGACTTGCAGCAGCCGGTTTTCGATCTCCGTCCGCAGGTCCTTCAGCGGTTTCGCGACGCCGCCCTTTTTCTGCTCGGCGAGCATGATGTAGAAGGTCTGATTCAGTTCGATGATGTCGCTCACCTTGCCCGTCGGCAGGCGGAAGACCACCTGCTCGATTTCCGGATTCAGATCACCGTGTTTGATCCAGCCCCAGTCACCGCCCTTGTCCTGCGTCGAATCCTCCGAATACACGCGCGCGATGTCGCCAAAATCCGCACCTCGCACGAGTTTCTCCCGGATCTCCTGCGCCATCTTCCGCTTCTTCGCCGGGTCGCTGCCGGGAGCGATTTTGATCATCCGCAGCTTCACCTGATCGTTCGTCGTCCATTCCTGAATGTGCTGCCGGTAGTAGCTCTCCACGGCACCCGCGGGGATGAGCGGCTCGTTCTTCACTTCGCGCGAACGCATCGCCTGCACGATCACCTTTTCCTCCTCCATCTTGCGGATGCGATCCAGCGTGAAGCCCTGCGCCGCGATCGTCCGCAGGAACGCCGAGCGGTCGCCGCCGAATTCCTCGCGGATGATCGCATTCACGCGATCATCGATCGCGTGCGGCGGGATCTGGCCCTTCATTTTTTTGAACTCCTGCAGGATCAGTTGCCGGTCGATGAGATCGTTCAGCGCGCGCAGCCGCACTTCCTTGATGCGTTCGGTGAGCGCATTGCCGGTGAAATTTGTGCGCAGCGAACTCTCCAGCGCGCCCGTCAGTTCGCGGACTTGCGAAAATGTGACCACCTCCTCATTCACCATCGCAGCGACGCCATCGAGCACCTGCGTATCCGCCGCCCAGCCGGTGATCGGTGCGAGAAAGGCAATGAGGGCGGCGAGAAGGAACGGTCGGTGTTGGCTCACGATTTTGTGGGTTCGGAATTTCCGAGAGGCTAGGAACCGAGCATGGCAAGTCAAGCGGGGCCTGAGCGCGGCGGCGCGATCGTCGGGCGGACGGAAGGTGGAGCGGGTGCTCTGCGCACGCTGCCCGCACACGACGAATCACCGTCCCGCAACGCGCGGCGGAGCGCGCCTTTCACCTTCGCGGCGGCAAATGTTTCATTGCAGCACCGACGCCGCCCATTACGTTGCCGCGCCCAAATGCTCAACGAGGACAGCATCCAATACGCCATCGAAAACACCCGCGTCACGGTGGCTCCGCAGAGCCGCATCGAGACCTTCGGCACGACCGTGTTCCGCTTTTTCCTCGTCACCGAACTGATGGACACCGTCGGCCAGGTGCGCGTGCGCGATGGCCGCCTGCACGCGGAACGCCCGGCCATCATCACGCCCGCGCATTTTCACCAGATGCTCGACGAAGGCTTCGGCGACAAGGCGGCGAAATTCGTGGACTGGCTCCGCGAAAATGCCGCGCAGATGGCCGTGCTGCGGTACGGATTTCAGTTTCGGAAGACGGACGTGCAGGAATCCATCGTGCATAATTCCGTGGAGGCCGTGCTCGCGCGGCTGCGCGAAAATGTGGACCGCGCAGAGGACCCGCTCGTCACCGTGATTCACGGGGTGGACGAAGGCTGGGAGGTCTGCCTGCTGAAATTCGCCACGGACATGATCCAGCGTTCCGCCTCCGGAAATGTCGATGAATGGAAACGCCGCGGGCTGCTCTGAGCGTGGACCGAAAGGCAGGATGTAAACGCGGAGACGCAGAGACGCAAGGAAAGGCGATGCAGTACCGTGATGAATTTCATTTTCCTCCGCGCCCCGGTGTCTCCGCGTTTCAAAATGAGTGCGCCACCGTTCGCGGACTCCGCTGATTTTCACCGCGCATGATCCTCCGGATTTTCGTCATCCTCATCCTCGCCGGCGCCATTTTTGGCGCGTGCTGGTTTGCCGTCCACGAGCTGTACATCAAGCCCGAGCAGCAGCTCCACCGCGACAAGGCGCTGCCGCCGCCCACGCCGCCGCCGGACCCGAGCCTCGCGGATTTTGCGAAATGCGCGGAGCTGCACCGCACTGGCAACAAGGCGCAGAGCCGCGCCGCGCTCGAGCAATTCCTCCGCGAATATCCCGCCTCCACGCAGCGCGACGCCGCGTTCGACATGCTCGGCGAAATCAATGCGGCGGAATTTTTCGCGATGAAGCCGACCGAGCAAAACACGTACATCGTGCGCAGCGGCGATTCGCTCCAGCGCGTCGCCGCGCGGACGAAAGTGCCGGTCGAACTGCTCACGCACTTGAACAAAATCGACGGGCGCTACCTGCATCCGAATCAGCGCCTCCTCGTCCCGCAGTCCGCCTTCCACCTCATCATCCAGCAGAAAACGCGGCGCGTCGTGCTCCACAATGGCGACAAATTTTTCCGGCAATATCCCGCAGCCGAGTGGCCCGTGACCGCGAAGCCCGCCCTCCGCCCGAAGCAAGCCGGCCGCGTGACCGAGAAGCGCGCGTCCGACTCCACCGGCAGCGTCACGCCCGCGCAAAAGCGCTACTTTGATGCCTACCACATCGTCCTCATCAACATCCCCGGATGCTCGCTCCACACGCAGCCGAGCGACCCGAAGGCCAACGTCGAGCGCCCGCCCGGCGGAGGCATCGGACTCGCGCCCGAGCACATGAATGAAATCGCGATCTTGCTTCCCTCCGGTGCGCCCGTGACCATGGAGTGAGCATGAATTCACAGCCGCTCGATTTCGAGAAACCCATCGTGGAACTGGAGCAAAAGCTCGCAGATCTCCGCGGGCACAGCCGCGACAACAATGTGAACCTCGATCCGGAAGTGCGCCGCATGGAGGTGAAGATTGCTGAGATGAAAAGGCACGTCTATTCCAAGCTCACCGCCTGGCAGCGCGTGCAGATCGCCCGGCACACCGCGCGGCCGTACACGCTCGATTATCTCCAGCTTTCCTTCACCGATTTTGTCGAGCTTCACGGCGACCGGCGCTTCGCCGACGATCCGTCCATGCCCGCCGGCCTCGCCACCATCGGCCGCCACCGCTGCGCCGTCGCGGGCCAGCAAAAGGGCCGCGACACGAAGGAGAACATCCACCGCAATTTCGGCTGCGCCAATCCCGAGGGCTACCGCAAGGCGATGCGCCTCATGCGCATGGCGGAAAAATTCGGCCTGCCCTTCGTGTCGCTCATCGACACGCCCGGCGCGTACCCCGGCATCGGTGCCGAGGAGCGCCACATCGCCGAAGCCATCGCCGCAAACATTCGCGACATGATGACCTTGCGCACACCGACCGTCGCCGTCGTCATCGGCGAAGGCGGCAGCGGCGGCGCGCTCGGCATCGGCGTGAGCGACCGCGTGCTCATGCTGGAAAATGCGTACTACTCCGTGATCAGCCCCGAAGGCTGCGCCGCCATTTTATGGAAGCACCGCAAGCACGCGCCCGAAGCCGCCGAAGCGCTGAAGCTCACCGCGCGCGACCTGCAGGAACTCAAACTCGTGGATGACGTGATCC
Organism: Chthoniobacterales bacterium; assembly: GCA_038239865.1. Taxonomy (GTDB): domain Bacteria; phylum Verrucomicrobiota; class Verrucomicrobiia; order Chthoniobacterales; family Chthoniobacteraceae; genus SXWH01. The sequence continues at coordinate 18,551 of JBBSEI010000049.1, forward strand.
CAGAGCCGCTCGGCGGCGCGCATCAGGATCAGGAAGCCGCCATCGCCAATCTTCGCAGCGCCATCATCCGCCATCTCGACGAGCTCACGAAAATCCCGATCGAAAAACTCCTCGAACAGCGCTACCAAAAATTCCGCCGCATGGGTCCCTTCGCGGGCGAATAGTGCACCAATGAACACTCACCGACATTGGGTTCTCGGAATTTCCTTCATCATCGGGATGACGGTTTTTGCCACGCTGGGGGGCCGCACGCTTCGTTCGGTGAAGCGCATGGAGCCGCGCGTGCCCGGTCCTCGGAGAGCGTGCTTTTTTCAATCCGCCATCGCGACCGCCTTCATGCCTTCGCGGGCGAGGAATTCCTTCGCAAGCGCGCGGTAGGCGGCGGCTCCGAGGCCGTTGCGCTCGTATTCGATGATCGGCTGGCCGTGGCTCGGGGCTTCGGCGAGGCGGATGGTGCGGGGGATCACCGTTTTGAAAATGATGTCGCCGTAGTGCTTTTGGATTTCGGCGATGACTTGGTTCGAGTGATTCGTCCGCAGATACATCGTCATGAGGATGCCGCAGAGCTGGAGCGTGGGATTCGCTCCGGGCTGGCGGAGCTGCTCGCAGACGCCGACGATTTTTGCGAGACCCTCGAGGCTGTAGTATTCGCACTGGAGCGGGATCAGGATTTCGTCCGCGGCGCAGAGGGCGTTCGTCATGAGCACGCCGAGGGATGGCGGGCAGTCGAGGATGATGAAATCGAACGGCGCATCCACGCGCATGGCGGCAAGGGCGACGCGCAGGCGCGTGAGGTGATCGCCGGAGCGGATCGCTTCGACTTCGACGCCGGCGAGGTCGATATTTGCCGGGATGATCCAGAGGTGGGGGAAGCGCGTCGGCACGACCATGTCGGCGAGCGCCGCCTCGCCCATCATCGGAGTGGAGGCGGAAATTTCATCCACCGGCTCGATGCCGAGGCCGCTGGTGGCATTCGCCTGCGGGTCGAGATCCACGAGCAGGACGCGCTGCCCCAACTCTGCGAGGCAGACACTGAGATTGAGCGAGGTGGTCGTTTTTCCGACGCCGCCTTTCTGGTTCGCCACGGCGATGACTTTCATGAAGGCGCGCAGTGTAGGAATGCGCGGGAGGATGAACAGAAAATTGGCGCAGGAGTGGAGCTGTCCGCAAATGGCGCAGATGAAGCGGCGTGTTCAGGGCGCCGAATGTGGGCGCGGCGCTACATTTGCGCGGCACCCACCTGCGCAGGGGGCGAAACGAATCGCGCATTTTCAAAATGCCAGGACGTCTGAAAGGCAGCCGGGCTCTTGTCCGCGTCTGCGTTTCAAATCCATGCCGCACACTTTGACAAAAAATCTGCGTTGACCTGTGCATTCTGCGGATTCACTTCCGCAGGATTGAAAGAGGATGTTAGATTTGCGTTCGCACGATGGTCGAACTCACCGAAAAAATCCTGATGGAAGCCGGCGGCTGGGAAGCCATGAAAGAGGCGCGCGCGATCTATGAGGCGGGGAAAGTGATCGAGGCGAGCTACGCGCCGCCGCTGCTCGCGGGCCGGGTGCGCGGCGCGGACGCGGAGTTCCGCGCGGGGCTGAATGTGCGGTCGCGCACGGACATGGAAAACACCTGCACGTGTCCGGCGAGCCGGAGGCGCGGGCTGATCTGCGCGCATTCGCTGGCGGTGGGTATGGCGGTGATTCGCGGGCTGAAGAAGGAGGATGTGACCGCGAGTGAGACGGTGAAGAATCCGACGGCTGGAGCTTCCGTGACTGCAAAAGAGGACGAGAAAAATGTGGCGTCGAACTCAGTGAATGATCCGAATTTTTCAACCGACGCGAACGGCGCGGAGGCGATGCTGCACGTGATCCTGCCGCCGAATTTCGCCGCGGCGTGGGAGAAGAAATCCGTGATGGTCGTGTGCGAAGTGGAAGCCGGCGGAGCACGCAAGCCGCTCGGTGCGCTCGACAAGACGAAGCGCTTCCGCGTGAGCGAGGCGGATGTGCGGCTGGCGATGCAGTTGCGCAAATTTGCCGACGGAAAGCTGCCCGCCATGGTGATGCTTTCGCGGGCGCAGTTCGCGGAGTTGCTCGGCGTGCTCGCGGAGCATCCGCGGGTGACATTTGGCAAGACGCAACGGGTGAGAATCGAAGGGCAGGGGAACCGCGACACCCTGCGCATCGAGCGCGCGGAGGAGGGCGGGCTGCGCGTGGCGCACGTGCCGATGGCGGGCGCGCTGCTGCTCGCAGGAAATACCGCGTGGCGTCTCGCCGATGGAAAGTTCACACCGGTCGTGGTGGGATTGCCGGTGGCCTACCTCGCAGTGATCGAGCGTGCGATCAGCATTCCCGCCGATGCGGCGGATGGATTTGTCGCGCGCGAACTTCCGATGCTCGCGAATTTTTTCGCGATCGAGGGCGACGTGATGCCGGATGCGCCCGGAGCGCCGGTGGAACTTCCGCTGCCGAAGTTCGCCGCGCACTTCGAGGGGTCGCTGAATTTTTTCACGGCCAGCGTCGAGGCAATCTACGGCGAGCGCCGCGTGACGCTCGACGCCACCGGCGCTGCGCTGGCGAAATTTTCGCGCAACCTCGCGAGCGAACAGGCCGCGCTGGAGCGTCTGCGCGCATTCGGATTCGGCGGGCCGGATGGGAAAGGCGAACTCACACTCAAGGGCGAGCAGCGCATCCTGGCGTTTTTCGCCGCGGGACTTCCGCGGCTTGAGCGTGAGTGGAAAGTGAGCATCGGCGAGCGGTTCGGATTTGTGACGCGCGATGTCGAGCGGATCGAGCCGCGGCTGGAAATCCGCTCATCCGGCGAGCAATGGTTCGATCTCTCGTATGATCTCGCGACCGCAGCCGGCGAACGCTTTTCCGGCGCGGAAGTCGCGCGACTGCTGCAAGGCGGCCAGAGCCATGTGCGCCGGAAGAACGGCAAACTCGCGGTCTTCGATCCCGGTCTGCTTGATGAATTCGAGCAACTCCTGCGCGACAGTGATCCACGGCAGAGCCAGGCCGGCGTATATCGGCTCGATCGCAGGCAGGCCGGTGCGCTGGATGCATTCACGTCAGAAAGTGGAATGACCGTCGGCGGCGAGACCCGCTGGCGTGAATGGGCGGGCGCGACACGGCATCTGGATCGCCTCACGCCGGTCCCGCTAGGCTCCCTGGGTGCAACCTTGCGCGGCTACCAGAAACACGGTGTTTATTGGCTGAACTTTCTGGCGCAAAACGGCTTCGGCGGAATTCTCGCCGATGAAATGGGTCTCGGGAAAACGCTTCAGGCACTCGCATTCATCCGAACATTGGCCGGGCAGGGGCCGAGCCTCGTCGTCTGCCCGTCGTCGCTGATCTTCAATTGGCGCGCGGAGGCTGCGCAATGGACGCCCGAACTCCGCGTCCTCGCCCTCGACGGCCCGCGCCGCGCGGAGGATTTCCATAAAATTGAGAAGACCGACTTGGTAATTACAAGTTATCCGCTGCTCCGGCGCGATGCGGAGGCTCATCAGGGACAGCAGTTCAGCGCGGTCATCCTCGATGAAGCCCAGCACATCAAGAATCCCGACAGCCAGAACGCCCAGGCCGCCGCGGCGCTGAAAGCACGCCACCGGTTCGTCCTCACCGGCACGCCCGTGGAGAATTCGGTGCGCGATATTTGGTCGCTGATGAACTTCCTGATGCCCGGCTACCTCGGCACCCGGGTCGAGTTCCGAGAGCGGTATGAAAATGCCGTCCAAAGCCAGCCCGGCGGACCGGAGCAGCAGCGGCTGACACGTAGAATCCGCCCATTTTTGCTGCGTCGCACGAAGCGGGAAGTCGCAAAGGAAATACCGGATAAACTGGAGCAAGTCGCTTATTGCGAACTTACTGAATCGCAGCGATCAATCTACGCTCAACTCGCAAGCACGACAAAACAGCAGCTCTCAGAACTGGCCGGGCAAAAGGATCGGAACAAGGCCCGAATGGTCATGCTGACCGCCTTGTTGCGGCTCCGCCAGGTCGCCTGCGATGCCCGTTTGCTCCGCCTCGAAAGCCCGCCGCCCGACGCCGAAGCCTCCGCAAAGCTCGATCTTCTGGAAGAACTGCTCTCGGAAGCCCTTGACGGCGGCCATCGGGTACTGGTTTTCAGTCAATTCGTGACCATGCTGGGCCATATCCGCAACCGACTCGACCGCTTGGGTATGGAATACTGTTACCTGGATGGCCAGACCCGCGACCGCGGCACGGAGGTGGGCCGATTCCAAACGGGAGCGGTCCCGGTTTTCCTCATTAGTCTGAAAGCCGGTGGCACCGGCCTGAACCTGACCGCCGCAGACACAGTGATCCATTTCGACCCGTGGTGGAATCCGGCGGTGGAAGCCCAGGCCACCGACCGGGCGCACCGAATCGGCCAAAAGCGGGCCGTCACGAGCTACAAACTCATCGCGCGCGACACCGTGGAGGAGAAAATCCTGAACCTTCAGGCAAAGAAGCGCGCCATCATCGCGGCGACGCTCGAAAGCGAACAGCCGCTCATGGAAGGCCTGAGCATGGAAGAGATTCAAGGGCTCTTGGATTAGGGAAATGCGCCGCCATCGGCGGAAACGCGGTGAACAACTCGGCCTTCCGCCGAGCCTGCCGCAAAAGCCTGCGACTTCTTCGCAAGTTATTCACAACGAAGGAAACGGCGCATTTCCAGGGGCATATCTTTAACATCGCACAATGTATGTCATGTAAAATTGACCCCGGACGCGGCCGGGTCACCGGCCTCGGCCGGCCGCAAGGCCGTGCCGATGCTTGTCAATAAGACATACGACGACCGGAAGTCGTTTTCGAGTTTTGGAGAAAATGGCCAAAAACAGAGGCCAAGGCCATTGGAGGCAACGGTTTCCAACGGAAACATAGCGTGGCACGGTTCCTGCTACCGAGCGCCGGACTCTTTCGGGCTGGAGAAAGGAGCGGCGGCATGTGGGAACGTGTCGCCGTTCCAATCCTCCGGCACCGGCCCGGCCCCGCCCGCGAACAACGGTAACGTGGCAGCGGTTTCCGCGCGGAGCGCCACACCCGCGGCGAATGCCGCGAGCCGTGGCACGGCTCCCCGACCGGCTGGGGGGCAAGCGGCTCCGTCCGCGCGCGGCGGTTCACTGCATGAGCAACCCAGCCATTCAGAGCGGAGCGTTCCCAATCGCTCGAACAGCCACACCTTGCCACCTTCAACAACCCTCTTTCCCGTTGTCAGGGTGTCCGTGGTCGCGTTGCAACTGCACAAGGCCATCCGCAATGATGGAAGACTTCCCTCCCGCGTCCTGTGAGGCCGCTTGGCTTCGCGTGCACGGGCTGCTATCGTCCCTGCGTTCCCGTATGCTCTGGCTCAACGAACATTCCCACGCGGCACCGTCCTGCCCGGATGAATACGATGTGACCGCCCTGGCACTCGCACTGGCCGCGCGGCGGCCCCAACGGGCGGAAAAGTTGCTCCCGCATAAGTGCAAGAACGTTGTAAGTCATATGAAATGGATTGGCACTGTCTCAGATGCGTTATGGTAATTCATCCTGCGGAGGCTTCTCGCGGGTCATGTCCAGATACCACGGCAACGAGATGTTCGCCTTGGGTGTGGGCTGGTAGCTTTTCGGCGTTGAGCGTCCCGGCGTGAACCGTTCGGCGAAAGCGCACTGAAACTCTGCGGCCAGCTTCGCCTCGTGGTGCGCGTCCATCATGCGGATGATGTCCTCTCCATCGTCCATTGCCGATCCGTGACGCCTGCGGCCTGCGCTGGCGTTTTCTTGAGCGTCATGTGCTTTTCTGGCGAAGTTGTAGGCCATGAAGCCGATTGCGAGCATGTGGCAGTGATTCGCGACCTTTTTGCTGTGGGCGTTCGAGAGCCGCGCGTATCGGCGATTCGTCATGCGGTGATGCAGATTCGAGGCTTCAATGTGGCTCGTGCTGATGAACGCCAGATCGGGATTGCCGAAGACTGGCATCTTGTCGGCCCGCTTCACGTATTCTCTGCCCTCGCTGTCTTTCTCATAAACCTTCACGAGTTGCGCGAAATTCGCCTGCGGCATGGACGAGCCGACTGCCCAACGATACGACGCCAGCCCGTCACTCGTGATCTGCGCGTCGGCGGGAATGCGCTTCGCGAGGTCGTGGCAGAACGCATTGGCGGAAACATGCGAGCGGTCGCCGACGTGCCAAGTGATCCGCAGTTTCGTCGTCGAGCACAGCGCAACCCACGTCCACACGTCGCCGTGATGCGTCGTGTCCTCGCGCTTGTTTTTCTCCCGGCATCCGATGAACGAAAATAGCTCGTCGAGTTGGATGTTGTTGCACGGCAGTTCTCGCAAATTCTCGTCCTGATACGCGCTGCACGCCTCGCCTGCTTTTTCGATGAGCGCGAGAATGGAATTTGTCGCCGAGCCGGTGATTCTCGACGTGGCGCGCACGCTCATTCCCTCGCACAGCAGACTCAGGATTTGTGCGCGCTTTTCGGTGGCGAGTGCTTTCATGCGTGCGTTTTTAGCTTGCACGCATGATGCCTGCAAGCTATTTTTTGCACGCATGAGTGAAAATTCTACACCGAACCGGAGCGCAGGCGGAAAGGCCCGCGCTGAAAAAATGACACCCGAACAACTGAGTGAAAGCGCCCGTCGTGCGGCGGCTGCTCGATGGAATATTCCGCGAGCAACCCATGAAGGAGAGCTGAGGATCGGCGGCTGGCTTATCCCCTGCTCAAACTTGGAAGACGGCCGCCGGGTTATATCGCAGCGCGGTTTCATGGAAATCATCGGCATGAAGGGGCGAAAAGACATTGGACACCGCATCTCGGAGCTGCTGGAGAATCCTGTGCTTAAAAGCCAGAACATTAAGCAGTTAGCATTGGACACGAGAAACCCGATTAAATTTCTCACTGCCAAGAACAACGTCCTCGCTTTCGGCTATGAAGGGCAGTTGATCGTCGAATACTGCAAGGCGCTACTTTACGCGCGCAGTGTTGGGGCGCTGGTTGGTCACTCGCTGCTTTATGCAGATGCGGCAGAAAAAATTGTTATAGCACTCGCGGGCGTAGCTATTGCGGCGTTGATCGACGAGGCCACAGGGTTTCAGACGGTGCGCGACAGGAAGGCGCTGGAGACTCTGCTTGACCGTTACCTTCGCCAAGAGTTCTCCGCTTGGGCGAAGCGTTTCCCGGATGAATTTTACTTGGAGATTTTTCGGCTCAAGGGGTGGGAGTGGAAAGGAATGAAAGTGAATCGCCCTCAGTGCGTCGCGGGCTATACCAATGACATTGTATATTCCCGTTTAGAGGTAGGAATATTGAAAGAACTTCAAATCAGAAACCCTTGGATACCGACCAAGGAAAAACGGGAAGGCTACCACCACAGCTTGCTCACTGATGATTTGGGCATTCCGGCATTGGCTCAATTGCTGCATACAGTCATCACTATTATGCGCGGGTTTGGTGCAGGAAAATGGGAGCGATTTCTCGAATTTCTTGATGTTTCAATGCCTAAAAGAGGAGACTCAGTTCAGTTGCTCTTGGAACTTGACGAGGAAACAAAAACTCCTTAGCGGCTGGTTTTGTTCGGCTTCGGATCATCCTTCTCGGCGAGCGCAGCCAGCACCTTTTGCGCGGACGTGACGCCCGCCACGGCTGGCGACTCCCTCCGCTTGCGTGCGGGACGTGCTGCGGAAACAACGGATTTCCGCGCATCACTACCGCGAGCCTGATTGGTAGGCAATGGGAATTTGAGTGTTCCCAAAATATCAGCCGGACTCATTGCCTTCAGCATCATTCCGCCGGATGGCGGAAAACATGATGTTGTGGTTAGAACAATACCGCGAAGTGTGCCGTAAAGCAGGCTCACGCCGTTCATTTGGGCAGCCCGAAGAACCTCATCTAGTGGAACCTCGGCAGATACCATCAGAACGCCGATAACACTCGCTTCGACGCGGAATCCAAGCGGGATAGCCTCTTTTGTTTGCTCTGAAGCTTTCACGCTCAGAGTCATCTGAAATTGCCGCTCATTTGTAATATGGCGACCGAGATTCATCCCAAAATTAATTTGCGTTTGCTCTCCGCGAGACTCGAATTGATTAGGTGTCGAATCTTCGGATTTTTTTGCTTGAATATAATCAACGTGCAGCTTTGTTACCGCAAAGGCAAGAAGTTCGCAATTCATATGACTAGGCAACTAGCTGATCACCGCTCGGTTTCTCGATTCTTTGGGGAGTAAAATCGAAGGGCGTAATGTTCCTGCGTGGCGACGTGCAAGCCTTGTACGTCGAGTGAATTTCGCGTGGTTGAGTTTGAATCGGATAGTAATTTCTTCCGCAAAATTCCAGCATGTTGGTATCAGGTTGGCATTTCACCACTTTTGCAAATTCATCGTCGGCAAGAACTAGGATTTCCGCCCTGCGATTGCACGCTGTGGCAACATTTGAAAGAGTCTCGATCGTGAAATTGACTGACGCATCTTCAGCAAGGAGGCGATTTAGATTTTGGCGGGTGCATTTCATGCGGCGGGCAACCTCACTCTTTGTGAGGTGCTCACGTTGCAAGGCGGACAAAATTGCATTCACGAAAATCGCCTTTTGAAGCTCCGCGCGATCGGCGGAATCACGATCAATTCTCTCGCCCGCTTCCTTCAATCGGAGCAGATCAGCGTCAGACACTTCCGGCGTGGCGGCGAGCAGATCAGCGAGTTCTTTTGGCAGGTGGTGATTTTGGGACATAGAGCTTTTCAAAGCAGGTTTTGAATTTAGAGCAGTTCGCAAATTCTTGATTTTGGTTGCAGGACGGCTTCCAGCAACCGTTCGTGCAAACGATGGCTTTCTCAATTTCCGAGTAAAAGAACATCATCCGCGCTTCCATTGAATACGCGAGCGCTTCGTAAACCTCTCCGTAATTTTTGTTTGCACATTTTGCGACCCATTTTCGATTGGTCACACGCTTCGGTTCGTGTGCGGCCATTTTTCAGCGCTGTGATGATTTTTTTGAAGTTTTGCGCCTGACTTTTCTCCCATTCGGCCAATTTGGCTAGCGCGGGAGATTTTCCATCAATGAACAACGCCCGGACTTTCCAAGCGTTGCCACTGCTGTCTGGCACAGCGGGAACGTCCGCCAACTCCACCTTCGGTGTCAACATAAAAGTTGACACAGACTCTCGCTTTGACCGCACGCCGAACCGGGGAACTCAAGACGCATTGCCGCGTGTCTGAACAGTTCTGACGGGAATGCAAAGTCAAAATCCCGCAGTTTCGTTTTGGCGAATCAGTTGAAGCTGGTCGCCAGCTTGGACTGCGAAATTCGAGATTTGAGGGAGCGCGATGCGGTTTGTGAACCGCGGTGCATTTTCTTCACGGAAAGAAAATCGGGACCAGATTCCCAGGATTGGGGATGGTCTAATTTCCATAAACGACCTGCAACAGTGCCAATTGAGTGGCATGGTGGGCGGGTCAGACTTTAATTCCACATGACGCATTTCGACGGACTATCTCATCCATGAAGTCTGGCTTCGGAACACCTACGCCCCGGACATCGGCAAGCTCTGGCGATCCGAGCCCGACATGAAATCCCACATGTCCGGCATCTTCATCGGCGAATTCCTCGTTGCGATTGCCTTCGCGATGCTCTGGGCGCGCATTGCCCTGGGCGGCGCGGGCATCCAGTGCGGCAGCGCCGCCATGCAAAATGCGGTGCAGCCCCTCCCCGTCGGCCTGATGATGAAATGGATCACCGGCGGCATCCTGCAGTCGGTCTTTGTCGGCATCGTCCTGTTCTTTGTTCACAAGCCGGTGAAGGTTTGCAGGCGGACATCACCGCCGAGCGCTTGGAAAAACCGGCCTGTGTCCTCGCCGCAGTTTTCCACAAGACCGGGGAACTCTCCGCAAAATATGCCGCCAGCACCCTCGCGCGATCCCTGAATATTCTGCACGGCGCGGCAGCGCTCACGCTGGGTGCCCGCGTCTTCGTCTCCTTCGACGATCGGCAGCGCAAGCTCGCCCGCCGTGCCAGGCTGAAAGTCCTCCCACGCATCCGGCCATAGGCGATTCAGGCCCGATGGAACGCGATGGGACTTTGGTTTCCGTCTTCGTCAAACCGGGCGCATCGGCGGACGGCGGAGCTTGCTGACCAAGTCGACGAAACGGAGGGCTCGATGCGCCACTTGCCTGTCTCCGTTACTCGCGGCTATCTTCGCCGCGTGAGCACACTCGCTGAAATCGAATCCGCTGTCGAAACTCTCCCGCCTCGCGAACAGCGGGAGCTTTTTGATTTCCTTGCCACCAAGCTGGAGAGCCAGTCCGCTGGGGCGGTCGCTTTCCCCGATCTCAAGGCGCTGCTCCTGGCCATGCCTGACAGCGGCGAGGAAGCCGATTTTGCCAGAGTTCGCGAATATCCGCGCGAGGTGGACCTCTCGTGAACGGGTATCTGCTCGACACCAACGTCGTCTCAGAACTCCGCAAAGGCCTTCGCGCCGATGCCCATGTCACTGCCTGGTTCGCGCGCCGGGACCGTCGCGAGCTTTTCCTCAGCGCCATCACCTTCGCCGAACTCCGCCGCGGCGTCGCGCTCATCGCCCGGCGCGATCCGGCGCAGGCGGATCACCTGCGCGCGTGGTGCGACCGCCTCCAGCGCGACTTTGGCCGCACCGGCCGCCTGCTCCCGATTCGTGCCGCCGAGGCCGCCGCGTGGGGCGAACTCATGGCCCTTCGCCCGCTCCCGGTGCTCGACGGCTTCCTCGCCGCCACCGCCCAAGTCCACGCGCTCACCCTCGCCACGCGCAACGAAGCCGACTTCGCCGGTCTGCCCGTGCCAGTGGAGAATCCGTTTGCGGTGCAGGCGGGCGGATAACTCGCAGACAGGTCCGGCGTTTTGCGGCCAGCGCATCGGCCCCGGCTCCGATGGCAGACCAGCCCCGATGGAACGCGATTGGACTCTGGTTTCCGTCTTCGTCAAACCGGGCGCACCGGCGGGCGGCGGAGCTTGTTGGCCAAGGCGGCGAAATGGAGTTTCGTAGAGCAATGCGTCCGAGATCCCTTTCTTCACCCTCGTAGTCACGATTCCCAAAGCGCACTATTCGCTCGTATCACGGAGAAGAAGGTTTGAAAATTTGTCGGTTAGTTCGCTTCTAGCAGCCTGTCGGACTTGATGGCCGACGAGGGGGGGTGTGGTGCGGCGGGTGGAAAAAGCTGGATCCGAGCGGGAGTCTGGCGCGGATGTCCTCGCGCCCCGACCGTTTGCGGAGGTCTGTTTTGCGCGGCTAATGA